>NZ_MPOB01000001.1 GCF_002148795.1 Oceanibaculum nanhaiense | reverse complement strand
CAAGCTGATCTATGGATCTGGATAAATCTGGGTACTCAGTAAATAAAAATTCATTACGAATAGATTCAATAGCAGCCGGAAGATATATTCCTCTGTGTGGAATAATTTCAACAGGTGGAAAGAGCACTAAAAGCCTTCCCATTTCCCAACCAATAATTTTCATATGGATTCCTTTATTGTCACCAAATGATTACGCTGGCGGCTTGGTTCGACCATCACCTTCGATGACATTGAGTCATGTGAAACAATGCCGCCACAAACCTGCCCAGTGCCTTTTTCCATCTCGCCTCGAAGGCCTGGTGAAATTTCATGCAACGCACCAGCCTTCGCAAGCGCGGCATTGTTGCCGTTATAAATCTCTTCTTTCGGAAACGATATTTTTACTGTTCGACCATACGCCCACGCCAATTCTCCTAGCCGGCCTATGCTCAAATCTTGTGTTCCTCGAAGCTCTCGATTGATTACAGATCTGTGAACGCCAATGGCACGAGCTACATCGGACTGTGTAATTCCCGATTCCTTTTTTTCAGCCACAACAATTTTCTGGAGTTCCCGTCTAATCCTAGCGATCAGGCGCGTGGCTTCCCGCCTACTAGGCGGTATCGAAATCTGAAATGACGTCATAAGGGTTATCTCCAACTACGCACTTGGGTTCGTCTAAATTCAACTGATCGCGCCGACGCTTGGCCTGCACGCTGTAACCCTTATAAAGATCGTGCTCCTTGACACGCTGCGCAAGATCGATATCCGCTGCAATAAAGTGGTCCTTTTGCTGAAACCATCCAAAAATTCTTATGTCTGCGGTTTTTAGCTCCCATATGCCATCACCTAGATGGTTTAGCGACTTGAACTGGATGCTGTGAATCAGCCTTTCCCCGGAACAAAATTCCCAAAAAAGGACACCAACCTGCTCGCGCGGGCTTTCCGCTATGTTCCATGAAGAAACTAGGCTCGGAAGCTCCTTTTCCAGCCATTTTTTTACATTTGGCAGCAGATAGATACAGCGCCACTCTTGCTCATCATGCGCGAGGTCAGCGTCCAATTTAACGAGAGCCCCAGAGCTCACTAATTCTATAAGCGTTGCCATTTAAGTCAACAATTTTTAAGCCACTAGGTGTTGTGGTGTTTCATATTCAACTCAAGCATGTACAAAGATTAACAAAATCACATAAACAAGAAACTGTCTCAGATTTAATTCAATCTGGTAACATCTGTGCACATGTTAATTGTCGGGCTTGACCCAATGGGCTTGGGGCAAATTCAGGAGCCATGGCCAGGGACAATATAGGCAAGGCTCCGCCCCTGCCCCCCAGATCAAGCCCGAGGGTGACGAATAAAGAGGATGCCCCCTCACACCTGCGGCAATGCCACGCCGATCATGGTGTCGCGGGTGACCAGCGCCTCCAGCTTTTCCGCACTCCAGCCTTCGGTGCCGGCGGGGCGGCGCGGGATGATCAGATAGCGCAGGTCGGCGGTGGAATCATGCACCCTGACCTCGACATCGTCGGGGATCTCGGTGCCGAACTCCTTCAGCACCGCGCGCGGCTCGCGGATCACCCGGCTGCGATAGGCGCGCGCCTTGTACCAGTCCGGCGGCAGGCCGATCAGCAGCCGCGGATAGCAGGAGCACAGCGTGCAGACCACGACATTGTGCGTGGCCTCCGTGTTCTCGATGGCCTTGATCGGGATGCCGCCGGCATCAATGTCCAGTTCCGAAGCCGCCGCGATCACATCGGCCAGCATGCGCTGCTTGAAGGCCGGATCGGTCCAGGCCTTTGCCACCATCTTCGATCCCGCTGCCGGGCTTTTGGCGTCGATGGCCTCCAGCATCTTCCGCAGCTCAACCGGCTCGATAATGCCCTTGGCGAGCAGCAGGTCGGCCACCGCCTCGGTCATCGCCTGATGATGGGTCAGCGGGCGGTCCTCGATATCCGGCTGGAACGGCCCGTGGCCATGGGGATGATCGTGGTCATGGCCGTGATCGTGGGGATGGTCGTGCCCGCTCATCGCGCTGCCTCCAGCCAGTTTTCATAGACATCGATCACCGCCGTGTCGCGCTCCGGCCCATCATAATCCGGCCAGAGATCGGCCTGGCGGAACACCACGCGGTAGAGCGGCAGGGACGGCTTGCCCTCGCGGCCATAGGCCAGCTCCTCCGGGTTGGCGAAGCCGCCCACCAGCTCCTCCACCACGCCCGGCTTGCCCCGGCAGAAGAACGGCGCACGGACATGGCCGGGCGGATAGGCAACACGCACCCTGACCGCATCGCCGGGCCGGAAGGAAGCCGGCCGGTCCAGCGTCCCGGCGCTCACGGATGCTCTCCGGGCGCGCAGGTGATCTTCGCCGCCTCGGCATGGCGGGCCTGCGCCGCTTCCATCGCGCGGCCCAGCTCGTCCACCGTGACCACGCCCTTTTCCAGCAGATTGTTGGTGATCGAGGCGATCCAGCGCTCGTAATAGGTCAGCTCGTCATAGATGCCCGGCCCCATCTCCTCGATGCCGCGCCGCAGCTCATCGACGGTCAGGATCCTGCGCTTGGAATCGGTCAGCAGCCGCATGATCGCGTCCACCTTCTTCTCCCACGGCGCGTACTCATGCTCGGCCTGTTCGACCGGCCCGGCGGGCAATCCGCCCATGTCGTGATGGCGGCGATGCATGGCGACCTCCGGCTGTTGTCTTTTGGCGAGTGTTCCAGAGGCCGGGGGCCGGCGCAAGGGGGGCGGCTTACGCCCCCAGATAGCGCCGTTCGAGATGCGCCTTGAAGGCGGTGGTGGAGAGCGGCGCGCCGGTCGCGCGGGCCAGCAGCTCGTCGGCGGAATAGCGCGAGCCATGGGCATGCACATTGGCGCGCAGCCAGCCGACCAGCGGCGCGAAATCGCCGCGCGCGATACCGGGCAGGATATCGGGCTGCTGCTGCGTGGCGGCGGCGAAAAGCTGCGCCGCCATCATCGCGCCCAGCGTGTAGGTCGGGAAATAGCCGATGGCGCCATCGTACCAGTGGATATCCTGCAGGCAGCCCAGCCGGTCATCCGGCGGCGTGACGCCCAGCAGGTCGCGCATGCCGTCGTTCCAGGCACCGGGCAGGTCGGCCACATCAAGATCGCCGGAGACGATGGCGCGTTCCAGCCGGTAGCGCAGGATGACATGCAGCGGGTAGGTCACCTCGTCGGCATCGACGCGGATGAAGCCGCGCTCGACGCGGGTATAGAGGCGGCGCAGCATCTCAGGCGTGTAGGCCGGGCCGGAAACGCCGAAGGCCTCGCGGATCAGCGGGGCCGCGAAATCCAGAAAGGCCGGCGACCGGCAGGCCTGCATCTCCACCAGCAGCGACTGGCTTTCATGCACGGTCATGCCGCGCGCCTGCCCGATCGGCTGGTGTCGCCAGGGCGCCGCCGGCAGGCCCAGCTCATAGAGCGCATGGCCGGTCTCGTGCAGCACACCCATCAGGCTCTGGGTGAAATCGCCCTCGTCATAGCGCGTGGTGATGCGGATATCGTCCGGCCCGCCGCCGCAGAACGGATGCAGCGAGACATCCAGCCGGCCCCGGTCGAAATCGAACCCCGCAGCCGTCATCAGCTTGCGGCCCAATGCCGCCTGGCTGTCGGTGGCGAACGGCCCCTGCGGCAGGGCGAGCGGCGGCTCGGCTGCCTGCCTCTCCAGCACGCGTTCCAGCAGCGGCGGCAGGAAAGCCGCCAGATCGTCGAACACCGGGTCGATCCGGGCCGCGCGGTTGCCGGGATCGTACTGGTCGAGCAGCGCGTCATAGGGATCGAGCCCCAGCGCCGCCGCCTTCACCGCCGCCATCTCGCGGGTCAGCCGCACGACCTCCCGCAGATGCGGCAGCACGGCGGCGAAATCGCTGTTCTTGCGGGCCGAGCGCCAGACCATCTCGCAGGCAGAGCTGGCCTTGGAGCGCGCTTCCACCAGATCGGCCGGCACGGCGGTGGCATGGGCATGCTGGCGGCGCATCAGCGCCAGGTTCGCCGCCGGCCAGTCCTCGAGAGTCTCCGCCCCGGCGGCTTCCAGCAGGTCAGCCATATCGGGGGCGGTCAGCAGCTCATGCGACAGCACGCTCAGCGTCGCCAGCTGCTCGCCGCGCGCCTCGGCACCGCCATCGGGCATGATGACCGACATGTCCCACCCCAGGATGCCGCCCACCCCGTCGAGCACGGACAGCCGGTGAAAGCGCCGCTCCAGCGCCTTGTATGCGCCGGCGGCATTGCTCATTTGGCGGCGTCCCGGTCCTCGCGCTCGGTGCGGCGGTGCCACATCACATAGACGACGATCAGACCGAAGGCCATGGCGAACCAGGTGATGGCATATTGCAGATGCTCGTTGCGCAGCCCGATCATCGGGTCGGCGCCAATCGGCAGCTGCGGCCCGGCCTCACGGCGCAATTCATCGATATAATAGTTGGGCACGCCCTCTGCTTTGGCGAAGGCGGCCATCTGCGGCACATCGACATAGAACCACATGCCGCGCCCCGGCTCATTGTCCGGCGTGAAGGAATTGCGCAGTCCGGCCCGGCGCACGATGCCCTCGACCGTCACCGTGCCCGTGGGCTGGCTTTCCGGGCGGCGCGCGGCATCCTTGCGGTCGTCGGGAATCCAGCCGCGATTGACCAGCAGCACGCGGCCCTCTGCCGTGCGCAGCGGGGTGACGACATGGTAGCCGACCGTGCCCTTTTCCGGCCGGCCGATCAGTGGCATCTCGAACTGGTGCAGCCATTCGCCGGTGGCGGTCACACGGCGGAACTCGAATTCCTCGATGTCCGCGCCAGCGCCGGGTGCGGGGATCGCCGGCGCCATCATCCGGCTTTCCAGCCGGTCGATCAGCCCTTCCTTCCAGGCCATGCGCTGCAGCTGCCAGGATCCCAGGCCCAGCATGACGACAATCATCGGCAGCGAGATCAGCGTCGGCCACAGGCGCGGGCGGAAACCGAGGGTGCGATGCAGGGTGGAGCGTGTATCAGTCATGTGCGGTCCCGCGATGCTTGTATTGCAGGGCGATCAGCACGCCCTTGAACAGACGCAGCAGGCCGAGCGCTCCCGCCAGGATAACGATGGACCACAGCACGGCATGCAGCCAGAGCGGCGGCTGGAAGGCCGATTCGACCCAGAGGGCGAGAGGCACGACGATGATTCCCAGCGCGAAGATCACGAACACCGCCGGGCCGTCGCCGCTGTCATGATTGCGCAGATCGAGGCCGCAGGCATCGCAAGTATCCGCCACCTGCAGATAGCCGGAAAAAAGCCTGCCGCGTCCACAGCGCGGACAGCGGCAGGCCAGACCGGTCAGAACAGGCGATAGCGGCGGATAGGACGGTGCCTCGTTCATCCTCTGCTCGGTTGTTCCGGGCGGCGGGGGATTACGCCCCCCACCAGTAGATGGCGACGAACAGGAACAGCCAGACCACGTCCACGAAGTGCCAGTACCAGGCCGCCGCCTCGAAGCCGAAATGCTGCTGCGGCGTGAAATGGCCCTGATAGGCGCGGATCAGGCAGACCGCCAGGAAGATGGTGCCGACGATGACATGGAAGCCGTGGAAGCCGGTCGCCATGTAGAAGGTCGAGGCGTAGATGCCATCGGTGAAGCCGAAGGCGGCATGGCTGTATTCGAAAGCCTGCAGCGCGGTGAAGCACATGCCCAGCAGGACGGTCAGCCACAGGCCGCGGATCAGGTCGCGGCGGTTGCCCTCGATCAGCGCATGGTGCGCCCAGGTCACGGTGCAGCCCGACAGCAGCAGGATCAGCGTGTTGATGAAGGGCAGTTCGAACGGATCGAAGGTGACGATCTCCGCCGGCGGCCAGACCCCGCCGATGACCTCGGTCGGATAGAAGGCCGAGGCGAAGAAGGCCCAGAAGAAGGCGGCGAAGAACATCACCTCGGAGGCGATGAACAGGATCATGCCGTAGCGCAGGCCAAGCTGCACCACGCTGGTGTGGTACTTGCCGCTATTGGCCTCGCGGATCACGTCGCGCCACCAGAAGAACATGGTGGCCAGGACCAGGGCGAGGCCGAGGAACAGCACCCAGTAGCCCTTGTCGTGCATGCCCATCGCGCCACCGATGGCGGTCACGAAGGCCGCAATGGACCCCACGAAGGGCCACGGGCTCGGATCGACGAGATGGTACGGATGCTTCTGGTGCGTGGCGTGTGCGTCGCTCATCCCTCAAAACCCCTTCAGCTTACAGGCGGCATGACCGCCCGTCGGCGTGTTTCCCCAGTCTAACTTCAAGAACACTAACTCAAGTACGCTAACTCAAAACCGTCAATTCACCCGCGCGCCGTCGCCCGCCGCGTCTGCGGGCTTCAGCTCGCTGGTTTGCCGGACACCCGCCAGGGACTGGTCAGGGGCCGGAAAGAAGGTATAGCTCAAGGTAATCGTCGTGACATCGTCCAAATTGCGGTCATCGACGATCGCCGGATCGACGAAATAGGACACCGGCATCTCGATGCGCTCGCCCGGCTGCAGGACCTGCTCGGTGAAGCAGAAGCACTGCAGCTTGTTGAAATAGATGCCGGCCTTGTGCGGCGTCACGCTGTAGGTCGCGGTGCCGACAATCGGCACGTCGCCATTGTTGACCGCCTCATAGAGCGCCAGGCCGTTCTCGCCGACATGAACCTTTTCGGAAATCTGCAGCGGCTTGAAGCGCCATTTCAGGTCCGGGCTGGTATTGGCGTCGAAGCGCACGGTGATCATGCGCTCGCCCATCTTCTCCGGCAGTACATCCGCCTGCCGCGTGGTGCCGCCATAACCGGTGACCCGGCAGAACATCTCATACAGCGTGCTGCTGTAGGCGGTCAGCGTCGTCATCCCGCCCAGGATCAGCAGCACGCCGCCAACCGCAATCCAGTTGCGGCCTGTCTTGCGCGGCGTCTGAGTCGGCGTGGTGTTCATCGCCTCACCCCATCTTCACGATAGTAATGGCGTAGAACAGGACAGCCAGCCCCAGCAGCACCCACAGCAGGGCGCGGTTGCGCGGACGGCGGTTACGCCGAAAGGAGTCGCGATCCCGGTTTTCCATATCCTGTTCCATGACGCTCACATCCAGCCTCCCAGCGCTACCAGGTTCCAGGTGCGGTCCAGAATCAGCAGGCTGAAGATCAACAGGAGATACAGGATCGAATAGGCAAAAAGATGGCGCGCGGCCAGTTCGGCACGTGGCCCGTCGCCCGCACGCCAGATGCGCCAGGCGCCCGCCAGGAAGATCGCGCCCAGCAGACTGGCCCCGACCCCATAGAAGGCGCCGGAGGTGCCAAGCGGCCAGGGCAGCACGGCCAGCGGCGCCAGCAGCACCGAATAGATCAGGATCTGGCGGCGGGTCTCCCGCTTGCCGGAAACCACCGGCAGCATCGGCACGCCGGCGCGGGCATAATCCTCGCAGGCGAACAGCGACAGCGCCCAGAAATGCGGCGGGGTCCACATGAAGATGATTGCGAACAGCACCACCGAATCGATGCTGACGCCGCCGGTCACGGCCGCCCAGCCAATCATCGGCGGGAAGGCGCCGGCAGCGCCGCCGATCACGATGTTCTGCGGCGTGCTGCGCTTCAGCCACATGGTATAGATGAAGACATAGAAAGCGATGGTGAGCGCCAGCAGGGCGGCCGCCACCCAGTTCACCGCCAGCCCCATCACCATGACCGAGAAGCCGGACAGCACCGCCCCGAAGGCCAGCGCGGCTTCCGGGTCGATCCGCCCGCGCACGATGGGGCGGCCCTGGGTGCGGGTCATTACCGCATCGATATCGCGGTCGTACCACATGTTGATGGCGCCCGACGCGCCGGCGCCGATGGCGATGCACAGGATGGCGATGGCACCCAGGATCGGATGGATCGATCCCGGTGCCAGATACATCCCGACGAAGCCGGTGAACACCACCAGCGACATGACGCGCGGCTTCAGCAGCTCGACATAGTCGGCCACACCGGGGACGCCAAGCGAGGGCCCTTCGGCCCCCGCCCGCATCGTCGTCGCTTGCAGCTGGACGTCGCTCACTTTTTGGCTATCCCGCTCGCTTTACGGAAGACCCGGAGGATCCCCTCAATCGCGTGACCCTGGGCCAACTGACCCTGAAGGTCACTTGACCTGGGGGATTTCCTCGAAGGTGTGGAAGGGCGGCGGCGAAGAAACCGTCCACTCCAGCGTATCGGCACCCTCGCCCCACTGGTTCGCCGGCACCTTGGCACCCGAAGTGAAGGTGCGCAGCACGACGAACAGGAAGAAGAACATGGCGGCGATGGAGATATACGAGCCGATGGAGGAGACGTAGTTCCAGCCATGGAACGCATCCGGATAATCCGGGATACGGCGCGGCATGCCGGCCAGACCCAGGAAGTGCATCGGGAAGAAGGTCAGGTTCACACCGATGAAGGTCATCCAGAAATGGATCTTGCCCAGCGTCTCCGGATACTGGCGGCCGCTCATCTTGCCGATCCAGTAATAGAAGCCGGCGAAGATCGCGAACACCGCGCCCAGCGACAGCACGTAATGGAAGTGGGCGATCACGTAGTAGGTGTTGTGCAGCGCCACGTCCACGCCGGCATTGGCCAGCACCACGCCGGTCACGCCGCCGACGGTGAACAGGAAGATAAAGCCGACGGCCCACAGCATCGGGGTGTCGAACTTGATCGAGCCGCCCCACATGGTGGCAATCCAGGAGAAGATCTTAATGCCGGTCGGCACCGCGATAACCATGGTCGCCGCCGTGAAATAGGCGCGGGTATCGACGTCCAGACCCACCGTGTACATGTGGTGCGCCCAGACGATGAAGCCGACGAAGCCGATCGACACCATCGCATAGGCCATCCCGAGATAGCCGAACACCGGCTTGCGCGAGAAGGTCGAGACGATGTGGCTGATGATGCCGAAGGCCGGCAGAATCATGATGTACACCTCCGGATGACCGAAGAACCAGAAGAGGTGCAGGAACAGGATCGGGTCGCCGCCGCCGGCCGGATCGAAGAAGCTGGTGCCGAAATTACGGTCGGTCAGCAGCATGGTGATGGCGCCGGCCAGAACCGGCAGCGACAGCACCAGCAGGAAGGCGGTGATCAGCATCGCCCACACGAACAGCGGCATCTTGTGCAGCGTCATGCCCGGCGCGCGCATGTTGAAGATGGTGGTGATGAAGTTGACCGCGCCCAGGATCGAGGACACGCCGGCGACATGCAGCGACAGGATGGCGAAATCGACCGCCATGCCCGGATGGCCGTTCGGCCCCGACAGCGGCGGATAGATCGTCCAGCCCACGCCGGCGCCGCCATCCACGAAGGCCGCCAGCAGCAGCAGGCCGAAAGCCGGGATCAGCAGCCAGAAGCTGATGTTGTTCATGCGCGGAAAGGCCATGTCCGGCGCGCCGATCATCAGCGGCACGAACCAGTTGCCAAAACCGCCGATCAGCGCCGGCATGACCATGAAGAACACCATGATCAGGCCGTGCGCGGTGATGATGACGTTCCACTCCTGGCCGCCCGACATGTACTGGATCCCCGGATCCTGCAGCTCCATACGCATATAGAGCGAGAACAGGCCGCCGATGATGCCGGCACAGATGGCGAAGATCAGGTACATCGTGCCGATGTCCTTGTGGTTCGTCGAATAGACGTACCGCCGCCAGCCGCTGGGATGATGATCGTGATGGTCGTGCGCTGCCGATGCCTGCGCCATGGATCAACCTTTCCTTGCTTTCAAAGGTGTCCACCGTTCGGGCGGACAAGCCCTTTACTAATCTCGTTGCGGGCAGCGCGGAAGCGCCGCCCTCCTTCCGATTACTGCGCCGCCGCGGCCGCGACCTTGCGGTCGCCGGAATCCGCGAACTTGTCCTGCGCCTGCTTCACCCAGGCCTCGAACTCGGCCTCGCTGACAGCCTCGACCTTCACCGGCATGTAGGCATGATTCACGCCGCAGATCTGGTTGCACTGGCCGTAATAGGTGCCCGGCTTGTCGATGCGGAACCAGGTCTCGTTGATACGTCCCGGAATGGTGTAGAGCTGCACGCCCAGCGCCGGCACCAGCCAGCTGTGCATCACATCGGCGCCGGCAACCAGCACCCGGATGTTCTTGCCGGCCGGCACGACCAGCGCATTGTCCACTTCCAGCAGGCGCTTCTGACCCGGCTTCAGATCCTCTTCGGGGATCATGTAGCTGTCGAAGGCGAAATCGCCATTATCCGGATAGGCATAGTTCCAGTACCACTGATGGCCGGTGACCTTGATGGTCATATCGGCCTCCTCGGTGCGGTCCATAAAATAGAGCAGCCGGAAGGACGGCACCGCGATCACCACCAGGATGATCACCGGGATCACCGTCCACAGCACCTCGATCAGCGTGTTGTGCGACGTCCTGGACGGGTTCGGGTTCGCCGAGGCGCGGAACCGGACCATGACGTAGATCAGCAGCGCCAGGACGAAGATCACGATGATCGTGATGAGCCACAGCAGCAGATCATGCAATGAATGCAGGCTCTCCTTGCCCGGCGTCACCGGCGTCTGCATGCCAAGCTGCCAGGGCTGCGGCTCCGCCGCCCAGGCACCCGTTGTTAGCCCCACTCCCGCCAGCGCGGCGAGGAGAATCCCGAAGAACACGGTGGCGATTCGCTTCCTATTGCTCGGCATCCTACCCTAATCCCTAGACACAAAATCCGTCCGCACCCTGAAGGCGCGGCATGGACGAAAGGCTCCGCATGCCCATATTGGACCCCGCCCATGACGGACGATGGGGCGGAACCCGGCCCGAACCGTTGCGGCAATCTGTCAGCGGCCTGGCCGCCACGCGCTGCGCACGCTGGCTGTCTATCCATCTTATTCGGATCGGGCAAGCGCGAATTGTGACCAGATGTCGCATCCTGCCGCTTTTTTGCCGCTGGTTTGCCAATTGTTTGGCGGGGTTTTTCCTGTCCGCGCAAGCTTACAGGTCATCTTTTTCCACATCACGGGTCATCCGCCGGCGCATGCCCCGGACACCGCCCCAGACCAGCAGGAAGATGACCGGGATCGCAGCACCCACGACGAGTTCGGGCGAAACCGGAAGCCCCGCCCCCCAGGGCGTGCTCTTCAGCCCCTTCATGGCATAGCCCAGCAGCCCCGCCGCGTAATAGCTGATGGCGACGACCGACAGCCCCTCCACCGTCTCCTGCAGGCGCAATTGCATCATGGCGCGGCGGTTCATCGATTGCAGCAGGTCGCGGTTCTGTGCCTCCAGCTGCACATCGACGCGGGTACGCAGCAATTCGCTGGTCCGCGCCACCCGCGCCGCCAGCCCTTCGAGCCGCTGCTGCACCGAGGTACAGGTGCGCATCGCCGGCAGGAATCGCCGGTTCATGAACTCGCCCAGCGTCTGCAGCCCTTCGAGGCGCGCCTCGCGCAGCTCCTCGATACGCTGCGCCACCAGCGCCGTATAGGCCTTGGCGGCCCCCAGCCGGTAGGCGACGCGCGCGCCGATACGCTCCACCTCCGCTGCGAGGCGGGTCAGCTCGTCGAGCAGCGCGCGGTCGTCACGGCTGTCCTGCCCCGTCGCCAGCGCCGTGGTGATGTTGGAAATCTCCTCCCCCACCTTGGTCAGCGCCGGCCCGGCATCGCGCGCCAGCGGGAAGGCCAGCAGCGCCATCATGCGGTAGGTTTCCATCTCCAGCAGCCGCCGCACCAGCCGGCCGGTCCGGCGCGGCCCCATCTCGTAATCCTGCACCAGGATGCGGCTGAACCCGTCCGGCCCGATGGTGAAATCGGTCCAGGCCGCTGCCGCCCCGCTGCTCATCATGCTGCCGGCGGCCGCATTGCCCCCCGGCAGGGCCCCCAGCAGCGCGGAGGCCTCCGACGCGCCATAACGCGGACCGCCGCGCGCCTCCACCGCGACATGGATGGCGACGATCGTCTGGCCGGGAATGGTCTCGAGCCAGTCCGGCGGCACCCGGCGGATCACCGGGTCGGCAAAGGCCTCCCCGAACGGGCCTTCCAGGATGAAGCCATAGGTCGAAAACTCGGTGTGCCGCTCCCAGCGCAGGGCGAAGCCGCCCATATCGATCATCACCTGGGTCGCCTCCGGGGGCGGCGGCGCAACATCGAAATGGGCGCACAGCCTGGCCAGATGCGCGCGCTCCTGGCTGGCCATCTGTTCCCCGGTCAGCACGGCGATATGCGATATCCGGGCCGGCGCCACCATCGGTTCGAACGGGCGGGCATGCACCTCGTCATTCAGCGCCTGGCGCAGCGGATGCTCCCCCGGCAGGCGCCCCAGGGACGCTTGCCCCAGGAACGCCTCCGGGCGATTCGCCAATGCCGGATCTTCCGTGCTGCCGCTCATATTCCTGCCCCCGAATAGCGTGCCTATGCTGGTTGCGCCGGGCAATGCTGCCTATATCCTTGTCGATAGCACTGCCCGCCGCAACCATAAGGAAGTTTCATGACCGTTCTCGCGCAGACCGACGAACTGTTCTTCACCCGCGCCGGCCTGGACCGCAGCCGCATCGAACGGCTGGTCGGCGAGGCGCTGTCGAGCACCGATGACGGGGAACTCTATCTGGAATACAGCCAGTCGGAGAGTCTCGGCTTCGATGACGGCCGGCTGAAGGCCGCCAGCTTCGACACCGCGCAGGGCTTCGGCCTGCGCTCGGTGATCGGCGACGCCTCCGGCTATGCCCATGCCGCCGAGCTGTCGGAAGACGCCATCCGGCGCGCGGTTTCCACCGTGCAGGCGGTGAAGTCCGGGCAGGGCGGCACGCTGGCCGAGGGGCCGATCGGCACCAACCGGCAGCTCTATACCGACGCCAACCCGCTTTCCGCCGTGCCGTTCGAGACCAAGGTGAAGCTGCTGCAGGACATCGACGCCTATGCGCGGGCGAAGGATCCGCGCGTGCGTCAGGTCTCGGCTTCGGTGGCGGGCAGCTGGAAGGCGGTACAGATCATCCGCCCGGACGGGATGCGGGTCGCCGATATCCGGCCGCTGGTGCGTCTGAACGTCCAGATCGTCGTCGGCGAGGGCGACCGCATGGAAAGCGGCAGCAGCGGCGCCGGCGGGCGCACCGGCTACGACCTTTATCTCGATCCCCGCACCTGGCAGGGCCAGGTCGATGAGGCGCTGCGCCAGGCCATCGTCAATCTGGGATCGATCCCGGCCCCGGCCGGCGAAATGGAAGTCGTCCTGGGCTCCGGCTGGCCCGGCATCATGCTGCATGAGGCGGTCGGCCACGGGCTGGAAGGCGACTTCAACCGCAAGCAGACCTCCGCCTTCTCCGGCAAGATCGGCCAGCAGGTCGCCTCGAAGGGCGTCACCGTGGTCGATGACGGCACGCTGCAGGACCGGCGCGGCTCGCTGACCGTCGATGACGAGGGCACGCCCTCGCAGCGCACCGTGCTGATCGAGGATGGCATCCTGGTCGGCTATATGCAGGACCGGCAGAATGCGCGCCTCATGGGCATGAAGCCGACCGGCAACGGTCGCCGCCAGAGCTTCGGCCACCACCCGATGCCGCGCATGACCAACACGCTGATGATGGCCGGCCAGCACGACCCTGAGGAGATCATCGCCTCGGTGAAGGGGCGTGGCCTCTATGCCGTGAATTTCGGCGGCGGCCAGGTCGACATCACCTCGGGCAAGTTCGTGTTCTCCGCCTCCGAGGCCTATCTCATCGAGAATGGCAAGATCGGCCCGGCGGTGAAGGGGGCGACGCTGATCGGCAACGGCCCGAAGGCGATGACCCAGGTCTCGATGATCGGCAACGATCTGAAGCTGGATGACGGCATCGGCACCTGCGGCAAGGACGGCCAGGGCGTGCCGGTGGGCGTCGGCCAGCCGACCGTGAAGATGGGCGGCATCACCGTCGGTGGCACCCAGGCGGGCTGACGCCCGTCTTGAAGCCGCGATCACCGTTTGACACGCTGGACCCTCGCCCCGACATAGGTGGGCAACCGGTTCGACCGCAACAGGAGGAAAGTCATGAGCCAGATCGACGACAAGACCCGCACCGAGCTTGAGGCCGCTGCCTTCCGCACGCTGGTCGATCATCTGCAGACCCGTACCGACGTGCAGAACATCGATCTGATGAACCTTGCCGGCTTCTGCCGCAACTGCCTGTCGAAATGGTATGCCGCCGCCGCCAAGGACAAGGGGCTGGAGGTCAGCTACGATCAGGCCCGCGAAATCGTCTATGGCATGCCCTACGAGGACTGGAAGGCAAAGTACCAGAGCGAGGCAAATGCCGAGCAGAAGGCGATGTTCGAGAAGATTCACTCGCACTGAACGGCCCGCGGGGCGCACTGAACGGCGCGCGCGGCGGCATCGCCTCTATCCGGCTTGCCTATAACGCATGGCTGACAGCCTCTCCCGCATGGTAAGGACTTTGGCGTAACAACGCCGTCACTTACCAACAGGAGAGGCCCAGCCAATGCCCCGCTCGGTCGAAAAAATCACCCTCGTCAGCCCGTCCCCCGGTACCGAGCGCCATCTTGCGGTGCATCGTTTCGGCACGCCGGGATCGCGCCCGAAAGTCTATCTGCAGGCGGCGATCCATGCCGACGAGCTGCCGGCGATGATGGCGCTGCACCATCTGCGCCCGATGCTGGAAGAGGCCGACGCCAAGGGCCAGATCAAGGGCGAGATCGTTGTCGTGCCGGTCGCCAATCCGGTCGGCCTGGCGCAGAACATCGCCGGCTATCATCTGGGCCGTTTCGACCTGATCAGCCGCGAGAACTTCAACCGCAACTTCCTGGCCGTCGCCGAGGGCATCGCCGATGAGGTGAAGCCGAAGCTGACCAACGACGCCACGAAGAATGTGGAGATCGTGCGCGAGGCGGCGGTCGCCTGGCTCACCGCGCAGGCGCCGCGCAACGAAAATGAATCGCTGAAATTCAACCTGCAGCGGCTGGCCATCGATTCCGACATCTGCCTCGACCTGCATTGCGCCGGCGAGGCGACCATGCATCTGTTCATGCATCAGGACAGCTATGATGAGGGCGGCGCCGAACTGTCGGCCCAGATCGGCAGCATGGCGACGCTGGTCAGCCGGCATGCCAGCGGTGGCGCGCGCGCCTTCTCGCAGGGCATTGGCGGGCTGTGGTCCGACCTGCGCGGGCTGATCCAGGACGAGGCCAAGCCGGTCCCGCAGGCCTGTATCTCGGCCACCGTGGAATATCGCGGCCGGGTCGATGTGACCGACGGCTTCGGCAAGCCGGACGCGGAGAACCTGTTCAAGGTCCTGCAGCGCTACGGCGCCATTGCCGGCGATCCCGGCCCGCTGCCGAAGCCGCTGTGCAAGGCCGTGCCGGTGTCGGCGATGGAAGTCGGCTACGCGCCGATGACCGGCGTGCTGACCTATCACAAGGCGCCGGGCGATATGGTCAAGACCGGCGAGGTGGTGTGCGAGATCATCGACCCCTATGCCGAGGACCAGACCAAGGCCCGCGTGCCGGTGAAGAGCCTGGCCGATGGCGTGCTGTTCGGCCGCCGGCCAGAGCGCATCGCCCGTCCCGGCATGGTGCTGTTCCGCATCGCCTCCGACAAGCCGCTGGCACACCGGATGAACCGCCCCGCACTTGACGACTGAGGCGCTCGACGATTGAGCGGTATCACACAGGCAGTAACAAAAAGGGGCGCCAACCGGCGCCCCTTGCTTTTTATCCCTTCCGCTGTCGCGGTCAGCGCACCATCGCCGGCAGGCCGTCCTTGGCATGCTTTTCATTCTTGGGCGCGGTGTCCATCGGCTTGGCCTTGGTCGGGCCGGTATGCTTCACCCCGCCCGACAGCAGGATATTCTCCAGCGACTTTTCCGTACCGACGCGGAAATCGGCCGGCGCGCGCAGGCTGATCGCCTTTTGCATGAACTGGCGGATTTTCGCGACTTCCTTGTCGCGGGTCTCCTTATCGTCGGCCAGTGCCGCCGCCATGGCGCGATGCACGGCCATGTCGGTCGCCTTGATGTTGGCCGCGCATTCCAGCTTCTGTGCCTCGTCCATCGCGTATTTGCGATAATCGCTGGGCAGTTTCGGATTCTTCGCCTGCTCGATGAGACGCTGGGCCGCACGCTCGGCCGAGGTCGTCTCGGCCTTTTCCGCCATCCCTGCCAGCTGATGAATCTGCGCATCGCAGCGCGCTTTCAGGGCTTCAATGAGCCGGCGTTCGGCCTCCGGGTCTTTCTGCTTCGTTGCCGAAAACATTGGCGTTACTCCCCAAGGTATTAACCTTAATAATAGTTAAGACCGTACTTCGTATACAAAACGTTAACGAAACTGAATATTTTTTGCAATCAAATGATTGTGAGTAAGTATTCAAAATTTTTCTTAAATCTTTAGGCAATATGCTCCGGCGAACATGAAGCAACGCCAGATGACACAGTCCGCTTGCGGCGGTGGGGGGCTTGCGGCTATCGTCGCGGACAACGCGACACCCAATCATATGCAGAGGATGATCCATGCCTGACGTCGGCGGCATCGCGGGCGAACGCCTGCGTTCCTTTATCGAACGCATCGAGCGGCTGGAGGAGGAGAAGGCGGCGCTGGCCGCCGATATCCGCGAGATCTACGCCGAGGCCAAGGGCACGGGCTTCGACACCAAGATCATGCGCCAGGTACTGAAGCTGCGGAAACTGGACCGCGAGGACCGGCAGGAGCAGGAAACCCTGCTCGACCTCTATCTGCAGGCGCTGGGCATGATGCCCGGGAGCGGTGAGGGCAGCGAGGCCGAGAGCGGCACCGGCGGCATGGCGGACGACCGCGACCAGGCGGCGGAGTAAGCGCGGCCTTTCGCGCTTTTCCTCAAGCGATTCAATCGGAATTTTCTTTCCCTCGCCCTCCGCTGATGGCGACCCATTGCCATCCGCTATCGCTTGCCAAAAGGGGGGAGAGGGTTGCGCAGCCTTATGAGCGAAGCGAATTAGGCGGAGCTGGGTGAGGGGGTATTGCACGGACGGAGCCGGACTCCCCTCACCCGGCATTCGCTAGGCTCATTTCATTCGCCAAGCTTCCTCATCCCTCTCCCCTTCCGGGGCGAGGGATTTTTTTTTACGTCTTCCCCCCTCACACCCGGGCGATGCGCAGCACGTTGGTCGCCCCCGGCGTGCCGAAGGGAACGCCGGCGGTGATCACGATCTTGTCGTCCTTGCGGGCAAAGCCTTCGCGGAGGGTCACGGTCTGCGCGCTCTGCACCATGTCGGAGAAATTCCGCACATCGCGCATCGGCACCGGATGCACCCCCCAGGCAAGAACCAGCCGGCGCGCCGTGGCGAGGCTGGCGGTCAGGCACAGGATCGGCACCGGCGGCCGCTCCCGCGAGGCACGCAGCGTGGTCGAGCCGGAAGTGGTGTAGGTGACGATGGCGGCGGCGCCGATGGTCTCGGCAACGCTGCGCGCCGCCGCGGTGATCGCGTCCTGGCCGGTCGCGTCCGGCGTGCCATGGACCGCATCGAGGATGGTGCGGTAGAGATCGTCGCGCTCCACCCGCTCGATGATGCGGTTCATCATCGTCACCGATTCGACCGGATATTGGCCCGCCGCCGATTCCGCCGACAGCATGACCGCATCCGCGCCGTCATAGACCGCCGTGGCCACGTCCGATACTTCGGCGCGGGTCGGCGCCGGGGCGGTGATCATCGATTCGAGCATCTGGGTGGCGACGATCACCGGCTTGCCGGCCATGCGGCAGGCGCGGACGATGCGCTTCTGCATCGGCGGCACATCTTCCGGCGCCATCTCGACGCCCAGATCGCCGCGCGCCACCATGACCGCGTCGGTCTGTTCGATGATCCCGTCCAGATATTTGATCGCCGAGGGTTTCTCCAGCTTGGCGATGATGGTGGCGCGCCCGGCGATCAGCTTGCGCGCCTCGGCGATATCCTCCGGCCGCTGCACGAAGGACAACGCCACCCAGTCCACGCCCTGATCGAGGCCGAATTGCAGGTCGCGCCGGTCCTTGTCGGTCAGCGGCGACAGATCCAGCACCGCATTCGGCACGTTCACGCCCTTGCGGTCTGACAGCGGCCCGCCGGAGATGATCTCGGTCTCGGCCGATTCGGCGTCGCAGGAGATCACCTTCAGCCGGATCTTGCCGTCATCCAGCAGCAGCGCGTCGCCGGGATGCAGCGCCTTGAAGATTTCCGGGTGCGGCAGGCAGACCCGCTTGCCATCGCCCGGCGCCTTGTCGAGGTCGAGCCGGAAATGCCGTCCCGCATGCAATTCGATGCGGCCGCCCGTGAAGGTGCCGACGCGCAGCTTCGGCCCCTGCAGATCCATCATGATGCTGATCGGCCGGCCGGTCTCCTCTTCCAGCGCCCTGATCATCCGGACGCGCTCGGCATGGTCGGCATGGTCGCCATGGCTGAAATTCAGCCGGAACACATCCGCCCCGGCGGCGAACAGCGCCCTGATCTGCTCCGCCGTCGAGGAGGCCGGCCCAAGCGTGGCGACGATCTTTGCGCAGCGCTGACGTCGCATGGTCATTCCCTCTTGTCCGTTCATCGTGTCAGGCATCGGGCATCACAAGGATGGCCCGGAAATCATTCACATTGGTCAGGGTGGGCCCGGTCATCACCAGATCGCCCAGCGTCTGGAAGAAACCGTAACCGTCATTATCAGCCAGCCGCTGCTTTGCCGATACCCCTTTCGCCGCCGCGCGGGCAATGCTGTCCGGCGTCAGCACAGCACCCGCATTATCCTCCGTCCCGTCGATGCCGTCGGTATCGCCGGCAACCGCCCAGACCGACGGATGCCCGCCCAACGCCACGGCGAGGCCCAGCAGGAATTCCACATTGCGCCCGCCGCGCCCCTGGCCGCGCACGGTCACCGTGGTCTCGCCACCCGACAGCAGAACGCAGGGGGCGGGCGCCGGCTGGCCGTGCCGCGCCACCTGGAATGCAATGCCGGCCATGACAGTTGCAACCTCGCGCGCCTCACCTTCGATGGCGTCGCCCAGAATGACCGGCGTGATACCGGCCTTGCGCGCGAGATCCGCCGCTGCCTCCAGCGAGGCCTGCGGGCGGGCGACCATCGCCAGTTCGGTCTTCTGCAAACGCAGATCGCCCGGCTTGGCACTTTCCTCAAGCGCCGATTCCAGATGCCGGCGCACCGCTTCCGGCGGCTCGATCCCGTATTTCGCCAGCACCGCGCGCGCATCGGCGAAGCTGGTGGGGTCCGGCACCGTGGGGCCGGAGCCGATCACCGCCGGATCGTCGCCCGGCACGTCGGAGATCGCCAGTGTGACCACCCGCGCCGGATGCGCAGCAGCAGCCAGCCGCCCGCCCTTCACCGCCGACAGATGCTTGCGCACGCAGTTCATCTCGCCAATGGTCGCCCCCGATTTCAGCAGCGCGCCGGTGACCGCCTGCTTGTCGGCCAGCGTCAGCCCGTCGGCCGGCAGCGACAGCAGCGCCGAGGCGCCGCCCGACATCAGGCACAGCACCAGATCGTCCGGTCCCAGCCCGCGCACCGTCTCCAGCATGCGGCGCGCCGCCGCCTCGCCGGCGGCATCGGGCACCGGGTGGCTGGCCTCCACCACCTCGATGCGCGCGCAGGGCACGGCATGGTCATAGCGGGTGACGACCAGCCCTTCCAGGTCTCCGCCCTCCCCCTTGGGCCAGTTCTCCTCCACCGCGCGGGCCATGGCGGCGGCGGCCTTGCCGGCACCGACGACGATGGTGCGGCCCTTCGGCCGTGGCGGCAGATGGGCCGGCACGCAGGCGGCGGGGTCTGCCGCCTTGCGGGCGGCCTCGAACAGCGAGAGCAGGAAATCCTGTGGTGCGAAATCGGCGGGCAGGGACATGAAAACGGCGGACCTTTCTTATCGTTGCGTAAAGTATGCTACAGTCCTGACCGCAAACAGAACATCCCTCGTGCGAGGCACAGCGAACAGATGGCGCAAGACAGAGCGGACCGCCTTGGCCGCGCGAGTCACTTGACGCTTGCCAGCAGTGGCGAGGACGAGCCGCAGGCCAGGCGGCGCGGCCGCCCGGCCTCGGGCAATGCCACGCGCGAAAGCGGCCAGGTCCAGTCCCTCACACGGGCGCTGACCCTGCTGGTGGAGATCGCCGGCAGCGATGGCGGCGCCTCGCTCAGCGAGCTGGCGCACCGCGCCGGCCTGCCGCCCTCGACCGCGCACCGGCTGCTGAAGAGCCTGGAGCAGATGGGCTTCGTCCAGCACGACCATCAGCGCGCGCTGTGGAATGTCGGCGTGCAGGCCTTCATGGTCGGCAATGCCTTCCTGCGCTCCCGCGATGTGGTGGAGATCGCCCGCCCCTATATGCGGCGGCTGATGGAGGAATCCGGCGAATCGGTCAATCTCGGCGTGCTCGACGGCCGCGAGGTGGTGTTCCTCGCCCAGGTCGAATGCCGCGAGGTGATGCGGGTGCTGGCCCGGCCGGGCGGGCGCTCGCCGCTGCACTGCTCCGGCCTCGGCAAGGCGCTGCTCTCCGCGCTGCCGACGGAGATCACACGCACTCTGATCGGCAACCATATCCCGCGCTTCACCGACAAGACCCTGGCGACGCATGAAGCGATGGAGCGCGACATGGCGCTGTCGCGCCAGCGCGGCTATGCCATCGACGACGAGGAATATGCCGCCGGGCTGCGCTGCGTCGCCGCCCCGATCCATGACGAGTATGGCGAGCCGATGGCCGCCATCTCGCTGTCCGGCCCCAGTGCGCGGCTGACCGATGCGCGCCTTAAGCTGCTGGGCGAGATGGTGGCCCGCACGGCACAGGCAGTCACCGGCGCCGTCGGCGGGCATCTGCCGGCGGAATAACCCCCTCGCCGGGCCAGAATGGCAGCCCCGCAACAGCGGGCCTTGGCGATGCTCACAGCCGCCCCTAAGATGTCAGCATAAATGACAACCGGGAGGCTCCAATGGCAAGCTACGATCCGCGCACGCAGAAACTGCTGACCTTTCATGACGCGGTGCCGCGCTTCCTGGACGGACGGGACACGCCGCGCGCCTATCTGGAGCGCTGCCTCGACGTGATCGAAACGCGCGAGCCGGAAGTGCAGGCCTTCGTTACGATGAACATCGATGGCGCGCGTGCCGCCGCCGACGAAGCCGGCAAGCGCTATGCCGAGGGGCGGCCGCTGTCGCCCATCGACGGCATGCCGATCGGCATCAAGGATCTGTTCGAGACCAAGGACATGCCCACGCAGATGGGCAGCCCGGTCTGGGCCGGCTGGGAATCCGGCCGCGACGCCGCGCATGTGCACGGGCTGCGCAAGGCCGGCGCCGTGGTGCTGGGCAAGCTGGTGACGACGGAGCTGGGCTTCTCCTTCCCCGGCAAGACCCACAACCCGTTTGACGCGAGCCGCACGCCTGGCGGTTCCTCCTCCGGCTCGGCGGCCGCCATCGGCGCCGGCATGCTGCCCGCCGCCATCGGCAGCCAGGTGGTCGGCTCGGTCATCCGGCCGGCCGGCTATTGCGGCAATGTGGCGATCAAGCCGACCTTCGGCGCGCTGAACCGGGGCGGCGGCCATTCCAGCCTCAGCCAGAGCCATATCGGCGTGCATGCCGGTTCCATCGAGGATGCCTGGGCGACCTGCTGGCAGATCGCCAACCTGGCCGGCGGCGATGTCGGCCATCCCGGCCTGTATGGCGACCGCGAGCCGATGGCGCCGGCGGCACCGCAGCGTCTGATCCGGCTGGAAACCGCCGGCTGGACCGATATCGACGGCGAGAGCAGGGCCGCCTTCGAGACCGTCATCGACCATCTGGCGCGCCAGGGTGTGTCTGTCATCGGCCGGGCCGACGATGCCGATGTCGAGACCTATGAGCAGCTCAGCGCCGAGTCGCTGGAACTCTCCATCGTGATCTGCATGTTCGAGCTGCGCTGGCCGCTGATCGGCTACCGCGATCGCGGGCCGGGCATGCTGAGCGACTTCATGCTGGGCCGGCTGGCCGACGCCGAGGCGCAGACGCTGGAGGATTACCGCGCCATGCTGGCGAAGCGCGAGGATATCCGCAAAGCCTTCGCCGCGCTGAAAGGCAAGGCTGACGGCTTCATCACCCTGTCCTCGCCCGGCCCGGCACCGAAGGGGCTGGAAACCACCGGCAACCCGTCGATGAACGCCGCCACCTCAATCACCGGCGCGCCGGTCTGGAGCCTGCCGCTGCTGGCTTCCGACAGCATGCCGCTGGGCGTGCAGCTGGGCTGCTTCCCGCACCAGGACGCCAAGGCGACCGGCCATGCGCGCTGGCTGCTGGACAGCTTCCTCACGCAGGCTTGATCGTCCTCACGGCATCCAGAGCCAGCATGGGGGTTGTGACCACGCCGGTATCGGAACATAGTTAACGGAAGATTAATGAACGCTCCTGGTCGCGTTCGCGCGCGGCACGGGGCAGTCAGGATGGTAGAATGCCAGCCTTTCGCGACGTGATTTACACGGAGCAGAACCGGGCTATCTTCGATTACTGGTCGTCGCGCCGGTCAGGAAAGCTTGCGCCGACGCGCGACGAAATTGACCCTACCGATATTCCGCAGCTGCTGCGCCACATCTATATGTGGCAGCTTGAAAAAGACGGCACCACGCTGACCGGGCGGCTGTTCGGCACCGCCTATACCGACTTCTCCGGCGCGGACTTCCGGGGCCGCACCTTTGAGCAGGCACACCGGGAGAGCAATCCTCTGCTGTTCGACAGGATGCAGGCCAATCATCTGCGCTGCCTGCATGACTACGATCCCTTCGTGGTGGTGCGCACCAACCATGCCTTCAACCGCCGCTATCGCGCCTATGAAGGCATGATCCTGCCGGTCACGGATGGAACGGGACGCCCCTACATCCTGCTGGGCGGGCTGGTGCCGCTGTTCGGCCGGCCGACCGAGGTGCCGTCGGAACTGGATGTCGGCCGCTATGCCTCGGAGATGATCGTGGAGAACGACGCCGTCATCGGCGGCTGCAAGCAGCAGCGCTGAAACGGTCTATTCCGCTGCCTGGCCGGCCACGTCACCGTCGGCGCGGCGCTGCCGTTCCTTCTCGTAATGCTCCAGAATCCAGCCGAGATGCGCCTCCATGGCGCGCGCCGCCTGATCCGGATTCCGGTCGCGAACCGCCTCGTAGATGGCGCGGTGCTGTTCCAGCAGCGCCAGGTCGTCGCGCTCGCTGGCCAGCAGCTCGTAGCGGTGAAAGGCCAGCATCTCGACCATGATGTCGCGCAGCGTTTCCAGCATATGCATATAGACGCAGCTTGCCGTGGCCCGCGCGATCACCAGATGAAACCGCAGATCGTCGCTGGCCTTGTAGGTGCGCACCCGGCAGGAATCCGCCATCGAGTCCAGGATGGACGCCAGTTCGGCCACCTGCTCCGGCGTCGCGTGCAAGGCTGCGCGCCGGGCCGCCCAGACCTCCAGCGCGCCACGGATTTCCATCAGATCATGCAGGCTGGTGACATTCTCCTTCACCAGCTCGGTCAGAGGCAGATCGAGATGCCGCACGCTGGACAGCACGCGGGTGCCGCCGCCCTGCACCGCATCGACCAGCCCCTGCGCCTTCAGCTGCTGCAGGGCCGCACGCACCGAGACGCGGCTGACATTCATCATCTCGGCCAGCTGGCGTTCGCCGGGCAGACGCTCCCCCGGGCCCAGCTCACCGACGGCGATCAGCCGCCGCAGCTCGGCCGCGATGCGGTCGGCAACGCGCTGGCGCGGCAGTTCCTGAAAGCGCTCGTCGGAAAGTTGCATGGGCGAATCGGCTGCTGGCGACTGGTCTGATTTTCAGACAGCTAGACCCTACCCGGCAACCGGGTCAAGGCAATTCGCCAGTTTTGCCAATAAGTTAGAACTGTTCTAAAATATTTTGCTAATATGCATATTCGCGGAACACCGGATCGACCGAGCCGCCCCAGCGCCCCTCATACGCCTCCAGCATCTCGTCGGACAGGGTGCGGTCGCCCTGCGCGATGGCGACCAGCGTGTCCAGGAAATGCGTCTCGTCATCGCCCATGGAATCGCGGAAGGCGCGGGCACGCAGGCCGGCACGCGCGATCTTCAGGCATTCCAGCGCCAGGTCGCGCACCGTACCGCCGCGGAACGGTGTGCGCAGGCCCTGGCGCGGCACCGCATCGCGAAGCGCCTGGTGATCCTCCAGGGTCCAGTCCTTCACCAGATCCCAGGCGGCGTTCAGCGCCGTGTCGTCATACAGCAGCCCGACCCAGAAGGCCGGCAGCGCGCAGATCCGCCGCCACGGCCCGCCATCGGCGCCGCGCATTTCCAGATAGCGCTTCAGCCGCACTTCCGGGAAGGAGGTCGTCATATGATCGGTCCAGTCGCCCATGCCGGGCTGCTGGCCCGGCAGGCCCGGCAGCCGGCAATCGATGAAGTCGCGGAAGGACTGGCCGGCGACATCGATATACTGGCCGTCGCGATAGACGAAATACATCGGCACATCGAGCAGATAATCGACATAGCGCTCGAAGCCCATGCCGTCCTCGAACACGAAGGGCAGCACGCCGCAACGGTCGGGGTCGGTGTCGGTCCAGATATGGCTGCGGAAGCTCTGGAAGCCGTTCGGCTTGCCTTCGGTGAAAGGCGAGCTGGCGAACAGCGCCGTCGCCACAGGCTGCAGGGCCAGGCTGACGCGGAACTTCTTCACCATGTCCGCCTCGTCCAGGAAGTCGAGGTTGGTCTGGATGGTGCAGGTGCGCAGCATCATGTCGAGGCCGAGGCTGCCCTTCTTGGGCATATACTCGCGCATGATCTTGTAGCGGCCCTTCGGCATCCAGGGGATGTCGGCACGCGGCCATTTCGGGTTGAAGCCCAGGCCCATCATGCCGGCGCCGATCTCGCCGCAGACTTCCTTCACCTGCGCCAGATGCTGATGCACCTCGGAACAGGTCTGGTGCAGCGTCTCCAGCGGCGCGCCCGACAGCTCGAACTGGCCGCCCGGCTCCAGCGTGATCGCGCATTTGTCCATCGACAGGGCGATGATCTTGTCGCCCTCCACAATCGGTTGCCAGCCGAAGCGGGTCATGCCTTCCAGAATCGCACGGATGCCGCCCTCGCCTTCATAGGGCAGCGCGCGCAGAGTCTTCAGATCGTAGGCGAATTTCTCGTGCTCGGTGCCGATGCGCCAGTCGGATTTCGGCTTGCTGCCCTGCTCCAGATATTCGACCAGCTGGCGTTTGTCGGTGATCGGCTCGCCTTGGCTCTCGGGCGGACGGGACATGCGGACGATTCCTTAAGCTCGAAAGATGGCTTTTTGGGCCGGAAGGCCGATAGCGCTTTACCCTCTTCGGCCTATCCCCGGAAATCCGGGCGTCCCTGCTGCCAGTCGCCAGCGACGGCCTGGAAGCAGGTCAGAGCCGCGAGCGCCGCCGTATCGGCACGCAACACCCGTGGCCCAAGGCTGATGGCGGTAACAAAGGGAAGTTTCCGCAACCCGTCAAGTTCCGTTTCCGTGAACCCGCCTTCCGGTCCGATCAATACAGCATTTCCCGAAACGACATTGTCTGCGAGGGCGTCCGCCACGGGTCTGCCGCCGCCGGTCTCGTCACAGACCAGCAGCCGACGCCCCACCGGCCAGTTGGCCAGCATCGCCTCCAGCTTGCGGGCCGGCTGGACGATGGGCACGCTGAGGCGTTCCGACTGTTCGGCGGCCTCGATGGCGTTGGCCAGCAGCCGCTCCTCGTTCACGCGGGAGACGATGGTGCGCTGGGTAAAAACCGGGCACAGGGCGGAGACGCCAAGCTCCGTCGCCTTCTCCGCCAGATAGTCGATGCGGGCATGTTTCAGCGGCGCGAAGACCAGCCACAAATCCGGTTCCGGTGTCTGCGGGCGTAACTGGCTGAGCGGCGCCAGAACCGCCGCCGCCTTGCCGAGGTCGGATATCTCCGCCAGCCATTCACCGTCGCGCCCGTTGAACAACGCCACCTTGTCGCCGGGCGACAGCCGCAGCACGCTGCGCAGATAATGCGCCTGCGCCTTGGGCAGCGTCACGGCAATAGCTGCCGCGAGGCTCTCGCCAGTATACAGGCGGGTCTGATACAAACGGGCCATGAGGGAGAGAGTCTCCGAGGGTCTTTCAGGAATAGCCGAACAATACCCCATGCAGAACGGACCCGAAAGTTTGCGCTCCGAAAATTCGCCCGATAGCCGACCAGACGCCCGGATCGACATTCCGGCGGACAGCTGGATCGACCGCTGGATGCCCGGCTGGTCGCACGCCTATCTGCGGCTCGGCCGCTTCGACCGACCGATCGGCACCTGGCTGCTGCTGATTCCATGCTGGTGGGGACAGGCGCTGGCGACAGACACATGGCCGGACCCGCTGCTGATGGCGCTGTTCGTGCTGGGCTCCTTCGCCATGCGGGCGGCGGGCTGCGCGGTGAACGACCTGGCCGACCGCGACATCGACCGCAAGGTGGCGCGCACCCGCACAAGGCCGCTGGCCAGCGGTGCGCTGTCGGTGCGGCAGGCGCTGGCCTTCATCGCCGTCATGTGCGGCATTGGCCTCGCCGTGCTGCTGTCGCTGAACCCCTATAGCTGGGCGCTGGGCGCCGGGGTGGTCGGGCTGATCGTGCTCTACCCCTTCATGAAGCGCATCACCTACTGGCCGCAATTCGTGCTGGGCGTCACCTTCAACTGGGGCATCCTGATCGGCTATGCCGCTGTGGCCGGCACGCTGCACCTGCCAGCGCTGATCCTTTATGCCGCCAGCATCGCCTGGACGCTGGGCTATGACACGATCTACGCCCATCAGGACCGGGAGGACGATCTGAAGGTGGGGGTGAAAT
Organism: Oceanibaculum nanhaiense; assembly: GCF_002148795.1. Classification (NCBI taxonomy): domain Bacteria; kingdom Pseudomonadati; phylum Pseudomonadota; class Alphaproteobacteria; order Rhodospirillales; family Oceanibaculaceae; genus Oceanibaculum; species Oceanibaculum nanhaiense. Next base: position 601,731 of record NZ_MPOB01000001.1, on the reverse strand, counting down.
CCTCCGCCCTGGCGCTGGGCCGCCACACAAGGCCGGCGCTGTTCGTCTTCTACGCCCTGACCCTGCTGGGCATCGCCGGCGCCGGCTGGCTGGCTGGCCTCGCCTGGCCGTTCTGGGCCGGGCTTGCCCTCGGCGCGGTGCAGCTTTTCTGGCAGGCCATCCGCCTGGACATCGACGACCCGGAAGCCTGCAAGCGCACCTTCCGCTCGAACCGCGATTTCGGCCTCATTATCCTGGCGGCCCTAGTGGCGGGACAAGTTATGGCCGGTCAGGTCGTTGCGTGATCGACAATCCGGAAGATTTCATCATCCGCAACACCCGGCTGGGGGCCGCCCCGCTCGTCCCCGAACTGGCCCTTTACCTCGCCGACGCCGTCATGCCGCTGTGGGAGATGACCGAGGCCGACCTGGAGCGCCAGGGCGTGCCGCCGCCCTACTGGGCCTTCGCCTGGCCGGGCGGACAGGCGGTGGCGCGGCTGATCCTCGACCGGCCGGAGCTGGTGAAGGCCAGGCGGGTGCTCGATCTTGGCGCCGGCGGCGGCATCGCCGCCATTGCCGCCATGCGGGCCGGTGCCTTACGGGCGACGGCGAACGATATCGACGCGCTGGCGTTGGCCGCCATCGCGCTGAACGCCGCCGCCAATGGCGTGACCGTCGATGCACTGGGGCGCGACCTGCTGGATGATGTGGCGCGCGACTGGGACATCATTCTGGCCGGCGATCTGTGCTACGAGAAGCCGATGGCCGGGCGTGTCATGGGCTGGCTGCGCACCGCAGCATCGACCGGCACCACCGTGCTGCTGGGCGACCCCGGCCGCGCCTATGCACCGGCCGACGGGCTCTACAAGCTGGGCGATTTCGCCGTGCCGGTCAGCCGCGACCTGGAAGACCGCGACATCCGCCACACCGCCGTCTGGCAGGTACTGCCGGGATAGGGGCATTCCCCTCCCGCGTTCGCCGCCCTAGATTAGGAACATGAACCAGACAACCCTCCTCCCCGCCCCCCTTAGCGAGATCGAGCATTGGGTGTTCGATCTCGACAACACGCTCTACCCGGCGTCGTGCGATCTGTTCTCGCAGATCGACTGGCGGATGACCGCATTCATCGCCGAGGCGCTGAGCCTGCCGCCCGACGAAGCCCGTCCGCTGCAGAAGGCGCTGTTCCGCCGCCACGGCACCACGCTGCGCGGGCTGATGGTCGAGCATGGGCTGGAACCCTCCGCCTTTCTCGATTTCGTGCATGACATTGACTATGCGCCGGTCCTCGCCTGTGACCGGCTGAAGGCGGCAATGGCCGCCTTGCCCGGCGAGAAGCTGATCTTCACCAACGGCACGGTCCGCCATGCCGAGCGCGTGCTGGAACGGCTGGGGCTGGACGGGTTTTCCGGCATTTTCGATATCGTGGCGGCGGACTATATGCCGAAGCCCGACCCCGCCCCCTATGCCAGCTTCGTGAAGCGCCACGCCATCGATCCGCGCCGCGCGGCCATGGTCGAGGATATCGCCCGCAATCTGGTGCCGGCGGCGGCGCTGGGCATGACGACGGTCTGGGTCGCCGGTGGCCCGGACTGGGCAAAAGCCGGCAGCGAGGACGGCCATATCCATCATGCCACCGACGATCTGGCCGGCTGGCTGGAGACACGAACAGCGAAAGCCCCCGATACGCCCGGCAGCAGTTGACTTGGGGGGGTGGTCATACCATCCTCACGCCCGCCTTTCAGACTGGAACTTTCGAGGATAACCGGCCATGAGCGACGCCTCCCTTCAAGCCACCATCGATGCCGCCTGGGAAGACCGGGCCAATATTGGCCTTGCCACCAAGGGCGAAATCCGCGACGCCGTCGAGGCGGCGCTGGAAGGTCTTGATTCCGGCAAATACCGGGTCGCCTCGAAAGAGACCGGTTCCTGGGTCGTGCATCAGTGGCTGAAGAAGGCGGTGCTGCTGTCCTTCCGCCTGTACGACATGGTGCCGATCCCCGGCGGTCCGACCGACCCGGTGCGCGGCCCGGCACCCTGGTTCGACAAGGTGCCGTCGAAATTCTCCGGCTGGGACGAGGCGAAATTCCGCGATGCCGGCTTCCGCGCCGTGCCGAACTGCGTGGTCCGCCGCTCCGCCTATATCGCACCCGGCGCCGTGCTGATGCCGAGCTTCGTGAATCTGGGCGCCTATGTCGATACCGGCACCATGGTCGATACCTGGGTGACCGTCGGGTCGTGCGCGCAGATCGGCAAGAACGTGCATCTGTCGGGCGGCGTGGGCATCGGCGGCGTGCTGGAGCCGCTGCAGGCCGATCCGGTCATCATCGAGGATAATTGCTTCATCGGCGCACGTTCGGAAGTGGTCGAGGGCGTGATCGTCGAGGAAGGCTCGGTCCTGTCGATGGGCACCTTCATCTCCAAATCCACCAAGATCATCGACCGCAATACCGGCGAAATCTTCATCGGCCGCGTGCCGGCCTATTCCGTGGTGGTGTCGGGCAATCTGCCGGGCAAGCCGCTGCCGGACGGCACGCCCGGCCCGTCGCTCTATTGCGCCGTCATCGTGAAGCGGGTCGATGCGCAGACCCGCTCCAAGACCTCGATCAACGACCTGCTGCGCGACTGAGGCTGACACCGATGGCCCTCCAGGACCCTATCCCCCCCGGGGCAATCGACCCCGTCTCTCTCGCCCAGGCGCTGATCCGCTGTCCCAGCGTCACGCCGGCGGACGAGGGCGCGCTCGATGTGCTGGCGCGGGCGCTGGAGGACATCGGCCTCACCTGCGAGCGGCTGCGCTTCGAGGAAGACGGCACGCCACCGGTCGATAACCTCTATGCCCGCATCGGCACGGCGGGGCCGGTGTTCTGCTATGCCGGCCATACCGATGTGGTGCCGGTTGGCGATGCGGCGGCCTGGAGCATCGATCCCTTTGCCGCCGAGATTCATGACGGCGTGCTGTACGGGCGCGGTGCGGTGGACATGAAATCCTCCATCGCCAGCTTCGCCGCTGCCGCCCAGTCCTATATCGCGGAGGCCGGCACCCTGCCCGGCTCCATCGTGCTGCTGATCACCGGCGACGAGGAAGGCCCGGCGATCAACGGCACCAGGAAGATGCTGGACTGGATGGCGGCGCGCGGCGAGACCATCGATGCCTGCGTGGTGGGGGAGCCGACCAACCCGACCAGGCTGGGCGAGATGGTGAAGATCGGCCGGCGCGGCAGCCTGACCGGCTGGCTGACCGTCCATGGCGCGCAGGGCCATGTCGCCTATCCGCATCTGGCCGATAACCCGATCCATCGGCTGGTGCGCATGCTGGCCCCGCTGTCGAAGACCTATATCGACGAGGGCAGCGATTATTTTCAGCCCTCCTCGGTGCAGGTCACAACGGTGGATGTCGGCAACCCGGCCAATAATGTGGTGCCGGCGCAGGCAAGGGCCACTTTCAATATCCGCTTCAACGATCTGTGGACCTCGACGAAGCTGGAAGCCTGGCTGCGGCAGATCTTCGACGAGGGGCTGGGCAGTGATGGCGGCAGCTACGAGCTGAAATGCTCGGTCAGCGGTGAGAGCTTCCTGACCGAACCGGGCTGGTTCTCCGATCTGCTGCAGGATGCGGTGGAAGGCGTGACCGGCCTGCGCCCGGAACTCTCCACCACCGGCGGCACCTCGGATGCGCGTTTCATCCGCGCGGTCTGTCCGGTCGCCGAATTCGGGCTGGTCGGCCAGACCATGCACAAGGTGGATGAGCGCGTCGCCGTGGAGGATATCCGCAAGCTGGCCGATATCTTCAAGGCCGTGCTGGCCGCCTTCTTCGCCCGCACCGGGACAGGCCGCTGACATGAATTTGCCCAGCCAGGCGGAAATCGCGAAGGCGCTGTACGGCGCCTGGCGGCTGGCGCGGTTCGACGCCAGGGGGCTGGAGTATTTCGACCGCAGCCTGGACGGGTTCTGGAAGAGCTTCTTCGCCGCCGCCATCGCCGCCCCGGCGCATTTCGGCCTGCTGGTGCTGGCTGGCGGCGACTCACCGGTGATGATTGGCGGGCTGTTCGGGCTGATGCGCGAGGCGGCGATCTATGTGATCTCCTGGCTCGCCTTCCCGCTGGTCATGGTCTATGTGACCCGCTATCTCGACCGGGAAGAGCGCTATTTCGACTATATCGTGCCCTATAACTGGGCCGGCGTGCTGCAGATCGCCGCCTTCCTGCTGGTCTCGGCGCTGGCAGTCGGCGGCGTGATCCCGGAAGATCTGGCCGGCTTCGTCACCATGGCGGCCTTCGCGGCCATCCTGGTCTATCAATGGTACATCGCCCGCACCGGGCTTGGCATCGCGACCGGCGCCGCCATCGCGGTGGTGTTTTTCGACATGGTGGTCGGGCTTATGGTGCGGCTGCTGGGCCAGTCAGTCGCCTTCTGACATCTCCACCGGATAATCGACGCGGGTGAGATAGAGCCCTTCAGGCGGCGCGGTCGGCCCGCCGGCCCTGCGGTCCCGGGCCGCCAGCACCCGGCGCAGATCCTCCTGCGTCCACCTGCCCAGACCCACCAGCGCCAGCGAGCCGGCGAAATTGCGCACCTGATGATGCAGGAAGGAGCGCGCCTCGACGATCATCTGCACCTCGTCGCCGACGCGCGATACATCCAGCCGGTCGAGCGTCTTCACCGGGCTGGCCGCCTGGCATTCGCTGGCGCGGAAGCTGGAGAAATCATGCGTGCCGAGCAGCAGCCGTGCTGCCGCATGCATCGCCTCGGCGTCCAGCGGGCGCGGATACCACCAGACCCGGCCGCGATCCAGCGCCGGATACGCCCGGCGGTTCAGGATGCGATAGAGATAGCCGCGGCCCGTCGCCGAGAAACGCGCGTGGAAATCCGCCGCGGCGCGATGCGCGGCCAGCACGACCACCGCCTCCTCCCGCAGATGCGCGTTCAGCCCGTCGCGCAGCCTGCCGGGAGCCAGCTCCTTGTCGATCTCCAGATGGCAGACCTGGCCGGTGGCATGCACGCCCGCATCGGTGCGCCCGGCGGCGGTCAGCACCACGGTTTCGCCGGTCAGGCGCGTGACCGCTTCTTCGAGTGCCTGCTGCACGGACGGGCCATTCGACTGGCGCTGCCAGCCGACATAGGGCCGTCCATCATATTCAAGGGTAAGGCGATACCGTGGCATGGCGCTTTTTGTCACACCCGTTTGCATTGTCAAAAGTTCGTAACGATTTGTTAGCCCGTTTCGCGCATTTTGCGCCGCAACAAAAGGCGGATGCCGCCTTGCATCCTGATTTGAAGATGATCGAGAACGCGATGGAGAATCCCAAAGCGGTTTCCGTCGAGGAACCGCAATTGCAAAAACTGCTGGCGCACTGGCACGAGATTCGCGGCGATCGCGCCCTGCCGGCCCGCGCCGACCTCGACCCGGTCCTGCTGCCCTTTCCGCTGGACCGGCTGTACCTGATCGAGGTGCGCCGCGATCCGGAGGATTACATCATCCGCATCGCCGGCGAAACCGTGCAGCGCTTTTATCGCGGCCCGGTCGCCGGACGCAGCATCAGCGATGTCACGCCGCGCGACTTCACCGCACCGCTGATCGAGCATCTCAGCACGGTCAGCCGTACCCAGCACCCGGCCTATGCGAAAAGCGGCTTTTCGGCGCGCAACTCGGTGTTCCGCTATTCGCGGCTGGTGCTGCCTTTCGGGGAGCCGGGCCGCACGACGCATCTGCTGGGCGCCGTAGTGCAGTATTTCTCGCTGGCCGAACTGATCCACATCGATCCCGAAACCGCCCGGCCCCTGACGGAAATCAGCGACGCGGCCTGAGGCTCAGCCCAGAACCGTACCCTTGGGCAGCGGATAGCCGCGCAGCAGCGCCTCTGCCTCCATCGCCGCCTTGCCGGGGCGCTGCACGCGCAGGAGACGCAGCGCCCCCTCTCCGCAGGCGACGGCAAGCGCATCGTCCAGCAAAGTTCCGGGCAGCAGCGCGCCGGGGGCGCCCTTGCCTTCGGCCAGCTCGGCCTTCAGCACTTTCAGCCGCTCGCCCTGATGCAGGAAGAAGGAGCCGGGCCACGGATCGAAGGCGCGAATCTGCCGCTCCAGCTCTGCCGCCGGCCTGGTCCAGTCGAGCAGCGCCTCCTCCTTCGTCAGCTTGGCGGCGTAGGTGACGCCCGCTTCCGGCTGCGCCACCGCTTGCAGCGTGCCCGCCGCCAGTCCGTTCAGAGCCTCCACGATCATCCGCCCGCCCAGCGCGGAAAGCGCATCATGCAGACTCTGGCCCGTGGTCTCGCCCGTGATCGGTACGGAGTCGCGCAGCAGCATCGGCCCGGTATCCAGCCCCTCATCCATCTGCATGATGGTGACGCCGGATTCGACATCGCCGGCCTGGATGGCGCGCTGGATCGGTGCCGCCCCGCGCCAGCGCGGCAGCAGCGAGGCATGGATGTTCACGCAGCCGAGGCGCGGCGCCTCCAGGATCGGCTTCGGCAGGATCAGCCCATAGGCGACCACCACCGCGCAATCGAGACCGAGTGCGGCAAACGCCGCCTGCGCCTCCGCATTGCGCAGGCTTTTTGGCGTGCGCACCTCCAGCCCCTGCGATTGCGCATAGGCCTGCACCGGCGAGGGGGTAAGCTTCTGGCCCCGGCCCGCCGGGCGCGGCGGCTGGGAATAGACCGCGGCGATCTCGTGCCCGGTCGCGATCAGCGCCTGCAGTGCCGGCACCGAAAAGTCCGGCGTGCCCATGAAGGCGAGGCGCAGGGAGGTCATCAGGAATTGGCCAATCAGGAACTGGCCGGTTCGGCCATCGCCTTCTTCGCCTTCAGCAGCTTGCGCGAGATGATGCTGCGCTTCAGCGAGGACAGGTGATCAATGAACAGCACGCCGTTCAGATGGTCGATCTCATGCTGCACGCAGACCGCCAGCACGCCGTCCGCATCGATCTCGCGGATTTCGTTCTCATAATCGATGAAGCGGAGCTTTATGCTGGCCGGGCGCTCCACCTCGGCATAATGCTCCGGCACCGACAGGCAGCCTTCCTCGTAGGATTTGACCTCCGGCGATTCCCAGACGATCTCCGGATTCGCCATCTTGAAGATCTTCGGCTGCTCGTCCTTGCGGGCGATATCCATGACGATGACGCGGCTGGAGATGCCGACCTGGGGCGCGGCCAGCCCCATGCCATTCTCGGCGTACATCGTCTCCACCATGTCATCCATCAGCTTGCGGATGGTGTCGTCCACGCGCTCGACAGGCAGCGCCTTCTTCTTCAGACGTGGATCGGGGGCGACGACGAGGGGCAGCACGGCCATGATTGGAACCATTCGAATAAACTTGCGCGATTGGCCATTACCTAAGCAGCAGCGGATGCAGCGTCAAGCTTTGCCGTAGTATGTGCAGCATTGGTGGACGTCTCCGCCCGTGCCACGATATACAGTAGGCATGATGTTCGATTCCCTCGATCCGACCCTGATCATGCTGCTGGCCGGCGGGGCCGCGCTGCTGGCGCTGGCGCTCGCCTTCTGGCTCGCCCTGCGTGACCGGCGCGGCAGCAGCGAAGCCGAAGCGCAGGCCCAGGCGCTGGCCGCCCTGACCGCCGAGAAGATGATGGCGGCACAGGCGGAGCTGGCCGGCAGGCTGTCCCAGCTGGCCGAGAGCCAGGCCGCGGCGCAGGCACGGCTCGCCCAGCAGATGCAGGCGCAGGAGCGCCAGCTGTCCAAATCGGTCGAGGACAGGCTGGCCGACGTGACCCGGCGCATCGGCGAGACGCTGGACAAAAGCTCCACCCAGGCGACCCAGTCGCTGACCGAGCTGAAGGAGCGCCTCGCCGTCATCGACGCGGCGCAGAAGAACATCACCGAGCTGTCGACCCAGGTGGTCGGGCTGCAGGACATATTGTCGAACAAGCAGGCACGCGGCGCCTTCGGCGAGGTGCAGCTGGAAAATCTGGTGCAGGCGGTGCTGCCGCCCAACGCCTACCAGTTCCAGGCGCAGATCGGCGACGGCAAGCGCGTCGATTGCCTGCTGATCCTGCCCAACCCGCCCGGCCCCATCGGCATCGACGCGAAATTCCCGCTGGAAGGCTATCGCGCGCTGCAGAACGCCCAGGACGATGTCGCCCGGAACGTCGCCCGCAAGGCGCTGGGCGCCTCGGTGCTGAAGCATGTGCGCGACATCCGCGACCGCTATATCGTGCCCGGCGAGACCGCCGATTCGGCGCTGATGTTCCTGCCGTCCGAGGCGATCTATGCCGAGCTGCACGCCAATCTGGGCGATGTGGTGGAGCAGTCCTACCGCGAGAAGGTGTGGATCGTCTCGCCGACCACGCTGATGGCGACGCTGAACACGGTGCGTGCCGTCCTGAAGGATGCCCGCATGCGCGAGCAGGCGCACATCATCCAGCGCGAGGTGCAGCTGCTGGGCACCGATGTCGGCCGGCTGGACGAGCGTGTCGAGAAGCTGCAGACGCATTTCAACCAGGCCGGCGAGGACATAAGGCAGATCCGCATCTCGACCGAGAAGGTGACCAAGCGCGCCGGCCGGATCGAGGAATTGCAGCTGGGGCCGGCGGAAGAAACCCCGCTGGTGCCGCCGCCCGACCGTCTCGCCGGGGAATAAGGAAATGAGTTCGCTGAAACCCTCCGCGCAGCGCGTTCAGGAAGCGCTTGCTGCCCACGGGCTGGGGCTGGAGGTGCGGGAGTTCCCGGCTTCCACCCGCACCGCCGAGGACGCCGCCGCCGCCATCGGCTGCACTGTGGCGCAGATCGCCAAATCGCTGATCTTCCGCGGCAAGTCGTCCGACCGGCCGGTGCTGGTGATCGCCAGCGGCGCCAACCGGGTGGATGAGAAGAAAATCAACGCGCTGATCGGCGAGAAGATCGGCAAGGCGGATGCGGAGTTCGTGCGCGCCCGCACCGGCTTCGCCATAGGCGGGGTGCCGCCGGTCGGCCATCTGGAAGCGCCAATCACGGTCATCGACCGCGATCTGCTGGCTTTGGGGGAAATCTGGGCCGCCGCCGGCACGCCAAACGCCGTGTTCCGGCTGACGCCCGGCGACCTCGCCACGCTGACCGGCGGGCAGGTCGCCGAGGTGGCGTGAAACTCCCCTAAACCGGTCGCCTTGCCTTCAGCGCCGTGGTCAGCGTGCCATCGTCGAGATAGTCCAGCTCGCCGCCGACCGGCACGCCATGGGCGAGGCGGGAGACCGAGACATTGGCCTCGGCCAGCCGGTCGGTGATGTAGTGCGCGGTGGTCTGGCCATCGACCGTGGCGTCCATCGCCAGGATCACCTCGGTCACCGCCGGATCGCTGGCCCGGGTGACGAGCGCGGCGATGTTCAGGTCTTCCGGCCCCACCCCGTCCAGTGCCGAAAGCGTGCCGCCCAGCACGTGATAGCGGCCCTTGAAACCGCTGGCGCGTTCCAGCGCCCAGACATCGGCCACCTCCTCGACGACGCACAGGATCGACGGGTCGCGGCGGTCATCCCGGCACACGCCGCACGGATCGCTGGTGTCGAAGCTGCCGCAGACCGAGCAGGTGACAACCCGCTCCGCCGCCACCGACAGCGCCTCGGCCAGCGGCTGCATCAGCGCCTCCTTGCGCTTCAGCAATTGCAGGGCCGCGCGGCGTGCGGATCGCGGGCCAAGGCCCGGCAAGCGGGCCAGCAGCTGGATCAGCCGTTCGATCTCCGGTCCCAGCATAAGCGCCTCAGTCCAGTTGCAGGGTCAGGGATTTAAGATAGGCGCTTTCGCGCAGGAAAGGATGCACCGGATGATCGGGGCCGGCCCCCGCCTGACGCAGGATACGCCCGCTGCGTCCGGCCTTCGACAGGCCAATGCCGATCTGCTTGGCGAATTCCTCCTCCGGCGCATTGTGCGAGCAGGACGCCACGAACAGAACCCCGCCCGGCGCCACAAGCGGGGCCGCCAGCCGCGCCATCTTCTGATAGGCGCGCAGGCCCGTCGCCAGATCCTTCTTCGCCTTCACGAAGGCCGGCGGATCGCACACCACCACATCGAACTTCTCGCCCTTGGCGGCCAGCGCCTCAAGCGTCTCGAAGGCATCGCCCACCTGCGTGGTCACCTTGCCGGCCACGCCGTTCAGCGCCGCCGTCTCCGCCGCCAGCGCCATCGCCGGTGCCGAGCGGTCCACCAGCGTGACCTCGGTCGCCCCCGCCACCGCCGCCTCGATGCCGAAGCCGCCGATATAGGCATAGATGTCGATCAGCCGCCTGCCTTTGGCCAACTGCGCCACGAAGGCGCGGTTATCGCGCTGGTCGTAGAACCAGCCGGTCTTCTGCCCGCCCAGCGGATCGCAGCGGAAGCGCGCACCATTCTCCATCAGCTCGATGGGGCCTTCCTCTCCCAACACCGCGCGGATACCGGTCTCCAGCCCTTCGACCGTACGGGCGGGACTGTCATTGCGCAGCACAATGCGGGACGGCTTCAGCAGGTCGGTCAGCGCCTCCAGCAGCGGCGCTTCCAGCCGGTCCATGCCGGCACAGTTCAGCTGCACGGTCAGCGCGTCGCCGAACCGGTCGATGACCAGCCCCGGCAACCGGTCGGCCTCGGCATGGACGAGACGGTAATAGGGCGCCGCGAACAGCCGCTCGCGCAGGTCGAGCGCCGCCGCCAGCCGGGCGCGCAGGAAGCCGGCATCGATGGCGAGGTTGGGCCGGGAATCCAGCATCCGCGCCACGACCAGCGGCTTCGGGTTGAAGCAGGCCGTGCCCAGCTTCTCGCCGCGTGCATCGGCCAGCGTGACGAGGCTGCCCGGCGGCAGCTCCTTCAGCGCCGGGGTCATCTGCAGCTCGTTGGCATAGACCCAGGGATGGCCGCCGCGCAGGCGCTTGTCGCGGCCGGCAGCGAGAGTGATGGTGGGATGCATGCTTGCTCTTGCGGTTACGGAATTCAGTCGCCGGCGGCCAGGCTGTCGCGGCGCGGATCGGCGCCGCCCAGCAGCGTGCCGTCGGGCAGTATCTGGATCGCCTGCAGCCCGCTGACCAGGAGGCTGCGCTCCACCTTGTGGCCGCGCGCCGCCAGCGAGCTGGCCAGTGCATCGGCATCGGCGCGGCGCTCGATCTCGCTGGGGCCGTTGCGATTGGAGATGTTGGGCAGCTCAATGGCGGCCTGCGGGTCGAGCCCCCAATCGACCACGCCGACAATCGTCTTCAGCACATAGTTGATGATCTGGCTGCCGCCCGGCGAGCCGGTCACGAACTCCAGCCGTCCGTCCTTGCCGAACACCAGTGTCGGCGACATCGTGCTGCGCGACCGCTTGCCGCCCTCCACCCGATTGGCGACCGGCAGGCCGTCCACCTCGGGCCGGAAGGAGAAATCCGTCAGCTCGTTGTTCAGCAGGAAGCCGCGCACCATCAGGCGGGAGCCGAACGCCGCCTCGATGGTGGTGGTCATGGCGAGCGCATTGCCCGCGCCATCGACGATGGAAAGATGGCTGGTCGCCGGCAATTGCAACGCGTTGTCGGGCGCGAAATTCTGCGTGCGCTTGCGCGGCACGTCACCGGCCTCGGCCTTCTCGCCGCTGCTGCTGGCGACATCGATCTGCGCCGCGCGGTCGGCGAGATAGCGGCGGTCCAGCAGCCCGTCCACCGGCACATCGACGAAGTCGCTGTCGGCGATATAGAGATTGCGGTCGGCATAGGCCAGGCGCTGCGCTTCCAGCATCCAGTGCGCCGCGTTGCTGGACAGCCGTTTCTCGTTCGGCAGGTCGAAACGCTCCAGCATGCCCAGCACCATCAGCACGGTGAGCCCGCCGCTGCTGGGCGGCCCCATGCCGCAGACGGTTCGCGCGCGATAGCTGCCGCAGACGGCGGGACGTTCCTTCGCCTGATAGCCGGCCAGATCCTCCAGCGTCAGATCGCCCGGATTGCGCGGCGCGTTCGCCACCGTGGCAACGATATCCCCGGCGATGGCGCCGGTGTAGAAGGCCTCCGCGCCTTGCTTCGCGACGATCCGCAGCGTGTCGGCCAGCGCCGGGTTGCGCAGAAGTTCGCCCTGTTTCCAGGGCTTGCCATCGGGCTTGTAGAAATAGGCGCGGGCGGCCTCCTGCGTCAGATGCTTCTCGCGGGTGAGCGCGCGCGCCAGGCGCGGCGGCACCGGAAAGCCCTCCTCGGCGAGTCGGATCGCGTCATCGAACAGGCTGCCCCAGGGCAGCTTGCCATGCTGGCGATGCGCCAGCTCCAGCACCCGCAGCGTGCCCGGCACACCGACCGAGCGGCCGCCGACCACCGCGTCAAAATAGGAGAGCGGCTTGCCGTCCTTGTCGAGAAAGCGGTCGGGCCGGGCTGCCGCCGGGGCCGTCTCGCGCCCGTCATAGCTGGCGGTGCGGCCCGCCTTCTTGTCGAAATGCACCAGGAAGGCGCCGCCGCCGATACCCGAGGATTGCGGCTCCACCAGGGTCAGCACCATCTGCGCCGCGATTGCCGCATCGATGGCCGACCCGCCGGCGCGCAGCGCCTTCAACGCGGCCTCGGTGGCCAGCGGGTTGGCGGTTACAGCCATGTATTTCGTTGCCCGGGCCGGCTCGGCAGCGCGAACGGCGGGCGCGACGATCAGCAGGACAAGACAGGCGGCAAACAGGCGGCGCATGGTTAACTCCGTTCCGGATGCCGGCAGGGTAGCGCCAAGCCGGCGGCTTGGCGATAGGCTCGGGCGAGAGGCTGCCTCAGCGCGGTTTCAGCCCCAGCACGATGGGCTGAACCGGCTGCGCGCCCAGATCCCAGGGGAAGTAGATCCAGGTGTCCTGGCTGACCTCGGTAACGAAGGTATCGACCAGCGGGCGGCCCTTCGGCTTGGCATAGACGGTGGCGATATGCGCCTTGGGCAGCATGTCGCGCACCAGCTTCGCGGTCAGGCCGCTATCGACCAGATCGTCCACCACCAGAACGCCTGTGCCGTCGCCGGCCACATCCTTCAGCACCTGCATCTCGCCCTGCCGGCCCAGCGCCTTGGCATCGTCATAGCTAGCGACACAGACCGTATCGACCAGCCGGATTTCCAGCTCGCGCGCCACGACCGCCGCCGGCACCAGGCCGCCGCGGGCGATGGCGACGATACGCTCGAACGGGCCCTGCTCCAGCAGCCGCCAGGCCAACACCCGGGCATCGCGGTGCAGTTCCTCCCAGGAAACGAGAAAGGGCTTGTCGGCGGCTTGGGTCATGCGCGGCGGCTCCAGCTTGGTCGGGTGGCTTTGGGGCTTCGGCCAGCCTATACCGGAGCGGACGTGCTGTCGCAATGCCCAGCCGAAACGAAACCGGCGCCGGAGAGACCCCGACGCCGGTTCCAGACAAAGAAGCTTACGCGTCAGCGCAGATAGAGATGCACTTCGCTGGCCGCCGCCTCGACGCTGCTGGCCGCGGACAGGTTCACCCGTGCCGGCGGCAGGCCCATCTCGGTCAGGGTCCGCAGAACCCGTTCGGCATTGCGCCGGGCGCTGCTGGAGCCGAGTGCCGCCTGCGCGGCGCCGCCCTGGTTGGAACTGACGGCGACCAGATCGAAGGTCGCGTCGGGCCGGCGCTGCAAGGCGGAGGACACGGCGCTGTACAGCGCCTCCTCATAGGCGACATTCGGACGGTCGAAGCGAATGACGACCAGCGGACGGCCACCGGCCGGGCTGCCCTGCTGCGATGCCGGGCCGACATAGTTCGGCTGGGCCGGCAGGCCGGCGGTGCTGGCCACGCCCATCGCCGGCATGAAGGCACGGTTGGCAAGGCTGGAACCGTAGAGCTGGCCGTTCTTGATGCCGAGCGCCAGGGTCTGGAGATTGCCGCGCTCGTTGCTGATATAGGCGGCCTGGCGGCGCACATCGTCGGTCATCTCGTTCAGCAGACGGTCGATCAGCACGACGGTGCGATTCACATCGTCTTCCAGAATACCGAGCTGGCGGTGATCTTCCTCCACCGCGCCGGACAGGCCATAGGCGGCCCGCGTCGATTGCAGCATATAGGCGGAAAGATTGCTGTCGGCGGCGGCGCGGTTGGCCAGTTCGTTCATCCGGCCGACATCATTGTTCAGCGTCTCGAGCTGGCGCTGCGACTGGTCCCACTGCTGGACCAGCACCGGATTGCCCGGCGTTGTGCCAACCTGCAGGCGCGCATTGATCGCCGCGACCGTGCCGTGATAGCTGGCCGCATTCTGCTCGATGGTGTTGCGAATCTGCTGCAGCGTTTCATTGTGCTGCGCGATGGAGCTTTGCAGCCGGCGCAGATCCTCGCGCAGTTCCTGCACCTTCTGGCCGACATAGGTACCGGTCGGCTGGCCGGGCCTTGGCGGATCGATCCTGAAATCGGTGCTGCCAAGCGCCGGCGGCGGTGCGCCGAGAACCGGTTGTGCGTTGCGTTCAGCGGGAGATGGCTCGATCGCGACCTGCTGCCCCTGACTGCCGCCCGCCGGATTTTCGCCCGTCAAGGTCGGCCACAGCGTGTCCGACGTGAAGGAGCATCCAGAGAGTAGCAGCGCTGCCCCCACAAGACCTGTCCATGAACGGGACTTTGTCATTCCAGACTGCCACATGCTTGTTTCTATTGTCCCCGACTGCGGTCAGCAGACCGTAACCCCCGAAACGCCATTCTGCCCAGTCCCAATTAATCGAATGCCCCGAATTAATCGACTCTTTGCAGCAACGCGCGCTAACCGCTTAATTTTGCGTCGATACTACCGAAAGCCTGGCAGTGCCACAAGCTGATTTAACCCGGCAGGCTGCCAGCGGACCGGAAAAGCTGATGGTGCGTCCATATTCCTGTCGCACCATGCTGGAATTACTGGCGCGGAACTGCCCTGTCCGCCGCCGTGCGCAGCCCGCTATTTTCCGCGCGATAGCCTATTGCGTTTGCCAAAGGCTTTGAGTAGTGTGCGCGCCTCGTTGGGGGGCGGCCTGTCCGCACTCTCTTCCCTGGCGACAAAGCGCCCGTAGCTCAACTGGATAGAGCATCTGACTACGGATCAGAAGGTTAGGAGTTCGAATCTCTTCGGGCGCACCATTTTCCCGTCGATTGCCCTCTACAGTGCGATATCGCCGCCGATCACCGCACACCCACCAACCGGCATGCGAAACCGCCGTTTCCACGCTACAGCGCGATAAAGCTCGAAGGCTGGCAAACGGCAACTCTCGACCTCAATTCGACCGTTCCAACCTAACGTATAGTTTCCCGAAAGCTACCTTTCGTGGAGCCTCAAGCTGTCTCCATCATTGGCGCGTCCCGGTTCGAACGCCCCGGAAATGAAGGGCTTGAGGATGCATCGCCGACTGCGATGGCAAGATGTTTTGTGAGCGCGTTGTTCACCCCGCCAGTTCCGAAATCGCCGTGCCCGCGGCCCAGCCGGACGACCACGCCCACTGGAAATTGTAGCCGCCGAGCCAGCCGGTGACATCGACCACCTCGCCAATGAAATAGAGTCCCTCGACTGCTTTGGTTGCCATTGTCCGTGAATTCAGCCCGTCCGTGTCGACGCCACCAAGCGTCACCTCGGCTGTGCGGTAGCCTTCCGAGCCGATCGGAAACACCTCCCAATCTTGAAGGGTCCCGGCGATTGTGGCGAGTTTTCTATCGCTCGCCTCGCCGATCGGTCCGGTCCATCCATGGGTTTCGGCGAGATAGAGTGCGAGGCGTTTGGGCAGGATGTCGCTGAGCACGGTTGAGATCGCACGGCGGCCATTTTCTCGCTTGGCCGAGGCAAGCGAGGCACTGACGTCATCGCCGGGCAAGAACGCGATGCGGATTGGCTGCCTTTCGCGCCAATAGGACGAGATTTGAAGGATCGCCGGCCCTGAGAGACCACGATGCGTGAACAGCAATGCTTCCTCGAACGCCGTTTTGCCGCAGGACACACCCGCACTTGCCGCAACCCCCGCTATATCTCTGAAACCGGCGAGCACGTCCTCTCCGAAGGTGAGCGGGACGAGCGCAGGGCGCGTTTCGGTAACAGCGAGTCCGAATTGTTCTGCGATCTGGTAGCCAAGGCCGGTCGCACCCATTTTCGGAATCGACTTGCCGCCGCAGGCGACGACGAAATGCCGGCAGCGGATCTTCGCCGCCCCATCGCCGCCGAGCGTGACGGTAAAGCTGCTCATGTCGCGCTCGATTGATTCGAGCATGGTTCTCAAGCGCAATTCGCACTTTACCTGGTTCATCTCGTCCAGAAGCATCGCGACGATCTGTTTCGCCGATGTGTCGCAGAAGAGCTGGCCAAGCGTCTTCTCGTGCCAGGCGATGCCGTGTTTTTCGACGAGCGCGATGAAATCATGCGGCGTGTAGCGACCAAGCGCCGACTTAGAGAAATGCGGATTATCGGAGATGAAGTTTTTCGCGCTTGTCCCGATATTGGTGAAATTGCAACGGCCGCCGCCGGAAATGCGGATCTTTTCGCCGGGTGCCTTCGCATGATCCACCACCAGCACACGGCCACCGCGCGCAGCGGCATGGATCGCGCACATCATGCCCGCCGCGCCCGCGCCGAGGATGACGGTATCGAAGGTTTCAAGCTGCATGGAACACAGCACTTGCCCGTACACATAAAAAGCTACGCACCGACAGGGCCAGCATCGCGGTCATTTGGAACATCGTGATTTCATCTCGCTGGCACCCGGATCGAAAAAACGTGGACAGCAAAGGGCTATGCTACGCATCGCCAGCGATCACAATCCCTGCCGGATCATGGCTGAACCAATCACTTTGCACCTCGGGGAGGGTGCTGTCTCCGAAGCGCTGCTGACGGACGCGCGTTCTCGACGGCTTCGTTCCTCATCGAGGCTGCTTTTGCCGCGGAGTCATCCGAAACCTGCCAGTACGCAAACCACCCCAAGAGCCATTGGCTTGAGCCTACAGTTAGAGGGCTATGGCGTAGACGTAGTTATCATCTTCACCCGGCAATGCGCACCACTCCATTCAAAATCGCGAAGCTTGCTACCGGAAGCCCCGGCGCGTTGCGCTGACGCGCTTAGATGCTCGCGGCGATAATCCGGATTTTTACAATCTAACGTGAACATGTGCTTCAAAGTGAACACGTGCATGCGCACGCGATATCAGTATCAAGCTGAAGGCGACCTTCTAGGGAAGAGTCACACCGCGCGGTTGGCTGTCGCCAGCACGCCGCCGATGCCGATGAAGGTGGCGCCGGCCGCGCGGTTCACCATTTTCCCGTGGCGGTAGAGCCAGGGCGCGATGCGTTGCGCCGCCCCGGCCAATACCAGCTCGAAGCAGAATTCGACAATGGCGAAGGTGCCGCCCAGGATCACGAACTGCAGCGGCAGCGAGACCCCCGGCACCATGAATTGCGGCAGGAAGGCCGCGAAGAAGATCAGCGCCTTCGGGTTCGAGGTCGCGACCAGGAAGCCTTGCAGGAACAGCGCCGCCGGCCCTTCCCGCCGCCCGCCGCTATCCGGCAGGTTCTCCGCCCGCACCGGGGCCGTCACCGGCGCGCGCCAGGTGCGGATGCCGAGATAGACGAGATAAGCCGCACCCAGCCATTTCGCGATGGTGAAGGCCTGCTCCGAGGCGGCCAGCAGCGCGCCCAGCCCCGCCATCGACACCGCGATCAGCAGCAGGAAGCCCACGACACCGCCCAGCAGCGTGGCGACCGAGCGGCGCAGCCCGAAGCGCATGCCATGGGTCAGCGCCAGCAGCCCGTTCGGCCCCGGCGTCAGCGACAGGCCGAACGCCGCCACCAGATAGATCAGCCAATGTTCCAGCGTCATGTCCGGCGTCCCCCGATCAGCAGCATTCACTCACGCCCGAGAATGGCATAGCCGCCGGCATCCCGATAGACGCCCTGCATGCCTGTCCCCGCGCCGCCGGCCAAGACCCGCCCCCTTGGCCTGCCCCCGATAAGCTTTGATCCAGGTCAAGGTTCGCGGCAGCCGGCCGATGTAAATTCGGGCCATGATGACGCCTGATCTGCTTGCAAAATACGACCAGCCGGTGCCGCGCTATACCAGCTATCCGACGGCGCCGCATTTCCATGCCGGCATCGACGCCGCTGCCTATGGGCGCTGGCTGGAGGCGCTCGACCCGGCCCTGCCGCTGTCGCTCTATTTCCATATCCCGTTCTGCGACAGCCTGTGCTGGTTCTGCGGTTGCAACACCCGCGTGGTGAACCGCTACGAGCCGGTATCGACCTATTTCGAGTTGCTGAAGCGCGAGATCGCCCTGGTCGCCGAAAAGCTGGGCCGCCGCACCGTCAGCCACATGCATTTCGGCGGCGGATCGCCCACCATGCTGTCGCCCGACGATATAAGGCGGCTGGGCGATTTTGTGTGGGGCCTGTTCGACCGTACGCCGGATGCCGAGATCGCCGTGGAGATCGACCCGCGCGGCCTGCAATACGAGACGGTGCGCGCCTTCGCCGAGATCGGCGTGAACCGCGCCAGCATCGGCGTGCAGGACGTGAACCGCCAGGTGCAGGAGGCGGTGAACCGCATCCAGCCGCTGTCCAGCACGGCGGAGGCGATGGCCGCCCTGCGCGCGGAAGGCGTGGACCGCATCAATATCGACCTGATGTACGGGTTGCCGTTCCAGACGGTTTCCCGCGTGCTGCACACGGTGGAATGCATCCTGCCGCTGCGGCCGGACCGGCTGGCGGTGTTCGGCTATGCCCATGTGCCGCATATGAAGCCGCATATGAACCTGATCCCCGGCCATGCCCTGCCCGGCCGTGACGAACGCTTCCGCCAGCAGCAGGCGATAGCCGACCGGCTGGTCGAAGCCGGCTATACGCGCATCGGCCTCGACCATTTCGCGAAGGACAGCGATCCGCTGGTACCAGCACTACGAGAAGGAAGGCTGCACCGCAATTTCCAGGGCTACACCGTCGATCCGGCGGAGGTGCTGATCGGCTTCGGTGCCTCGGCCATCGGCGCGCTGCCGCAGGGCTATATCCAGAATGTCACGGCGATGCCGGACTACCGCAAGGCTATCGGAGAGGGCCGGCTGCCCGTCGCGCGCGGCATCGAACTGACGCCGGAGGACCGGCTGCGCCGCGCCATCATCGAACAGATCATGTGCCACATGAAGGTCGATCTGGCGGCCATGCAGCAGGCCGCCGGCCTGACCCTGGACCTCGACGCCGAACACACGGCCCTGGCGGCGCTGGCCGGTGACGGGCTGGTCAAGCTTGACGGCGATATTCTGACCGTGCCCGAGGAAGCCCGCCCGCTGATGCGCAGCATCGCCTGCATGTTCGACGCCTATCTCGCGACCGGTAAAGCGAAACATTCCCGCGCCGTCTGACTTTGCCCCCGGGCCGTCATGCCGCTATATCTGCGGTATGAACGAACCGAAAAATCCTGTCCGCATCCTTGTCGATGCCGACGCCTGCCCGGTGAAGGCGGAAATCTACCGCGTGGCGGAACGCTATGGCGTATCCGTTATCATCGTTGCCAATGACTATATCGCCGTGCCGCCGAACCCGCTGTTCAGCCGGATTGTGGTCAGCGACGGATTCGACGCCGCCGACGACTGGATCGCCGAACGCGCCGGGCCGGGCGACATCGTGGTCACCGCCGACGTGCCGCTGGCCAGCCGTGGCGTGAAGGCCGGCGCAACGGTTATTGGCCCGAACGGCAAGCCGTTCAGCGAGGCCGCCATCGGCATGGCGCTGGCGACCCGCAACCTGATGACCGACCTGCGCGCCGCCGGCCAGATCACCAGCGGCCCGCGCCCGTTCTCCGCGAAGGATCGTTCCAGCTTCCTGTCCGCTCTCGATCTCGCGATCAACAAACTGCGGCGCGCCGGCCACGCCTGAATCAGCATTCGGTTAAGCCCGTCTTAACCTCTCTGTGTCATTTTTATTGATGAAGGGCGCCGCCGGTTTGTCATGCGACGGAACCGCGCCATCGCGCCGGCATGGACTCCCTATATGTTTCGAGAGGCCGCCATCCCGTGACGGATATCATCCTGTCATTTCCGAACACCGACATGCTGACAGGCAGCCATGACGCTGGCCTGGTCATGCTGTCCGTGCTGGTGGCGGCACTTGCCTCGTACACGACGCTGACCCTGTCGAACCGCATCGTCGCCTCGGCGAAGGGCAGCCATCTGTGGCTGGGCTTCGGCGCGCTGTCGATGGGCACCGGCATCTGGTCGATGCATTTCATCGGCATGCTGGCCTTCGACCTGCCGATCCCGCTGGGATACGACCTGACGCTGACAATATTGTCGCTGGTCATCGCCACGGCCCTGTCGGGTTTCGCGCTGATGCAGATCCGCAGCCCGCAATTGCCGATGCACCGTCTGCTGACCGCCGGCATCCTGATGGGGCTGGCCATCGCCGCGATGCATTATGTCGGCATGGCGGCGATGCTGATGGCCCCCGGCATCGTCTATCAGCCGGTCTATTTCGCACTGTCCATCGCGATCGCCATCGCCGCTGCGACCGCCGCCCTCTATATCGCCTTTCATCTGAGCCGCCAGCCGCACGGCCCGATCCTGCTGTACCGGCTTGTCGCCGCAGCCATCATGGGTCTGGCCATCGCCAGCATGCACTATACCGGCATGCTGGCCGCGAATTTCCCTGCGGACAGCATCTGCCTGGCTGCCGGTAGCACCGACCAGCCCTGGATCGTCTGGGCCGTCGCCCTTACCTCCATTGTCGTGCTGGGTGGAACGCTGATCGCCGCCCTGTTCGACAGCCGGTTCGAGACGGTGACAACACACCTCAGTCACTCGCTGCGCGAGGCCACCGAAGAGCTTAAACAAATGGCACGCACCGACCAGCTGACCGGACTGGCCAGCCGGGCGTTGCTGATGGAAACGCTGGACGACATCATTGCCAGCGGCACCCTGACCGACCGGCGATGCGCCGCGCTCCTCATCGACCTCGACAATTTCAAGCTGGTCAACAGCTCGCTGAACCATGCCGATGGCGACGAACTGCTACGGCAACTCGCCAGGACCCTGCGGGACAGTTTTCCGGAATCGCCGATTATCGCGCGGTTCAGCGGCGATACATTCGTCGTCATCCTGGAGGAGCCCTGCGACGCACCTGACATCCTGCGCCAGATCGACACTTTCCGTGCCGCGCTATGGCAGCCCTTCTTGCTGCAGGGTCGGGAAATTTCCGTCACCGCAACCATCGGCATCGCCGTATCCGCTACCTGCAAAGCCCACACCGGCAACGCCGCTGCCAGAATGATGATCGACCATGCCGAGAAGGCATTGTACGAGGCGAAGACGGAGGGGCGGAACCGGTTCCGCTTTTTCGAGGAGAAGATGCAGGACACGGCCAAACGCGAGTTCGACCTGCAACGCGACCTTCGCAAAGCCTTCCTGGACGGCGAGCTGGAACTGTTCCTGCAACCCAAGGTCTGCGCGAAATCCGGCATCATCCGTTCGGCGGAAGCGCTGGTGCGCTGGCGCCACCCGATCCACGGCCTGCTGCTTCCGGGAGAATTCCTTGGCATCGCCGAGAAATTCGGCCTGCTCAGCATGCTGGAGGGGTGGACGCTGAACGAAGCCTGCCAGATTCTCAGCCGCTGGCGTGCCAATGGCGCGACGCATCGCGACCTCTCGCTGGCCGTTAACATCTCGGCATCGCAATTCTGCGATCCGGGCTTCGTGGAAAAGGTTCTGGATATCACCCGCAGCTATGACATCGCCCCGGAACGTCTGATCCTGGAAATCACCGAACATTCGGCGATGCGCGATCCGGTGACCGCGGCAGCGGCAATGCGGCAGCTGACCGAGGCCGGCATTACCTTTTCCATCGACGATTTCGGCACCGGCCATTCCTCGCTTGTGCAGCTGAAGCGGCTGCCCTTCGCGGAGCTGAAGATCGACCGCAGCTTCATCACGGATATGGCGAACAATGCCGAAGACCGGCAGATCGTCGAGGCCATCGTGCTGATCGCGCGGCAATTCGGGCTGCGCGTGGTCGCCGAAGGCGTCGAGGACCGCGATACCGGCGCGATGCTGGCCGATATCGGCATCAACCTGCTGCAGGGCTTCGGCATTGCCATGCCGATGCCCTGCAGCGAGTTCGAGGCGGTGTCCCTGGCGGCGTAGCTTCTGCTAGCGCCGCTGGTCGAAGCGGCGGCCGACCAGCGCTGCGGCGATGTTCACCTTCTGGATGTCGATGGCGCCGCCGGCGATGCCCCAGCCCCAGCCATCGCGCATCTTCTGCTCCATCGGATATTCGCGCGAATAGCCATAGCCGCCCATCATCTGCACGGCGCTGCCGGTGACCTCGCGCACCATCTCGTTGGCGAAGCATTTGGCGATCGAGCTTTCGCGGATCGAGGGCAGGCCGTTCTGCGCATTGATGACGGCGCGGTAGAGCAGCAGGCGTGCCGCATCCACCTTCATCGCCATCTCGGCGAGGCGCAGCTGCACCGCCTGGAAATCGACGATGGGCTTGCCGAACTGCTTGCGCTCCTGCGTGTATTCCAG
This sequence comes from Oceanibaculum nanhaiense, assembly GCF_002148795.1. Taxonomy (NCBI): domain Bacteria; kingdom Pseudomonadati; phylum Pseudomonadota; class Alphaproteobacteria; order Rhodospirillales; family Oceanibaculaceae; genus Oceanibaculum; species Oceanibaculum nanhaiense. Next base: position 579,378 of record NZ_MPOB01000001.1, on the reverse strand, counting down.
CACGTAGTCGAGGGCGCTCTGGGCGATGGCGAGGCTCATGGTGGCGTTGCCGCAGCGCTCCAGATCGAACGCTTCCATCAGCTTGCGGAAACCGCCGGCCGGCACGATCATGTTGGAGATTGGCACCTCGACATTGTCGAAATACATGTCGGCGCTGGTGATACCGCGGAAGCCCATATGCCGCTCGCGCTTGCCGAAGCTGAAGCCCTTGCGCTCCTTCTCCACCAGCACCGCGCCGACGCCCTTCGCCCCCGGTTCGTCCGACAGCCGGCAATAGACGACATAGGCGTCCGCGTGCCCGGCGCCGGAACACCAACGCTTCTGGCCGTTGATGACGATCTTGTCGCCTTCGATGCGGCCGCGTGTGGTGAGGTCGGTTAGCGCGCTGCCGGCATCCGGCTCCGACATCGAGACGGCGACGATCATCTCACCCGCGCAGACCTTCGGGATGATGCGCTGGCGCAGTTCCTCCGGCGCGAAATGCGCGATGGCGAGGATCGGGCCGAAGCAGGATTCGAACACCGGGAAGGCAACGGCGGGCGAGACTTTCGCCATCTCCTCCAGCACCAGCACGGCATCGAAATGCGTCATGCCGACGCCGCCATATTTCTCGTCGATATTCACGCCCAGCAGGCCGAGTTCGGCAAAGCGCTTCACCACATCATGGCTTGGCGGCTCGTCTTCTTCCTCGACCTTGCGGGCGATCCCGACCAGCTCGGTCGTGGCGAAGCGGCGCACCGTGTCGCGCAGCTTTTCCTGTTCCTCGGTCAGCGTGAAATCCATAAGGCGTTTCCTCTTTCTTTGCGTTCTTGTTTTGCGGTCTCAGAGCCGCAGCATTTTTCCAGGGTTCATGATGTTGTCCGGGTCGAGCGCCTTCTTCACGGCGCGCATCATGTCCATCTCGACGTCGGACTTGTAATGCTCTGCCTCCTCGCGGCGCAGCCGGCCAAGGCCATGCTCGGCGCTGATCGAGCCATCCATCTCCGCCACAATGTCGTGGACGATGCGGTTCACCTTCTCGCGCTCGGCGGCGAAGGCGGCCCCGTCCCAGTCCTTCGGGGCAATCGGGTTGTAGTGGATGTTGCCATCGCCGACATGGCCGAAGCCGCAGGGGCGGATGCCGGGATAGGCCTTCTCCAGCGCCAGATCGGCGCGCTCGATGAATTCGGCGATGCGCGACAGCGGCACCGAGACATCGTGCTTGATGCCCACACCGGTCAGTTTCTGCGCCTCGGCCAGTTCCTCGCGGATCGCCCACAGCTTCTTCGACTGGTCGCCGGAGGCGGCGATCACCGCATCAGGCACCAGCTCCTGCTCGATGGCCTCGGCCAGCGCTTCCTCCAGCGGCTCCTTCAGCGAGCCGGGCGCACCCTGCCCCGTCACCTCGGTCAGCACATACCAGGGATGGATTTCGGACAGCGGGTCGTCATGGCCGTCCAGCGCGTCGAAAACGAAATCGAGACAGCTGCGCTGCAGCAGCTCGAAACTGGTGACCTGCTCGCCCAGCCGGCCGCGCATCAGCCCCAGCAGCTTCACCGCCGCATTGGGATCGGGCACGGCGACGAAGGCGGTCTGGCTCTCGCGCGGCTTCGGGAACAGCCGCAGCACGGCCGCCGTGATAATGCCGATGGTACCCTCGCCGCCGATGAAGAGCTGCTTCATGTCGAAGCCGGTATTGTCCTTGCGCAAGCCGCGCAGACCGTTCCAGATGCGCCCGTCGGGCAGCACCACCTCCAGCCCCAGCACGAGGTTGCGGGCATTGCCGTAGCGCAGCACCTGGGTGCCGCCGGCATTGGTCGAGAGGTTGCCGCCGATCTGGCAGGAGCCTTCCGCACCGAGGCTCAGCGGGAACAGCCGGTCGATCTCCGCCGCCTTGTCCTGGATCGTGGTCAGCACAACGCCGGCCTCTACCGTCATGGTGTCGTTCAGCGTATCGACCGCGCGGATGCGGTTCATCCGGGCGGTGGAAACCACCACCTCCAGCCCGCCCGCATGCGGCTGCCCGCCCCCGGTCAGCCCGGTATTGCCGCCCTGCGGCACGATCGGCACGCCGGATACCGCGCAGAGCTTCACGATCTCCGCGACCTCCCCGGTCGAGGCCGGGCGCAGCACCAGCGGCGTGTCGCCGCGCCAGCCATCGCGCCAGGACACGCAATAGGGCTCCATGTCGGCCGGGTCGTCGATATAGCCGGCCGGGCCGACGATTTTCTTCAGGCGATCCAGAATATCGGCATTCAGCTTGGTCATGCGCTCGCTTTCGTCATCGGCGGCATCGGGTCCTCGGCACGCGGCTGCAGCGGCGGACTATAGAGCACGATCAGCTTCAGCGTCCGCTCGCCGATCACCTTCACCGCATGCATCAGGCGGGGCGGAATGCGGATCACCGTGCCGGGCCCGCAGACCTGCATCGGATCGTCGCCCAACGTCACCTCGCATTCGCCTTCCAGCACGAAGATGATCTGGTGTTCATCGGCATGGTCATGCGGGTCGGCGGTGCCGCCCGGCTCCAGCTCGCCCAGGATCATCTCGAAGCTGCCGCAGAAATCGCGCTCCACCAGCCGCACATTGCGGGTGCGGGAATGGCCCGGCGGGGCATAGGCCGCCAGCTCCGAGAGATGCTCGATCAGTTTCATGGGTTCCTCCGGGCGTTTTCTTCATTATCGGCGCGCCGATTGTAGCGCCTGCCCCGTGAGGAACAACCGCGACTAACAGCACGCTGCCGGCGGTTTTCTTTTCCCTTACCGGCGATGGCCGCTATCGTAGGCGGAAAAACCTGTCGGGAGGAATGACATATGCGCATAGGAAGCGGCGCCGGATTCGGTGCCGACAGGCTGGACCCGGCCTTGCGGCTTATCGAGCAGGGCAGGCTGGACTGGATCGGCTTCGAATGCCTGGCCGAGCGCACGCTGGCGCAGGCCCAGACCGCCCGCGCCGCCGACCCGGCCAAGGGCTATAATCGCTATCTGGAGGCCCGGCTGCGCGCCTGCCTGCCGGCGATGGCGCGGAACGGCACGCGCCTCATCACCAATATGGGGGCGGCCAATCCGGCGGCGGCGGCCCGCGCGGCAGCAGCGCTGTGCGGTTCGGGCGGGCCGAGCGTCGCCTATGTCGAGGGCGACGATGTACGCCATCTGATCGACGACACGACGCCCCTGGCCGATACCGGCGGCACCGTCGCCGATATCGGTACGCCAGTGATCTCCGCCAACGCCTATCTCGGCATCGAGCAAATCCTGCCCGCCATCGACGGCGGCGCGGCCATCATCATCACCGGCCGCGTCGCCGATCCGTCGCTGTTCCTGGCGCCGCTGGCGCACAGATATGGCTGGGCGCTGGACGACTGGGCGCGGCTGGGCGGCGGCACGCTGGTCGGCCATCTGCTGGAATGCGCGGCCCAGGTCACCGGCGGCTATTTCGCCGATCCCGGCTACAAGGACGTGCCAGGCGTCGAGGATGTCGGCTTTCCGCTGGCAGAAGTGACGGCGGATGCGACAGCCATCATCACCAAGCTGGACAGCGATGGCGGGCTGGTCGATGCGCGCACGGTGAAGGAGCAGGTGCTGTATGAGGTGCATGATCCGGCGCGCTATCTGACGCCCGACGTGACGGCGGATTTCTCTGGCGTCGCCCTGCGCGCGGATGGCCGCAACCGGGTCGGCCTGAGCGGTGCATCGGGCACGGCACGGCCGGACAATCTGAAGGTGACAGTCGCCTTCGATGGCGGGCTGATCGCCGAGGCCGGCATCTCCTATGCCGGGCCGGGGGCGGCGGATCGCGGACGGCTGGCCGCCGATATTCTGCGCCACCGCCTGCGCGACATTGCGGAGTTGCGTGTCGATCTGATCGGCGTCGCGGCACTGCATGCCTCGGCGGAATCGGTGCGCCGCAACGTGCCCAGCGGCTCGGCGGATGTGCGCGTCCATGTCACCGCCCGGACCGACGATGCCGACACCGCCGACCGCGTGCTGTGGGAGGTGGAGGCGCTTTATACCTGCGGGCCGGCCGGCGGCGGCGGGGTGCGCGGCGTCGTGCGGCGCAGCTTCACCACGCATGATGCCTATATCCCGCGTGACGCCATTTCCATCCGTACCGAGGTGATCCGGCCATGAGCAGCAAAATGGTTCCGCTGCGCGCGCTCGCCCATGCCCGCGCCGGCGACAAGAACAACACCTCCAACATTGCGGTCTTCGCCTATGACCCGGCGCACTACAAGCTGCTGGAAGCGCAGCTGACGCCGCAAGCCGTGGCCGCGCACATGGCCGGGCTGGTCCAGGGCAGCGTGAAGCGCTATGCGGTACCGCAGCTGCAGGCGCTGAATTTCGTCATGGAGACGGCGCTGGAAGGCGGCGTCAACGGCTCGCTGAATCTGGACGGCCACGGCAAGAGCTGGAGCTCTTTCCTGCTGGGGCTGGAAATCGCGCTGCCGGAGGATGCACCGCCCCTACCCAAAGGATAAGGGCCAAGGGATAAACAATAAAAAAAGGGGGGCATGAACAGCCCCCCTTTTTCTTCAACCGACCAGTGTCGTCAATTCATCATCTGGTTTGGCAGCCAGGTGATGACTTCCGGCCAGATCAGGAACACGGCAACCGTCAGGAAGTCGGCGACCACGAAGGGGCCGACACCGCGGAACACGGTTGAAACCGGAATATCCGGCCTGACCGCCGACACCACGAAGCAGTTCAGCCCGATGGGTGGCGTGACCAGGCAGACCTCAGCCATCTTCACCACGATGATGCCGAACCAGATCGGATCGTAGCCCAGCGCCATCACCGCCGGATAGACGACCGGCAATGTGAGCAGCAGCATGCCGATCGCATCCATGAACATGCCGAGAATGACATAGCCGAACAGGATGAACAGCATGACCACCCAGGGCTCGAACGGCAGGCTGGTGATGAACTGGGTGAAATGTTCCGGCAGGCCCGCAAAGCCCAGGAAGCGCACGAAGATAAGCACGCCCCAGATCAGCGAGAAGATCATCACGGTGAGCTTGGCTGTCTCCAGCAGGGAGTCCTTCAGCGCTTCGTACCGCATCCCCTTCATCAGGGCCATCAGGAACACGACGAAAGCGCCCAGCGCACCGGCTTCCGTCGGTGTCGCCCAGCCGAGATACATCGCAGAGAAGATGATGACCACGACCGAGATCACCGGCATGGTGCCGGGTACGGACTTGATGCGGTCGCTCCAGGTATAGCCCTTGATTGCCGGGCCGATGCCGGGGCTGATCTTGGCCCAGACCAGAATGATCAGGACGTAGATCAGCGCCGACACGATGCCGGGAATGAAACCCGCCAGCAGCAGCCGGCCGACCGATTCCTCGACGATGATCGCGTAGATGACCAGGATGGCGCTGGGCGGAATCAGCGTCGCCAGCGTGCCACCGGCCGCCACAACGCCCGCCGCCAGCCGGCGCGAGTAACCGGCCGCCAGCATCTCCGGTATGGCGACGCGGGCGAACACCGCCGCTGTCGCGGTCGAGGCACCGGACACGGCGGCGAAACCGGCCGTCGCGAAGACCGAGGCCACGGCAAGCCCGCCCGGCAGGAAGCCGAACCATTTCCGCGCCGCGTCGAACAGCGACTGGGTAATGCCGGCATGGAAGGCAAGGTAGCCGATCAGGATGAACATCGGCAGCACCGACAGCGTGTAGCTGACAGCCTTGGAATGCGGGATCGTGCCGATCATGCCGGCACCGGCGTCCCAGCCGATCATGGAGACCAGGCCGACAAGGCCGACAGCGGCCGCCGCGATGTAGATGCGCACGCCGGACAGCACCAGCAGCAGCATGCAGATGACGCCGATGACGCCGATGGTATCGTTGTCGAGGCCGGTCACGAGGCCGCACTCCCCTTATTCTTATTCTTTTCCTGTTCCAGCGCACCGGCTTCGGCGGCCTCTTCCTCGGCCATCTGTTTCACGTCGGAAACCAGCGGCACGGCAATGGGCGCCGCATCGGGATTCAGGAACAGCCGCAGATAACCGAACAGGTTCAGCCACAGGCGCACCCACAGCGTAAAGAAGGCGAAGGCGACCAGCATCTTGGACGGCCACCAGGGGATTTGCGCATCGATGGTGGAATCGCCGTATTCATAGGCGCGCAAAGCATGGGTCCAGCCGTAATAGATCAGGATGGCGACGACAAACAGCGCCACGATCTGGCCGAAGATTTCCGTGCTCCACAGCAGCCGGCCGCGCATCTTGCCGACCGCCAGCTCCATGCGGACATGGCCGTTCAGCCGTTCGCAATAGGCGATAGCGAGGAAGGCGAAGATGCTGATCGACATCTCCACCGCGTCAATATAGGCGTGAATCGGCGTGCCGAAGACCTGCCGCCCGACGATCTGCGCCACGCCGACGACCATCAGCCCGAAGATGCACAGGGCCGACAGAAAGGCGACGAACTTCTCGATCGGGTGGAAGATACCGTCGAGCCGATCGATTAAACGACCGCCGGTGGCCTCCTCCTGCGGAGTCCAGCTGACGGGCCGCCTGATCTTGCTGTCCATGGAAACTCCCCAACCTACGCTGGTACGATTTTGGACCGGATACATGACGCTCCGCCAGAAGGGCGGAGCGTAAGGGATACTGAAGGCAAGAAAAATGGCCGCGCCCTTAGCGGAGCGCGGCCACTTCATCCGTTGCTTATTTTTTCGCTGCCTTCTCGGCCTCGGCCATCACGAGGTCCAGCAGGCCCTGGGCGTCGAACTTGTCCTTGTTCGCGGCCACCCACTCGTCCCACACCGGCTTCGCGGCGATCTTCCGGAATTCCTCAAGCTGGGCGTCGGTATAGACGACTTCCTTCAGCTTCGCGCGGAACGCCGGCAGGTTCTTCTCGTCGATGTCGTGATAGGCCTTGATCTGCACCTTATAGGCCGGCGCCTTCAGGTCCATCAGCAGCTTCTTGTACTGATCGGGCAGCTTGGCATAGGCATCCTTGTTGAAGACCGTGCCGCACTCGCTGGTGCCCGGCGACATGTTGGAGGTGAACCAGTCGGACACTTCCGGCAGCTTGTAGGAGGCGTGCGCGTAGGTATAGGGCAAGGACGCCGCATCCATCGTGCCGCGTTCCACGCCGGTATAGACTTCCGGTGCCGGAACGGTGGTCAGGGTAGCACCCAGCTTGCCCATCGCGGTACCGAGACCGCCGCCGGCACGCACGCGCAGGCCTTTCCAGTCTTCCAGCTTCTGCGGCGGCTTGCCGCGGCCCATGAATTCATACTGCGGCATCAGCGCCGACATGTAGGACATGGCGTTCCAGTTATCCATGTCCTTCACGAAGGCAGGATGCGCCATCACCGCCTCGCGCACATGCATGGAGACCTCGAGGTCGCCCAGCGGCAGGAACGGCATGGTCAGCACCATCGAGGCGGGATTCTTGCCGGGATGGTAGAAGTTGCAATACATCGCGGCCTGGAAGGCGCCGATCTTGATGCCGTCGAAATTCTCGCGCGCCTTGGACAGCGCCTCGCCATAATGAATCTTGATGTTGAACTTGCCGCCGGTCTTCTCGCTGACCTGCGCGGCGACATATTCCATGCCCGCCGTGAAGGCGCGCTTGGTGCCCCAGGTGGACAGGTTCCAGGAAACCGACGGACCATCGATGGTCTGCGCCTGAACCGGCATGCCGGAGATGAGAAGGGCGCCCGCCATCGTGGCGACGCCAACAAGCGTCTTAACTTTCATCCGTAACCTCCCAAACTGCTCATTCTTGATTATCGGCCCGTGACGATGGACCGCACTTGACCCGTATTTTTACAGATCGCCGCCACATTCACAACCATGTATGCAAATGAATACCGGATAAATCTTGCGCGCATAGGACAAAAAAACGGCCGGCATTCCGCAAGCCGCTGATTCTTATGGCATTACCTCAGCCATTGCCTTTGCATCCCGTCAGCGCTTGGATAGCGGCAAAACAAAACAGACGGAAACCCCATGCCCAACCAAACCGCGCCCGGCGCCCTCGCCGGCCTCCGCATTCTCGATCTCACCTCGGTCGTGTTCGGCCCCTATGCCACGCAGATGCTGGGCGACATGGGGGCGGACGTGATCAAGATCGAATCGCCGGAGGGCGACGTGATGCGTGCCGCCGCCCCGGCCCGCCATCCCGGCATGGGCGCGGTGTATCTGAACGCCAACCGCAACAAGCGCAGCATCGTGCTGGACCTGAAGCAGCCCGCCGCCCGCGACGTGCTGATGCGGCTGGCCGCAACGGCGGATGTGTTCGTGCACTCCATGCGCCCGCAGGCGATGACCAAGCTCGGGCTGGATTACGAGACGCTGAAACGGGCGAATCCGGAGATCATCCATTGCTCTGCCTGGGGCTATGGCAGCGACGGGCCCTATGCCGACAAGCCGGCCTATGACGACATCATCCAGGCCATGTCGGGGGCAGCCGACCTGTCGCGCCGGCAGGGGCTGACCGCGGAACCCGCCTATGTGCCCTCGATCCTGGCCGACAAGACGGCGGGTCTGCATGTTGCCATCGCGCTGCTGACCGCCATCGTGCACAAGGTCCGCACCGGGCGCGGCCAGTCGGTCGAGGTGCCGATGTTCGAGAGCCTGGCCTCCTTCATGCTGGTCGAGCATCTGGCCGGCGCCGTGTTCGAGCCGGCCGAGGGGCCGATGGGCTATCAGCGCATGCTGGCGCCGCACCGCAAGCCCTACCGCACGGCGGACGGCCACATCACCGTGCTGCCCTACACGACGAAGCAATGGCGCAGCTTCTTCACCCTCGCCGGCAAGCCGGAGATGCTGGACGATCCGCGCGTCACCGATGCCGCCCTGCGCAGCCGAATGATCGGCGAGCTGTACGAGATGGTGGCGGAGATCATGCCGTCGCGCAGCAGCGCCGACTGGCTGGCGGCGCTGGAAGCTGCCGACATCCCGGCGATGCCGGTGAACAGCCTGGAGGATGTGCTGGCCGACCGCCATCTGGCCGAGACCGGCTTCTTCCGGGAATATGACCATCCCAGCGAAGGACGCATCCGCACCCCCGCATCGCCGCTGCGGTTTTCCGACAGCCCGGCCACGATCCGCAAGGGCGCGCCGAGCCTCGGCGAGGACAGCCGCGCCGTGCTGGATGAGGCCGGCTACAGCAACGACGAGATCGCCGCGCTGATCGACAGCGGCGCGGTCCGGCAGGCGGAGTAGGGCTTTTTACCCCAGCGCCAAGTCCAGCACCGCCTTGCGTTCCGCCTCGTGCCAGTATTTCACGCCGACGGCGGGCGTTGGCACGGCGGGCCGTCCGGCATAGCGCAGGGTGCGGCCGGCGAGCTTTTCCAGCGTCCGGTCGAGATGGGTGAAATAGCCCATATTCGCCGGCTCCTCCTGGCACCAGACCAGCTCCGCCTTCGGATGCGCCGCGAACAGCGCCTTCAGCTCGGCTTCCGGCAGCGGGTAGAGCTGCTCCAGCCGGGCCAGCGCCACCTTCTCCTCGAGCCCGCGCGCCGCGCGTTCCGCCGCCAGCTCGTAATAGATCTTGCCGGTGCACAGGATCAGCTTTTCCGGCTTTTTCGCGCCCTCGTCGGGGATCAGCGCGCGGAAGCCGGTGCCCGGCCCGAACTCGTCCAGCGTGGAGACGCAGGCCTTGGTGCGCAGCAGCGCCTTCGGCGTCAGCACCACCAGCGGCTTGCGGAAGTCGCGCTTCATCTGCCGGCGCAGCAGGTGGAAGAAATTGGCCGGCGTCGAGACATTGGCGAGCTGGATATTGCCCCGTGCACACAGCCCCAGCAGCCTGTCTGGATGGGCGGTGGAATGGTCCGGCCCGCCGCCATCCAGCCCATGCGGCAGCAGCATGACGAGGCCGGAAGAGCGCAGCCAGCGATCCTCCCCGCACACCACGAACTGGTCGAACACCGGCTGCGCCACATTCAGGAAGTCGCCGAACTGCGCCTCCCACACGATCAGCCGCCGGGGATCGGCCAGCGTATGGCCATATTCATAGGCCAGCACGGCATGCTCGATCAGCGGCGTGTTGAACGCTTCGCAGGCCACACCGCCCTGCGTCGCCAGCGGATTGAGCACGCAATGGCGGCGCGGATTCTCCGCATCATGGACGAACAGATGGCGCTGGGTGAAGGCGCCGCGCATCGAATCCTGCCCGCCGAAGCGCAACGGGAAGCCCTCGGCCAGCAGGCTGGCGAACCCCATCGCCTCGCCGGTCGCCCAGTCGATGCCCGCGCCACTCTCGATGCTCTCGCGGCGCTGATCGAGGAACCGCGCCACCTTGCGGTCCAGCGCATAGTCCGCCGGCGCCGTGGTCAGCGCCTTGCCGATGGCACGCAACTCGTCCAGCGGCAGGCCGGTCTCGACGAACTCGACCATGTCAGCCTCGCCGGCACTGCGATATCCCTGCCAGACGCCCCGGAACCAGCCCGGATCGTTGACCTCATACCCTTTGGCCGTCTCGAACGCGTCCTTGATCGCCTGACGCAGGGTCTCGGTCTCCGCATCGGCGGCGGCGACATCCAGCCCGCGCCCGGCCAACTGCTCGCGGTAAAGCGTTGCCAGCGGCGGGCGGGCATCGATCGCCCTGTACATCTGCGGCTGGGTGAAGCGCGGCTCGTCGATCTCGTTATGGCCAAGCCGGCGGTAACAGACGATATCGATCAGAATGTCGCTGCCGAAGCGCGCGCGCCATTGCGCGGCCACGGTGGCGGCACGGAACAGCGCCTCCACATCGTCGCCATTCACATGCAGCACCGGCGCCTCGACCAGCTTGGCGATGTCGGTGCAATAGCGCGCCGAGCGCCCTTCCTCCGGCATCGTGGTGAAGCCGAGCTGGTTGTTGATGATGACATGGATCGTCCCGCCCAGATCGTAGGGCGGCAGTTTGGAGAGCTGGAACAGCTCCGCCACGATTCCCTGGCCGGCGAAGCTGGCGTCGGTGTGCAGCAGCAGCGGCAGCACCTGCCGCTTGCCGTCCGCGCCGAGCAAAATCTGCTTGCCGCGCGACCGCCCCTGCGTCACCACGCCGACCAGCTGCAGATGCGAGGGATGCGGCGAGGCGCTGAGCCAGACCCGTTTCCCCTCGATCATCCGCTCGCCGGAATAGCCCAGATGATAGGGCACGTCGCTGGAGGCCTCGATGCCCGCCGGCAGCGCCGGCTTGCCCAGCAGATCGGCGACCAGCGCCACCAGCGGCTTTTCCAGGATCGTCGCCAGCAGGGTGAAGCGGCCGCGATGCATGCCGCCCATCAGCACTTCTTCCGTGCCCTGGCGCACGCTCTCGCGGATGACGCTCTCGACCACGGCGAGGAAACCATCGCCGCCGGCCAGCCCGAACATCTTGGCGCCGGGCAGCCGGCCCTGCAGAATCTCTTCCAGCGCATGGCCGCGTGCCAACAGGCCGAGCAAGGCGAGACGCTGTTCGTCAGACGGCGTTGCGGCGGCCCCTTCCGCCTGCGCCTGCAGCCAGGCGCGCTTTTCCCCATCGTGGATATGGCCGAAGTCCCAGCCGATCGGCCCGCCATAGGCGGCGCGCAACTCCGCCTCCGCCCCTAGCGGCAGACCGTAGGCGGCGGGATCGAGTTCCGGCACCGCTGCCGGTTCGGTCAGGCCCAGCGGGTCGAGCCGGGCCGCCAGATGGCCGCGATGGCGCCAGGCCTCGGCCAGAAGCGCCAAGCCGCCGCCGGCAGCCGAGGACGGCGCCAGGGCATCGCCTGCCTCGAAAAGCTGCGCCAGCCGGCGCGCCATGTCGCGCGGCACGCTGTGCGGATCGTCGAGGAACTGCCGGTAGAGCGCGTCGAGCGCACCCGGATCCCCGGCACCCAAAAAACCGTCGTCTGGAATGGTCGCCTCCCTGGCACCGCGGCGCTGCTCTGACGCAGCGCTGCGACTTGTTATTTATTGTGACACCTTCCGATGCTACCAATCCGGCACAAAGGCCGCCAAGGCCCTATCGGGAGGAAGAACGACATATGACCTATGAAGCGCCGTTAAGCCATATCAAGGTGCTGGACCTGTCGCGCGTGCTGGCCGGACCCTGGGCGACCCAGTTTCTGGCCGATATGGGGGCCTATGTCATCAAGGTCGAACGCCCGGGCGCCGGCGACGACACGCGCGGCTGGGGTCCGCCCTACCTGGTGGAACCGGCCGGGGAAGACCCCGGCCTGTCGGCCTATTACCTGGCCTGCAACCGCGGCAAGCGCTCGGTCACCGTCGATATGGCCTCGGCAGAAGGGCAGGAACTCATCCGCCGGCTGGCCGCCGAATGCGATGTGGTGGTGGAGAATTACAAGGTTGGCGGCCTCGCCAAATACGGGCTGGATTACGCCAGCCTCAGCCAGGTCAATCCGAAGCTGATCTGGTGTTCGATCACCGGCTTCGGCCAGACCGGCCCCTATGCCAAGCGCGCCGGCTACGACTTCCTGATCCAGGCGATGAGCGGGCTGATGAGCATCACCGGCCATCCCGACGGCGTGCCGGGAGCGGAACCGATGAAGGTCGGCGTGGCGATCTCCGACCAGATCTGCGGCCTCTACTCGCTGTCCGCCATCCTGACCGCGATCATCAAGCGCGACCGCACGGGTGCGGGCGAATATATCGACATGGCGCTGCTCGACACGCAGATCGCCACGCTGGCCAACCAGGCGACCAATTATCTGGTCTCCGGCACCGCGCCGACGCGCATGGGCAACGCGCATCCCAATGTCGTGCCCTATCAGGTGTTCAAGACTGCCGATGGCCACATGATCCTCGGCATCGGCAATGACGGGCAGTTCCAGCGCTTCTGCGCCGTGGTCGGGGCGGAGCATCTGTGCAACGACCCGCGCTACAAGACCAATGCCGGGCGCATCGTGAACCGCGAGACGCTGATCCCGCAGGTGGCGGAGATCGTGCTTCAGCGCACCACATCCGACTGGGTATCGCTGCTGGAGAACCACGCCGTGCCCTGCGGCCCGATCAACGATATCGGCGAGGTGTTCGCCGATCCGCAGGTCGAGGCGCGCGGGCTGAAGCGCGTGCTGAACAGCCCGGCCGCCCCGGAAGTGCCGCAGGTCGGCAACCCGGTGAAGTTCGCCAGCGGCCCGACCAGCAGCGACCGCTCGCCGCCGATGCTGGGCGCCGACACGGATGATGTGCTGCGTGAGATTCTTGGGGCCAGCGACAACGAGATCACCCGGCTGGCGAAAGCGCTCGGGCGTTAATCCGTTCCCTTTCAATCCCAGGGGCCGCGCCGCCGGTTCTCTGGCGGTTGCCCTGGCTTCTGCTCCCAGGGACGCAGCCGCCGCCGGATTCGTATGGCCGGCCGCGGCGGCTGCCGCCTCTGTGAGAACAGCGGCACCGCGCGCCGCTTCATCAGCGGCAGCAAAACCATGCCGGCGACAAAGCCGCCAATATGGGCGTAGAAGGCCACGCCCGCCTCTCCGGTATCCAGCGCCGCGCTGATGAGTTGCAGCACGAAATAGAATCCCAGCACGAACACCGCCGGCAGCGGACGCAGCTGGGTGAACCAGCCCAGCGGAATCAGCACCAGCACGTTGGCGCGCGGAAACAGCAGCAGATACGCCCCCAATACTCCGGAAATGGCGCCGCTGGCCCCAACCATGGGAATCTCCGAGGCCGGATCGACGATGGCCTGCAGCAGTGCCGCCGCCACGCCGCAGGCCAGATAGAACAGGATGAAGCGGACGCGCCCCAGCGCATCCTCCACATTGTTCCCGAATATCCAGAGATACAGCATGTTGCCGCCCAGATGCAGCAGCCCGCCATGCAGGAACATCGAGCTGAACAGCGTCACCCAGGGATCGACCAGCGCCAGGGCGGGATGCAGGCGCTGGCCATCCAGCAGCACCGCCGGAATCATCCCCAGCGCATAGATGACGCGCTGCCCCTCGCGTTCCCCCAGTGACATCTGCCAGAGATAGACCAGCACGCAACTTGCGATCAGCACCACCGTCACGATGGCGGGCCGCTCGGTCGGGTTGTCGTCATTGATCGGGATCATCCGGCCTCTTCGTCAGAATGCGTCAGAATTTAAAAATTTACGAAAATTACATATGGGTTTACGAATCCTTTACGGTTTTTTTGTAATTTCCGGAGCGGTCAGCAGAAAGCCCGCCCCAACCCTCCAACGCCCGGCAGATGACAGTGCAGAACGCCGCCATAGCCATCACCCGTGCAATCGACGCCCATGGCCGCTTCATCGCCGGCAAGCCGCAAGGCAAGCGGCTGATGACCAAGGCGCTCGCCTTCGACAATATGGACCTGACGGACCGGGTTCTCAAAGGCGCGGTGCTGCAACGCTGCAGCTTCACCAACACCATCCTGCAGCGGGTCGATTTCTCGGAAGCTGACGTGTTCGCCAGCAATTTCTTCATGGCTGACCTGCGCAACGCCAATTTCAGGAAGGCGGACCTGCGCGGCTGCAACCTCGGCAAGGCACAGCTGGCCGACGCCGATTTCACAGACGCTGATCTTCGCCCGGGCCAGATCGTGGTGATGCGCGACGGCAAGGAGGTCGAGGAGGATCAGGCGGTCGATCTGGGCGGTGCGCGCATCGACCGGGCGCGGATGACCGGCGCCAATCTGAACGGTGCCAATCTGGCTGTCAGCTCCGCCGAGAATGCGGATTTCTCGCGCGCCCGGATGATCGAGGTGAATCTGTCGGGCGCCAAGCTGAACGGCGCGAAATTCCGCAGCGCCAAGCTGCGCAACGCCATCATGATCGGCGCCAAGGTCGAGGGCACGGATTTCACCGGCGCCGACCTCACCGGTGCCAATCTGCGCAATGTCGATCTGTCCAGCGCGACGATGACCAATGCGCAGCTGGAAGGCGCCATCCTGAAAAAGGATGGCGGTGCCATTCCCTCGCTGATCCAGTTCCTGATCGACCAGCACAGCATCTGGATCGCCACCAACGGCATGGCCGGCGAGCGCGCGGATTTCGCGCGCAACGATTTGTCCAACCTCGATCTTTCGGCCAGCGACCTGCGCGCCGCGATCCTCTCCGGCGTGAACCTCTCGGGCAGCCAGATCATGAATGCCGAACTGCTGCTGGCCAACCTGTCAGACGCCGACCTCACCAAGGCCGATCTCAGCGGTTCGACCATGTATGGCGTGCGCCTCGTCGGTGCCACGCTGATCGAAGCGGCGATGCGCGATGCCGATCTGTCGCCGCTGCCGCTGCGCAAGCCGGATGGTCAGCCCAGCGGCAAGGTCATGGCCAGCAACCTGACCGAGGCCAACCTGACCGATGCCGATCTGCGCGGCGCCGTGCTGCGCGGTGTGAACCTGACCGGCGCCAATCTGACCGGCGCCAATCTGACCGGTGCCGATCTGCGCGGCGCCATTCTGGATGGCACCAAGCTCGGCCGGGCGATCACCACCGGCACCAAATTCAGCCACTAACCCGTACGGCCGCTTCCAGGCTGCCCAGCCGGCGCAGCGGCGAGGCCAGGATCGCCAGCAGCGACAGCGCAAAACCCGCCGGCACCAGCAGCATCGCGGTCTCAACCCCCCAGCCGGCACCGATCCAGCCACCCAGCAGCGCCCCCAGCGGTCGCACGCCGAACACTGCTACCTGCAAGGTCGCCCCGACCCGGCCCAGCAGATCGGGCGGCGTCACGATCTGGCGCAGGCTGGTCTGGCCGATCTGCCAGATCATCGGCCCGAAGCCAATCAGGAAGAAGGCGACGAACGGCAGCGCGCCATAGGGCGTCGGCCCGGCCAGCAGGGCGAAGCCGGCCAGTACCGACAGGCCCGGACCGATCGCCAGCAGCGTGCCGGTCTTCAGCAGCCCGGCCAGCCGGGGGGCGGCCAGCGCCCCCAACAGCAGCCCGGCACCATAGGCGCTGAGCGTCAGGCCGGTGCCCGCCGCATCCAGCCCCAGATGCCCCAGGGCATAGGGCACGAACACCGCCATCAGCACGAAGAAGCCCATGTTCCAGACGATGGCGCACAGCGCGATGGCGCGCAGATAGGGCTGCCGCCACACGAAGGAAGCACCGTCGCGGATCGCCTTGCCAAGCGGCGGCCGTTCGGCGGCGCTCCGCGGCATCGCCGGCAGCCGGCTGGCCAGTACCGCCGACAGCAGCGCGCACAAAGCCGCCAGCGCGAAACCCAGCGGGGCCTGTCCGGCCTTCGCCAGCACGCCCGCCAGCACCGGCGCCGACAGGGTGGCGACGGCGCGCGCCAGCTCCAGCCTTGCATTGGCGCGCGGCAGGGCGGCGGGTTCGGCCAGCAGCGGCACGGCGGCAAAGCCGGACAGCACGAAGGCGACCGTCCCGCCGGCCCCCAGCAGCACCGCGAGGCCCAGCGCCGGCACAAGCTGCAGCGTGGCGGCAGCGGCCGCCGCCGCCAGGCACAGCGCCGCCAGACCCTGCGCGCGCACCATCCAGCGCCGCTTTTCCGAGCGATCGATCAGCGCCCCCGCCGGCAGCGACACCAGCAGCCAGGCGGCGCTCTGCACCGCCACCAGCAGGCCGACGAGGCCGGGGCCGCCGCCCAGCCCCAGCGTGACGACCAGCGGCAGCGCGGCGAGGGCCAGCTGGTCCGCGCCATGTGCGAAACCAGTGGCGAAACCGAGTCTGGATATCGGCGAAAACGACATGAGAATACTCCCGGGCAGGTGAAATCGCCCGTCCGTCATGCCGGTCCCGCGCCCGCGGGCCTATCCGGTTCTTGTGGGGAAAATGAACGCGAGGGGGTTAGAGCCGCCGCAGATGATGCATGCCGCCCCAGACATTGCGCTGGCCCTTCCAGGGGCCGTCTTCCAGCGGGCTGTCATGCAGATCGTTGCCATGGCGCACGACGAGGCCGACATCGATCCAGGCCGGGTTGGCCGCCGCCTCTGCAATCGCCGCCGCGATCGGCGGGTTATAGGCGTCGTGGATCAGCACATGCGCGCCGGGGAGCACGAGATCCGCCGCCATCTCGATATCGCGCAGCGCGCCATCATGGGTGTGGTCGCCGTCGATCAGCAGGAAATCGATAGGCGCCGCTGCCGCCACCTTCGGCAGCATTTCAGTGGACGGACCTTCGTGAAAACCGGCCCGGCGCTCCAGCATCTGCCGCGCCGGCTTGTCGAGATCGAACGCGATATCGATCAGCGACATGCAGGCATCATGGTTGCCGACATCGAACAAAGCCGACTGGGCAATCAGCGCGGAACCGCCCTGCGCCGTGCCGATCTCGCAGTAATGCGCGGGCCGCGCGGCATAGACCAGGCTGTACAGGAACAGCCGCTCGCCCAGCGACATCTGGCAGGGCGCGTTGCGCACCGCCGCCAGGTTCAGCGGGCCGAAGGCCGCGTTATAGAGCAGGGGACGGTCGGTCATCGCGCTCCGATCTCGGGGCATGACGGAAAGGAAATGGTGTCCCCGGCAGGACTCGAACCTGCTGCCTACAGTTTAGGAAACTGTCGCTCTATCCTGATGAGCTACGGGGACGCACCGTTTGTCCGGCCCTTTTTGCCAGCAAACACGGTCGCGATAAAGGCTTTTACTGCGCGCCGCCTGCGCGCCAACTGCCTACGCGCCAATCACCTACTCGTAGGACTGGTAGGATTTTTCCTCGACCAGTTCCGAGCCCAGCAGCGTGTTGATGTCGCGCTTCAGCGCCGCGCGCCTGTCATTGGTCTTGTAGACCGAACGCGCCAGTTCCACGAAGCGCGGCCCGAAATCCTTGTCGCGTTCGCAGTCGCGGATATCGTCCTCGATCTCCCACAGCGCCTCGTTCACTTTCTTGATATCGGCGGTGAGGGTGGCGAGATCGGCCAGCACCTTCTGGTCCGACGGCAGATTGGCGTCGCGCACGCCGGCCAGCGCCGCCAGTTCGGTGCGCACATTCACCAGCTTCGCCGCATCGGAAATGCGCTCGGACTTGATTTCCAGGATCGCGATCTTGTCGATCAGCTCGCCCCAGGACACCGGAACCTGGATCGTCATGCTTCATCCTCCATCGAAAGGCGGCGCATCCTAGTGCCTCGCCTTCCCGCCCGCAACCGCCCTTCCCTTATCGGTCTCGGCCCGGTATATCCGGCAGGCATGTCCGACCGCACCGACACACCATCCAGAGCGCGCCGCATCCTCGTCATCAAGCATGGCGCGTTCGGCGATTTCATCATGGCGCTGGGCGCCTTCCAGGCGCTGCGGCGGCACCATGAAGGCGATCATCTGGTGCTGCAGACCATCCCCTCGCTGGCGCCGCTGGCCCGGGCCAGCGGCTGGTTCGACGAGGTCTGGACCGACCCGCGCGAAAAGGGACTGCGCGCACTCCTCGCCATCCGCCGGCAGATCAAAGGTGGCCGCTTCGATCTGGTCTATGATCTGCAAAGCTCCGACCGTACCGGCCTCTATTTCCAGCTGCTGCGGCCCTTCCCGCCGCGCTGGTCCGGCACCGCCTGGGGCTGTTCCGACCCCGACCCGAATCCGGCCCGCAACGCGACCCACGGCACCGACCGCTATGCGATGCAGCTGGCGACCATGGGCATCACGCACGTGCCGCCGCCGGATGCCGGCTGGATATCGGCAGATATCTCGCGCTTCGCCCTGCCTGACCGCTATGTGCTGCTGGCCCCTGGCTGCGCCCCGCACCGGCCGGAAAAACGCTGGCCGGAAACCCACTATGCCGACCTCGCCAACCGGCTGGCCGCGCGCGGCATCACGCCGGTGCTGGTCGGCACGAAATCGGAGGCGGAGACCACCACCGCCATCGCCGCCGCCTGCCCGCAGGCCATCGACC
This sequence comes from Oceanibaculum nanhaiense, assembly GCF_002148795.1. Lineage (NCBI taxonomy): Bacteria > Pseudomonadati > Pseudomonadota > Alphaproteobacteria > Rhodospirillales > Oceanibaculaceae > Oceanibaculum > Oceanibaculum nanhaiense. Next base: position 560,688 of record NZ_MPOB01000001.1, on the reverse strand, counting down.
TCACCGATAAAACCAGCCTGTTCGAACTGGGCGGCATCGCCCGCGAAGCCGCTGGGGCGGTTGGCAACGATACCGGGCCGATGCATCTGCTGGCGGTGGCGGGGTGCCCGTCGGTCGTGCTCTATTCCCACGCCTCCACCCCGACGCAGAGCGGCCAGCGCGGCCCGAAAGTCACCATCCTGCGCGAACCGGACCTGAAGGACCTGCCGGTCGAGCGCGTGGAAGCGGCGTTGCTGGATCTCGCCGGCCTATAGCCGGCTTAAACGCCTCGGATCACATACAGCAGCCTGTAGGCCAGATTATCCAGCCAGTGCTGGCGATGCACGTCGCCGCAGAGCCCATAGCGCAGCCGGTCCGTCAGTCCGTGCGTGCTGTCCAGGAAATCCTCGACCAGCACCCTGTCCGACGCCGCCAGCCGGTCGCCGAACAACCGCAGCAACTCGCGGGCCTGATGCCGGCGCAGCGCCGACTGCTCGCCATTCAGCTGGCGCCCGACCTTGCCGAGGAAGCGGTCGAGCGGCGTATATCCCGCCCCCGTCATGTTGCCGCCATGCTGGCGGTATTTCAGCGCCGGGCGCGGGTCGTAGATCACCTGGCCCAATGCGGAAATCACCTGATAGGCCCACCAGTCATGCTTGGCTGGCTGGGCCGGCCATTCGGCGCGCAGCAGGTCGAGCGCCGCGCGGTTCAGCACCGACGTGCAGCCGATGGCAATGTTCTCGATCAGCGCGTTGGCCAGGCTGGGACCGCGTCCGGGCAGAGGCGACAGGCCGCGCCGCTGCAAGTCTTCGTCAACGATGACGACACGCGCGCAATACAGGCCGGGCACCCCCTCGGGCAGGGCCGACAGTGCCGCGACCGCCCGGGCGATCTTGTCCGCCTCCCACACATCGTCCTGATCGGCGAAGGCGGCGAAGGCGGCATCCTCCCCCACCCCGTCCAGCAGCCGGAAGAAGCTGCCGCTGGGGCCGAGATTGCGGCTGCCAAGCCGGAACGAAAACCGCGGCTCCCGCGCCGCCCAGGCCGCCAGCACATCCGGTGTGCCGTCGCGCGACCCATCGTCGCGCACGCTGAGCCGGAGAGTGCCGTGGGTCTGGCCGAGGATGCTGGATATCTGGGCGTCCAGCCAGGCGGCGCCGTCATAGCTGGACAGCACCACCTCTACCAGCGGCTCCCGGTCAACGCTCATCCGACGCTCCGCGCCACAGGATCAGGAAGGCCGCCGCTGCGGTCAGAAACCCGCTCATCCACCAGGTCTGCCAGGCGCCATAGGCGGTGCCGCTCATGAACAGGCCGCAGGCGAACAGCGGATAGGCGAACAGCTGCGCCGCCCGGTCCAGCTTGCCGATGGCGCGCAGCAGCACCCAGGCCATCGCCAGCGCCAGCAGCGCGCCGATGCCGCCCAGTTCCAGCCAGATCTGCAAGGGCGCATTATGCGGGTGCAGCGGCAGCAGCTCGATGACGCCCCGCAAGGTGCCCCCCGGCACGGTGGCGAAATCGCTGAGCACGCGCGAGGCGTCCAGCCCCCAGCCGAAGAAGGGCCGCTCCAGCGCCAGGCCGGCGACATGGTTCCAGATCAGTACCCGGTGCCCCATTGAGAAGGGTAGCCACGGCGCATCGGCCAGACCCGACGCCTGCAGCGCCTGCGCCAGGAAGGGCATGGTGAGGAAGGCCACCGCCACCGCAACCCGCAACAGCCGCCGCGCGGCGCGCAAGGAGATCGCGGCCAGCGGCCAGAACAGCAGCCCGGTCAGCATGCCGGCCAGCGCCGACTGGCTGGAGGAGAAGGCCACCGCCACGGCGAACAGCACCGGCAGCGCCAATGCCAACTTGCGCCAGCCAAGCCGCCAGACACCATAGGCCAGCGGCCAGACCAGCAGCGCGGAGACCGCCGCCGGGCGGTTGATTGCATTCGCGCCGATCATCTCCGTGAAATCCATGCCGCGTGTCAGCCGGTAGATCGGCTGGTCGAGCAACAGCTCGACAAGAAACAGCCCGACACCCAGCGCAAGGCCAGCCAGCACCGCCTTCGCCGCCGGGCGCACTGCCGCCCCCGGCATCGCCAGAAGTGCCGCGAAGAAAGGCAGCGCAACGCCATAGACCAGCAGGAACTGGCCCGCCTGGGCGGGGGCATCCGCGCGGTTCACGCTCCATACCGCGGTCAGGCAGGCATAGGCGAAGAACAGCGCCATCGGCAGCGCCAGCCGATAGCGCGGCCAGGGAAACCGCCCTTGGCCGGCCCAGTGCAGGACGATTGTCAGCAGCGCCACCGCGAACAGGCCAATCTGCAGGGCGCGCGGCGCCCAGGGCAGAAGCGCGCCCATCGCCAGTATCCACAGCCCGAGCAGGCGCAGGTTCCAGGTCAGGCAGGCATCGGGCGAAAAGCGGCTGGGCGTCGTCACGGGCGCATCCGGCTCCGGCGGACGGGGAGGTTCCGGGGACTAGACCAGTGCCGCCGCGGCCCGTCAAGACGCCGGCATGCTTTACAAAGGGACGGCGCAGCGCGTAAGCACGGCGATGGATATGGAAGGACGGTTCCCTTGACCCGCCGACTTTTGTTTCTGGTTACCGAGGACTGGTATTTCTGGTCGCACCGCCTGCCGCAGGCGCGCGCCGCGCGCGATGCCGGCTTCGAGGTGCTGGTGGCGACCCGCGTGAACGCCCATGGCAAGCGCATCGAGCAGGAGGGCTTCCGCCTGATCCCGCTGCCCTGGAGCCGCGAGGGCGGCATCGCCCACCAGCTGGCGACGGTCCGGGTGCTGACGAAGCTGTACCGGCGGGAACGGCCCGACATCGTGCATCATGTGGCGCTGAAATCCATCGCCCCCGGCGCGCTGGCCGCCCGGCTGGCCGGTGTGCGCGCCAGCGTGAACGCGGTCACCGGCTTCGGCTATCTGGGCGGCACGGCGACGGCAAAGGCAACGCTGATCCGCGCTGGCGTTCGCGCCCTGCTGCCGCCGCTCACCAACCGCCGCAATGCCTGGACGCTGCTGCAGAATGAGGATGACCGCGCGCTGGCGCTGAAGCTGCGCCTCACCGAGGCTAACCGCACCGTCCTGATCCGCGGTTCGGGCATCGATCTCACTCATTTCGCGGCCCTGCCGGAACCGGCCGGGCCGGTCACCGTGGCGCTGGTCTCCCGCATGCTGCGGATAAAGGGCATCGACACGGCGGTCGAGGCGGTGCGGCGGTTGCAGCGCGGCGGCCAGGATATCCGCCTGCTGCTGGCGGGCGCGCCGGACCCGGCCAACCCGGCCTCCTTCGATGAGGCGAGCTTGCGCCGCTGGGCGGATGAGCCGGGCATCGAGTGGCTGGGGCCGGTCGCGGATGTGCGGACGGTCTGGCGGCGCGCGCATATCGGCCTGCTCGCCTCGCGCGGCGGCGAGGGCGTGCCGAAGAGCCTGCTGGAGGCCGCGGCCTGCGCCCGGCCACTGGTCGCTACCGACGTGCCGGGCTGCCGCGATGTCGTCGGCCCCGATGGCGAGGCCGGCCTGCTGGTGCCGGCGAACGATCCGGCGGCGATGGCCAACGCGCTGCTGGAGCTGGCCGGCGACACCGCACGGCGCCAGCGCCTGGGCGCCGCTGCCCGGCAACGCGCCGAAACACTGTTCGGGGACGAGGCCATCGGCCGCGAGACGGTCGATCTCTATGAACGCATCCTGCGGGAGACCGCCTGATGTGCGGCATTGCCGGGCTGCTCGACCTCGAAGGGCGGCTGTCGCCCGATCTGATGTCGGACAGCATCGCTGCAATGACAGCGGCGCTGTCCCGGCGCGGGCCGGACGATGAAGGGCTGTGGCAGGACGAAGCCGCCGGCATCGCGCTCGGCCACCGGCGGCTTGCCATCATCGATTTGTCGCCCGCCGGGCACGAGCCGATGGTCAGCGCCGACGGGCGGCTGGTGCTGACCTATAATGGCGAAATCTACAATTACCGGGAGCTGCGCCGGGAGCTGGAAGACGACGGTGTGGCCTTCCGGGGCGATTGTGATGCGGAGGTGATGCTGGAAGGCTTCGCCCGCTGGGGGATATCCGCCACGGTGGCGCGGCTGATCGGCATGTTCGCCTTCGCGGTCTGGGACCGATCGGGGCGCCGTCTGACGCTCGGCCGTGACCGCATGGGCGTGAAGCCGCTCTACTGGGGCAAGAGCGACGGGCTGGTGCTGTTCGGCTCCGAACTGAAGGCGCTGGCCGCCTGCCCGCACTGGACCCGCGAGATCGACCGGGACAGCGTGGCCGCCTATCTGCGCCATGCCTATGTGCCCGCCCCGCACAGCATCTACCGGCGCATCGGGAAGCTGCCGCCCGGCTGCCTGCTGGAGATCGGCCCCGAGGGGGAACCGCGCCTGACCCGTTACTGGGATCTGCGCGATGTGGCCCTGGCCGGCCTCGCCGACCCGCTGCCCGAGGATGCAGATGCCGCGCTGGCGCTGCTGGAACCGCTGCTGCGCGATGCGGTGACGCGGCGCATGGTGGCCGACGTGCCGCTGGGCGTGCTGCTGTCGGGCGGCATCGATTCGGCGGTGGTTACGGCGCTGATGCAGCAGGCCAGCGACCGGCCGGTGCGCAGCTTCACCATTGGCTTCCAGGACAGCGACCTGGACGAGGCACCGCTGGCCGGCGCCATCGCCCGCCATCTCGGTACCGACCATACGCAGCTCTATCTGACGGAAAGCGACGCCCGCAACACCGTGCCGGAATTGCCGGAGCTCTATGACGAACCCTTCGCCGACGCCTCGCAGATTCCGACGCTGCTGGTCTCCCGCCTCGCCCGCCAGCAGGTGACGGTGGCCTTGAGCGGCGATGGCGGCGACGAGCTGTTCGGCGGCTATCACCGGCACCGCATCGGCGAGGCGGTGTGGGACCGGGTCTCCGCCGTCCCGCGCCCGATGCGGCAGGTGGCCTCGGCGCTGCTGAAGATGCCGTCCTCGGGCGCCTGGTCAAAGCTGGCCGGCGCACTGCCGGACCGCTACCGCCCGCCGATGCTGGGCGACAAGGTCGGCAAGCTGGCCTCGGTGCTGCCGCTGGACGGGCCGGACGATATGTACCGCCGCCTGATCACCCACTGGCCGGCGGCGGAAGGGCTGGTGCCGGGGGCGGTGCGGCGTGGCACGGCGGCGGAGGAGCTGGGCATCGCGGCGAGGGTCGCCGATCCGTTCCACCGTGCCCGGCTGATGGATGCGCTGACCTACCTGCCCGACGATGTTCTGGCCAAGGTGGACCGCGCCAGCATGGGCTGCGGGCTGGAAGTCAGGGTGCCGCTGCTCGACCACCGGGTAGCGGAACTCGCCTGGCGGCTGCCGAAATCCCTTCTGCACCGCGACGGCCGAAGCAAATGGCCGTTGCGGCAAATTCTGGAACGGCACGTCCCGCGCGCGCTGTTCGAACGCCCGAAGGCCGGATTCTCCGTGCCGCTGGATGGCTGGCTGCGCGGCCCGTTGCGCGACTGGGCGGAAAGCCTGCTGGGCGCAGAATCCTTATCGGCGGACGGGCTGCTGGAATCGCGTCCGATCCGCGCCGCCTGGCACGAACATCTGGCAGGCACGCGCGATCATGGCAGCAGGCTGTGGGCGGTGCTGATGCTGCAGGCCTGGCGGCAACGCTGGGAGCTGTAGCGGCGTTAGCGGCCCAGCAACATGTCGGTCGGAATGGCGTAGGTCAGCACAACCGATTCCGTGCCGGGGTTGCTGTCGCCCAGGCTGGCATTGGAGATATGGTGCACGGCAATGCCGAGGCGCGAGCGGTTGTCGAACCGATAGGCCAGTTCCAGGCCGGAGCGGAACTCGACCGCATGACCCAGATCCTTGCCGTCGCCGTCATGATAGGCGCCAACCGCGAAGTTCGGGGTCAGCACGACACGCCGGCCGAAAAAGATGTCCATGCCGATGCCGGCATAGCCATAGACGGCGGAATCGGTCGTGCCCATGACGCCGATGAACGGCGTGAAGACCCAGAGCTTGTGCTTTTCGGCGAAGCGGTATTCGGCGCGGAACTCGCCGGCGGTGAAGCTGTCATTCACATCGTAGGCGCCGCCGGACAGCGCCAGGAAAGCCGGCTCCTCTGCCTTTGCCTGACCGGAAAAAGCCAGTGCAGCGCACGCCGCCACGCCAAAGGCCAGCGACCGCAACCCGTTCTTGCTGCTCACGATATCCCCTCCTTGGAACAGACCCCGCGCAGATCATACGGGTTGAGCGGCGGCGTGCAAGCGCGGCTTTCCTATCCCTCCACAGCCGACAGCTTTTCCAGCATGCCGCGCGTCGCCTCGACCAGCGCCTTGGCAATGCCCGGCTCCATCGCCGAATGGCCGGCATCGGGGATGACGCGATAATCCGCCTCCGGCCAGGCCTGCGCCAGCGCATCGGCGGTGACGATGGGGCAGACCATGTCATAGCGGCCCTGCACGATGACCGCCGGAAGCTGCCGGATCAGCTCCACCCGGCGCAGCAGCACCTCGCCATCGATGAAGCAGTCATGGCGGAAATAATGCGCCTCGATCCGCGCCATGCCGAGCGCGTGGCGCTCTTCCGCGAAGCTGCCAACCAGATGCGCGTTGGGCAGCAGGGTGGAGCAGCTGCCTTCATAGGTGCTCCAGCTTCTGGCTGCCGGCATGTGGATGGCCGGGTCCGGATCGACCAGCCGGCGGTAATAGCCGGCGAGCAGATTGCCGCGCTCCTCCTCCGGCAGATATTCCGCGAATTTCCGCCAGTTCTCCGGAAACACGGTGCGGATGCCGTTCAGGAACCAGTCGATCTCCGCGCGCCTTCCCAGGAAGATGCCGCGCAGCACGAAGCCCAGACAGGAGGCCGGATGCGCGACACCATAGGCGAGCGCCAGGGTCGAACCCCAGGAGCCGCCGAACACCAGCCAGCGGGCGATGCCGAGATGCCGGCGCAGCGCCTCCATATCGGCGATCAGATGCGCGGTGGTGTTGTCGGTCAGGCTGCCCAGCGGCGTGGAGCGGCCAGACCCGCGCTGGTCGAACACCACGATCCGATAGGTTTCGGGATCGAAGAAACGGCGGTGCATCGGCGTGGCGCCCGACCCCGGTCCGCCATGCAGGAAGACCACCGGAATCCCGTCCGGATTGCCCGACTGTTCCCAATAGAGCGTGTGATCGCTGCCCACGGACATCATGCCGGTCTCGAAGGGCTCGATCTCGGGATAGAGCGGCAGGGCGTCTTCAGGCGGCATGGCGGCTTCTCCTCTATGCCGGACGTGAACGGTTTCTCCTGAAGGATATGGAACGGTGCCGGGCCGCCCGCGTCAATGACGTTGCGAGTCGGCCGTTCCCTGCTAAGTAAGGATCATGCTCTTGCGCCTGTCCACGCTGCTGCTGATCGCCATCCTGAGTCTGCCGGCCTCCCTTGCCCGGTCGGACGCGCTGGTGCGTGACGAGACGGCCCGCGCCGTCGAGATCGTCGATGGCGATACGCTGGTGCTGGAAAATGGGCGCGAAGTCAGGCTGGTCGGGCTGCAGGCACCGAAGCTGCCGCTGGGGCGGCGCAACTTTCGAAGCTGGCCGCTGGCCGAGGAATCGAAGCAGGCGCTGGCCAAGATCGCCCTCGGCCGGGAGCTGGTGCTGGCCTATGGCGGCGCACGGCAGGACCGGCACGAAAGGCTGCTGGCACATCTGTTCCGCGCGGGCGACGATCTGTGGGTGCAGGGGGAAATGCTGCGCCTTGGCATGGCCAGGGTCTATTCCTTCCCCGACAACCGCGCGGCGGTGGCCGACATGCTGGCGCTGGAAAGCGAGGCCCGTGCGGCGCGCCGGGGCATCTGGGCGCATCCCTATTACCGCATCCTCGATCACCGCGAGGCCGGCAGCCATATCGACAGTTTCCAGCTGGTCGAGGGCACGGTCCTGAAGGCCGAACGCAAGGGTGCGCGCGTCTACCTTAATTTTGCCGCGGATTTCAGGTCTGATTTCACAATCACCATCGAACGGCGCGCCGGACGCCTGTTCCAGGAAATGAATGTCGACCCGCTGACGCTCGCAGGACGGACCATCCGGGTCCGGGGCTGGCTGAAGGAATGGAACGGCCCGATGATAGAGGCCACGCATCCGGAACAGATCGAGGTACTGGAAAGATGATGCCGCACCGAACCCAAGCCAGAAACATGGCCAATCCGATCCGCCTGCTGGCAGCGCTTGGCCTGCTGGGCGCAGCCGCGCTGCTGCCGGCCTGCACGACCAATCCGGCGACCGGGGAGGAGCAGTTTGCCGCCCTGATGTCGCCGCAGCAGGAACGCCAGGTCGGACAGGAACAGCATCCCAAGATCACCGAGCAGTTCGGCGGCACCTATGACGAGCGCAACATCGCCGCCTACGTCTCGGAGCTGGGCGGGCGGCTGGCGGCGCAGTCGGAGATGGCCGATCTGAATTTCACCTTCACCGTGCTGGATTCGCCGATCGTCAACGCCTTCGCCCTGCCCGGCGGCTATGTCTATGTGACGCGCGGCCTGATGGCGCTGGCAGAAAACGAGGCGGAGCTTGCCGGCGTCGTGGCGCATGAGATCGGCCACGTCACCGCACGGCATTCCGCCGAGCGCTACAGCCAGAGTGTGGTTGCCAATCTGGGCGTGGCGCTGCTCGGCGTGCTGACCAAGTCGAACGAACTGGCGAACGTCGCCGGCTATGGCGCACAGGCCTATCTGCAAAGCTATTCGCGCAGCCAGGAATTCGAGGCCGATACGCTGGGCGTGCGCTACCTGACCCGCGCCGGCTACGCGCCCGACGCGATGGCCAGCTTCCTGGCCAAGCTGGACCGCCATTCCCGGCTGCAGGCGCAGCTTGCGGGAAAATCGCCCGACACCGTCGATCAGACCAACATCATGGCAACGCATCCGCGCACGCTGGACCGGGTCGAGGCCGCCCGGCAGGCGGCGAATGTCGCCGCGGTCGCCAACCCGCGCATTGCCCGCGACGAATATCTCCAGCGCCTGAACGGCATGCTCTATGGCGACAATCCGGAACAGGGTCTCGTACGCGGCCAGGACTTCATCCATCCGGCCTTACGCTTCCGTTTCAGCGTGCCCGACGGCTTCACGCTGGTGAATGGCCAGACCAAGGTACAGGCGGCCGGCCCCAACGGCGCCGTCATCAGCTTCGACATCGGCAAGGCACAGGGCAATCCCAGCGCAAGCGATTACCTGCGCGCCTGGGCCGGCAATCTGCGCCTGCCCAACGTCGAGGCCATCACGGTGAACGGGCTGCCCGCCGCCACCGGTTCCGTACGCGCCAACAGCAACAGTAGCGCCGTCGATGTGCGGCTGGTGGCGATCGCCGGCGGCGACGGACGGTTCTACCGCTTCGCCTTCATCACCCCGCCGCAATTGACGGCGCAGCTTTCCCAGGGGCTGCGCGAGACGACCTACAGCTTCCGCCGGCTGAGTGCCGCCGAGGCGGCGAAGGTGAAACCCGAGAGGCTGAAGATATACAAGGTCCGCACCGGCGATACGGCGGCGGCCCTGGCCGGCAAGATGCCGGCCGGACCGCTGGCCGCCGAACGCTTCGCCGCCCTGAACGGGCTGCAGGTCGGGCAGGTGCCGCCCGCCGGCACGCTGGTGAAGATCGTCACCGAGTAGCAAGGGCGCTATCCGCCCACCTACCCGCCGTGCGCCGCCTTCAGATCGGGCGGCGTCTCGGTGCGGCGGTCAAGGCCGTAATCGCGCATCACAGCAGCGACGCGCAGCCGGTAATCCGCGAACAGGCCGGACCGCCCTTTCGCCTGCGCCGCGCGGTGCGCCTCCAGGCGGCGCCATTCGCCGACAGCCGCCTCGTCGCGCCAGAACGACAGCGACAGGATCTTGCCGGGCTGCGTCAGGCTCTCGAAGCGCTCGATGGAGAGGAACCCGTCGATCCCATCGAGCAGCGGTCTGAGCTCGGCGGCGATGTCGAGATAGGCCTGCCGGCAGCCCGCCGCCGGCTCGACCTCGAAGATCACCGCGATCATGGCGCCACCGGCGTCAGGAAGGTGCGCTCCTCCTTCAGGATGAACCGCTTTTCCTGCGCCATGCGGAAATTGGCGGCGCCGTCCGGGTCGGTCTTCAGCCGCGCGCGGTAGGCCTCGTACTCGGCGAGGCTGGGGAAGGAGATCAGCGCCAGCGCCTCGTAATTCGTGCCTTCATGCGGCAGGAAATAGCCCAGCAGGTCGCCGCCACAGGCTGGGATGATGCGCAGCCAGTTGCGCGCATAGGCGGCGAAGGCGTCACGCTGGAACGGATCGATTTCATAGCGAATACAGCAGGTAACACTCATGGTTTCTTCCTCTCGTCATCGGAATGAGCGGAAGATGAGGCAACCGGCCAGGCAATTGTTTCGGACGGGAGCTAACCATGAAAAAAGAGGGCGCCGGTAAGGCGCCCTGTAGGGGGAGGCTGAGGGAGGGGGAAGGAAAGAATTATTCCTCGACGAACAATTCGTCGAAGTGGGAGACATTGCGCATCATCAAGACGCGCAGCTTGTCCATCGCGCGGCTTTCGAGCTGGCGGATGCGCTCCTTGGAGACGCCGAGCTCGCGGCCCAGCTCCTCCAGGGTCGCCCCTTCATCGACGAGCCGGCGGCGCTCGATGATGACCCGCTCGCGCGGCGACAAATCGGACAGCGCCTCGGCCAGCCAGCGCGACCGGCTGGCGGCATCGCGCAATCCCGCGACGGCGATTTCCGGGCTGGGGCGCTCGTCCGACAGGAAATCCTGCCAGCTATCCTCGCCTGTCTCGCCGATGGTGGCGTTCAGCGACTGGTCGGCGCTGCCCAGCCGCACCTCCATGGATTCGACTTCCCTGAGGCTGACCCGCAGTTCGCGAGCGACCTTCTCCCGCGCCTCCTGCGTCATGCTGGTCGCGCCGATATCGTTGATCCGCGCGCGCAGCCGGCGCAGGTTGAAGAACAGCGACTTCTGGGCAGCGGTGGTACCGGTGCGCACGATCGACCAGTTGCGCAGGATATAGTCCTGGATGGCGGAGCGAATCCACCAGATCGCATAGGTCGAGAACCGGACCTCGCGTTCGGGATCGAAGCGCGCGGCAGCCTGCATCAGCCCGACATTGCCTTCCTGCACGAGGTCGCCCATCGGCAGGCCGTAATTGCGGAATTTCGAGGCGGTGCCGATAACCAGGCGGGTGTAGGAGCGGATCAGTTCGTGCAGCGCGGCCTCGTCATTATCGAGGCGCCAGCGGCACACAAGATCATGCTCATGCTCACGGCTCAGCAAGGGCTCCTTCATCGAGGTGCGGATGAAGGTCAGGTTCGCGCGCTGGGTATCCGGGTCGTCGATATAGGCCATTGCATAAGCATCCCTTGACGATGCCGGGGCGGCTTAAACCCGATGGGTATCGGATGCCGCCATTCCTGGCTGGTTTTCACAGCTTAGTACGCAATGACCAAAGGGATGGATCACAGGCCGGTGAACGGCTGATCATTCTTCGCGGCGCTCATGTCAGCCGCCGGGAGACGCTCCGGGCAGAGACCCTGCCTGGGATCAGCTTTCGATCCAGTCCAGCACGCTGCCATCGGGGGCGAAGCACGCCGCGACCAGCCCGCCATCATAGCCGCATCCGGCATCGATGGTGGCCGTATAGGGCGTGTCGGCAACACCGCCATGCGAGGGGTCGAAGCCGCGGATCACCTTGGCGAACCCGCCATAGGGGGAGGATATCCGCCCGAAACTGCCGCCACCCCACCAGAAACTGTCGCTCTGCGCGGTCAGCGGCCGTTCGGGGTCGATGCCGGCATTCACGAACAGCAGTCCGCCATCATCCGTGTAGGCCGCGCGCTTCAGGCTGTGCAACAGCTGCATGTGTCCGGGGTGAGACTGCATGCCGGCCCTGAGCTGCCCGGTCCAGCGCGAGATCGCCACCGCCCCCTGGCGGGCGATGCCGAGCGCCTCCTCGGCGGTGCTGCTATAGGCCGTCATGGTGCCCTGCAATCCCTGCCGCAGCATCCAGGCCAGAACCTCGGGCGGGTTGGGGGCAAATTGCAGCTGCAGCAGCTTGTCCCACATCTCCTCCTGATTGCCGCGCAGGAAGGCGATATCCTCGATAAAACCGTAGGGCCGGGCGAGAAAGGCAATGCGGAAGCGCAGCAACTCGTCGATGGTTTCCACGATCCGTGTGCCGCGGCCCAGGAAATTGCCGAGATAGACCAGGCAGTCGCGATCTTCCAGCCGGGCCGCCAGCGCATCATGCAGGCGCGACAGCCGCTCGGCATCGCCATGAATGGCGCCTACAGCCCAGACCCGCCCGCCTCCGCGGAGTACGGCAAACTTGTCGCGATCACTCATGCTCTATTGAAATCGTCCTGGCAGGTGCTTTGTTCCATCGCCCGAGACGGTGCCGCAGAACCGCTGAAAAGAAAAGAGGCGCCGCGGCGAACAGCTCCGCCGGGCACCTCTGTTTTTTTGCCGTCACTTACGGTCAGGCCGCGCTCATCATCTCTTCGAGACGCTGCGCCGCCGCTTCCGGGTCGATGCTCTCGATCGCGGCGAACTCCCGCGCCAGACGGTCAAGCGCCGCCTGATACATCTGCCGCTCGCTGTAGGACTGGTCCGGCTGCGAGGCGTTGCGATGCAGATCGCGCACCACTTCGGCAATGGAGGCCGGATCGCCGGAATTGATCTTGGCCTCATATTCCTGGGCGCGGCGGCTCCACATGGTGCGGCGCGCGCGGCTGCGGCCCTTCAGCTTGGCCAGCGCGGTCTGCATCTGCTTCTTGCTGCTGAGCGGCCGCAGGCCCGACGTACCGGCCTTTGCCACCGGCACGCGCAGAGTCATGCGGTCCTTCTCGAAATCGATGACGAAAACCTGCAATTCGTGACCGGCGATCGTCTGGGTCTCGCGACCGACAATCTGGCCCACGCCATGCGACGGATACACCACGAACTCGCCGGTTGAGAACTCGATCTTTTTTGACATTGTAGCCAACTGACCTTTCTTAGCCGTTCGCCGAAAACAGAAGACGCCGCCCTGTCGCCATCCGGGAATGGCGCGACCCGCGCAGCCCTTAAGGGCCGAATATGGGAAATCGGCAGCGTGACAGGCGAAACACCCCTCACCACCAACAAAACGTAACATAATTTGGTTTATAAGGGTAGCTTCCTCACGCATTCCGCCCATGCATCAGCAGGACATCATGCACGCGAAGGCCCGCGCCGGCGCGGCGCGTGAACAAGAATCCGAACAGAATCAAATAGATTCGGGCTGAGGCTAAGACTCAGCCCTTGCCCGGCTTATCGGAAAAGAATTTCTCAAATTTTCCCGGCATGCCGCGATATTCGTCTGCGTCGGCCGGCGGTTCGCCCTTGCGGGTGATGTTTGGCCATTTCTCCGCAAAGTCGCGATTGACCTCGACCCAACGGTCGGCCTCGCCCTCGGTATCCGGGATGATGGCCTCAGGCGGGCATTCCGGCTCGCACACCCCGCAATCGATGCACTCGTCCGGATGGATGACCAGCATGGTCTCGCCCTCGTAGAAGCAGTCCACCGGACAGACCTCCACGCAATCCATGTATTTGCACTTGATGCATGCCTCGGTCACCACGTAGGTCATCGTCCGCTCCAGCCTACCAACATAACGAGAATAGCGAGCCGGCGGACGACAAGACGCCCGGCACGGCCCAGCCCCTAAAGCCCCATTTTCTCCAGCACACGCTTGCGTGCTGTGCCGCTATCCTGATCGGTCACATAGATCAGGCCGCAGACGCGCCGCAACAGGCTGGCCTCATATTCGTGCAGGGTGCCATCGGCATAGACGACCTCCCACAGCATCTCGATGATGGCCACCCGTTCCTCCGGCGGCATCGCCTCGCGCACGATGCGGGTAAACCCATAGAGCTCGTTCGTGCCCTCGATTTCCGCCTCGGCGTCGCGCACAAGTTCCGCCGCCTCGTCGGCATCCAGCGCAAACTGCTCCCGGCACAGCCGCTCGACGACCTCCCGCTGCGGCGCGCCATATTGCGCGTCGGTGGCGGCCGCCTCGACCAGCAGTGCCGCGGCGGCCAGATGCAGGCGATCCCGCACGGGGGCATCCTTCACATTTCCCGCCTTCGGCGCGAAAATCTCTTTGATCTTATTCAGCATGGCGTTCCCCTAGCACAGCGCCCCAGCGCCAACAACCCTTCACGGAATGGGCATATTTGTAAGGCGGTGCGACAAGTCGCCCCGTCAAAATAGATGGTATTTTATGCGCATTAACCGTTTATTCATCATGCTGCGCCCAATCTGCGGCCAGAAGACTGCCGCAACGAGCTGCAAACATCATGAAGAACACCATGCTCCCACGACTGAAAGAACGCCGCCGCCATATCCGGCTGCACCCGAAAGGCGATGCCTATGTCCGGATCGACGGGCGCGACTATCCGCTGCATGACTGGTCGCCGGAGGGTCTGCTGATCCACCCCTATCGCGGCGGGCTCATCCCCAATCAAAGGGCGCGGGTGGAAGCGGTGATCCGTGACATCCAGGCGCCGGACGGGACGATCCGGCTGAATGGCATGGTGCTGGTGACGCGAATCGATTCGGGCGGGCTTGCCGCCAGGTGGCTGATCATGCCGCCATCGCAGCGCGAGAAACTGCTGCATTATTACGCCAGGAAACCGAAGAAGGCCTAAAAGGGCGCGCGCCCGTCAGCCGGCCTGCCCTATCAGGCGGGGGCTGTCTGGCCGGCGTTCAGTCGGCGTTCAGGCGCTCGCGCAGCTGCTTGCCGGTCTTGAAGAAGGGGATATGCTTGGCATCCACCTTCACCGCATCGCCGGTCCGCGGGTTACGCCCGACCCGCGCATCGCGCTTCTTCACAGAAAAAGCCCCGAAACCCCGAAGCTCAACCCGGTCGCCGCGTGCCAGGGCAGCGGTGATCTCGTCGAAGATGGTCGAGACGATACGCTCGACATCCCGCTGGTAGAGATGCGGGTTCTGCTCCGCTAACCGCGCGATCAGTTCCGATTTGGTCATCGCAGCGTCCCCTGTCAGCCGTTTTTCCGTCTTGCCCCCCGCGATATCGCCGCCTGTAGCGCCGTCATCATCGGTATTTTAGGCGCATTTCCGCCGTTTTCCTTCACGCACGGTGGCAGATTAGCCAGAGCGCGTCAAGTAAACCGTTCGGATCAAAGGATTTTTCGAAGGTATCCACAAGCGGAAACGCCCGGGCACAAGGGCCCGGGCGTTCCTGATCGCTTGCAGCCTAGGGAAAGACTTACTTCTTGTCTTCCGCCTCGCCGCCGCGTGCGAGTGCCGGGCCGAGGATATCGCCCAGGCTGGCGCCGGAATCGGACGAGCCGAATTCCGCCATCACCTGCTTGTCCTCGTCGATCTCGCGCGCCTTGATCGACAGCGTCATCCGCCGGGACTTGGCATCGACGTTGGTGATCTTGGCATCGACCTTCTCGCCGACGGCGAAACGGTCGGGGCGCTGCTCGGAACGGTCGCGCGACAGGTCGGCGCGGCGAATGAAGCCGATGGCCCCGCTCACCTCGACCTCGATGCCGTTATCCTCGACCTTGGTCACGGTCGCGGTCACGACCGAGCCCTTGCGCACGCCACCGCTAGCGGCACCGCCGGTGGCAGCGGCAGCCGTCGCCGTCCCCTTCGGGAAGGTGTCCTCGGTGAGCTGCTTGATGCCCAGCGAGATACGCTCCTTCTCGACATCGACTTCCAGCACCTTGGCCTTCACGATGTCGCCCTTCTTGTAGTCCTTGACGGCCTCTTCGCCGGGGCGCTGCCAATCAAGGTCAGAGAAGTGCACCATGCCGTCGATGTCGCCCGGCAGGCCGATGAACACACCGAATTCGGTGATGTTCTTGACCTCGCCCTCGACCTCGGTCTGCGGCGGGAACTTGGCCGCGAACTCGTCCCACGGGTTCGCCAGGGTCTGCTTCAGGCCCAGCGAGATGCGGCGCTTGACCGGATCGACGTCCAGCACAACCACTTCCACTTCCTGCGAGGTGGAGACGATCTTGCCCGGATGGACGTTCTTCTTGGTCCAGCTCATCTCGGAGACATGCACCAGCCCCTCGATCCCCGGCTCCAGCTCCACGAAGGCGCCGTAGTCGGTGATGTTGGTGACACGGCCGCTGAAGCGGGTCGAGACCGGGTACTTGGCGTCCACGCCTTCCCACGGATCGGCCTCAAGCTGCTTCATGCCAAGGCTGATACGCTGGGTTTCCGGGTTGAAGCGGATGACCTGGACCTTGACGGTCTGGCCGATCTGCAGCGCCTCGGACGGGTGGTTGATGCGGCGCCACGCGATATCGGTGACGTGCAGCAGACCATCGACGCCGCCCAGATCGACGAAGGCGCCGTAATCGGTGATGTTCTTCACGACACCGTTCAGCACCTGGCCTTCCTTCAGGGAGGCGACCAGTTCCGAACGGGCCTCCGCACGGCTCTCCTCGAGCACGGCGCGGCGCGACACGACGATGTTGCCGCGGCGACGGTCCATCTTCAGGATCTGGAAGGGCTGCGGCGTGCCCATCAGCGGGCCGATGTCGCGCACCGGGCGGATATCGACCTGGCTGCCCGGCAGGAAGGCCACGGCCCCCGACAGGTCAACCGTGAAGCCGCCCTTCACACGACCGAAGATCACGCCGGTGACCTTCTGATTGTCCTCGAAGGACTTCTCGAGCAGGACCCAGGATTCCTCCCGGCGGGCCTTCTCGCGGCTCAGCATCGCCTCGCCGTTCTTGTCTTCCATCCGCTCGAGATAGACCTCGACCGTATCGCCCGGCTGAATTTCGGACTTCTGGCCGGGTGCGGCGAATTCCTTCAGCTGGACGCGGCCTTCGGACTTGAGGCCGACATCGATGAGGGCGAAGTCGCCCTCGATGGATACCACCCTGCCCTTGACAACGGTCCCTTCGAGACCGTCACCGGAGCCGAGCGACTCCTCCAGCAGTGCAGCAAAGCTTTCCTTGACGGACGAGGTGTCCGTTGCGGTCTGTGTGGCCATATAGAATAGTCTCCTTCCATGTGCCCTGCCGTGCGGCGCCCCCGGATGGGTTTGGGATTTCCGGGGCCGCTGGATGGTGCCGGCGGGCAACCGCCCTGCCTCGCTCTCGGAGGCCCAGGGCGGGTGTCCGTATCTTGCACCGGCGGCCAGGCCGGCGCTCAACGGACGGGGTTCTACCGGTCGTGCTTTTTCCGGATCGGATCCATCGCCGCCTCGAAGGCCGCCTCGACGTCGAGCGCCGAGGTGTCGATGACAACCGCATCGGGTGCAATTGCCATCGGGGCTGTCGACCGTGACCGGTCGCGCTGGTCCCTCTCCTGCATCTCCTGCAGAACGCGCGCATATATAGAAGGACTCCCGCGCTCAAGCAACTCCTTATGCCGGCGCTCGGCGCGAACCTCGACGGCGGCGGTGACGAACAGCTTCACATCGGCATCGGGAAAGATCACCGTGCCGATGTCGCGCCCGTCCAGAACCGCCCCCTTCTTGCCGTCCGGCGGGGTGCGCCCGAAGC
Source organism: Oceanibaculum nanhaiense (assembly GCF_002148795.1). Taxonomy (NCBI): domain Bacteria; kingdom Pseudomonadati; phylum Pseudomonadota; class Alphaproteobacteria; order Rhodospirillales; family Oceanibaculaceae; genus Oceanibaculum; species Oceanibaculum nanhaiense. The sequence goes on along the minus strand of NZ_MPOB01000001.1, from coordinate 543,236 downwards.
CGCGCTGGAAGTCCAGCATGGCAGCGCGCACACCCGGAATCGCGGCGACCTTGGAGGCCGCCACCGCCGCCTCGTCGCCGCGCAATCGGGGGTCGGCCATCAGCGCCGGATCGAAGGATTCCGCCGCGCGCGTCGCCGCCCCGGCATCCTCGGGATTCTCGCCGCGATCCAGCACCGCCACGCCGACACCGCGATAGAGCAGCCCGGTATCGAGATAGGCGAAATCCAGTTCCCGGGCGATACGGCGTGCGATGGTGCCCTTGCCGGACGCGGCGGGACCGTCAACCGCGATGATCATGCCGGCGCGCCAGATGCCTGGGGCGGCTGGTCCGCGATATCCGCCCCCAGCCCGTTCATCATCGGCACGAAGCCGGGGAAGCTGGTGGCGATCGGCTCCCCATCGTCGATCGAGACCGGCTTCTCGGTCACCATCCCCAGCACGGCGAAGGCCATGGCAATACGGTGATCCAGATTGGCCGCGATCATGGCACCACCCGCCGGCGGACGGCCCTTGCCGTGCACCACCAGCCGGTCCGGGCCTTCTTCGATTTCGACGCCGCAGGCGGCCAGCCCGCGCGCCACCGCGCCCAGCCGGTCGCTTTCCTTCACGCGCAGCTCGGCCAGCCCTTCCATCACGGTGGGGCCATCGGCGCACGCCGCCGCCATCGCCAGGATCGGATATTCGTCGATCATGCTGGGGGCGCGGCGCGGCGGCACGACAACACCCTTCAGCGCGCCGGCGCGGATCAGCAGATCGACCACCGGCTCGCCGGCTTCCTCGCGCCGGTTCTCCAGCGCGATATCGGCGCCCATCTCCAGCAGCGTCTCGAACAGGCCGAATCGCAGCGGGTTGGCGCCGACATTGGCAATCCGCACCTCGGAGCCAGGGACAAGCAGCGCCGCCACCGCCGGAAAGGCGGCCGAGGACGGATCGCCCGGCACCCTGACCGTGGCCGCCACCAGCTCCGGCTGGCCGGTCAGCGTGACCGCACGGGTGCCGTCCGCGCGGTCCTCGACGCGCACCGCTGCCCCGAAATGGCGCAGCATGCGCTCGGAATGATCGCGGGTCGGTTCCGGCTCGATGACGATGGTCTCGCCCGGCGCGGTCAGGCCGGCCAGCAGGATCGCCGACTTAACCTGGGCCGAGGCGACCGGCAGCGTGTATTCGATGGGCAGCGGACTGGACGCACCGGTCACCGCCAGCGGCAACCGGCCGCCCTCGCGGGACACGAAGCGCGCGCCCATCTCGGCCAGCGGCTTCATGACGCGCGCCATCGGGCGGCGGCGCAGCGAGGCATCGCCGGTGAAAAAGCTGATGATCGGGTGCCCCGCCGCCAGCCCCATCAGCAGCCGCGCGCCGGTACCGGAATTGCCGAGATCCAGCATGTCCTCGGGCTCGGCAAGGCCGCCCACGCCGACACCGCGCACACGCCACACACCATCCTCGCCGCGCCTCAGGGTCGCGCCATAGGCCCGCATCGCCTTGGCGGTGTTCAGCACATCCTCGCCCTCCAGCAGGCCATGGATCGCCGTCTCGCCAATGGCAAGGCCGCCAAACATCAGCGCACGGTGCGAGATCGACTTGTCGCCGGGGGCGGTGACGGCGCCGCGAAGCGCCTCGGCACGGCGGGAGACGAGCGGATGCAAGGAAACCTCCTGAAACGGGTGGCGCGGCGACCGCGCCGGATATCGCGCGAGTCTCTAACATATTGCCGGCCCGCCGCCCAACCTCGAAACCCGGAAAAGCGAACCAAACCATCTTGCGCTTGCACGGCGCGCACAAGTGCCGCATCAATTTCGCTTTGACTTGGCTGGCATGCCGTGGCAAGTCGCACGCGGATTTTCTGCTCACGACATCGGAGGGGCAAGTGGTCAAACCCGAATGGGGCGTTAAGCGTACCTGTCATAGCTGCGGCGCGAAATTCTACGACCTGAAGCGCGATCCGATCGTGTGCCCGAAATGTGGCACCACCTTCGATTTCGAGACCGCGCTGAAGAGCCGCAAGGTACGCACGGTTGCCGAAGCCAAGCCGGTTCCGGCGAAGGCGAAGGCACGCCCCGTCAAGGACGAGGATACCGATGCGCTGGAAGACATCGAGGACGTCGAGGACGTCGAGGATGTCGGCGACGACGATGTCCTGGCCGAGGATGACGATACCGACGACACGCTTGAGGATGTCGTGGTGACGGGCACCAAGCGGGTGGCCCCCGATGACGAGGATGAGGACGAGGACATCGATCTCGACCTCGACGACGATGAAGAAGAAGCCCTGCTCATCGACGATGAGGAGGAGGACAGCCTCGACGAAGTGGAAGAAGAGATCGACGAGGACGAGGACGGGGACGAGAAGCCGCGCGGGCGCTGAGCCGCCCGCCCGCCGGAACCGCGTTCACGGGCAGGGCTCAGGTGCCAAAAAAACGCAAACTCAGGCTTGCGTTGTCGCCACGAAGGGCTTAAACACTTCCGCCTGCGCCGGACGGCCCCAGCCGCCGGCGCACCTTGAGGGGCCATAGCTCAGCTGGGAGAGCGCTACAATGGCATTGTAGAGGTCAGCGGTTCGATCCCGCTTGGCTCCACCAATTCGAAAAGGGCCGGAGAACATCTCTCCGGCCCTTTTTCATTCAGGTCTTTTCGGTGCCGTCAGCGCGGCTCCGTCCAGCTTTCGGAGAAGGCCAGCGCGCAGGTGCTGAACGGCCGCCCGTCACGCTCGCGCGGCCAGGGTTTGCCCGAGGCTTCGATGCCGTTCAGCGTCAGCCTGGCGCCCAGCGCCGGCATCAGGATGGTGGACAGGCCGTATTGCCGGCCCGGCACCTCGTTCGGCTGGGTGTGGATCAGCAGCGGATCGCCGGTCTGGTACCAGGTGAGTGCGATCTCGCCATCGGCGCTCATCACCCGCTCGGTCCAGAAATAATGCGGGTTGCCTTCCGGCTGGGCGAACTCCGCCTCCTGCACCGGGATGCCGGTATCCTTCAGCTCCGTGTTCTGCAGCCAGCGCGCCAGCGCGATGTTGTCGGAATAGATCTCCCAGCGATCCTCGGTCAGCTCGCTCTTCAGATAGAGCACATGGCCGGGGCCGGCCGGGCTGAAATAGAGACGCCAGAAACTGGCATCAGTGCTGTTCGCGTCGCCATCCTTGTGACTGAGGCGGATAAACGGGTTCTCTCCGGTCAGGATGACGCGATTCGGGTCAGTGGCGGCCATGCTTTCCTCCCTGGCGCTGCGCATTGGAAACCGACTTTAGCGGTTGGCGATGCACCACGATAGGCGTCCGCGCCACCTTTTGCGTGAAGTTTCCGGGAACCGCCACCGCCGCCACCGCGTTCTCTCCTTGACGCCCCCGCATCCCATGGCGCATCGCGCGGGCCCCAGATCATCCAGAGGAGGGTGACATGAACATGACCCCCATTCGTATTGAGCAGGCTAAGCCCGCGCGCAGCACCGCGCAGCGGGCCATCACCGGAACCATGGCTGCGCTGGCGCTTGTGGCCCTGTCCGCCTGTTCCAGTATGAACAATCAGGAACAGCGCGCGCTGTCCGGCGGCGCGCTGGGTGCCGCGGGCGGTGCCGCCATCGGCCTGATGACCGGCAGCTGGGTGACCGGCGCGGTGATCGGCGGTGCCGGCGGTGCCGCTGCCGGCGCGCTGACCAGCGACGACGACGTGAAGGTAGATTAGCCCGCCAACTGGATTAAACTGGTCGAAGCGGCCGCCATGCCCCCTACCCCCCCTACCATGGCGGAGAAGACTTCGACGCGAAGGGTCGGCCCTGCGCCGGCCCTTCTTGCGTATCACCAGGAAACGTGCCCCAGGAATCGTGCCGATGGAGTGCCCCGTGGAGCGACCCGATAGCAAGTATTTCCGCCCCCTGATCCTCTCCAGCCTGCTCTGCGCGGCGGCGGTCCTTGGACCGTCCCTGCCGGCGGCGGCACAGAACGACCTGCCGGGCCGCCAGGATGTCTTCCTGGCCGGCTATGTCTCGGCGGTGCTGGAGCGCGATTTCGCCGTCTCCGGCGATGCAGCCAGCGTGCGGGACGGCGTGGTCACGCTGCGCCTTGAGGCCATCGCCGGCAAGTCGAGCACGGAGATCGCGCGGGCGCTGGAAAAGCTGAAAGGTGTGCGCGCGGTACGCATCACGGAAGCCGGCGCGGCCGCGCCGGCCGTTACGCCAGGCACACTCGCCGGCGTTACGGCGCAGGCGCGCCCTGCGGCGGAAGGCCTTCCGGTCTCGCCCCAGGCGACCCCGACCGAACAGACGGTGGCCCTGCCGCCCGGCAAGCCGCTGTTCGATGCCCTGCTGGCGGACCCGCGCTGGGCGCATTTCTCCGCCTCCTATCAGTATTACGACAATGACGATGATGTACGGCACGCCGGCTCGACCAGCTTTGGCGAGACATTCAGCCTGCTGCGCGGCCCCGCCCCCTATGACGGCAATTGGGAGCTGGGCTTCCAGGCCGGCGTGTTCGCGCTGTTCGACCTCGATTCCGAATCGAAGGATCTGATCAACGCCGATTACTGGGTCGGCATCCCGGTGACCTACCGCCGCGATAATTTCTCCGCCATGGCGCGGCTCTATCACCAGAGCTCGCACCTCGGCGACGAATATCTGCTGCGCGGGGATGTGGACCAGGACAACCGGGTCAATCTCAGCTACGAGGCGGTGGACCTGCTGCTGTCCTACGAGTTCGACGACACCTACCGGGTCTATGGCGGCGGCGGATTCCTGTTCCACAAGGAGCCGTCGGACCTGAAGCCCTGGTCGGCGCAGTACGGCATCGAGATCACGCCGGACGTCACCTTCTTCGACGGGGTGGCCCGCCCGGTCTTCGCCGCCGACCTGCACAATCGCGAGGAAAGTGACTGGTCAACCGACATGTCGCTGCGCGGCGGTATCGAGTTCACCAATCCGGTGGTCGGCGGGCGGCGCGTGATGCTGCTGCTGGAATATTACAGCGGCCGCAACCCGAACGGACAGTTCTACGACCGCCGGCTCGACTATGCCGGCATCGGGCTGCACATCTTCTATTAGGCCTCAGGTTCTATTAGTCCTCAGGCGGTTGCCGCGCGCAGCCGCCGGTCGGCCCGCAGGTTCCAGGCGAAGAAGGCGAGGAACAGGCCGGTGCCGATGAAGTTCACCGTCCAGTCGTTCGGCCACAGGATGGTGATGCCGATGGCGAACAGCACGATGCGCATCGGCCAGGCGACAGGCGCTTCCAGATAGCCTTCCATGGCGCCGATCAGGGCGTAGATGCCGACCAGCGCGAAGGCGAAGATCTCCAGCGCCAGGATCGGGTCGCCGTTCAGGAACGGCGTATAGGCGAACAGCACCGGCACGATATACAGCGTCTTGGCGATCTTCCAGGCGGTAAAGCCGGTGGCCATCGGCGGGCTCTTGGCGATGGCGGCGGCGGCAAACGCGGTCAGGCAGACCGGCGGCGTCACGTTCGAATCGAGGCTCAGCCAGTAGATGATCATGTGCGCCGACAGCAGCGCCGTGGTCAGGACGGCCGGCGTCAGCGTCGATTCCTTCACCGTGCCCATCATCTCCGGCGGGATGGCGGCGACCAGCGCCTCGGCCGCATCCTTGCTCATCGGGCCATTCAGCAGGTCGAGCTTGTCCGGCGCCACCAGCATGAAGATCGCCTTGGCCGCGTCCGGCACATTGCCGGCGACGAAGGCGTTCACCAGCTCGCTCTGCACGATCATGTCGGACAGCGCCGGCGCGGACAGCGTCGCCAGCACGATGTAGGAGGCGGTCACCGGCAGCCCCATGCCCAGCACCAGGCTGGCCAGCGCGATCAGCACCAGGGCGATCAGAATGTTGCCGCCAGCCCAGTTGCTGATCATCAGCGAGAAGGTGTTGCCGATGCCGGTCAGCGTCACCGCATTCACCACGATGCCGATGGAGACCAGCAGCACGGCGGTCATGATCATGTTGCGCGAACCGGTCGCCAGCGCCTCCAGGATCTCCTTCGGCCCCATGCGATGGGTCTTGGTGAACCAGGAGGCGACGATGGTCGCGAGGATGGCATAGCCGGCGGCATAGGTCGGGGTGAAGCCGTCGATCAGCATGTAGATCAGCAGACTGATCGGGATGAAGAAGGTGATGCCGCGCTTCATCACCGCGAGCAGGCGCGGCGCATCGGCGTCCGTCGTCGCCATATTCTGCTTCTTCGCCTCGACACGCACGAAACAGGCGACGCCGAAGAAATACAGCAGCGCCGGCAGCAGCGAGACGGCGGCAATGGTCAGGTAGGAAATCTGCGTGTAGCTGGCCATCACGAAGGCGCCCGCCCCCATGATCGGCGGCATCAGCATGCCGCCCGTCGATGCCGTCGCCTCAACCCCGGCGGCGAACTTCGCGGGAAAGCCGGCGCGCTTCATCAGCGGAATGGTGATGACGCCGGTGGAGACGGTGTTGGCAACGGCCGAGCCGGAAATCGTCCCCATCAGCGCCGAGCCGATGACGGCGACGAAGCCCGGCCCGCCGATCAGCTTGCCGGCGACTGCGCGCGCGAAATCGATGATGAAATCGCCCGCACCGGAGCGCACCAGGAAGGCGCCGAACAGGATGAACATGAAGACGAAGCTGTAGGAGATGGTGGCGATGACGCCGAACATCCCGTCATCGGAGTAGAAGCTGCGGAACAGCATCGTCTCGTAGCCAAGGCCGCTGAAGGACAGCACGCCGGTGAACCAGTTGCCCCACAGGGTCACATAGGTAAAGGCCAGCACGATCAGGATCGGAATGATCATGCCAGTGGTACGCCGGGTGAATTCGATCGCCAGCAGCACGGCCATGGCCGTGAATATCCAGTCGTACCAGAAGAAGGCGCCATTGCGGGCATAGAAGGTCGGCTCGCCCAGCACCAGATAGGCGAACAGCGAGACAGCGGCCAGACCGAGCAGGATATCGAGCGCCAGGACCATGGCGCGGCCAGAGGCGGACTTCGCCTGCCAGGCCGGATAGAGCAGCGCACAGAGCAGGCCGAAGCCGCCGAAATGCAGCACCGACGCCCATAGTTCGGAAATCGTCCCCAGCGTATTGATCCAGATATGCAGCACCGCCAGCGCGATGCCGACCCAGAAGGCCGCACGGCCGGGCAGGGAATCGGCGGGCCGCAGATTGGCCGCACTGTTCACCTCGCCGGCATTTTCATCGGTGGACGGCGCTTGGCTGGTTTGGGGACGGGCATCGCTCAAGGCAGTGGTCCGTTACTGGAGGACAAGAACGGGGAATGGTCTGGGACATAGAATAGCCCGGACGGAAATGGTCCGGCGCGGGACGATCACTCGCCCCGCGCCGATATCCATTAGAGACTGGAACCGGATCAGTTCGCCATCAGCGACGCCGGAACGGTCAGCCCCTTTTCCTTGTAGAAGCGCGCGGCACCCGGATGCAGCGGCATCGGCAGGCCCGACATGGCCTGTTCCAGCGACATCGCCTTGGTCGCGGCATGGATGTTGTTCAGGAAGGGCAGGTTCTCATAGATCGTCTTGGTGATCTGATAGACATCCTCTTCCGGAACGCTGTCATTCACACTCAGGAAGTTCGGCTGGGCGATGGTCTTCCATTCCTTGTCCTGGTCCGGATAGGTGCCGGCCGGAATGGTGTACTGGTAATAAAGCCCGCGGCCGGCATCGGCCTTCTTGGCTTCCTCGTCGGTGAACTGCAGCACCTTCACCTTGTCGCCCATCTGGGCGGCAATGCGGGTGATGACGGAAACCGGCGGGCCACCCGGAATGCCGGCGCCGACGATGGCGCCGTTCTGAAGCGAATCGGCGGTCGGACCATAGCCCTGGAACACCAGATCCAGGCTTTCGGGATCGATGCCGAGATTCGTCAGGATGAAGCGGTTGGAATGTTCGGTGCCGCTGTTGCGCGCGCCGATCGAGAATTTCTTGCCCTTCAGCCCCATCAGATCGGCAGCGGTGCCGGTCTTCACCTCGGAGGCCGCCATGACATAATGCTCGACATTCGGCCACAGCATGGTGATTGAGCGGATGTTCTTTTGCGGACCATCCTGCGCGATGGAGCCGCTGCCTTCCTTGGCATAGAGGCCGAACAGCCCCTGCAGGATGGCGAAGTCCGCCTGCTTCTCACGCAGCATCTTCACATTCTCGCCGGAGCCGGCGGAGCTGATCGCCGACACGCCGATCTTCATCTTCGGCTCCAGCTTCACCTTCACCAGCGTCGCCAGCGCCACGCCGACCGGATAATAGGTGCCGCCGGTGGTCGCCGTGGCGAGCACGTAGGAGCGGGCATCCTGCGCCTTGGCAGGCAATGCCGCCGTCACGCTCGCAATCGCCGCAACCGCGGCCAGAGTCTTGAAACCGATTTTCATCATCAAACGTTGCCTCCTGTTGTTTGTGCCATTCCGGATGGGAAAGGCCCCTTCAACCTGACCGCGGCCAACGATGCGGCACGGAAAAGTTGCGGGTGGGTTTGAATCCCCTTATCTAAATCCCTTCGCCATCCTGTCAAATAGGCCCTGTTGGTATCAGGTAGGACCAGTATATATCGGATGGCTCAATATGCGAGCGCTCTAATGGCCAAGCCCAGCCCTGAACAGCAGATGACGGTCGAATTGCTGCAGTCCTTCGAACGCGAGGCGAAGGCCATGCTGCGCCGTTGCGCCGTCACGCGGCGGCAGGTCTCGCACTTTTCCTTCACGCGCTATCGCGGCTTCTTCGAGGAAGTGAAATCCTTTCTCGTGCTGGCGGCCTTCGCCCGCGGCAAATTGCTGAACCTGCAGATGGGCGCCGTCGAGCGCGACCAGCTTCTGGAACATATTGACGGGCTGGAACGCCGTGTCAGCCGGGCCGCGATGGAAGTCGCCCGCACCTTCTACGGCCTGATGCTGCGCCGCGACCTGATCTATCTGGGCGGCCATGAGCGCTGCGACGAGGACCGCCAGCTGCTTGGCGAGCTGCTGGAACGCGATGCCGAGAAGTCCCCCGACAAGAAACCCGACGCCCGACTGGAGCGCGATGTGAAGGCGCTGGAGGCTGTTCTGGAGGAAATCGTGCGCCGCACGCCGCCGATGCGGAACTTCGAGCCGTTAGAAATCCCCAAGCATTAGCGCCCGGGTTCAGAATCCTCCCCTGCACCTCCCCGCCCAGCCCCTGCCCCGGCCTGAATGGCGGCAAATGAATACCGGCCTTGCGCGCGACATCCATTATCCGGACTTGCGGAACCTCTTATCTGTCTATTACGATTTAATGAAGGGATGAGCCAGAAGCAGACGTGAGGATCACGAACGATGCTGGCAAACAAACTCTTTGAAAGACTTATCAAGGTCGGTGACCTGACGATCATCGACGCCAAGGGGCGCCGCCGCCACTACAAGGCCTCGGACAGTCCGAAGGTGACGATCCGGATCACCGATCCCCACATGCACTGGAAGGTCATGCTGGCCCCGCAGCTTGCTGTGGGCGAGGCCTATATGGACGGCAAGCTGGTGATCGAGGAGGGCACCCTCTTCGACTTCATCGATATCGGCGTGCAGAATCTGCGGCTCGCCTATGATGACGGGGTGCTGCGCTGGCTGTCGCGCATCCGCAACGTCGTGGCGCGCTTCGCCGACTATAATCCGATACCGCGGGCAAAACAGCGCGTGGCGCATCATTACGATCTCGACGGGCGGCTGTTCAGCCTGTTCCTCGACAGTGACCAGCAATATTCCTGCGCCTATTTTGCCGACCCGTCAGACGATCTGGAAACCGCACAGCGCCGCAAGAAACTGCATCTGGCGGCGAAACTGTCGCTGCAACCCGGCCAGAAGGTGCTGGATATCGGTTCCGGCTGGGGCGGACTGGGCCTAACGCTGGCGGAGGCGGCAAACGTGTCGGTGACCGGCATCACCCTGTCGGAAGAGCAGCACAAGGTTTCCAACGAACGGGCGCAGAACCAGGATGTGGCCGACCGCGTCGGCTTTCACTTGCGCGATTATCGCAACGAAACCGGCTGTTACGACCGTATCGTCTCGGTCGGGATGCTGGAGCATGTCGGCAGGCATCACTACCGCGCCTTCTTCTCCAAGGTGAAGGAGCTGCTCGCCGAGGATGGGGTGGCGGTCATCCATTCCATCGGCCGCTTCGACCAGCCGGGGCCGGTGAATGCCTGGATGCGCAAATATATCTTCCCCGGCTCCTACATTCCGACGCTCTCGGAAATCACCGGGCCGATCGAAGAGTGCAACCTGCTGATCACCGATATCGAGATCCTGCGGCTGCACTATGCCGAGACGCTGCTGGCCTGGCGCCGGAATTTCCACCGCAATCTCGACAAGGTGCGGGAGATCTATGACGAACGTTTCTGCCGCATGTGGGACTTTTATCTCACCGCCTGCGAACTCGGCTTCCGCCGCAAGGAGCTGATGGTCTTCCAGATACAGCTCGCGAAATCGATGGAAGCGCTGCCGATAACGCGCGACTATATTCACGAGTTCGAGGCGGCTCACGATGCCGGGTGGCAGACCAGGCAAAGGATGCGTGTGTCCTGATACGGCCGCCCCGTTCATAGAAGAAGGGGCATCCGTGCGGGATAAGATCGACCATGGCAAGCTACGCCAGCTCTACGATTATTGGGATGGCAGGCGCGGCGACCGCCTCATGCCGGCACGCGCGGATCTCGACCCGGTTGATATTCCCGCCCTCCTGCCGAATCTGATTCTGGTCGATGTGGAGCGCGGCGCGCAGGTCCGCTTCCGCTTCCGGCTCTATGGCACCAATGTCTGCACCATTCGCGGCGCGGACCTGACCGGTCGCTATATTGACGAGGACAACATCACCGCGCTGCGCAACCCCGCCATTGCGAGCTACAACCGCATCCTCGCCGACCGGCAGCCGGTTTATGAAAGCCACCGCTTCCATCCGAACGATCGCAATGTCGGCTATTATCATCGCCTCGTCCTGCCCCTGGGCGAGGAAAACGAGGTGCGGATGCTGCTGATCGGCTTCTACCGTGAAATGGCGGCGCCGGAATATCACAGCACGAGTCTGGATTAACAGACGCTTAACCCTTCCTGTTTTAAACTGCGTCATGGCCTTGCATTCCTACAAATCGCGCGAACACATCTTCGCTGAGCTGGAAGCGCACCGGCGCTGGCTTGCTGGCGCGGATGATGCCGTGCCGGCTAATTTTTCCAATGTCAGCCTGTTCGGCCTCGACCTGTCCGGCCAGGACCTGCGGAAATGCCAGCTGTGCGGCGCGGGCCTGCAGGGCATCCGCCTGACCGGCGCCAATCTTGAAGGCGCCGACCTGACCGGGGCGGACCTCACCGCGGCGACGCTGGACAAGGCGTCCTTGCGCAAGGCCAGTCTGGTGGATGCGAACCTGTCCGGCGCCAGCTTCCGGGACAGTGATCTGAATGGTGCCGATCTGCGCGGCGCGCACGGCACGGCCTCCATGTCCTCGCCCGGTTTCGAAGGGGCAATGCTGCGCCTCACCAACCTGTCCGGCGCCGACCTGTCCGGCGCCAATCTGGACCAGGCCGACCTGACCGGCGCGATGCTGGTCGGAACCGTGCTGCGCAATGCCAGCCTGGCCGGTGCCAATATGCGCAACACCGACCTGACCGAGGCCGATTTCGGCGCCGCCAACCTCAGCGAGGCCCTGCTGAACGGCGCCAATCTCAGCAATGCCCATTTCAACGGCGCCAATCTGAAGCGCGCCCGGATGGTCGGCGTGACACTCACCGACGGCGTGCTGGACGGGGCCGATACCGAAGGCGCCAATTTCGCGCCGCCGCTGGACGGTTTCGACATCGAGCTGCACCGCCAGCTCTTCGATCATGACCGCTGGGTCAGCAGCCAGGGCCAGCGCGGCGAACGCGCGGAACTGGATGGCGCCGATCTCGCTGATGCCGATCTGCGCGGCTTCAACCTGTCGGGCGCCAGCCTGCGCGCGGCGAATCTGCAAAGCGCCCTGCTTAACGGCGCACTGCTGGTACTGACGGATCTGTCCGGCGCCAATCTGGCGCAGGCCAGCCTGGTGCGCGCCAATCTGTCCGGTGCCAATCTGTCCGGCGCCAAACTGAACAATGCCGACCTGTCCGGCGCCAAGCTGGGCCCCGCGCCGATCATGGGCGCTGACGGACGGCCGACGGGGCGCAGCCGCGCCACTGTTCTGGAAGGTGCTGACCTGACCCAGGCCGTGCTCGACGACGAGCAGAAGACCGCGCTGGCCGATTTCGGCATCAAGCTCGCCACCAAATCTTGACGTCAATATCTTGACGGGGAAGCCTTGACGCGGACCGCCTGCCGGTGTGGAGTGCGGGCATGGCCCAGCATTCCAGAATTGCCCGCATCGCCACCGCGCTGATCACGCTGCCCTTCCTGCTGTTGGCGATCCTGTTCGCCATCTCCAACCGGGCAACTGTCGAGATCACACTCTGGCCGCTGCCCTACGCGGTGACATTGCCGCTGTTCGTCACCATCCTCGCCATGCTGTTCATCGGCTTCCTGATCGGTGCCGGTTTCATGTGGGTCGAGGTGCTGCGCGCCCGCCGGCAGATCCGCATCCTGCGCCGCGTCGCCGACCAGCAGGAGCAGGAGCTGAACCGCCTGCGCCGCGACAAGCGCCTCGCCGTCGATCCGGACGGTGTTCCCAACCTGCCCGCCTCCGGAAAGCCGGCGCAAACCGCCTTCACCACGCCAACCACGCATTGAAGCGACTCTGACCATGCGGATTATCGACGCCGACAGCGCCGTCAGGGCGCTTCCCTTCGACGCCCTGATCGAGGCGTTGCGCACCATGTTCCGCGAGGGCTGCACGGTGCCGCTGCGCCATCATCACGGCGTCGAGGTGCCCGGCAAGGCCGAGGCGACGCTGCTGCTGATGCCGGCCTGGACGCCCGGCGGCTATATCGGCATCAAGATGGTTACCGTCTTTCCGTCGAATGGCGAGAAGGGCCTGCCCGCCATCATGGGCCAGTATCTGCTGCTGTCCGGCGACACCGGCGAGGTGCTGGCGATGATCGACGGACAGACCCTGACCGCGCGGCGCACCGCCGCCGCCTCGGCGCTGGCCGCCTCCTACCTCGCCCGCGAGGATGCAGCGACGATGCTGATGGTCGGCGCCGGCGCGCTGGCGCCGCAGCTGATCCGCGCGCATCTGGCCGTGCGCCCGTCCTTGCGTGAGATCGCGATCTGGGCACGCGACAAGACGAAATCCCAGGCGCTGGCGGACAAGATGGCCGCCGAGACCGGGCGCAACGTGACCGCCGCCAGCGATCTGGAAGCGGTGGCGCGCACCGCCGACCTGATTTCCTGCGCGACCCTGTCGAAGCAGCCGCTGGTCAAGGGCGCTTGGCTGAAGCCCGGTGCGCATCTGGACCTCGTCGGTGCCTTTACGCCGGAAATGCGCGAGAGCGACGACGAGGCGGTCCGCCGCGCCCGCGTGTTCGTCGATACCCGTGAGGGCGCCTTGAAGGAGGCCGGCGACATCGTGCTGGCGGTAAAGGCCGGCGCGCTGACGCCGGAAGCCATCCAGGGCGATCTCTACGATCTGACGCGCGGCACCGCGACAGGCCGCGAGACCGCGGAGGAGATCACCTTCTTCAAGTCGGTTGGTACCGCGCTGGAAGACCTTGCTGCGGCGCAATTGGCCTACAGCCGCGCATAGGTTATAAGCCCGTCATGACCGACACGAACGCCGCCCTCTCCCCCGTCTTCTGCGCGATCGACACCACTGACCTCGACCATGCCGCGGGACTTGCCAGGCGGCTGGGGCCGGGGCTTGGCGGCGTGAAGCTCGGCCTTGAGTTCGTGAACGCCCACGGCCCGGCCGGGGTGCGCAAGGTGGCCGAGGCCGGCCACCCGATCTTCCTCGATCTGAAATATCACGACATTCCGAACACGGTCGCCGGCGCGGTGCGCGCCGCCACCGGTACCTGCCAGCCCTTCATGCTGAACGTCCATGCCAGCGGCGGGCGGGCGATGATGGAGGCCGCGCGCGACGCCGCCGAATCGGCCGCGCATGCCGCCGGCATCAAGAAGCCGCTGGTGATCGCCGTCACCGTGCTGACCAGCCTGGACGATGGCGACCTCGCCGCCGTCGGCCAGCAGGGGCCGGCGGTGGAGCAAGTGGTCAGGCTCGCCCGGCTGACAAAGGATTGCGGCCTCGACGGCATCGTCTGCTCGGCCCGAGAGATCGCCGCCGTGCGCGCCGCCTGCGGCCGCGACTTCAAGCTGATCGTGCCCGGCATCCGCCCGGCCTGGAGCGAGACCGGTGACCAGAAGCGTATCATGACCCCGGCTGACGCGATCCGCGCCGGTGCCGATTACCTCGTCATCGGCCGGCCGATCACCGGCGCTGCCGATCCCGCCGGGGCCGTCGCCCGCATCGCCGCCGAGATCGCGGACCTCTGACATGGCGCTGGTCAAGATCTGCGGCCTCTCGACACCGGAGAGCGTTGCCGCCGCCATCGCGGGCGGGGCGGATTTCCTGGGTTTCGTCTTCTACCCGCGCTCGCCGCGCAACGTGACCCCCGAACAGGCCGCCGAGCTGACGAAGCCGGTGCCCGCCAGTGTCCGCACCGTGGCGCTGACCGTCGATGCCGATGACGCGTTGCTGGAGATCATCCTTTCAACCATGCGGCCTGGCCTGCTGCAGCTGCACGGGCACGAAACGCCGGCGCGCGTGGCCGATGTCCGCAGCCGCTTCGGCGTGCCGGTGATGAAGGTGCTGTCCGTGGCCGGCGCGGAAGATGTGGCCAAGGCCAGCGATTATGAGCCGGTCGTCGACATGCTGATGTTCGACGCGAAACCGCCGAAGGAGATGACGGGCGCACTGCCCGGCGGCAATGCGCTGCGCTTCGACTGGCAGCTGCTCGCAGGCGCGCATTTCGGCAAGCCCTGGCTGCTGGCCGGCGGGCTGACGCCGGATAATGTCGCCGAGGCGATCCGCACCAGCGGTGCGCCGGGCGTGGACGTCTCCTCCGGCGTGGAGGATGCGCCGGGCCGCAAGTCGATCCCGCTGATCCAGGCCTTCCTGAAAGCGGCGAAGGCGGCCTAGCCGGCCTTCCGCAGCGCCTGCTTCGCCGCCGAGGCCAGAAAGCCGGAGCGGCTGAGGCCTGAATTCGCCGCATGGCGGTCGATGGCGGACAGCAAATCTTCCGGCAAGGTGATGTTTACCCGCACCGCCCGCGCGCTGCCTGGCGGTGCCGGCACCAGGATTGCCACCCCGTCACGGTTTTCCGGATCGGCCATAATGGCATCCAGGCTGGATGGGGCGGGCAGTTCCTGCATATCCTCCAGCATGCCTTCTATGTGCAGGGCCAGCGCCTCATCCGCCATGGCGCGCGCTTCTTCCAATGTTGCACCGGCGCTGATGCAACCGGGGAAATCGGGAAAGGAGACGCCGAAATCGCTGCCGGCCTCCTTATGGATCAAGGCGATATAAGACAGGGTCATGTCAGTTTCAGTCCCGATTGCCGCTCGATGCTGCGCAAGGTGCCGGCCGGTATATCCTTCTTCGGATGCGGCACCGTCACCCGACCCGGCCTGACGGGATGCTTGAACTGGACGTGGCTTCCCTTGCGTGCCACTTCCCTCCAGCCTTCCCGCTCCAGCCGGTGTATGATCTCGCGGCTATTCATACACACTTATACTTACTGAATGTGTCCATACAATCAAGCCCCGCCGCCCGCCTTGCACAGAAGCGGCAAGGTCTGCATTATGCGGCGTCTCATGAACCCCTGACGAATGGCGTAGTGACGATGGCCAGTTCCATCCCCAATACCTATCGTGCCGGACCGGACGAATCCGGGCATTTCGGCATCTTCGGCGGACGCTTCGTCGCCGAGACGCTGATGCCGTTGGTCCTGGAGGTCGAGGCGGCCTACAAGGCGGCGAAGGCGGACCCGGACTTCAAGGCGGAGTTCGATTATTACCTGAAACATTATGTCGGCCGGCCCTCGCCGCTCTATTTCGCGGAGCGGCTGACGGCGCATTTCGGTGGGGCCAAGCTGTACTTCAAGCGCGACGAGTTGAATCACACCGGCGCGCACAAGATCAACAATTGCCTGGGCCAGGCGCTGGTCGCCAAGCGCATGGGCAAGACAGAGATCATCGCCGAGACCGGCGCCGGCCAGCATGGCGTGGCCACCGCCACGGTCTGCGCGCTGTTCGGCATGAACTGCAAGGTCTTCATGGGCGCCGAGGATATCGAGCGCCAGCAGCCCAATGTCGAGCGCATGCGCCTGCTGGGCGCCGAGGTGGTGCCCGTCACCTCCGGCACATCGACGCTGAAGGATGCGATGAACGAGGCGCTGCGCTACTGGGTGGCCAAGGCGGAGACGCATTTCTACATCATCGGCACGGTTGCCGGCCCGCACCCCTACCCCGCCATGGTGCGCGACTTCCAGTCGGTGATCGGCACCGAAACGCGCGAGCAGATGATGGAGGCCGAGGGCCGCCTGCCCGACAGCCTGGTTGCCTGCATCGGCGGCGGCTCCAACGCCATCGGCCTGTTCCATCCCTTCCTAGACGATCCGTCGGTGAAGATGTACGGGGTGGAGGCCGCCGGTCTCGGCCTCGATACCGGCAAGCATGCCGCCTCGCTGACCGGCGGACGGCCGGGCGTGCTGCATGGCAACCGCACCTACCTGCTGCAGAACGAGGACGGGCAGATCACCGACGCCCACTCGATCAGCGCCGGCCTCGACTATCCCGGCATCGGGCCGGAACATTCCTGGCTGCACGAAACCGGCCGCGTGAGCTATGTCAGCGCCACCGACGAGGAGGCGCTGGATTCCTTCAAGCTGTGCGCACAGATGGAAGGCATCATCCCGGCGCTGGAGCCGAGCCACGCGCTGGCCTATGTCGGCAAGCTGGCGCCGACCCTGCCGAAGGACCATCTGATGGTGATGAATCTCTGCGGCCGCGGCGACAAGGATCTGGCCGCCGTGCTGAAGCACCTCAAAGCCCGTGGCAAGCTGTAAAGGGCAAGCTGTGATGAGCGAATCCGATTCCCGCATTGCCCGTCGCTTCGCCGCCCTGAAGGCCGAAGGCCGCGGCGGCCTGGTCACCTTCGTCACCGGCGGCGATCCCGACCCGGTGACCGCGCAGGCTATCCTCAAAGGGTTGCCTGGCGCCGGCGCCGATCTGATCGAGATCGGCATGCCGTTCTCCGACCCGATGGCCGATGGTCCGTCGATCCAGGCCGCTTCGCTGAGGGCGCTGAAGGCCGGCATGACGCTGACCAAGACCATCGACGCGGTGCGCGCCTTCCGGTCCGGCGACAGCGATACGCCGATCATCCTGATGGGCTATTATAACCCGATTTATATCTACGGCGTGGAGCGCTTCCTGAAGGATGCGAAGAGCGCCGGGGTGGACGGGCTGATCATCGTCGATCTGCCGCCCGAGGAAGATGCCGAGCTGTGCCTGCCGGCGCTGGAAGCCGACATCGCCTTCATCCGGCTGGCGACGCCGACCACCAATGACAGGCGCCTGCCCAAGGTGCTGTCCAACACGTCGGGCTTCGTCTATTACGTCTCCTTCACCGGCGTCACCGGCACCCAGGCCGTGGACAGCCAGCATGTCGCCCAGGCAGTCGCCCGGCTGAAAAGCCACACCGACCTGCCGGTCGCGGTCGGCTTCGGCATCAAGACACCGGAGCAGGCCGGCGCGGTTGCCGCCGTTGCCGACGCCGCCGTGGTCGGTACCGCGCTGGTCGATATCATCGCCGGCAATCTGGACGAGGCCGGCAAGGCGAAGCCGGGACTGGTCGAGGCGGCGCTGGGCTTCGTCGCGAAACTGGCGGGTGGCGTGCGCGCGGCCCGCACCGCTGCATAAGGCAGGAACGACCGATGGATTGGCTGAATAATTTCGTTCGCCCGAAGATTCGTGCCCTGGTGCAGAAGACCGAGGTACCGGACAATCTGTGGGAGAAATGCCCCAGCTGCGGGCAGATGATCTTCCAGCGCGAACTCGACGAGAATTCCCGCGTCTGCCCGCATTGCGGTCATCACATGCGTCTGGAGGTTGTGGCGCGGCTGAAGATGCTGTTCGACGAGGGCGCCTATAAGACCATCGATCTGCCGAAACCGCCGCTCGATCCGCTGAAGTTCCGCGACCGCAAGCGCTATTCCGACCGCATGAAGGAAGCCCAGGCCAAGACCGGCCGGCAGGACGCCATCATCGTCGCGCATGGCACCATCGGCGGGCACAAGACCGTCATCGCCGCGTTCGATTTCAGCTTCATGGGCGGCTCCATGGGCATCGCCGTGGGCGAGGCGCTGGTCGCCGCCGGTCGGCTGGCCGTGGCCGAGGAAGCGACGCTGCTGGCGATCCCGGCCTCCGGCGGGGCGCGCATGCAGGAAGGCATCCTGTCGCTGATGCAGATGCCGCGCTCGATCATCGCGGTCGAGATGGTGAAGGAAAAGGGCCTGCCCTACATCGTGCTGCTGACCGACCCGACGACCGGCGGCGTCACCGCCTCCTTCGCCATGCTGGGCGATATCCACATCGCCGAGCCGGGTGCCGTCATCGGCTTCGCCGGTGCCCGCGTCATCGCCGAGACCATCCGCGAGCAGCTGCCCGACGGCTTCCAGCGCGCCGAATATCTGCAGGAACATGGCATGGTCGATATGGTGGTGCCGCGCAAGGAGATGCGCGACACGCTGGTCCGCGTGCTCGGCCTGCTGCGCAACAAGCGGCCGACGCCGCGCATCGCTCCGCCCACTCAAAACGCCAGCCGGTAAGTTCCGAAATCAGGAAAGGGCGACCCAAGGTGGCAACAGGTTTGGCGCCGGCGGCCCCCGAGACGATCCTGGAGCGGCTGCAGAAGCTGCATCCGAAGCTGATCGACCTGTCGCTGGACCGGATGCACCGGCTGCTGGAAGCGCTCGGCCATCCCGAACGCACGCTGCCGCCGGTCATCCATATCGCCGGCACCAATGGCAAGGGCTCCACGCTGGCCTATCTGCGCGCGATCTACGAGGCGGCGGGCTACAAGGTCCACGCCTACACCTCCCCGCATCTGGTGCGCTTCAACGAGCGCTTCCATGTCGCCGGGGCGGAGATCGCCGATGCGACGCTCGCCGCCATTCTGGAAGAATGCGAGCGCGCCAATGGCGATTCGCCCATCACCCTGTTCGAGATCACCACGGCGGCGGCCTTCCTCGCCTTCTCCCGCACCCCTGCCGATGTGCTGATCCTGGAGACCGGCCTGGGCGGAAGGCTGGACGCCACCAATGTGGTGGAGCGCCCGCTGGCCACTGTCATCACCTCGATCTCGATGGATCACATGCAGTATCTGGGCGACACGATCCAGGCCATCGCGGGCGAGAAGGCGGCGATCATGAAGCCGGGCGTGCCGGCGATCCACGCGCCGCAGCGCTTCGCGGAAGTGCCCGGCGTGCTGGATGCCTATGCCGCGACGGTCGGCGCGCCGGTGAGCCGGGGCGGCGCCGAATGGCGCGCAAAGGCCGAAAACGGCGCCCTCCTTTACGAGAGCGCTCTGGGCACCCGCCGCCTGCCGCTGCCGGTGCTGCCGGGCCTGCACCAGATCGACAATGCCGGCGCCGCCATCGCCACGGTCGAGGCCGCGACGGACCGGCTGCCGGTAACCGAGGCGGATATCGCCAGGGGGTTGCAGACCGCGCGCTGGCCGGCGCGGATGCAGCGCCTGACGCGCGGCCCGCTGGTGGAGGCGCTGCCGCCGGGCTGGGAGCTGTGGCTGGATGGCGGCCACAATGCGGATGCCGGCACGGTGCTGGCCGCGACCGCCCGCACGCTGTGGGCGGACAAGCCGCTGCATCTCGTCTTCGGCATGCTGGACACCAAGGCGCCGCAGGATTATCTGGCGGCCTTCGCCGGTGTCGCCGGCAGGGTGCGGACGGTGGCGATCCCGGGCGAGGCGCATTCGCTGACCGCCGAACAGACCGCGACGATGGCGCGCGAAGCCGGTCTGGCGGCAGAACCGGCAGATAGCGTCGCCGGGGCCGTCGCCGATATCCTGCGCGCGGACGGACAGCCGGCGCGGCTGCTGATCTGCGGCTCGCTCTACCTCGCCGGCCATGTGCTGGCGGAGAATGGCTGAGGCTTCATCCGAGGATAGCGATTAAAAAAAGGGCGCCCCCTCGGAGCGCCCTTTTCCCTGTCTTTCGAAACCGCGAAGCTCAGTCCGCCGCGTCCTTCGACTGTTCTTCTGGCTTCCAGCGCAGCATCGGCTTGCGGGCGGCGGCCGTCTCGTCCAGCCGGCGGCGCGGGGTGAAGCGCGGTGCGGCCTTGAACCAGTCAGCCTGATCGCCCTGCTTCGCCTTCTTCGCGAGGCCGGCGAGCACGGCGATGAACTGATCGATCGCCTCCTTGCTCTCGGTCTCGGTCGGCTCGATCAGCAGAGCACCATGGACGACCAGCGGGAAATACATGGTCATCGGATGGTAGCCCTCGTCGATCATCGCCTTGGCGAAATCGAGCGTGGTAACGCCGGTACCCTTCAGGAAATCATCGTCGAACAGCGCCTCATGCATGCACGGACCATCGAAGGCCGGGCTCATCTCGTCCTTCAGGCAGGCGAGGATGTAGTTGGCATTCAGCACCGCGTCGCTGGCGACCTGGCGCAGCCCGTCCGCCCCGTGGCTCATCATGTAGGTGAGCGCGCGCACGAACATGCCCATCTGGCCGTGGAAGGCCTTCAGCCGGCCAAAGCCGTCCTCCGCCGCCCCCTCGCTCTCGACAACGCTGTAGCCGTCCTTGCCGTGCACGACATAGGGCACCGGCACGAACTTCGCCAGAGCCTCCGACAGCACGACCGGGCCGGCGCCCGGGCCGCCGCCGCCATGCGGGGTGGAGAAGGTCTTGTGCAGGTTGATGTGCATGGCATCGACGCCGAGATCGCCCGGACGCACCCGACCGACGATGGCGTTGAAATTGGCGCCGTCACAGTAGAAATAGCCGCCGACCGAATGGATCAGCTCGGCGATCTCGATGATCTCGCTCTCGAACAGCCCGCAGGTGTTCGGGTTGGTGATCATCACCGCCGCGACATCCGGCCCCAGCTTCGCCCGGAAGGCCTCGATATCGACACGGCCGCGCTCGTTGGCCGGGATCGGATCGACGGTGTAGCCGCAGGCCGCCGCCGTGGCGGGGTTGGTGCCATGCGCCGATTCCGGCACCAGCACGCGGGTGCGGCGTTCGCCCTTCGCCTCGATGGCGGCGCGGATCGCCATCATGCCGCACAGCTCGCCATGCGCGCCGGCAGCCGGCGACATGGCGACGGCCGGCATGCCGGTCAGCGTCTTCAGCCAGTGTGCCAGCGTGTCGATCAGCTCCAGGGCGCCCTGCACGGTGGAGACCGGCTGCAGCGGATGCACGTCGGAGAAGCCGGCCAGCCGGGCCATCTTCTCGTTCAGCCGCGGATTATGCTTCATCGTGCAGGAACCCAGCGGGTACAGCCCGGCATCGATGGCGTAGTTCTTCTGGCTGAGGCGGGTATAGTGCCGCACCACCTGCGGCTCCGACAGGCCGGGCAGGCCGATCTTGCCCTTGCGCGCCAGGCCGCCCAGCTTGCTCCCGACCTTCGGTACCGGCGGCAGATCGACGCCGGTGCGGCCGTCCTCGCCCTGCTCGAAGATCAGCGGCTCTTCCAGCTGCAGGCCCAGATTGCCGGTCATGGTCGGCATGTTCTCCGCCGCCCCCTCGAAGGAGGACAAAGCCTTGCTCCAGTCGCTCATGACAGCACCTCGCTGAGGCCCTTTGCCAGGGCGTCCATATCGGCTTGCGTGTTCACTTCGGTGACGGCGATGACCAGCAGATCGTCATGGCCGGGAATCAGGCGGGAGACCGGGATGCCAGCCAGGATATTCTTCGCCGCCAGCGCCTCGACAACCTCCGCCGCCGGCTTCGACAGGCGCACAGTGAATTCGTTGAAGAAGCTGTCCGTCAGCACCTCCACACCCTTCACGCCCGCCAGCTTGCCGGCCAGCGTCACCGCCGCCGCATGGTTCAGCTCGGCAAGGCGCGTGAACCCATCCTCGCCCAGCAGCGACATGTGGATGGTGAAGGCCAGCGCGCACAGGCCGGAATTCGTGCAGATGTTGCTGGTCGCCTTCTCGCGGCGGATATGCTGCTCGCGGGTGGACAGCGTCAGCACCCAGCCGCGCCTTCCGGCGGCATCCACGGTCTGCCCGGCAAGGCGGCCCGGCATCTGCCGTACATATTTCTCCTTGGTGGCGAACAGGCCGACATAGGGGCCGCCGAAATTCAGCGCGTTGCCGATCGACTGGCCCTCGGCCACCACGATGTCCGCGCCCATCTCGCCCGGCGATTTCACCGCCCCAAGCGAGACGATCTCCGTCACCGCGACGATTAGTAGAGCGCCCTTGGCCTGGCAGGCCTCGGCCAGCTTGGTGAAGTCGGTGAGGTTGCCGAAGAAATCCGGATTCTGCACGACGACGCAGGAGGTGGTCTCGTCGATCTTGCCGATCAGATCGTCAGCCCCGCCCGACGCGCCCTTGGGCTCGATGCGGCCGGTCACCGCCTCGAAATCCAGCAGCTTGGCATGGGTCTCGATGACCGCGCGGTACATCGGATGCAGATTGCCCGACAGCACCGCCTTGTTGCGCCGGGTCACGCGGTTCGCCATCACCACCGCCTCGGCGGCGGCGGTCGAGCCGTCATA
This sequence comes from Oceanibaculum nanhaiense, assembly GCF_002148795.1. Classification (NCBI taxonomy): domain Bacteria; kingdom Pseudomonadati; phylum Pseudomonadota; class Alphaproteobacteria; order Rhodospirillales; family Oceanibaculaceae; genus Oceanibaculum; species Oceanibaculum nanhaiense. The sequence continues at coordinate 520,606 of NZ_MPOB01000001.1, read as the reverse complement.
CATCGAGGCGTTGGCCACATCCATGCCGGTGATCAGCGCCACCTGGGTCTGGAATTCGAACAGGTACTGCAGCGTGCCCTGGGTGATTTCCGGCTGGTAGGGCGTGTAGGAGGTCATGAACTCGCCGCGCTGGATCAGATGATCCACCGAGGAGGGAACATGATGCTTGTAGGCCCCGCCGCCGACGAAGAAGGGGACGCTGCCGGCGGTCATGCTCTTGGCCGCCATGGCGGAGAGCGCGCGGTCCACCTCCAGCTCGCCCATATGGTCGGGCAGGCCGTCGATGGGCTTCTTCAGCCAGGCGGATTCCGGCACATCGCGGAACAGGCTATCGACCGAGGGAACGCCGATGGCGGCCAGCATGGCCCGCCGGTCGGCCTCGGTCAGCGGTAGGTAGCGCATGATGCTTAGAGCCCCTCCACATAGGACTTGTAGCCGGCCTCATCCATCAGGCCGTCGAGCTCGCCCTTGTCGCTGAGCTTCATCTTGAAGAACCAGCCCTTGCCGTGCGGGTCCTCATTCACCGTGCCGGGGGCGGCTTCCAGATCGGCATTGGTCTCGGTGACCTCGCCGGTCAGCGGGGCATAGACCTCGCTGGCCGCCTTCACCGATTCGACCACGGCCGCCTCGCCGCCCTTGGTCACCTTCTTGCCGGCGGCCGGCAGCTCGACGAACACGACGTCGCCCAGCTGCTGCTGCGCATAGTCGGTGATGCCGACAGTGGCGATGTCGCCGGCGATTTCGACCCACTCGTGATCTTCGGTGTATTTCCTGGTCATGCTGCGCAACTCCTAGCCGCGATGGTAACGATGGGGGGTGAAAGGCATGGATGCCACTTTGGCCGGCAGCGCCTTGCCGCGGACCTTGGCGTTGATTTCCGTGCCCTCGGAAGCGGAAGCGGTCTCGACATAGCCCATGGCGACCGGCGCACCGACGCTGGGACCGAAGCCGCCGCTGGTGATCTCGCCGATCCTGCGGCCATCGGCGTCCGTCAGCTCGGTATGCTCGCGCGCCGGGGCGCGGCCTTCCGGGCGGATGCCGACGCGCTTGCGCGCCGTGCCGTTCTTCAGCTGGTCGAGGATGATATCGGCGCCGGGGAAGCCGCCTTCCTCGCGCCGGCGCTTGCCGATGGCCCAGGCAAGATCGGCCTCGATCGGCGTGGTTGTGGTGTCGATGTCATGGCCATAGAGGCACAGGCCAGCTTCCAGCCGCAGCGAATCGCGGGCACCCAGGCCAATCGGCATGACCTCCGGCTGGTCCAGCAGCAGCCGGGCGAGTTTTTCGGCCTTGTCCTCATCGACGGAAATCTCGAACCCGTCCTCGCCGGTATAGCCGCTGCGGGTGACGGTGCACCAGATGCCGCCGATCTCGACCCGTGCAGCGCCCATGAAGGTCAGCTCGGTGCCGGCCGGCCCGAGACGGCCCATCACAATCTTGGCGGCCGGCCCCTGCAGCGCCAGCAGCGCGCGCTCGAACATCACCTCCAGCTTCACGCCGGCCGGCAAATGCGCGCGCATATGCTCGATGTCCTGGCCCTTGCAGCCGGCATTCACCACCAGGAACAGATGATCGTTGAAGCAGCTGACCATGAGGTCGTCCAGGATGCCGCCCTGTTCGTTGGTGAACAGGGTGTAGCGCTGGCGGCCCGGCTTCAGCGCCTGGATTTCGCCGGGCACCAGGGTTTCCAGCGCTTCGGCGACATTCTCGCCGGACAGCTTCACCTGGCCCATATGCGAGACGTCGAACAGGCCGGCCTTCTCACGGGTGTGGAGATGCTCGGCCATGATGCCGGCGGGATACTGCACCGGCATCTCGTAGCCGGCGAATTCCACCATCTTGCCGCCCAGCTCCCGGTGCAGGGCGTTCAGCGGCGTGGTGAACAGGGTTTCGGCGCTCATCGGCTCGGTCCTTCCCGACATTTCATGATGCCGGTCGGCGCGGTCGATTGCGCCTTCTACAGACCGGCACCCCCTCTGTCGTCGGACCTGAGAGATTGACCGAAAGGGCCGAAGCCCCCGCGGCTTTCACCTTGGGTGAGACAGGCCGACCATGGCCTGTCTGCTTTCCAGAGAGTCCTTCCCTTGCGGTCCTTTTGCCTGAGAGTTTCCGGGGTGGATTGCTCCTTCGGCGCCGGCCGCGAGACATGCGACCGATCTCTCCCGCAAGGTTCAGCGGACTGCGGGCAAGATGTGACGGGATGGGGCGAAAGTCAACGCGACTCTGGTGACGCGCCGTCTCCGCTCCATCCTGTCAAATCACCCTTAGAAAGTGTAGTCGGTGCCGATCCAGAACACGGTGCCGAGATTGCCGCCATCATTGGCCGTGGTGCCGGCAATGGTGGAGCCGAAGGAGCGCTCGTCGAACAGGTTTTCGACCCGCGCTCGCAGCGCCCAGTTCGGCTGCACCTTCCAGGAACCGCCGATGTCGAGCTTGGTGAAGCCATCGCGCTCGGTGATCGATCCGTCGAGATTTTCCGCCTCGTAGCCACCGGTGTGGTAGGCCAGCCCCCACAGGGTGACCGTATCGGTCATCGCGTAAGTCGCCTGGACACTCAGCTGATAATCCGGCAGCGACACGCCGTCTGTGCCGTAAAAGATATTGCCGTTGGCATTGCTGCCATCGGCGCGGGTCGCCTCAACATCGAGAAGCTGAAAATAATTGGCGGTGAAGGTCAGCTTCCGGCTGGCGCGCCACAGCCCCTCGACCTCCAGCCCCTGCTGATCGACGATCATGCTCTCGATGGCGCCGCCATTGCGCCGCGCCACACCGTCCTGTTCGGTGTCGAACAGCGCGACGTCGAAATAGCCGAAGCTGAAATCCTGCCGCACGCCGATTTCGTAGGTCAGCGATTCGACAATATTGTCACCTGCACCAGCGGGATTCAGCGCATCTGTCCCGTAGTTACCGTATTTTCCGATGTAGCGGTTATAGCCGGTGGAAACCGAGGCGCGCACCCGCGTATCCGGCAGCACGCTGTAGGAGGCCCCCAGCTCGTAGGACCAGATCTTGTCCTCGGCCAGGTTGTCCGGCTGCTCCACGCCATTCAGCTTCACGTCATTCTCGAACCAGGTGTGACGCGCGCCGGCGGTGATGGTGAGATTGTCGTCGAAGCGCAGCGTGTTGATCGACTTCAGCGCGACATCGGTGAAATTCGCGTCCCACTGGTTGTCGCGCAGATATTCGGTGCGCTTCACCTCGCCGCCGACCGTGCCCAGATAGCGCACGCTATCGCTGAGCGGCACATCCAGATAATGGTCGGCGAACAGGATGTCGTTGTTGACTTCACGGTCGCGGTTGCGGGCACCCCACAGGGCATGGCTGTCATTGTGGAACAGGCCGGCCCGCACGCTCTGGCTGTCCGACAGCCGGTGATCCAGGGTCAGCGCCAGCACATTGGCGGAGGTGCGGATCGGCTCCTCGTTGCCGTTACGGATGATGTCAGGCTCGGAGCGGCTCATGATGCCCAGCAGCTCGACCCGCGTATCCTCGCTGAAATTATAGCCGAACTTGCCGAGGCCACCGCGCACATGTTGCCCGTCCAGATTGTCGGGCTTGCCGTCAAAGTCGGCTTCCAGCCAGCTGCCGGCAACGTAGTAGTCCCACTTCTCCGTGCCGTGCGCGAACTCCGCCTGGGTGTTGGCTTCCATGGCGGAACTCAGATCCAGCGAAACCGCCGCATGATCCTTGTAACCGCGCCCGGACTTGATGCGGGTCTCGATCACGCCGCCATCCGTGCCATTTCCATAACCGACCGCACGGCCGCCACGCAGCACACCGATGCTGTCGATGGCGATCGAGGGGATGGTGGTGTTGGTGTAACCGCCGCCCTCCTGGCCGGCTGCCCTGAAGGCCGGCAGCCCATCGATGGAATTTGTGGCGCCAGTGTCGCCCGAGGTACGGATCTTGGTGCCGCCGCCGAAGCGATTACCGTTGCCCGGCGGGTTGATGATGCCGAGCGTCGAATAGCGCAGCGCGTCGCCGGTGTTCACCGGGTTCAGATTCTGGATGACCGAGCCATCGACATAGCTGCTGCTGCGGGTGACCTCGCCGGCGGCCTCCACATTTTCCCGGACCGACTGCGACGAATGCACGGTGCCGCTTTCCACCACCACCGGTTCCAGATTGTAGGTCTCCGCCGCCGCCGTACCGGCCAGACAGACAAGGAAGGCAGCCTTGCCAGCCACCGCAACTGTGCGCTTCATATCGTTAGCCCCTCCAGGTCAAGAATTGCGGCCCCCGCCGCCTATGCCGCGACCCTAGGGAGGGGAATATTTATTTGCAACTGATTCTTAGTCTAATTCGCACTTTATGAGAAAACCCTGCTTCTTTCCGGGCAATAAAAAACGGCCCCGGAGCATGCCGGGGCCGTTTCGGACCGGACAGAATCCGGGAAATCAGCGCTGACGGCGGCGGATATTGTCCTGCACCTGATCCTCGCTGAGCTGGAAGCCCAGCAGGATCCGATAGGCCGGCCCCTGGTTCAGATCGGCCAGCGGGATGCGCTGCTCCAGCTCATCGGTAAACAGCGCCCGGCTCTGGTTGCGTTCGAACGCGACCTCGACCGGGAAGCTTCGTTTGGCGATGACAGTTCCTTCCGGGTTCTGGATCGCGACGAAATATTCCAGCCGGGCAACACGCTCCTGATTGGCCGGCCCGCGCGCGATCTGGATCGGCACGATGATCCCGACCTCCAGTGACTCCTCGTCATAGCCGCAGGCGCCTGCCAGGTCGCCGATACGCGCCTCGAACAGCACGTCGGTCAGGTCGCGCCCCTCGCCGGTACGGTACTGTGTCATACGATCCAGATTGGCGACGACGCGCGCGTCCGGACAGGCCGGTGGCGGCGCCGAAGGGCCGAACATCGATCCGCAGCCGGCCAGCAGCAGGGCCGGCACCATGAAGAACAGCGGCGGGCGGAGGAAGGAACGCGTCAAAGCGGGCAGGAGGCGTTTCATGAAGCGGCGCTATCCGTTGCTGGGATCGGAAACAGGGTCTGACACTCTATAGCCTGTCCCGCCCGTCCCCGCAAAACCCGGTTTCGCCCTAAAACCCGGTTTCGCCCTTGGGCCGGCTGTATTAGGGTGTCGCCAATTCGGCAGCGTGCCGGCCCGGCTGGAAAAAGTGGGGACGGCGGTCTGCGATCCGGCAATTGCGGCACCATATAGAACGGCATGTCAAAACCGCCCCTCACCCTCCTGCTCGCCGGCCCGCGCGGCTTCTGCGCCGGTGTTGATCGCGCCATCCAGATCGTCGAGCGGTCGCTGGAGAAGTTCGGCGCGCCGGTCTATGTGCGCCACGAGATCGTGCATAACCGCTTCGTCGTCGAATCGCTGGAGAGAAAAGGCGCCATCTTCGTCGAGGAGCTGGACGAGGTGCCGCCGGACGCACCGGTCGTGTTCTCCGCCCATGGCGTGCCGAAATCGGTGCCGGCCGAAGCGGAGCGACGCAACATGGTCTATCTCGACGCCACCTGCCCGCTGGTCAGCAAGGTGCACCGCGAGGCCGAGCGGCATTTCGCGGCGGGGCGGCTGATCCTGCTGATCGGCCATGCCGGCCATCCGGAGGTGGTCGGCACGATGGGGCAGTTGCCCGAAGGTGCGGTCCGGCTGATCGAGACCAGTGCGGAAGCCGAGACCATCGACCTGCCGGCCGACCGCGAGATCGCCTACGTGACGCAGACCACCCTGTCGGTCGATGACACGGCCGGGATCATCGAGGCGCTGCGCCGCCGCTTCCCGCAGCTCGCCGCGCCGAAGCAGGAGGATATCTGCTACGCTACCACCAACCGGCAGCAGGCGGTGAAGGCCATCGCCGCGCGCTGTGACGCGATCCTGGTGATCGGGGCGCCGAACTCCTCCAACTCGAAACGTCTTGTCGAGGTGGCGCGCGTTGCCGGCTGCCCGAAATCCATGCTGCTGCAGCGCGCCGACCAGATGGACTGGACCTTCCTCGACGGTGTCGCGCGGCTGGGTGTGACCGCCGGCGCCTCGGCCCCGGATGTGCTGGTCGATGAACTGATCGACGCCTGCCGCGAGCGCTTCGACGTGACGCTGGAGGAAGTGGTGACGGCCGAGGAGGACATCCACTTCAAGCTGCCCAAGGTATTGAGCGCATGACGCCCAATCGGCAGTTTGCTCCCTCCCCCCTTACCACGCGCTGATTCCATGGCCGTCTATACCGCCGTCTCCGACGAGGATCTGCAGGCATTCGTCGCCAGCTACGATATCGGCGAGGTCACCAGCTTCGCCGGCATCGCGGAAGGGGTCGAGAACTCCAACTTCATGCTGCGCACCGCCACCGGCAGCTACATCCTCACGCTCTATGAAAAGCGGGTTCACCCGGAAGATCTGCCCTTCTTCCTGGGGCTAATGGAGCATCTGGCGGCCAAGGGCATGGCCTGCCCGACGCCGCTGCACGATCGCCAGGGCCGCACGCTGCGCGACCTGAACGGCAAGCCGGCGGCGATCATCAGCTTCCTGGACGGCATGTGGCCGCGCCGCATCCAGCCGCAGCACTGCACCGGCGTCGGAATCGCGATGGGCCAGTTCCACACCGCCGGCGCGGATTTCACCCTGTCCCGGCGCAACGGGCTGACGCTGGAGGACTGGCGGCCGCTGTTCGACAAATGCGCGGACCGCGCCGACGAGGTCTGTCCCGGCCTTGCCGAGATGCTGCGCGGGGAGCTGGATTATCTGGAGGCACACTGGCCGCACGATCTGCCGCGCGGCGTCATCCATGCCGATTTGTTCCCCGACAATGTGTTCTTCAAGGGCCCCGAGCTGAGCGGCGTCATCGATTTCTATTTTGCCTGCACCGACGCGCTGGCCTACGACATCGCGGTCTGCCTGAACGCCTGGTGCTTCGAGCCGGATGGCAGCTTCAACATCACCAAGGCGCGGCTGATGCTGAACGCCTATGCCCGCCTGCGACCGCCGACCGAGGCCGAGATCGCGGCCCTGCCCGTGCTGTGCCGGGGGGCGGCGATGCGCTTCCTGCTGACCCGCCTCTATGACTGGCTGAATCATCCCGAGGGCGCCTACGTGAAGCCGAAGGACCCGATGGAATATGCCCACAAGCTGCGCTTTCACCAGAAGGCGCGCGGTCCCGGCGATTACGGCATCACGGTCGAAACCGCCGCGCAATGAGCAAGCCCATCGTCGAGATCTACACGGACGGCGCCTGCAGCGGCAATCCGGGCCCGGGCGGCTGGGGTGCCGTGCTGCGCTATGGCAAGCACGAGAAGGATCTGTCGGGCGCGGAGCCTGCAACCACCAACAACCGCATGGAGATGACGGCGGCGATCATGGCGCTGGAAGCGCTGACGCGCCCCTCGACGGTGGAGCTTTATACCGACTCGACGTACCTGCGCGACGGCATCCTGAAATGGCTGCCGGGCTGGAAGAAGCGCGGCTGGCTGACCGCCGACAAGAAGCCGGTGAAGAATGTCGATCTCTGGCAGCGGCTGGAGGCGGCGCTGGTGCCGCACAAGGTCACCTGGCACTGGGTGAAGGGCCATGCCGGCCACCCGGAGAATGAACGCGCCGACAAGCTGGCCACCGAGGCGATCAAGCAGGCGCGGTAGGAGGCTTTTCTCCCCTCACCCAGCTTCCACGCCACTCGCCATTCAACTCTGCCCGTCACCCCCGCATTTATTGCGGGGGTCCAGGCTTCCGCTTGCTAGATGCCCGCCCGAGTAAACTGAACCCTGGATTCCCGGCACAAGGCCGGGAATGACAGCTGGAGGAACGGCACCGTACGGGGGCCTGCTTTTTCTTTCCCCTCTCCCTTGGAGGGAAAGGGTTGCGCAGCCTTGTGAGCGCAGCGAGCTAGGCGGAGCTGAGTGAGGGGGCAAGCATCAATCAATCCCTCACCCATTACGCCCTACCGCCCGAACTTTGCCTTCGCCTCGATGCGGCGGCGGTGCAGCACCGGCTCGGTATAGCCGTTCGGCTGCTCGCGGCCCTTGAACACCAGGTCGCAGGCGGCAGCGAAGGCGACACTGGCGTCGAAATCCGGCGCCATCGGGCGGTACAGCGGATCGCCCGCATTCTGCTTGTCCACCACGGCGGCCATGCGCTTCATGGTCTCCATCACCTGCGTCTCGCTGGCAATGCCGTGATGCAGCCAGTTGGCGATATGCTGGCTGGAGATGCGCAGCGTCGCGCGGTCTTCCATCAGCCCGACATTGTTGATGTCCGGCACCTTGGAGCAGCCCACACCCTGGTCGATCCAGCGCACGACATAGCCGAGGATGCCCTGCGCGTTATTGTCCAGCTCCTGCTGCACCTCCTCTGGCGACCAGTTCGGCCGGTCGGCCAGCGGAATCGTCAGGATGTCGTTCAGGCTGGCGCGCGGACGGCTCTTCAGCGCCTCCTGCCGGGCCGCCACATCGACCTCGTGGTAATGCAGCGCATGCAGTGTGGCCGCCGTCGGCGAGGGCACCCAGGCGGTGTTGGCGCCGGCCATCGGATGGCCGATCTTCTGCTTCAGCATTTCCGCCATCATGTCCGGCATCGCCCACATGCCCTTGCCGATCTGCGCCCGCCCGCGCAGCCCGCAGGCCAGGCCGGTATCGACGTTCCAGTCCTCATAGGCCTTGATCCAGGCGGTAGCCTTCATGTCGGCCTTGCGGATCATCGGCCCGGCCTCCATCGAGGTGTGCATCTCGTCGCCGGTACGGTCGAGGAAGCCGGTATTGATGAAGGCCACCCGCTCCTGCGCGGCGCGGATGCATTCCTTCAGATTGACGGTGGTGCGGCGCTCCTCATCCATGATGCCCATCTTCAGCGCGTAGGGCTTCAGGCCCAGCGCCTGCTCGACGCGGCCGAACAATTCGCTGGCGAAGGCGACCTCCTCCGGCCCGTGTATCTTCGGCTTCACGATGTACATGGAACCGGTGCGGCTGTTGGCGAGGCCGCTCTTGCGCTCCAGATCGACGATGGCGATGAGCGCCGTCATCATCGCGTCGAGGATGCCTTCCGGCACCTCCTTGCCGTCCTTGTCCAGCACCGCGTCGATGCTCATCAGATGGCCGACATTGCGCACCAGCATCATGCTGCGGCCCGGCAGGGTGAGCGTGCCGCCTTCCGGCTTGGTGTAGCTGCGGTCCGGGTTCAGCCGGCGCACCACGGTCTTGCCGCCCTTCTCCAGCTCAGCCGTCAGCGTGCCGTTCATCAGGCCGAGCCAGTTGCGATAGACCTCCACCTTGTCCTCGGCATCGACAGCGGCGATGGAATCCTCACAGTCCTGGATGGTGGTGACGGCGGATTCCAGCACGACATCGGCGAGGTTGGCCGGGTCGGTCTTGCCGATCGGATGGCCGGCATCGATGCGGATTTCCGCATGCAGGCCGTTATGCACCAGCAGGATCACCGACGGCGACGCCGCATCGCCCTGATAGCCCACGAACTGTGCCGGCTCCTTCAGCCCGGCCTTCTTGCCGCCGGTCAGGGTGACGGCCAGCTTGCCGCCTTCGACGGCATAGAAGGTGGCGTCCTTGTGGGAGCCGCCGGCCAACGGGAAGGTCTCGTCCAGGAAGGCGCGGGCATAGGCGATCACCTTCTCGCCGCGCTTCGGGTTGTAGCCGCCGGTGCGGGTCGCCCCGTCCTCCTCGGAGATCGCATCGGTGCCGTACAGCGCATCATACAGGCTGCCCCAGCGCGCGTTCGCCGCGTTCAGCGCGTACCGCGCATTCATCACCGGCACCACCAGCTGCGGGCCGGCGATGGCCGCGATCTCCGGATCGACATTCGCGGTCGAGACGGCGAAATCCGGGCCTTCCGGCAGCAGATAGCCGATCTCCTGCAGGAAGCTCTTGTACTCCGCCAGATTGAAGGGCTTGCCCTTGCGCGCCCGATGCCAGCCATCTATCTTCGCCTGCATCTCGTCACGCTTCGCCAGCAGCGCCCGGTTCTTCGGCGCCAGATCGTGCACGATGGCGTCCAGCCCGGCCCAGACATCGGCCGCCTTGCGCCCGGTGGCGGGGATCACCTCGTCATTCACGAAATCGTACAACACCCTGGCGATCTTCAGACCGCCGACCTCGACACGCTCGATCACGCTCGCCTCCCTCTGGCTCGTTCCATGGCGTTGTTCTAAGCCAACGGTATAGTATGACAAGCCGGGTTTCCCATTGGGCGGAAATAAATCTCATTTATTTTTCTTGGGCGCCGCGTCCGGCTCGCGTATTCGGATCGCATGACCATATCCAAGCTCTGGCGCCCCATGACTCCCGCCGACCTGCCCGCCGTGCAGGATGTGGCGGAGATCGTGCATCCGCTGTACCCCGAATCGCCGGCAGTGGCGGCGGAGCGGCTGGCGCTCTATCCCGCCGGCTGTCTGGTGGCGGAGCGCGACGGCAGGCTGCTGGGTTATGCCGTCAGCCATCCGGGGCTGCTGGGCCGGCCGCCGGCGCTGGATGTGCTGCTAGGCAGCCTGCCGGAAGCCCCCGATTGCCTCTATCTGCATGACATCGCCCTGCTGCCGCAAGCGCATGGGCTGGGGCTGGGATCAGCACTGGTCGCGCACCTGCTGAGGCTGGCTAAGGCGGCGGGATTTCCGGTTCTGGCCCTGACGGCGGTGAATAATTCCGCCGGCTACTGGCAGCGCCGGGGCTTCGCGCCCTATCAAGGCGATGCGGCACTCGCCGCGAAGCTGGCCAGCTATGGCGAGGATGCGCTGTATCTGGTGCGCGCCGTGGATTAGCCTCTCTCCCGAAGGTTCAACCAAGGGAGGCTCCAATGAGCATCGAACGCATCGACATCACCACCGGCCCCGGCCCGATCATGAGCCGCACCGTCATCCATGGCGACATGGTCTATCTGTGCGGCCTGACCGCCAAGGACCGTTCCGCCGACGTGAAGGGCCAGACGCAGGAAATCCTGAACAGCATCGATTCCTACCTCGCCAAGGCCGGCACCGATAAATCGAAGCTGCTGACCGCGCAGCTCTGGCTGAAGGACATGAAGGATTTCCAGGCGATGAATTCGGTCTGGAACGCCTGGGTCGATCCGAAGAACCCGCCGGCCCGCGCCTGCGTGAATGCCGAGATGGCGTTCCCCGACATCCTGGTCGAAATCATGGTGACGGCGGTAAAGTGAGCCTGCCCCAACGCTATGGCGTGATCGCGACGGAGCGGCTGTCGATCAGCCTCGGCACCGCCCATCGCGGTTTTGTCTCGGTCTGCACCGTGCCGTCCGACACCGCCGCCGGCATCGAGGGTCAGGTCGCCCAGGTGCTGGCGGCGCTGGACGGGCTGCTGGCGGAGGCCGGGACCGACAGGTCCCGGCTGCTTACCGCCACAATCTGGCTGCGCCGGATGTCCGATTATCCCGGCATGGTCGCGGCGTGGAACCGCTGGGTCGATCCGGCAAACCCGCCCGCCCTGACCTGCTGCCGCGCCGACATGGCGCGGCCGGACATATTGGTCGAGATCAAGCTGACGGCGGCCCGTCTCCATCCTTAAGAGGCTCTTGCCATGAAAATTCCCGCCCTGCCCTTCACCGCGACCGACTGGTCCAAGGTGCCGGCCACCCGCCATCCCGGCGAGACCGGGGAGGCGCTGTGGCGCACGCTGGAGGTCGGCGACATCCGCATCCGCATGGTGGAATATTCGCCCGGCTACCTGGCCGATCACTGGTGCGACCGCGGCCATATCCTGCTGGTGCTGGAAGGCGAGCTGGAAAGCGAGCTGAAGGACGGCCGCAAGACCGTGCTGACACCGGGCATGAGCTATCAGGTCTCCGACTTCGGCGATTCCCCGCACCGCTCCGCGACCCGTACCGGGGCAAAACTTTTCATCGTCGATTGAGGACAGCCTACTCCGCGTAATCCAGCGGCACGGCTGTCGTGTATTTGATCACCTCCATGGCGAAGCTGGAGCTGACATCGGTGATCTGGGCGCGCTGGATCAGCCGCTTGTAGAAGGCGTCATAGGCCGCGATGTCGGGCACCAGCACGCGCAGCAGATAGTCGATCTCGCCGCTCATCCGGTAGAATTCGACCACTTCCGGGAAGTCGCGCACGGCACGCGAGAACCCCTCCAGCCATTCCGCATCGTGCCGGCTGGTGCGCACCGCGACGAACACCGTCACCCCGACATTCAGCTTCTCAGGGTCCAGCAGCGCCACCCGCCCCCGGATCACGCCCGCCTCCTCCAGCCGCTGGATACGCCGCCAGCAGGGCGAGGCCGACAGCCCGACCTCGCGCGCGATATCCGCCAGCGACAGCGAGGCATCCTCCTGCAGAACGGCAAGAATTCGCCGGTCCAGCTCATCTATAGGCACGGTTTTCTTCATAGAGGCGATTATGAGGAATAATTTTCTGCGATCACAGGAAAACTGCCATAAAATCGCAAATTCTTTTGCGCTGGCTGGGATATCCTACTTGAAACAAGCCTCTGGGAGCCCGCGCATGTCCTTACACAGCCTTTTCACCGAACACCCCAAATCGGTCGGCGAAAGCTATTTCGAGCATATGGGGATGGCGTTTTCCTTCTCCGGCCGCATGCTCGTGGCCGGACTGGCCTGCTTCATCCATGGCGTGTTCCCGTTCCTGTGCGTGAAGACCGGGTCGATGGCGATCACCGAACTGCATGGCCGCATGGTCACCAACCGCAGCAAGCTGGACCGCCAGAATGTGGAAGCCGCGCAGGGCGCAGGCGACTAACACACGCTAGACGGCCGGATCCGACTCTTCCGGCCCTCCCGGTGGTGCGGCGGCGCGGGTCGCCTCGAACCGGCTCAGGGCTTCCTCGAAGATTGTCGGGAATCCGGCCTGGGGACCGTCGAAAACCGACGCCCCGCCATTCCTTGCTGCCGCTGCAGCCGCCTCCCGGCGGCTGGTCGTCAGCCGGAAATACAGCAGTGAGAACGTGCGCAGGGAAGAGGCGAGGCTATCGCTGCTGCGCCGCGATTCCACCGCATCGCAGATCGCATCGACGGGCATGTCCTCACGCGCGCAGATATCCGCCAGCGCGTCCCAGATCGCAATCTCCAGGCTGACGCTGGTCCGCCGGGCGGCAACCCGGACATTCCGGCGCACCCGCGCGCCATTGCGCAGACTGCCTTCCCCGCCGAAACTCAACCCTGGCTTTCGTTTCGGACGGTCGTCCGCCGTGCCCTTCGCCGACCCGTTGCCGTGTCGTCGCCCCTTCCGCATCGCCCCGACCCCATCGCTGCACGCACCCAGTTTCCAGGGCGCATTCCAAGCCTGCACACAATCGTAGGATACTTTGCCGCAATCGATAACAGGGCACAACCCTGCGTATCAATTTCTGGCAAGAGTCGCTTTGAAGTTGCTTTTGTGCGAGCCGTTATCGCCCGATCAGGCGGCGCCCTTTACCGGCGGGGTAACGCGCATCAGGGTGATCTGGTGGCGCTGCTTGCGCAGAATCTCGAAACGGAAGCCATAGAAGGTGAAAACCTGGCCGACTTCCGGTATCTGCCGCGATTCCTGCAGCACCAGGCCGGCGATGGTGGAGGCTTCCTCGTCCGGCAGGCTCCAGTCGAACTCCCGGTTCAGATCGCGCAGCGTGACCGTGCCATCGACCAGGAAAGACCCGTCTGGCTGTGCGCGCACGCCGACCACGGCGACGTCATGCTCGTCGGAAATCTCGCCGACGATCTCCTCCAGGATATCCTCCAGCGTGACGATGCCCATCAGCGTGCCGTACTCGTCGATCACCAGGGCAAAATGCTCGCGCCGCGTGCGGAAGGCCTGCAACTGGTCCAGCAGTGTGGTGGTATCGGGGATGAACCAGGGCGGGCTGGCCAGCGCCGCCATGTCGATGCCCTTCATCTCACCGCCATGGCCGCGCAGCTCGCGCAGCAGCGCCTTGGCATGCAGCACGCCAATGATGTTGTCCTGGTCCTCGCGCCACAGCGGGATGCGGGTATAGGGGCTGTTCAGCACCTGGTCGATGATGTCGTCCGGCGGCAGGTCGGCATCGATCATCACCACATTCTTGCGGTGGGTCATGATCTCGCCGACCTCGACATCGCCGAGATCGAGCACGCTGTGCAGCATGGCGCGCTCGTGATGGCCCTCGCCCTCCTCGCCCTGATGCAGCTCGATGGCACCACGCAGCTCTTCCTCGCTGGCGTCGGACCCCAGATCCCCGGTGATCGGCACACCGAACAGCCGGAAGATGCCGCGCACCAGAATCTGCACCGTGCGCGAAACCGGGGCGAACAGCAGCACCACCAGCCGGATCAGCGGCGCCACCAGCAGCGCCAGACGGTCGGCATTGTTCAGCGCGTAGGTCTTCGGCAGCACCTCGGAGAACACCACGACAACCGCCGTCATGATCAGCGTTGCCCAGGCCACGCCCTCGGGGCCGAACAGCGTGATCATGATGCTGGTGGTCAGCGAGGCCGCCAGGATATTGACCAGATTGTTGCCGATCAGGATGGCGCCGATCAGCCGTTCGCTCTGCGCGCGCAGCGTGTTGACGATGTTTGCCGGCTTGCTGCCCTTCTTGGCGAGCTGATGCATGCGCGCCCGCGAGGCGGCGGTAAAGGCGGTTTCGCTGCCCGAGAAGAATGCCGACAGGATCAGCAAGGCGACGATGGCGGCGACGTTGAGCCAAAGCTCGGGAGTCATTTCCGGTTAGCCTTCGATGGAAGTGGCGAGCATATCGCGGACGGCCTGGACATCCACATCCTGGGTGATGAAGGCCTTGCCGATGCCCCGTACCAGAATGAAGGTGATTTTGCCGTCCGCAACTTTCTTGTCCTTGGCCATATGGCCCAGCAGCTTGTCCACCGACCAGTGCTGGCGGCCGGCGACTTCCAGCGGGCTGACGCGCAGGCCGACATCCTGCAGATGCCGGCGCGCGCGCGCCGCATCCTCGGCCGGGCACAGGCCCAGCCGGGCAGACAGGTCGAACGCCATGACCATGCCGATGGCAACCCCCTCGCCATGCAGCAGCATCTCGCCGAAGCCGGTCTCCGCCTCCAGCGCATGGCCGAAAGTGTGCCCCAGATTCAACAGCGCTCGGTCCCCTGTCTCCTTCTCGTCGCGGGCGACGATGGCGGCCTTAGCGGCGCAGCTGAGCCTCACCGCGTGGCGGCGCTTTTCCCTGTCACCAGCGATCAGCGCGGACCCGTTCGCCTCCAGCCAGGCGAAGAAACCGGCATCGCCCAGCAGCCCGTATTTCACCACCTCGGCATAGCCGGCCAGCAATTCGCGGCGCGGCAGCGTGTCGAGCACGCCGGTATCGGCCAGCACCAGGCGGGGCTGATGGAAGGCGCCGACCAGATTTTTGCCATGGCGCGTGTTGATGCCGGTCTTGCCGCCGACCGAACTGTCCACCTGCGCCAGCAAAGTGGTCGGAATCTGGATGAAGTCGATGCCGCGCAGCAGGATCGCAGCGGCAAAGCCGGTCAGGTCACCGATCACCCCGCCGCCCAGCGCCACCAGCGCGGTGCGCCGCTCGATGCGGGAATCCAGCAGATCGTCGAGCAAGGCCTGCAGCCGGTCGAACTTCTTGCTGCCTTCGCCGGCCGGCACGATCACCGAGGACACCTCGATTCCGGCGGCGCGGTAGGACTCCTCGACCGTCTTCAAGTGCAGCGGCGCTACATGGCTGTCGGTGACGATGACGACTCGCGGCTGACGCAGCACCGGGCGCGACAGGGCACCGGCCCGGGCCAGCAATCCCTCGCCGATCAGAATGTCATAGGCGCGGCCGGCGAGATCGACCGACAACGTATCGTACGCGGCGGCGGCGGAAGCGGCAGGGTCAACGGAGAGAGCGGTCACGAGGCGGCAGTCCGTTCGGTAAGGGAAGATTCATGGTCCAGAAAACCGGTCAGCGCATCCAGCACGCGCTCCACCGTTTCCTCGACCGGGCCGGGGGCGGTATCCACGACGATATCCGCCTCGGCGTAAATCGGATAGCGGTCCGCGATCAGCTTTTCCAGCACCATGCGGGGATCGCCCTGCTTCAGCAGCGGCCGGTTGCTGCGCTTGGCGACACGCTCCAGCAGGGTTTCGAGATCGGCGCGCAGCCAGATGGTGACAGCCTGCTGCTTCAGCCGGGCGCGGGTCTGCTCGTTCACGAAAGCGCCGCCGCCGGTGGCCAGCACATGCACCGGCTCACTTTCCAGCAGGCGCTGGATCACGCGCCGCTCGCCATCGCGGAATTCCGGCTCGCCGTGACGCGCGAAAATCTCCTCGATGGTGCAGCCTGCCGCGGCCTCGATCGCCGTGTCGGCATCGATGAAGGGCAGGCCCATCTGCGCCGCCAGGCGCCGTCCGACGGCTGACTTGCCGGCGCCCATGAGGCCGACCAGCGCGATGGTGCGGGGAATATGCTTCGGTACTATGGTCATCCGCATATCATCGGCAATGCGGGGCGCATGGCAAGAGACTCTCCTGTCCGGCTGTCGGGCAGGCCAAAGGAGGGCTCGTTGAAAGCCCGCGCCAGCGCCGGTAAAGTAACAACCATGGACGGATATGCCGCGAAAATGCCATTGACCGTGTATATATAGTCGAAATTATCTGTCCCGGCACCCTCTTCGCCTTTATCTGCACAGCGCATCGGTTTTCATGCTCAAGGCACTTATCGTTTTCATCGTCCTGCTCCTGCTTCTCGTCCTTGGCGGCGGCGCTTTCCTGGTTTCCGGTAATGTCGCGCCGCCGGCCACGCCCGTCGAGAAGGTGATCCCGAATGACCGTTTCAAGAACTAGAACGGTACTCCCGGCAGCGGCCCTCGCGCTGGGGCTGCTCACAGCGACGGCGATCTGCGCGCCCGCGGCACTGGCGCAAAGCGGCGGGCAACCGCTGCGCCTGTTCCCGCTGCCCGGTCAGGGGGGCAACCAGGGGGCCAATCAGGGGGCCGGCCAGGAAAACCGCCCGCCGGCGGCGGAACGGCAACCTTCGCAAACGCCGCAAACCCTGCCGGGAACGCTGCCCGGTGCAGCGACGGACAGTACCGCACCCGGTCAGATCGCGCCGGCCGCGCCGGTGCGCCCGGTCCCGGCGGCTCCCGCCCAAACCGACAGCGCGCCCTCGCTGCGTGTGCCAATGCCGGTGCCGGTGTCGAGCAATGTGCTGGCGGCCCCCTCGCTCGATTCGCTGGGCATTGCCGAGCGCGGCTTCGGGCAGGATATCTGGAACGGGACGCCGCGCGCCGTGGCGCAGCGGCTGCTGGAATCCCTGCCGGAACTGCCGGGCAGCCACACGCTTTATACGCTGCAGCGCCGGCTGCTGGTGTCTGCCGCCCTGCTGCCCCCGCCTGGCCCGGAAGAGGGGCCGGAGGGCACCGTGCTGACGATTCGTGCCCAGGCGCTGCGCGAGATGGGGGCACTGGACGATCTGTCGGCCCTGCTTGCCAGCCTGCCCCGCAACGCCGGCAGCGAGGGGCTGAGCCGGCTTTCGCTGCAAACCGACCTGCTGCGCGGCAAGGATGATGCGGCCTGCGCCACCGCCCGGAACGCCGGCAGCACCTATGGCGGCGTGTTCTGGCGCCGGGCGCAGATCGTCTGCGACGCGCTGGCGCGGGAGACCGGCCGGGTCGATCTGGGCATGACCGTGCTGCGTGAAATGAATGTGCCGGAAGACCGCGCCTTCACCCGGCTTGTCGATGCGGTGATGGGCCATTCGGTGCTGCTGGACAGCCTGCCGGCGCCGACCGCGCTGCATCTGGCACTGCTGAAGGCGGCGAACATGCCGGTACCGGCCGACGCCGTTGCCGGCGCGCCGCCGACCGCACTGGTTGCCCTTGCCGAAGGCGATTATGCCGCCGCCGAGATCAGCATCGCCGCCGCCGAGCGCGGCCTGGCGCTGGGCATCGTCTCCGCCGACCGGCTGGCCGCCCTGTACACGGCCTATCCGGCGACACCGGCGCAGCTTGCCGGCGCCATCGCGGCGGCGGAGAAACGCTCCGACAGTGTCAGCCGCGCCCATCTGTTCCGGCTGGCCAGCGAGGAGAGCCTGCCGCTCGCCAAGGCTGAGGCCATCGCCACCGCGCTGCGCATCGCCCGCGACGGCGGCAGCTACATGGCGACAGCGCGGCTCTATGCCGGGCTGATCGCCGGGATGCAGCCGACGGGCGAAATGATCTGGTTCGCCGAACCGGCGGCGCATGCGCTCTATGCCGCCAACCGCCCGGAGGACGCCCGGCCCTGGCTGCTGGCGATCCGCGACCGCGGACGCTTCGACGAGTTGGCGGCGGCGGCCTGGCTGCAGCTGTGGCCGCTGGCGCGCCTTGTCGGCGACGATACCGTCACGGTATGGGAGGATATGGCGCTGGAGGCATCACTGAATGCGCTGATGACCGCCCAGCCGAACGAGGGGCCGGCGCGCGCGGCCTTGCTGGCAGCCCTGCTGGACGCCGCCGGCGAACCGGTACCGTCTACATTGTGGCGCGGCTGGCTGGACGGTCCCTACATCCAGGCAACCGCCCTGCCGTCGCCGACAATCTGGTTTGCGCTGGAAAACGCCGCAGCGGAAGGGCGCATCGGCGAGACGCTGTCGCTGGTGCTGATTGCCGCCGGCAGCGATCCGCTGGGCCAGATCGATATCGTGCCGCTGCGCCGTATCATTCAGGCACTGCGCCAGGCGGACCAGCCGGAGGCTGCGCGGCAGCTGGCACTGGAAGCCGCCATCGCCCACGGCTTCTAGCCGGGGCGTGTGACGATGGCCGCCAGCCATACTGCCGGTAACGCTGCTGGCCACGCCGTCGAGGCCTTCCTCGAAATGCTGGTCGCCGAGCGCGGCATCGCCGCCAACACGCTGCAGGCCTACCGGCACGATCTGGAGGATTTCTCGGATTTCCTCAGCCGGCGGAAACGCAGCGCCGATGCGGCTTCGACCACCGATCTGCGCGACTATATGTCCGCTCTCGCGCGCGCCGGCATGGCCGCCAGCACGGCGGCACGGCGGCTTTCCGCCCTGCGGCAGTTCCATAAATTCCTGCATGCCGAGAATTATCGTGAGGATAATCCCTGCACCGTGGTCGATGCGCCGCGCCGCAGCCGGCCCCTGCCGAAAATACTGAGCGAGGCGGAGGTCGATCAACTGCTCGACGCCGCAGCCGGCCTGCCCGGACCGGACGGGGCGCGGCTGCTGGCGCTGCTGGAGCTGCTCTATGCCAGCGGCCTCCGCGTATCCGAACTGGTCGGCCTGCCGCTGGCGGCAGTGACGCGCGATACCGGCATGCTGATCGTGCGCGGCAAGGGCGGGAAGGAACGCATGGTGCCGCTGACCGAGGCCTCGATCCGCGCGGTCGAGGCCTACCGGCAGGTCCGCGATGCCTTCCTGAAGGAAGGCCAGAAAGAGAAACAGAAATCGCCCTATCTTTTCCCCTCGCGCGGCGATAGCGGGCACCTCACCCGGCACCGTTTCGCGCAATTGCTGAAGGAGCTGGCGGTGACGGCCGGCATCGACCCGCAGAAGGTTTCGCCGCATGTGCTGCGCCACGCCTTCGCGACGCATTTGCTGGACCACGGCGCCGATCTGCGGAGCGTGCAGCAGATGCTGGGCCATGCCGACATCTCGACCACGCAGATCTATACCCATGTGGTCGAGGAAAGGCTGCGCCGGCTGGTCGAACAGCACCACCCGCTGGCCCGGCCCGGAGCCAAAACGGGCCGCAAGGGCTAGCTGATTAGGCCGCCCGGCGTCCCTTGCGGCCGCCCTGATCCTCGTCGAACAGCGAGGCCAGCTGCTCCATCATCGTGCCGCCCAGCTGCTCGGCATCCACCAGCGTGACCGCGCGGCGATAGTACCGCGTCACGTCATGGCCGATGCCGATGGCGACGAGTTGTACCGGCGAGCGGGTCTCGATGAAGTGGATGACCTCGCGCAGGTGGCGCTCCAGATAATTGCCCGGATTGACCGACAGCGTCGAATCATCGACAGGCGCACCGTCGGAGATCACCATCAGGATGCGGCGCTCCTCGGTGCGGGCAAGCAGGCGGTTATGCGCCCAGAGCAGTGCTTCGCCGTCGATATTCTCCTTGAGAATACCCTCGCGCAGCATCAGCCCCAGATTCTTGCGCGCCCGGCGCAGTGGCTCGTCGGCAGCCTTATAGACGATGTGGCGCAGATCGTTCAGGCGACCCGGATTGGCCGGCTTGCCGCCGGAAATCCAGCGTTCGCGGGACAGTCCGCCCTTCCAGGCGCGGGTGGTGAAGCCCAGAATCTCCACCTTCACACCGCAGCGCTCCAGCGTGCGCGCCAGGATATCGGCGCTCATCGCCGCGATGGTGATCGGCCGGCCGCGCATTGAGCCGGAATTGTCGATCAGCAGCGTGACGACGGTGTCGCGGAAGTTGGTTTCCTTCTCGATCTTGTAGGACAGCGGATAGGTCGGGTTGGTGACCACCCGCGACAGCCGGCCGGTATCCAGCATGCCCTCTTCCAGATCGAACTCCCAAGTGCGGTTCTGCTGCGCCATCAGGCGGCGCTGCAGCCGGTTCGCCAGCTTGCCGATGACGCCCTGCAGATGGGTCAGCTGCTGGTCCAGCAGCTTGCGCAGGCGCGTCAGCTCCTCGGGATCGCACAGCTCGTCCGCCAGCACCACCTCGTCGAATTCGGTGACATAGGGCTGATAGGGGCGGTTATCGCCGGCACCGGCCTGGTTGCGGCGCTGCTGCGGCGAGCCGGGCTCTTCCGAATCCTCCTCGCTGCTGCCGGGCATCATCTCGCCCTCGGCCTGTTCGCCGGTCTCGTCGCCCTCCTCGCCGGCCTGCATCTCCTGCGGCATGGTGTCTTCGCCATCGGCGCCGTCCGAGGCCGACTGCATGTCGCTGTCGTCCTGCTGGTCGGCTTCGCCGTCGTCGCCGCCCTCGCTGTCATCCATGTCGCTGTCGTCGCCCTCGCCCTCCTCGCCCGGATCGATGTCCAGGTCGCGGATAAGCTGGCGCGCCGCCTTGGCGAAGGAATCCTGGTCCAGCAGATGCTCGCGCAGCGAATCGAGGTCACCACCGCAGCGTTCCTCCACCCAGCCGCGCCAGACATCGACCAGCCGGCGGGCGCTCGGCGGCGGGGCTTCACCGCTGATCTGCTCGCGCGCGATCAGCCGCATCACATCGGCGAGGTTGGCCTCGTTGCGATCGGTGATGTGTTCGAAGCCCTTGCGCTTGCAGCGTTCGTCCAGCGCCTGCGCCAGATTGTCGGCGATTCCGGCCATCTGGTTGGCGCCGATGGCTTCGCAGCGGGCCTGTTCCATCGCATCGAAGATCGCCTTGGCCACACCGCTGCCTGGCGCACGGCGCTGGTGCACCGACTCGTCATGATGGCGCAGGCGCAGGGCCAGCGCGTCCGCCTCGCCACGCACCAGCGCACGCTCATGCGGGTTGAGGTCGGTCGCCGGCACCGGCAGCCGGACCCTACCAGCGATGATGCCGGGCTGTTCGACGCCATAGGTGACCTCGGCCTCGGGCGCACGACCGATGGCCCGCAAGGTGGCCGCGGTAGCGCGCTTGAATTCCTCGACCGGGGTTTCGCCGCTCGACATGTCGATCCTGCCTTTACCTGTCCCTAAGGGGCTTAGTGGGGGCTCAGTTCTTCCGGGTGGCGCGGATGCCGGTATCCTCCAGATCCTTGCCGAAGCTGCGCTGGTAATATTCCGCCACCACGCTGCGCTCGACCTCGTCGCACTTGTTCAGGAAGGTCAGGCGGAACGCCATCCCGACATCCCCGAAGATCTTGGCATTCTCCGCCCAGGTGATGACGGTACGCGGGCTCATCACCGTGGAGATGTCGCCATTGATGAAGCCGGCGCGCGTCAGGTCGGCGACGCGCACCATGGCGGACAGCGTCTCGCGGCCTTCCTTGCCGTTATAGGCCGGCAGCTTGGCGGCGACGATGTTCACCTCGTCATCATGCGGCAGATAGTTCAGCGTGGCGACGATCGACCAGCGGTCCATCTGGCCCTGGTTGATCTGCTGCGTGCCGTGATAGAGGCCCGTGGTGTCGCCGAGGCCCACCGTGTTGGCGGTGGAGAACATGCGGAAGCTCTTGTGCGGGCGGATCACGCGGTTCTGGTCCAGCAACGTCAGCTTGCCCTCGACCTCCAGCACGCGCTGGATGACGAACATCACGTCGGCGCGGCCGGCGTCATATTCGTCGAACACCAGCGCCACCGGGTTCTGCAGCGCCCAGGGCAGGATGCCTTCACGGAACTCGGTCACCTGATGGCCGTCGCGCAGCACGATGGCGTCCTTGCCGATCAGGTCGATACGGCTGATGTGGCTGTCCAGATTGACGCGCACGCACGGCCAGTTCAGGCGCGCGGCGACCTGCTCGATATGGGTCGATTTACCGGTGCCGTGATAGCCCTGGATCATCACGCGGCGGTTATGCGCGAAGCCGGCCAGGATGGCGAGCGTGGTCGCCCGGTCGAACTGATACGTCTCGTCCAGGTCCGGCACATATTCGCTGCCGACGGAAAAGGCGGGCACATCCATATCGACATCGATGCCGAAGGTCTGGCGCACCGAAACGGTGATGTCCGGCATGTCCAGCGGGTGCGCGCGCGGAGTCTCCGCGACGGTCGATGCAGGGATGGCGGACGCAGTAGCTTGAGCCATGAAAGGTGACTTCCGTTCTGTTTTAAGGGAGCCTTGCCAGCCGTCAGGCCAAATCGGGGAGCAGGCTAGCGCAATCGGGCAGGGTTACGCATCGCGTTTTTTAACATAAGAACTTTCGCAAAATCGAATAGGCATGATTGATCGATTTCAGCCGCTCCTCGGCGGCCTTGTCGCCGCCATTGATGTCAGGGTGATTCTCCTTGGCCAGCTGGCGGTAGCGCACCCGCACTTCCGGCCAGGTGATCGGCAATTCCAGCCCCAGCTCGGCAGCGGCCTGCGCCTCCGGTGAGGCGGCAGGCTGGCGCGCCTGACGCCTCGCTTTCTCGGCCTGCTCGGCATCCGGGCCGACATTTTCCTCATAGATTCCAAAATCATCATAGACGCGCCAGCCCTTCTTCGGCTCCTTCACGCGCTGGCCGTCGCCCAGCCGCCAGGTTGGCCGGTCCCAGATAATATCGCGGCGGATATGCGCCTCGACCTCGGGCTCGCTCATGCCGGCGAAATAATTCCAGGCGGCATTGTAGGCGCGCACATGGGCCAGGCAGAACCAGCGATATTCGTTCAGCTTGTCGCGCGCGCGCGGCGCACGGAATTCGCCCCGCTCCGAACAGCCGGGATGCTCGCACATACGATGGGCCGGCTGATGCGCCTGCGCCTCGGCATAGCGCCGGCGCCACTCCTCTTCCCACGGGTCAATTGTCTTCGTGCGTGCCATGACAGGAATTATGGTCGCGCGACCCATCCCCGGCAAGCGCCGAGACTGCACAACATGGCGCACATGCAGCCGCATCAGCCGGCCGCATAGCTGACCGCATCAGGCGGCATCTTCCGCTTTGATACGGGGTTTGCGGATTTATCATTTGTGTACGGACGTTACTCTTCGTATCACGGTAATGGTTAATCGCCATGCCGGCGCAACCACAGGCAGTGAGGATTCCATGACAGTTGCCCAGACGATAGAAGCCAAGCTGCGCCAGGGACTCGCCCCGGAAAGCCTGACGGTCATCGACGAATCCCACCGTCATGTCGGTCATGCCGGACACCGGCCCGGCGGGGAAAGCCACTTCCGCGTCGAGATCGTCTCCGCGCAGTTCGCCGGCAAATCACGCGTCGAGCGCCAGCGCATGATCCATGCGCTGCTGGCGGAAGAGCTGACCGGGCCAATCCATGCCCTGTCGCTGTCCACCCAGACCCCTGACGAAAAAATACCCTGAGCACATCAACCATTGAGGGTGTTTCAAAAAGAAAGACATTTCATGGTTGCATTCATCAAGCGCTCCACTACACTGACATACCAAGATAATCGTCCGGCGCCCCGGCGGCGGCGGCGCAGCAACCGCGAAGGGCAAATGGGCACGAGCCTGAAAAGCCATAACGTCGTCGTGAACGGACACAGGACGAGCATGCGGCTGGAGCCCGAAATGTGGGACGCGCTGCGCGATATCTCGCTTCGGGAAAATCTCAGCATCAACCAGCTCTGTACGCTGGTGAACCAGGTGCGCGACCGCTCCAGCCTGACCTCGGCGGTGCGGGTCTTCGCGCTGGCCTATTTCCGCTCGGTCGCCGCCGGGCTGGATGACCCCATTGACAGCCTTCGGCCGCCCGCCGCCGTGCAGACGCCCCACCCGCTGGATGCGGCGCTGGGCATGACGCGCCAGCAGATTGCGGCGGAACGGACTCAGCGGCCGGTATAAAAGTCCGGCCAATCCTTCTTCACGATCGGGCCATCGCTGGCCAGCGCGTGGCACGTATCCAGATGCCAGGGCTTGCGCCGCGGCGCGTCTTCCGGCTGCGGCTTTTTCCGGCGCTGCCCGACCAGCGTCTGGTAGGCGGTCGTCGCCATCGGCCCCAGCAGCTCCACCAGATGGGTACAGCCCCGCGTGCCGCCCAGCAGTTCCTTCACCTTGCGGGTGAAACCCGGCCCGATGGTCAGCCCTTCCAGCGCCTGGAAATTCGGCGCAATGGCGCCGCAGACCGCGTAGGGGCTGTATTCGGTGAAGGCCTCGGCGGCGCGGATCGTGAAATCCTCGTCGATGGTGAGGCGCAGCCACATGCCGTGCAGCGGCTCGCCCGGCTCGACCCGGCCACGCCAGCTATTGTCGAAGCCGTAGGTCTTCACGTCGGTCATGTGGCCTTCGATGTCCCACAGCCCGTCGGCGCGGCGGAATCCCTCGCAGGTCACCGTGCGGGTATGCAGCTTCTCGCGTGCGGCCGGTTCGGACAGGGGCATGGGAGTCTTCCTCGCTATTTGGTGCCGAACAGCCGGTCGCCGGCATCGCCCAGGCCCGGCACGATATAGGCATTCTCGTCCAGCTTCTCATCCAGCGACGCCACATAGACCGGCACGTTGGGGTGCGATTTGTTGAACTGCGCCACGCCCTCGGGCGCCGCCACCAGCGCCATGAAGCGGATATGCTCGTCCGGCACGCCGTGCCGGTTCAGCACATCGACGGCATGTACCGCCGAATTGCCAGTCGCCAGCATCGGATCGACCAGGATGAACAGCCGTCCCTCCGCAGAAGGCAGCTTCACCAGATATTCCACCGGCTGCTTGGTGTCGTGATCGCGATAGAGGCCGACATGGCCGATCCGTGCCGCCGGCACCAGCTCCAGCAACCCGTCCGCCATGCCGAGGCCGGCGCGCAGGATCGAGACAACCGCCAGCTTGCGGCCGTCGATCACCGGCGCGTCCATGGTGGTGAGCGGCGTTTCCACCCGCTCCGTCGTCATCGGCAGATTGCGGGTGATCTCGTAGCCCATCAGCAGCGCGATCTCCTTCAGCAGCAGGCGGAACTTGATCGTCGTCGTCTCGCGGCTGCGCATCTTGGAGAGCTTGTGCTGGATCAGCGGATGATCGAGCACATGCAGATTCGGGAAGTCGGGGTGGGCAGGCATGTCGAAACCTCGCAGGGGCGCTAGGACAGGAGCGCTGGAACGGATGGGCCAGGCCTCGTAGCGGAGACGCGGCACCGGGTCAATCCCGATGCCCTTACCCGGCCCTTTAGTCCGGCCCCCTTAATCCGGCCGGGGTGGCGTTGCTGCCGCTACCGCCGGCTGTGCTGCGGGCGGCAGGATAACCGGCGGCTGCGGCGGCCGTTGAGTCTGCCCGGTCCCGGCCCGGGCGTCGGCCCGGGCGTCGAGTGCCGGCACCGCATCCGTCTCTGCGCGTGGCGGCGTGCGCCAGTCCTGGCTGTCAAACGCGCCGCAATTGCCGCATACCGCATGCCAGCGTTCGGCCTGCGCACCGCAATTGCCGCAGATCCAGGCCGGATCGGCCGGCGCCGCGGCGGCCTTGGTCAGCCAGTCCCGGGTCTTCACGGCATCGCCATATTCGGACTCGACGACCGATGCCATCAGCCGGTAGGCGCGGGCCGAGGCACCGGCCGCCATCGCCTTGTCGAGATGACCGCGCGCCTCGCCCCAGAGCTGGGCCTCGAGCGCCGCGCCGGCGACCGCGATCCGGCTGTCCACCGCATCGGGGTTGAGCGATGCCAGATGCTGGAAGCGCCGCATGCGCTGCAGGGCGCTCTCGCCCGGCCAGCAGCGTTCGTACAGGGGGACGAGATCGGGGTGCGGGCGCACCGCCCACACGCTTTCGATCAGCTTCGCCGCGCGCTTGTGCTTGCCGGCCTCGATCAGCAGCCGCGCCTTTTCCAGTGCCGCCGGCACGAAATCGGCCTTGTGGCCCAGCGCGCGCTTCGCCCGGTCCAGCGCCTCGCCGGTGTCACCCTTGGCGACTTCCTCGCGCGTGCGTTCGGTCTGCAGGGCCGCGCGGTGGCGATTCGCCGTCTCGGCGGACAGCAGCTTGGTCTGCGCCATCTCCTGCACGGTGGCCAGCGCCTCGTTCCAGCGCGCTTCCTTCACCTGCAGGTCGAACAGGGTGCGCAGCACCCAGTCGGTCTGCGGCTTGATCTCATGTGCACGCTTCACCAGCGTCAAGGCCTTGGCGGAATCCTGCTTGCGCACGGCGGCGGTCAGCAGGCCACGCAGGCCCAGGAACTCGGTTTCCGGGCGTTTCAGCATGGCGGTGAAATAGCGTTCGGCCGCTGCCTCGTCGCCATTCAGCTGCGCCGCCTGCGCCGACAGCAGCATGGTCAGCGGCGGGTCGTCCAGCAGCGAATCGGCCTTGCGGGCCAGCCGCTTCGCCTCGTCCGGATCGCCGGCGGCGACCGCCACCATTCCCTGTGTCAGCGCAAGATAGCCCTGCCGGCGCTTGCGCTCCTGCCGGGCATTCAGAAAGGCGAAGGGTGCCTTCAGGATGGAGCCGTAGAAGCGCACCAGCACATAGAGCAGCACAGCCAGCGCCAGCAGCATCAGCACCAGAATGCCGAAGGAGGTTTCCAGCCGGTAGCCCTGCCAATCGACACGGACCATACCCGGATGCTCGACCAGCCAGACCGCGGCGGCGACCAGCAGCGCCAGCTTCACAAAGAACAGGATTGCGCGGATCATAGCCGTATCCTCACGGCTTCGTCGCGGGCTGGGCCGCAGGCTGGGTCAGCCCGGCCAGCAGATGATCACGCAAGCGGGCCAGCGCCTTGTCCGCCGCCAGCCGCGCTTCGGCATCGGCGCGCCAGCCGGCGACGACGGTCGCGGCATCGGTGGGAAGCCCCTCCAGATCGCCAAGCACCGCGGCGAGGTCGCCCCGCGCCAGCGCCGCCTCGGCACGGGCGATGCGGGCTTCTGCGGTATCGCCCTCGACCTGGCCGACCCGGCGCAGAGACACCAGGCCCGCGATACGGTTCAGGGTCTGGCCGACCACGCTGTCGCTTTCTCCGACCCGGGCCGCCCGCACGGCCTCGCCCGCAACATCCGGGAAGCGCTGCCGCAGCGCCTCCAGCGTCGGCACACCCTGCGCTGCATAGGGCTGAAGCTGCACGGCGATCTCCGCCACCAGCGGATCAGCGCCTGCGGTGCGCTTCAGCGCCGCCAGTTCGATCTCGTAGGACAGCCCCTGCTGCAACGGTCCGGCAAGCTGTGCCGCCGCCAGCACCAGCGCCTCGCGCTCGCCGGCCCCGGTCTCGATCTCCGACAGGGATTGTTTCAGCGCCCCCAGATCCTCGCGCAGGCGGCTCATCTCCTGCGGGTCGGTGCGCGGCATATCGGCCAGCCGGGTTTCCAGCGCCGCCACGCGGCCGCGCAGCGCCTCGCCATCCAGCCCGGCCTGCGCCTGGGCAAGCGCCTGCGCCTGCTGTTCCAGCTTTTCCAGCCGATCCATGATTTCCGGTGCGGGCAGCGCAGACGGCGCAGCAGCCGACGATGCCGTCCCCTCGCCGGCCAGCATCTCGCGGACCAGCTGGATTTCCTCGGACAGCGCGGTCTGGCGCTCTTCCAGACCGGTGATGCGCGCCTCCAGCGCCGTCCGCAGATCGGCCAACTCCTGCGGGGCCGTATCGGCCTGGCGGGGTGTCGCTTCCAGCGCAGCCACGCGCTCGGTCAGGGCGGTGAGCCGCTGATCCTCGGCGGAAGCCGGCGTCAGATCCGGCAAGGTGATGCCGATCTGCGACAAATAGGGCTGCACGGTGGGCCGCCACAGCGGCAGCGTTCCGAAGGCAACGATGGCCAGCACGACAAGCGCCAGCACGCCATAGCCATAGAGTTTCGCGCGGCTGCGGCGCGGAGCAGCGGCGGAAGAAGCGGAAGCGGCAGACGGGCCTTCCGGCTTCCTGTCTGCGGGCTTCGCGCCCGCCGCACCGGCAGGCGATGCCTTCGACACCGCTGTCGACTCTGCCGGCTTCGCAGACTCGGGCTTCGCAGACTCGGGCTTCGGCTTTGCTTTCTGGTCTTTGTCCTGTTCGCTCATCGCGCCATCCACCGGTTTCGCTTGGGCCGTTGCCATCTGGGTCAGAGCCGCCATCATGCCCGGCAAATCGGGCGATGCTGCGACAAGCACGCTACGCCAGGGCAGGGTGCGGCAGGCATCCGCCGCCTTGTCGCTGATCGCGACCGCCGCAACGCTGTCGAGTTGCCCTGCCAGACCCGCCGATTTGACCAGCCTAACAAAGGTCTCCGCCGTGCGGGGAGAGAAAAACAGGACGGCATCCAGCCGCCCCCGCCGCAGTTCCGCCAGCACGCGGGGCGGCAAGGCCTCCGCCGGACGGGCCTCATAGACCACCAGCCGGTGCGCCTCGAACCCCGCCAGCCGCAGCATGCCGGCGAGGTCGCCGGCCACCGTCTCGCCCGAGAGATGCAGCACCGGCCCGGCCTTGGGATCGAGCGTGCCGAGCGCCAGCGCGGTCAGCTCCTCAATGGCGCCATCGGCGCTTTCCACGGAATCGAAGCCTTGCGCGCGCGCCGCCTCCGCCGTTGCCGCGCCGACACAGAGCACGCGGACATCGCGGCGTTCGGTCACCGACGGCAGGCGCTCCGCCGCATTGGCGGAGGTGACAAGCAAGGCCTGCACGCTGTCCATTGGCACCGGCGGCGGGCCGGGATCGCGCGGCACGATTTCCAGCAGCGGCGCGATCACACTCTCGATGCCGTCATTTTTCAGGCGCGCGGCCAGCGCCGTGGAGTCGGGTTCGGGACGGGTCAGCAGGACCCGCATCAACCCTGCCCCAAGAGCCGGAAAAATTCCGCCCCGGCATCGCGCTTCAATTGCAGCCCGACCTCGCGGCCCAGTGCTGCGGCATCGCCCGGCGCCCCTTCGAGCGCCGCATCATGGCGTTGCGAGCCATCCGGCAACACGACAAGGCCATCAAGCGCCAAACGGTCGCCCGACAGCACGGCATGCGCGGCAATCGGCGTGCGGCAGGAACCATCCAGCACCGCCAGCAAGGCGCGTTCCGCCGTCACCCGGATGGCGGATTCGGCATGGTTCAGCGGCGCCAGCAGCACGGCGACCCGGTCGTCCGATTCCCGCCGCTCGATACCGATGGCGCCCTGCGCCACCGCCGGCAGCATGACATCGGCCGGAATGGGCGTGGTCCCCGCCGGCTGCAATGTCAGGCGATTCAGCCCGGCCACCGCCAGCAGCGTGGCATCGACATCGCCATTTTCCAGCTTGCGCAGCCTGGTTCCGACATTGCCCCGGAAGCTGACCACCTTCAAATCGGACCGACGGCTGAGGATCAGCGCCTGCCGCCGCAGCGAGGAGGTGCCAACCACGCTTCCCGCCGGCAGCTCGTCGATGCCGGCTGCCTTCGTGGACAGGAAGGCGTCGCGCGGATCCTCGCGCTCCAGGATGCAATCGATGATGAGGCCGTCCGGCAGCACCGTCGGCACATCCTTCATGGAGTGTACGGCGAGGTCGATGCCGCCCGACAGCAGCGCCTCCTCGATCTCCTTGGTGAACAGGCCCTTGCCGCCGATATCCGCCAGCGGACGGTCCTGCACCCGGTCGCCGGTGGTGCTGATGACGACGATCTCCACCGCGTCGGGATCGCGGAGAGCCTCATGCGCGGCGGCGAGACGCGCTTTGACCTCGCTGGCCTGCGCCAGGGCGAGCTGGCTGCCACGGGTGCCGATTCGGACAAGGCTTTTATTCTGCATGGTATAGCCACAGATAGACGCATGAAGGGCGGAAGGAAAGCCCGTTGGAGTATACCGTACCTATCCGATAGAGTGCGCGCCATGATCGTTCTGGGCATCGAGACAAGTTGCGACGAGACCGCTGCCGCCATCGTGACGGCGGACCGGCGGATTCTGTCCAACGTCGTGCTGTCGCAGCTGGAGGAGCACCGCCCCTATGGCGGCGTGGTGCCGGAAATCGCCGCGCGCGCGCATCTCGACCATATCGACCGGCTGGTGGGCCAGGCGATGGACGAGGCCGGCATGGGCTTCGCCGACCTGTCCGGCGTCGCCGCGACCGGCGGGCCGGGGCTGATCGGCGGCGTCATCGTCGGCGTGATGACGGCCAAGGCCATCGCCGCCGTGCACGGCCTGCCCTTCCTCGCGGTGAACCATCTGGAAGGCCACGCGCTGACGGCGCGGCTGACCGACAATGTCGCCTTCCCCTACCTGCTGCTGCTGGTGTCCGGCGGGCATTGCCAGCTGCTCGTGGTCGAAGGTGTCGGGCGCTATGCGCTGCTGGGCTCCACCATCGACGATGCTGTCGGCGAAGCCTTCGACAAGACGGCGAAGATGCTGGGCCTGCCCTATCCGGGCGGCCCGTCACTGGAAAAGGCCGCCACCGCGGGCGATCCGGCGCGCTACACCCTGCCACGCCCGATGCTGGGCCGGCCGGGCTGCGACTTCTCCTTCTCCGGCCTGAAGACCGCCGTGCGCCATATCGCCGAGGCGATGCCGCGCCCACTGCCGGAACGCGCGCAGGCAGACCTCGCCGCCAGCTTCCAGGCCGCCGCCGCCGAGAGCTTGGTGAACCGCTGCCGCAACGCGATGACGATGCTCGGGCAGAGCCATCCGGAAGTGCGCAGGCTGGTGGTGGCCGGCGGCGTTGCCTCCAACCAGACCATCCGGACCGCGCTGACCGGGCTGTGCGGCGACTTCGGCTATGGCTTCACCGCCCCGCCGCCACGCCTGTGCACCGACAATGCGGCGATGATCGCCTGGGCCGGCATCGAGCGGCTGCGCCTCGGTCTCACCGACGGCCTCGACTTCGCGCCGCGCCCGCGCTGGCCGCTCGACCCCGACGCCGTCTCCGTGCAGCCGCGCGCCACGGCGCGGCCTCGTGACTCGGCCCGAGACGCGGCCCAAAGCACAGCATTGGCAGCGCGGTCTTGACCGGCTAGCCTCTCGACCGACATTTTCCGCGATATCTAGCTGAAGGATTTTTCCATGCTGTTTTCCATCGTGTGCCAAGACAAGCCGAACAGCGTCGAGCTGCGCATGGCCACCCGCCCGACCCATCTGGAGTATCTGAAGGAACGGGCCGACAAGATCCTGGTCGGCGGCCCGGTGCTGGGCGGCGGCGCCACTGGCGAGGAGCCGACCGGCAGCCACCTGATCGTCGAGATGCCGGACATCGAGGCGGCCCGCGCCTTCGCCGCCAACGACCCCTATGCGCTTGCCGGGCTGTTCGCGCATGTCGAGATCAAGCCCTGGCGCAAGGTGTTCTTCAACGCGTCGCTTGGAGAATAAGCCGATGGCGCACTGGCTGATGAAATCGGAGCCCTTCAAATATTCCTGGGACCAGCTGGTGAAGGACGGGCGCACCCATTGGGACGGGGTGCGCAACTATCAGGCCGCCAACAATCTGAAGGCGATGAAGATTGGCGACCTCGCCTTCTTCTACCACTCCAACGAAGGGGTGGAGATCGTCGGCATCGCCAAGATCGTGAAGGAATATTACCCGGACCCCAGCGACCCTGCCGGCAAGTTCGGCATGGTCGATGTGGCGCCGGTGAAGAAAATGACCAAGCCGGTGCCGCTGAAGGCCATCAAGGAAGATCCGCGCCTCACCGACATCGCGCTGGTGCGCCAGTCGCGCCTGTCGGTGCAGCCGGTCAGCGACGAGCACTGGAAGATCCTGCTGGAGATGGGGGAGACCAGCCTGTGAGCAGCGTGCTGTGCCAGCTGGAGGAGATTCCCGACGGCGACTCCAGGGGATTTTCCGTCGATGGCAGGGATATCTTCGTGGTGCGTCAGGGCGGCGCGGTATTCGGCTATGTGAATGTCTGCCCGCATCTGTTCACGCCGCTGGAAATGATGCCCGACGATTTCATCGACGATAGCGGCCAGTTCATCATCTGCGCGACCCATGGCGCGCTGTTCAAGATCGCGGATGGTGAATGCATCGCCGGCCCCTGCCAGGGCGAGAGCCTGACGACGGTGCCGCTCGCCATCGAGGATGGCGCGGTAAAGCTGGTCCAATAAGGCCGCGCCCAAAGGTCGCGGGGGTTTGACGGCAGCCGCCCGGCGCGACACATTCCATCCCGACCACAGCCATATCGTCCAGCCAGGGATGCCGCGCCCGATGACCGCCGCCGCCGACACCGCTTTCGCGTCTGACCGTACCGCGCATCGCCGCCAGATCGGCCGCTGGCTGCTGGTCTGTTCCGCCGCCATCTTCGTCATGGTGGTGATCGGCGGCATCACAAGGCTGACCGAATCCGGCCTGTCGATGGTGGAATGGCGCGCCTTCCTGGACGCCGTGCCGCCGATGAGCGACGCCGCCTGGCAGCGGCTGTTCGACCTGTACAGGCAAACGCCAGAGTTCCAGCACAAGAACTTCTGGATGACCCTTTCCGACTTCCAGACGATCTTCTGGTGGGAATATATCCACCGGCTGTGGGGGCGCGGGCTGGGGCTGCTGTTCCTCATCCCCTTCGTCTGGTTCCTGGTGAAGGGGCGCATCGAGCGCCCGCTGCTGCCGGCGCTGCTGCTGATGTTCGTCCTCGGCGCGGTGCAGGGCGGCATCGGCTGGTGGATGGTGAAGAGCGGGCTGGTGGACCGGCCGGATGTCAGCCATTACCGGCTGGCAGTGCACCTGACCGTCGCCTTCATCCTGCATGGCGTGGTGCTGTGGACCGCCCTCGACCTGATCCGCGGGCGGCTTGCCCCGACAGCCCGCCCCGCTGGCTCCCGCCTCGCAGGCTGGTCGCTGGCGCTGGCGTTGTGGATTCTGTTCGTGGTGGTGACCGGTGCCTTCGTCGCCGGCACCGATGCGGGCCGCGCCTATAATAGTTTCCCGCTGATGGACGGCCATCTGGTGCCCGAAGCCTATGGCGTGCTGACGCCCTACTGGCTGAACCTGCTGGAGAATACGGCGGCGATCCAGTTCAACCACCGGCTGGTGGCGACGCTGACGCTGCTGGCCGCGCTGGTGCTGTGGTGGAAACTGCGCCGCCATGCCGACCCCGCCGTGCGGCTGCCGGCCAACCTGCTGGCGCTGGCGGTGGCCGGCCAGTATCTGCTGGGCATTATGACGTTGCTGGCGCATGTGCCGGTGTCGCTGGGCGCGGCGCATCAGGGCGGCGCCTTCCTGCTGTTCACCGCCGCGCTGTGGACCGCGCACGCGGTACGGCGGTCGCGCTAGACCTCCTGCTTGTCCTTCCAGCGGTACCAGGCCAGCGCCGACTGGGCGACACGGCGGGCCACGGCGTGGAAGGCGATGGGCTGCGGCTGCGTGACCGGCAGCGGCAGACCCGCACGGTCATCGCCCAACACCAGCCCGGCCAGCACCCCGCCCATGGCGGTGGAGAGCGCCACCCCGCGCCCGTTGCAGCCGATGAAGGAATAGAGCCCCGGCCCCAGCTCGAACAGGCGGGGATAGCGGTCCAGCGTTACCGCGAAATGACCGTGCCAGACATGCTCCATGCGGATGCCGGCCAGCTGCGGGAACAGCCAGGACAGCCGCGCCGGCAGCATGCGTTCCAGCCGCTCCGTGCTGGAAAAGGGCAGGATCAGATTGCCGCCGGTGACCAGCCGGCCCGACGCATCGAAGCGGAAGAAATAGAGATCGCCGCGCGTGTCGGAGATCGCCTGATTGCCGGGCACGATGCCGGCGCGCTGGTTCTCGCCGATGGGCATCGTCGCCGCCTGGTAATTGCGGAACGGCACGAAGGAGCGCACCAGCGGCGGCCAGAGGTCGCGGCTGTAGCCCGCCGTCGCCAGCACCACCGATCCCGCCGTCACCCTGCCGCCCGGCATGGTCACGCGCCAGCCCTCGTGATGGCGTTCCAGCCCGGTCGCCGGGCTCATGCCATGCACAGCCACGCCGGCCGCAAGCGCGGCGCGCGCCAGACCGCGCGCGTAGCCCAACGGGTTGATATGGCCGCCGGTCGCATTGCCCCAGCCGCCTTCATAATGCGGACTGCCGACCAGCTTCCCGATGGCGTCACGGTCATAGAGAGCCACCGGCGCGCCCAGCGCCTCCCACTCGCGGAAGCGCTTTTCGCTGATCTTCATCCGGCCCGGCGTGTGCGCCGGCTGCACCCAGCCATTCTGCACCGCCTCGCAATCGATACCATGGCGGCGGATCATGTCGAAGGTGAGCGACGCCGAATCGCGGATCATCGCGGCATAGAGCGGCCCGCGATCCGGCCCGTATTCGCGCAGCATGTCGGTCGGATCGGGCCGGGTCATCGCCGGGATGACCTGCCCGTTATTACGGCCGGACGCGCCCCAACCCGGTTCCGCCGCCTCCAGCACCACGATGGAAAGCGACGGGTCACGCTGCTTCAGATGCAGCGCGGTGGACAGGCCGGTATAGCCGCCGCCGATGATGCAGACATCGGCGCGCACATCGCCCTGCATGGCCGGCGTTTCCGGCGCGGAGACGGCGGTCTTCGCCCACAGCGAGGGCGGCAGCACGGGCCTCCGGTCGATCCCCAGTTCCAGCCCCATTGTCTTTTCCCTTCAGGCCGGCATTTCGAATTGCAGCGTCACGCCGCAGGCGCGCTCCGGCGGCAGGTAGGCGCGGCCATCGGCGCTGCGCTCGAAGGAAATACCCTGCTTGCGGAACCAGCCGGCGCTGGCCATCGTGTCGCGCAGCCTGAGCGAGAAACCGGCAACATAGGGCAGCGCCGCCTTCACCAGCGTGGCCTTGGGGAAGCGCTTCAGGAAGGCATCGGGCGTCATCACCATCAGGGTCGCGGTCCCGGTCTCGATGACGCGGGCATGCGGGCTGTTGCCCATGGCGCGGGTGTTGAACATCTTCTCCTGCGCGGCGACGACCGACGCCGGATCGGTGGCCACCACGATCACCTCGGAGATCGCCTTGGCGCCGTTCGGATGGGTCTGGTATTCCGGCAGCCAGACCAGTTCCGGCGTGTGGTGCTGGCACAGGAATTCGCGCAGGCCCGGCGTGGCGGCATGGTCGATATGCAGCACGGTGAAGGACGCATCCTTCACCCCGTCCGGCCGCTCGACGGGGCGGGAGAATTCGCTGACATCGCCAGGGTTCAGCCCGGCCGCGCGCAACGCCACCGCCGCCCCTTTCGAATCGGTGCTGCGCAGCGCCACCGCGCCGACCCCCTGCCGCACTTCCAGCAGGCCACTCCAGCGATTCGGCACGCTGCTCTCCGGGTCGATGGCGAGCAGTTCCAGATAGTCATTTTCCAGCATCAGGCAGTGATTGATCGAGCCCAGCTTGGTGTGGCGGCCCATCGGCGTCGGCATGAAGCCCAGCGCCTCGTAGGTACTGCGGGCCTGCTTCAGATCGCGCACCGCGATCAGGATATGGTCGATGCCGGTGACGGGCCAGACGGGCGCGGACATGGAGGACTCCCTTGCAGGCATTTCTGCTTTTTCGACAGGCAGCTTAGCGGAGGGAGGAAGCGCCCGGCAATGGCGGGCTGGAAGCCTTGGAACAGCACGCCTATGCTGGCCCGCCTATGCGGTGAGGAGAGCCATGCCCCGTTTCGACGCCAATCTCGATTATCTGTTCCTGGAGCAGGACAGCCTGCCGGCCCGCATCGCGGCGGCGGCGAAGGCCGGCTTCAAGGGGGTGGAGATGCTGCGCCCCTACGCCACGCCAGCCGCCGGGGTGAAGGAAGCGCTGACGGCGGCGGGGGTGGAGGCGGTGCTGATCAACAGCCCGACCGACCCGGACAAGGGCACAATGGGCCACGCCGCCTTGCCGGGTGCCGAAGCGGTGTTCGAGGTGGAAATCACCCAGGCGCTGGATTATGCCGCTGCCATCGGGGCGGGGCGCATCCATGTGCTGTCCGGCCGCATCGACCCCGCCAGCGCATCGGCGCGCGACACGCTGATCGCCAATCTGAGCCGCGCCGCGCCGGAAGCGGAAAAGCGCGGCATCACGCTGCTGATCGAGCCGCTGAACGGGCACGACCAGCCCGGCTATTTCCTGAACCGCGCCGAACAGGGGGCGGAGATCGTCAATGCTGTCGGCCATCCCGCCGTGCGGCTGCAATTCGACTGCTACCACACGCAGGTGCAGCAGGGCGACGTGCTGCGCCGGCTGGAGGGCGTGCTGGACCTCGTCGGCCATATCCAGATCGCCGGGCCGCCGGCGCGGGTGGCGCCCGACCAGGGCGAGGTGAATTACCCCTGGCTGCTGGCGGAGATCGATAGGCTCGGCTATGCCGGCTGGATCGGCTTCGAGTACCGCTGCCCGGAGGGCACTTCGGCGGGGCTTGCCTGGGCAGCCCCCTACGGCATCCGAGCCGGATAGCGCCTATCGCTGCAGCGGATCGTTCTGTTTCGGGCGGTTCGGATCGGGCTTGTAGTAATAGACTTCGCAGCTCGTCGTGCCGTCATTGCGGAAGAAATAATCCGCCTCCCGCTCGGCCCGCCCCTGCGGATCATAGAGATTCCAGCCGGTTCCCTTGGCAACGCCCAGCACGGTATTGCCGCCCCGGCCAACGAACTCCAGCGCCCTTTCATTCTTGCGCACCTGGTTGAACTGACCGGCGGCGCAGAGGGTGGAGTACATTTCCGACAGCCGCCCGACCTCCCAGAAGGGCGCGTTGGAACGCAGCAGCACATTGCTGCCGGTATCGTACACCGGCGGCCTTTCCCGGCGCTGCTGTGCCTCCGCCATGCCGGCGGGCAGCACGACGGCGAGAAGAAGGGCGGTGGCTATAGTCCTCATAGGGTCATCCGGGGTCGGCCAACGGCCATGTCATAATCGCGGAACACACCGGCGACACGGATGCGGTAATCGGTGAACAGCAATTCGATACCCTCCTGCTGCGCCTTCTTGTGGTTGGCCACCTTGTACCACGCCTCGACCGCCTGCTCGTCGCGCCAGGTGGACAGCGACAGGTACTTGTCCTCGGTCACCAGGCTCTTGAAACGCTCGACCGAGATGAAACCATCCACCTGGTCCAGCTCCTTGCGCAGGCCGGCGGCGATCTCGAAATAGCGATCGCCCTTCGCCGGGTCGAGATACACCTCGAAGATCACCACGACCATATCCGCTTCTCCTGTTTCTTATGGCCGGATATAGGCATTCCAAAGCGCCGGGTCAAACCGCTGGCCTTGACCTCATGCCGTCGCGCGCCATCTGCTAATATGCACGCAATCGTTCCTTGGCGCACGGCAGAGAGGAAAACGGCGCATGGCCTGGCTCGCACGACGCTGTTTCCTCACCCTGCTGGCAGCTTTCTGCCTCCTCGCCGCACCGCCTGCGGCGACGTCGGCCAGGGCCGACAATCCGGATCTGCTGCTGGTGCTGGCCGCTGACGGCTCCGGCTCCATCGACGAAGACGAGTTCAAGCTGCAGCGCGAAGGCTATGCCGCAGCTATCAGCGACCCGCGCGTGGTGGCGGCGATCCAGTCCGGCTATGGCGGGTCGATCGCGGTGGCGATGATCGAATGGGGCGCCCCCACCTCGCAGCACATCATCGTCGACTGGACAGTGATCCGCGACCAGGCCAGCGCCGATGCATTCGCCGCCGACATCCTCGCCGCCCCGCGCAAGGCCTTCGGCTACAACTCGATCTCCAACGCCATCGCCTATTCCGCGGCGCTGATGCGCGAGAGCGGCCTTGTGGCACCGCGCAAGGTGATCGACGTGTCGGGCGACGGGCCGCAGATCGGCGGCATGCCGCTGGAACGCATCCGTGCCGAGGCCATCGACGAGGACATCACCATCAACGCGCTGGCCATCAACAACAAGGACGGCATGCTGCGCGGCCCCGGCGGCATGCCGCTGGACGAGCATTACCGGCGCGATGTGATCGGCGGTTTCGGCGCCTTTGTCGAGGTGGCGGAAAGCCGGGCCGACCTGAACCGGGCACTGCTGAAAAAGCTGATCCGGGAAATCGCGGATGCGCGCCCCACCGGCCGGGCGCTGGCGGAACGTTAAAACTCAGCCCAGCCGTTCCGGCACGTAATCCTCCGGCAGCATCGGCACATGGCCGTGATCGGTGGCAATGCGGTCGAGCCAGAGCCGGATCGCCGGATAATGCGACAGGTTGAAACCGCCATCCGCCGCCGCATGGGTATAGGCATAGAGCGCGATGTCGGCGATGGTCATGGAAGTGCCGACGAAGTAGGAGCGGCTGAGCAAATGCCGCTCCATCACCTCCAGCGCCGCCTCGCCCCGTGCCCGCTTGTCCGATTCCTGCGCCCGCCTTGCCGCATCCATCGGCCCGTGCCGGTACCAGAAGCGCAGCACGGCGATATAGGGCTCGTGGCTGTACTGCTCGAAGAACATCCAGTGCAGCACCTGGGCGCGCGCCAGCCTGTCTTCCGGCCAGAAGCGCGTGCCTTCCGCCAGGTAATAGAGGATGGCGTTCGATTCGGCGATGACCGTGCCATCCTCCAGTTCCAGCGCCGG
Organism: Oceanibaculum nanhaiense; assembly: GCF_002148795.1. Taxonomy (NCBI): domain Bacteria; kingdom Pseudomonadati; phylum Pseudomonadota; class Alphaproteobacteria; order Rhodospirillales; family Oceanibaculaceae; genus Oceanibaculum; species Oceanibaculum nanhaiense. Next base: position 481,917 of record NZ_MPOB01000001.1, on the reverse strand, counting down.
GACGCGGCCATTCGGGTTCTTCGCCAGGAAATCCTTGGTCCGGCTTGCGCCCTTCAGGATGTCCAGCTCGACCAGCGTGTAGGCCAGCCCCAGCTTGGCCAGCAGCAGCCGGACCTTATAGCCATTGCCGGAATCGGGATGATCGTACAGTCGGAGCATGCGCTGGTTACGCCCGCAGCTCGGCCGGCTCGGCCGACAGCGGCTGCGGCAGCTTGTTCAAGATCTCCTTCGGCACGATCTGCCAGAAGCTGCCCGCCTCCAGCTGCCAGTCGATCAGCAGCCGCTCAGCGAAGGCCGAGTGGGTCGCCTCGGCATGGCGGCGGATCAGCGCCTTCAGCACATCCGTCCAGTAGGGCGATTCCAGCCGCTGCCAGATGACCGTCTCCGGATTCACCCGGCGCTCGAAGGAGCCATCGCTGTCATGGATGAAGGCCATGCCCCCGGTCATGCCGGCGGCGAAATTGTCGCCGACCGGGCCGAGAATGGCGACGGTGCCGCCGGTCATGTATTCGCAGCCATTGGAGCCGCAGCCCTCGACCACCGCCTCCGCGCCGGAATTGCGCACGGCAAAACGTTCGCCCGCCTGGCCGGCGGCGTACAGCGTGCCCGCCGTGGCGCCATACAGCACGGTATTGCCGATGATCGTGTTCTCGTTGGTCACCAGCGGGCTGGAGGTCATCGGCCGCACCACGATGGCGCCACCCGACAGCCCCTTGCCGACATAGTCATTGGCGTCGCCGAACACTTCCAGCTTGATGCCCTGCACGGCAAAGGCGCCGAGCGACTGACCGGCCGAGCCGCGCAGACGCACCGTCAGATGCCCCGGCTGCAGCCCCGTCATCCCGTATTTGCGCACGATATGGCTGGACAGCCGCGTGCCGATGGCGCGCATCGTGTTCGAGATGTTGTAGGTGAGCTGCATCTTCTCGCCATCCTTCAGGAACGGCTTGGCATCCCCCAGCATCTTGGCGTCCAGCGTGTCGGGCACCTCGTTGCGGCCTTCCAGCGTGCAATAGCGCGGATAATCGCCGGGATCGGCCTGCGCCAGAATGGCGTTCAGATCCAGCGCATCGACATCCGACGAACCGCGATTGACCTGGGCCAGCAGGTCGGACCGGCCAACGATATCGTTCAGTGTGCTCACGCCAAGCGAGGCCAGAATCTCGCGCACCTCCTCGGCGACGAAGCTGAACAGGTTCACCACCTTCTCCGGCGTGCCGGCGAATTTGGCGCGCAGCTCGTCATCCTGGGTGCAGATGCCGACCGGGCAGGTGTTGGAATGGCACTGCCGCACCATCAGGCAGCCCATCGCCACCAGCGAGGCGGTACCGAGGCCGAATTCCTCGGCCCCCAGCATCGCCGCGATCACCACGTCGCGGCCGGTCTTGATGCCGCCATCGACGCGCAGCGTCACCCGGTGGCGCAGCCGGTTCAGCGTCAGCACCTGATGCACCTCCGACAGCCCCATCTCCCAGGGAATGCCGGCATATTTGATCGAGGTCTGCGGGCTGGCGCCGGTGCCGCCGGAATGACCGGAAATCAGGATCGTGTCGGCCTTCGCCTTGGCGACGCCGGCGGCGATGGTGCCGATGCCGCTGCGCGCCACCAGCTTCACGCAGACCTTGGCTTCCGGGTTGATCTGCTTCAGATCGTAGATCAGCTGCGCCAGATCCTCGATCGAGTAGATGTCGTGATGCGGCGGCGGGCTGATCAGCGTGACGCCGGGCATGGAATGGCGCAGCCGGGCAATCAGGCCGGTAACCTTCATGCCGGGCAGCTGGCCGCCCTCGCCGGGCTTGGCGCCCTGCGCCATCTTGATCTCGATCTCGCGGCAATTGTTCAGATATTCCGCGGTCACGCCGAACCGGCCCGAGGCGATCTGCTTGATCGCGGAGCTGGGATTGTCGCCGTTCGGCCGCGGCTTGTAGCGTGCCGGATCCTCGCCACCCTCGCCGGAATCGGACTTGGCGCCGATCCGGTTCATAGCGATAGACAGCGTCTCGTGCGCCTCCGGGCCAAGCGCGCCCAGCGAGATGCCAGGGGCGACCAGCCGCTTGCGGATTTCGGTGATGGAATCGACCTCATCGACCGGGATCGCCTCCTTCTGCGGCCGGAAATCCAGCAGGTCGCGCAGGCTGACCGCCGGCATCTGCCGCACGGTCTCGGCGTATTTCCGGTAGGTCGAGTAGCTGTCATTGTCGCAGGCGTGCTGCAACATATGGATCAGCGAGCCCTCGAAGGCGTGGGTCTCGCCGCGCTGGCGGAAGCGGTAGAGACCGCCGACCGGCAGGGCGGAGAAATCCTCGGCATGGCCGCGTGCATGCTGCGCCAGAACCTGGCGCTGGATGCCGGGCAGGCCGATGCCGGAAATCCGGCTGGGCATGCCGGGGAAGAATTCGGCGACCAGCGCGCGCGACAGGCCGATGGCCTCGAAATGATAGCCGCCGCGATAGCTGGACAGCACCGAGATGCCCATCTTGGACATGATCTTCAGCAGCCCCTCGTCCAGCGCCTTCTTGTAGCGCCGCACGCATTCCTCAAGGCTCATGCCCGGGAACAGGCCGCGGGCATGGCGGTCGGCGATGGCCTCCTGCGCCAGATAGGCATTCACCGTGGTGGCGCCGACACCGATCAGCACCGCGACGTAATGCACATCGAGACATTCGCCCGAGCGCACGTTCAGCGAGGTGAAGGTGCGCAGATTCTGCCGCACCAGATGGCTGTGCACCGCGCCGACCGCCAGGATCATCGGGATCGCCGCGCGGTCGTCGTTCATCGCCTCGTCGGACAGGATCACATGGGCACAGCCGCCGCGCACCGCCTCCTCCGCCTCGCGGCGGATACGGGTGATGGCCTGACGCAGCGCCTCCTCGCCATCCTCGGCGGCATCGAAGGTGCAGTCGATATCGACCGCCATGTCGCCCATATAGGCGCGCATCGCCTCAAACTCGGCGCTGGACAGCACCGGGCTTTCCAGCAGCAGGTGCTGGCACTGGGTCGGGTCCTCGTCGAGGATGTTGCCGAGATTGCCGAGGCGGGTCTTCAGCGTCATCACCCGGCGTTCGCGCAAGCTGTCGATCGGCGGGTTCGTGACCTGGCTGAAATTCTGCCGGAAGAAATGATGCAGCCCGCGATAGGTGTGCGACAGCACCGCGACCGGCGTGTCGTCGCCCATCGAGCCGACGGCCTCCTTCGCATCCTCGACCATCGGCTGCAGGATCAGTTCCAGATCCTCCAGCGACCAGCCATAGGTGACCTCGCGGCGGCGCAGCTCCTCGCGCGACAGATAGGCCGGCTCGCTCTGGTCGCCACGGATCAGCTTATCCAGCTTCACCGACCCGGCGATCCAGTCGCCGAACGGACGCTTGCCCGCCAGATGATCCTTCAGCTGCCCGTCATGGAAGACCCGGCCATTGGCCAGATCGATGCCGATCATCTCGCCGGGGTCAAGCCGGCCCTTCTCGATGACGCGGCTTTCATCGACCTTCACCATGCCGGTCTCGGAGCCGGCGATCAGCAGCTTGTCGCCGGTGATGGTATAGCGCATCGGGCGCAGGCCGTTGCGGTCCATGCCGCCAATCACCCAGTCGCCGAAGCAGGCGGCAATGGCGGCCGGGCCGTCCCACGGCTCCATCACCGAGTTGCAGTAGGCGTACATGTCCTTCACCGCCTGTGGCAGGTCGGTGTGCTCGCCCCAGGCTTCCGGCATCATCATGGTCTTCACCATGGGCAGCTCGCGGCCGGCCTGGCAGAGCAGCTCGAACACCGCATCGAGCGCCGCCGAGTCGGAACTGCCGGACTGGATGACCGGCTTCAGATCCTCGCCATGATCGCCGAAGGCGGGCGCGGCCATGCGCGTCTCGTGCGACATCATCCAGTTGATGTTACCCTTCACCGTATTGATCTCGCCATTATGCGCCAGCACGCGGAACGGCTGGGCCAGGCGCCAGGTCGGGAAGGTGTTGGTCGAATAGCGCTGGTGATAAATCGCAAAGCGCGACACAAAGCGCCCGTCCAGCAGGTCGGGATAGAAGATCGTCAGCTGCTCGGCCAGGAACATGCCCTTGTAGATGATCGAGCGGCACGACAGCGAGCAGATGTAGAATTCGGTGATGTGCGCTTCCAGCACCCGCTTTTCGATGCGGCGGCGGATGATGTAGAGGTCGCGTTCGAAGGTGGCCTCCGGCACGCCCTTGGAGTTGCAGATCATGATCTGCTCGATCTCCGGGCGGGTCGCGTTCGCCTTTTCGCCGATCACCTCGATGCTGATCGGCACCTGGCGCCAGCCATAGATAGTGTAGCCAAAATTCAGGATTTCGGTCTCGACGATGGAGCGGCAGGTTTCCTGCTGGTCGAAGCTGGTGCGCGGCAGGAACACCTGGCCGACCGCCATGCGCGTGCTGTCGGTCCGGAAGCCCAGACGCTCCACCACCTCGCGGAAGAAATCCTGCGGAATCTCGATATGGATGCCAGCGCCGTCGCCGGTCTTGCCATCGGCATCGACAGCGCCGCGGTGCCAGACCGCCTTCAGCGCGTTGATGCCGGCCTCGACCACATCGCGGCGCGCGGTGCCATCCAGCGCGGTGACAAAACCGACGCCACAGGCATCATGCTCGTCAGCCGGATCGTACAGGCCGGTATCGGCCAGATGCTCGGCGTTGCGGCGATATTCGGAAACGAACTGCTGGCCGCTGTCCTGCGTAATCTTCTCAATGCCCACTGTCCGGCCCTCCCTCAGGATGCCATGGCGAGCGGCTTGCCGCCCGCCTTCTTCACGTCCGCCGGCTGTTCCGCCGACTCGCCGGCGAGCCTGGCCGTGATGTGCTTGTGAATGCTCTCGGCCACGTCGCGGCCATCGCGCACGGCCCACACGACCAGCGAGGCGCCGCGCACGATATCGCCGGCGGCGAACACGCCATCCAGCTTGCTCATCATGGTGCGGTGATTGACCTTCACCGTGCCCCAGCGCGTCACCTCCAGGCCCGGCGCGCCAAACAGCACCGGCAGGTCTTCCGGGTCGAAGCCCAGCGCCTTGATGACGAGGTCGGCCGGATGCGTCTCCGACGAGCCCTCGATCGGCTGCGGCGTCTGCCGGCCGGTGGCGTCGGGCACGCCCAGATGCATGCGGATGGCGCGCACGCCGGAGACGGTGCCGTCGCCGACAAAGGCTTCGGGCGCGGCCAGCCAGACGAACTCCACGCCTTCTTCCTCGGCGTGGTGAACCTCGCGCTGGCTGCCCGGCATGTTGGCCCGGTCGCGGCGATAGAGGCACTTCACCGATTTCGCACCCTGGCGCACCGCGGTGCGCACGCAATCCATCGCCGTGTCGCCGCCGCCGATGACCACGACATTCTTGCCCGCCGCGTTCAGCGAGCCATCGTCATAGGCCGGCACCTCGTCGCCCAGCCCCTTGCGGTTGGAGGCGACCAGATAATCCAGCGCCGGCACGATATTACCCAGCCCGACACCCGGCAGCTTGATGTCGCGCGCCTTATAGACGCCGGTGGCGATCAGCACGGCGTCGTGGCGCTCGCGCAGTTCATCCATGGTGACGTCGCGGCCGATATCGCAATTGAAGTGATAGACGATGCCGGCATCCTGCAGCAGCTTCGTGCGGCGCTCGACCACATCCTTCTCCAGCTTGAAGCCGGGGATGCCATAGATCATCAGCCCGCCGCCACGGTCGTAGCGGTCGTAGATATGGACCTGGTAGCCCTTCTTGCGCAGCTGTTCCGCCGCCGCCATGCCGGCCGGGCCGGCGCCGATGATGCCGACCGACTGCTCCAGCTCGCGGCGCGGCTTCGGCACCTTCACCCAGCCTTTTTCCCAGGCGGTGTCGGTGATGTATTTCTCGACCGAGCCGATGGTGACCGAGTTGAAGCCCTTCTCGATGACGCAATTGCCCTCGCACAGCCGGTCCTGCGGGCAGATACGGCCGCAGATTTCCGGCATGTTGTTGGTCGCCGAGGATACCTCGTAGGCCTCCTCCAGGCGCCCTTCGGCGGTCAGCATCAGCCAATCGGGGATGTTGTTCTGCAGCGGGCAGTGAATCTGGCAGAACGGCACGCCGCACTGCGAGCAGCGCGCTGCCTGTTCCGCGGCATCCTTCGGCTCGAAGCGGGAATAGATTTCCTGGAAATCCTGCCGGCGCGCATCGACACCCCGCTTGTCAGGCATGTGCTGCGGCACGGTGACGAATTTCAGCATCTTGCTGGCCATGGGCTGGCTCTCCCTCGCTTTTCTCGGCGCTTTTCTCGGCCCGCGCCCCTTTGCCGACGCGCGCACCTTGCCTCCGGCGCCATCGCGGGCACCGGTCCGGAGGTCTGCTATACGCGCGTGGCCCAGCCTTGGCGAGCAAAAAATAGAAAATAGGTCCGATAAATTACCTATTTTCAGGAAACTCATCCTTTCCCGGTCGAGAAAGAATCTTTCGACCTCTCCGTCATTTGTAAATAGGGCTCACAAATGACCTATTTTTCGCACTGAGAGATGGATTCCGAAATGCTATACAGTCAGCCGCCTGTGGGCGCGCGAGACTGCCGCGCCCCTTACCCTCGCGTGCATGGTGCTCACTTGCCGCTGTTCCACCTGATCGTCCTGGCCCTGGTCCAGGGCATTACTGAATTTCTCCCGGTCAGCTCCTCGGCGCATCTGATCCTGGTGCCCTATGTCACCGGCTGGGAGGATCAGGGGCTGCTGCTCGACGTCGCGGTGCATGTCGGCACGCTGCTGGCGGTGATGCTGTATTTCTGGCGCGACCTCTGGGAGATGCTGCGCGGTGCGGGGCTGGCGCTGCGCGGCAAGCGCACCGCAGGCCAGCGCATGATCGGGCACCTGATCATCGCCACAATCCCGGCCGTCCTCGCCGGCTATCTGCTGCATAAATATGCCGGCGACCTGCTGCGCAGCGTCGAGGTGATCGCCTGGGCGACCATCGGCTTCGGCGTACTGCTCTATATCGCGGACAGGATCGGCATGACCCTGCGGCGGATCGAACATATGACCGCCGGCTCGGCGCTGCTGCTCGGCCTGGCGCAGGTACTGGCCTTCATCCCCGGTGCCAGCCGGTCCGGCGTGACCATGATGGCGGCGCGGTTCCTGGGGTACGAGCGCGCCGACACCGCCCGCTTTTCGATGCTGATGTCGATTCCGGTGATTGCCGGCGCCGGGTTGCTCGCAGCGCTGGATCTCGCGAAGGCCGGCGATGCCAGCCTGACCATGGACGCGCTGATCGGCGCGGGGCTGGCCTTCGTCTCGGCGCTGCTCGCCATCGCTCTGATGATGCGCTGGCTGCGCCGGGCCAGCTTCACGCCCTTCGTGGTGTATCGGCTGCTGCTGGGGGCTGCCCTGCTGGCGCTGATCTATCTCTAGGCGTTGCGCCCTTCAGGCGTTACCCCCTTCAGGCGTTACCCCGTGTACCGGCTGTAATGCCCATCCCGGCGGAAGCGCTCCATATAGGCCGGCAGGATGACCTCCAGCGTGGTCGGGTCGATGCCCAGATCGGTCAGCGTCAGCGCACCCTCGGCCACCACATTGTCGTGCTTCAGCAGCGTCACCTGGTCACGGGTCAGCGGCGGCACCGGCAGCAGCTGCAGGACGGCGGCCTGGACGTCCGCAACGCAGAACGGCACCGGCACCAGCAGCCGGCTGCGGCCGATGGTGGCCAGCATGACTTCCATCAGCGCCTTGAAACTGTAGGTCTTGGGCCCGCCCAGTTCGTAGGTCTTGCCCTGCGCCTTGCTATCCGACAGGGCGCGCAGCACCGCATCCGCCACATCGCCGACATAGACCGGTTGAAACAGCGTATGGCCGCCACCGATCAGCGGCAGCGCCGGCGACAGCCGCGCCATGGCGCCGAACCGGTTGAAAAACGCATCCTCCGGCCCGAACACGATGCTGGGGCGCAGGATCGTGGCTTCCGGGAAAACCTCGCGAACCGCCGCCTCGCCCGCCGCCTTGGAGCGCGCATAGGCCGAGTCCGAGTCGGCATCGGCGCCGATGGCCGAGAGATGGACCAGCGCCCTGGCGCCGACCGCCTTCGCGGCCTCGGCGATGGTCCGGGCGGCCTGATGATGCACGTCGTCGAAACCGTGGCCATGACCCGACGGATACAGGATACCGACCAGATTGATGACCGCGTCAGCGCCCTGCACGGCACCGGCGACCGAGTCCGCGTCGGTGATATCGCAGCTGATCGGCGTGATCTGGCCGACATTGCCCATCGGCTTCAGGAATTTCGCACGCTCGACATGGCGCACCGCGACATTGACGCGCACGCCGGTCTTGGCCAGCCGCTGGACGACATAGCGGCCGATAAAGCCCGAGCCGCCGAAAACCGTCACCACCTTATCGCTCATTGCCTATTCCTCAGCCTGGCGGGTGCGCCCCACACACATTGCCTGGGCGCATCCCGTGCGCCCCTAATACTACACCGGCCCCGGCAGGTAAATCGACCCGGACCATCTATTTGCCGCCTATTTGCCGGGGGCCGCACAACGCGCCGGAAAGATTTTGCGGAACCATGCAGAATCGTATTGACAGAAGCCCCGCTCTTCTCGATTTTACGGCGCTCCAAGCCGTGCCCAGGTGGCGGAATTGGTAGACGCGCAGGTTTCAGGTACCTGTGGCCGAAAGGTCGTGGAAGTTCGAGTCTTCTCCTGGGCACCATCTCTTGCTCAATGCAGCAAGGGAAGCTGGCATAAACAGGCCGGCGGTCATGATCTCGGCGCCAGCCGGATAGAGACCGGAGGTACTGTTGACAATCCATCTTCATAAAGGCGACCTGCCCGACGGTCTTGACCTCGGCAGCTGCGTCGCCATCGACAGCGAAACCATGGGCCTGCGCCCCGGTCGCGACCGGCTGTGCCTGGTCCAGCTTTCGGCCGGCGATGGCGAAAGCCATCTGGTTCAGTTCGCGCCGGAACAGTATGACGCGCCCAATCTGAAGCGGCTGCTGGCCGACCCCAAAATCACCAAGCTGTTCCATTATGCGCGCTTTGATATTGCCGTGTTCCGGCATTATCTGGGCGTCGAGACAACCCCTCTCTACTGCACGAAGATCGCCTCCAAGCTGGTGCGCACCTATACCGACCGCCACGGGCTGAAGGATCTGTGCCGGGAATTGCTGGGCATCGACCTGTCCAAGCAGCAGCAATCCTCCGACTGGGGGGCCGCTGAGCTGACCCAGGAGCAGCTTGCCTACGCGGCCTCCGACGTCCTGCACCTGCACAGGCTGAAGGCGGTGCTGGACGAGCGGCTGGCGCGCGAGGGCCGGCAGGAGATCGCCGCGGCCTGCTTCCGCTTCCTGCCAACCCGTGCTGTGCTCGACCTCAGCGGCTGGGCGGAAGAAGATATCTTCTCGCACTGAGCGATCGCGTTCCGGCCGGCCCTTGGTCCGGCACCGGGGAAGCGCCATATCTGCGGCTTCGTTGACCCGTTTGGCACAGCCGCCCATAATCCGCTTGTGGCACCCTGCAAGCGGGATGCCAGATGCATGACCGGACCCGCCAAGCAAGATGAAGTCCGGGGAAGCCCCAGGGGAGATTGTGAGCAGCCAGACCCACACCAATGAGGACGGAAGCGCCGATTGGCCGGCCCCGCCGCCGCCGAAGGGCCGGCGCGTGCGCCGCCTGCCGGTGGCTGGCTACAGCCGCATGGTGTTCCTGATGAAAGTCCTGCTGCCATCGATCGCGGTGGTGCTGGTCGGGCTGGTCATCGCCTGGCCGGAACTGATCTCCAACGATGGGCGCTTCCGGCTGAACGCGGTGCGCATCGACCAGCGCGACGCGGAGACGCTGCGCATGGTGAACCCGCGCTATGTCGGCACCGACAACCGCAACCAGCCCTTTACCGTCACCGCCGACGCCGCCACGCAATCCAGCGGCAATGCCGATCTGGTGGCGCTCGACCATCCCAAGGCTGACATCGCACTGCAGGATGGCACCTGGGTTGCGCTGACCGCCAGCGACGGCCTGTATCATCGGGGCCAGCAATCGATTGACCTGAAGGGGGCCGTGAACATCTTCCATGATTCCGGCTACGAGTTCCGCTCCGAATCGGCCCTGATCGACCTTAAGGCCGGCACCGCGTCCGGTGAACAAACCGTCACCGGACAAGGGCCGCTGGGCGATGTCGAGGCAGAGGGCTTCCAGATTCTCGACCAGGGCGCGCGCATCCTGTTCACCGGCAAGGCGCGCCTCGTCATGTATCCCGCGGCGGGAGGATGATTCCGACAATGCCGACACCTCTCAGACTGCCCGTTCCCTCCCTCCTGCTCGCCCTGCTGTTCTGCCTTTCCTTTCTTCTCGTTCCGGCGTCGGTGCAGGCGCAATCGCTGTCCACCATCGGCGGCGGCGACGGGCCGGTGACGGTGGAGGCCGAGAACGGCATCGAATGGCTGCGCGATGCCCGCCAGTACATCGCGCGCGGCAATGCCAGAGCCACACAGGGCGAGGTCACCGTGCTTGCCGACAGGCTGATCGCGTCCTACCGCGAGGCGGCGGACGGCAGCACCGAGATTTTCCAGCTGGAAGCCGACGGCAATGTGCGCATCGCCTCGCCGACGGAAACCGCCTATGGCGACCGCGCCGTCTATGATCTCGACAGCCAGCGGATGCGCCTGACCGGCCAGGATTTGCGGCTGGTTTCCGCCGAGGACACGGTCACGGCGCGTGAGCGCATCGATTACTTCCAGCAGGAGAAGATGGCCGTCGCGGTCGGCGATGCGGTCGCCACGCGCGGTGACCGGACGATCCGCGCCGACACACTGACCGCCCGCTTCGCCGAGGGCAAGGACGGCAAGCAGCAGCTAACCCGCGTCGATGCCGACGGAAATGTCGTCATCACCACGCCAAACGAAATCGCGCGCAGCCGGCAAGCTGTCTATACTGTCGCCAGGGAGACAGCGGTTCTCACGGGAGACGTGAAGATCACCCAGGGCCGGAATCAGCTGAACGGCCAGCGCGCCGAGGTGAATCTGCGCACCGGCGTCAGCAAATTGCTGGCCGGCCAGAGCGGGGACGGCCGTGTGAAAGGGATTTTCGTGCCGCAGGAGGGCAGTTCGCTGCCCGGTCGCAGGACACAGTAGGAAGAGAAGGGACGGCGATGAACCAGAACGGCCCCAGATCAGCCGCCGACAGCGAGACCGCCGGAGGCCCGCGCCTGATCGCCGACAACCGGGGCCTGTCCGCCGTCAATCTGGGCAAGCAGTACAAGAAGCGCCCGGTGCTGCGCGGCGTCAGCGTCTCCGTGCAGCGCGGCGAGGCGGTTGGCTTGCTGGGGCCGAACGGCGCCGGCAAGACCACCTGCTTCTACATCATCACCGGCCTGATCGCGCCGGACTATGGCACCATTGCCCTGGATGGCGAGGACATCACCGAGCTTCCGATGTACCGCCGCGCCCGCCTCGGTATCGGCTATTTGCCGCAGGAGGCCTCGATCTTCCGCGGCCTGACCGTCGAGCAGAACATCCGCGCGGTGCTGGAGGTGGTGGAAGCCGATCCGGCGCGGCGCGAGGAACAGCTCGACGAGCTGCTGGCGGAATTCTCCATCTCGCATCTGCGCCGCACGCCGGCGATGGCGCTGTCCGGCGGTGAACGCCGGCGCGTCGAGATCGCCCGGGCGCTGGCCTCGCGGCCCAGCTTCATCCTGCTGGACGAACCGCTGGCCGGCATCGATCCGATTGCGGTGGGCGATATCCGTGATCTGGTCTCGCATCTGAAGGACCGGGGGATCGGCGTGCTGATCACCGACCATAATGTGCGCGAGACGCTGGAGATCGTGGATCGCGCCTATATCCTGCATGATGGGCGGGTGCTGATGGAAGGCGTGCCTTCCGAGATCGTGGACGATGCCGACGTTCGCCGGGTCTATCTCGGGGAACGGTTCAGCTTGTGATGCAAGCGTAACCGGTCGGACGGGACGGAACGGTCATGGCATTGGCGCAGCGGTTAGACCTCAGACAGTCGCAGGCGTTGGTGATGACGCCGCAACTGCAGCAGGCGATCAAGCTGCTGCAGCTCTCGAATCTGGAACTCGCCGACTATATCGAACGCGAGATCGAGCAGAACCCGCTGCTGGAGCGTGACGATGGCGATGGCGACGTCCGGATCGAGGGTGGCATCGACGCCGATCTCGACCGGGACGACACGCCCCAACTCTCCTCCGACCGTCAGGACACCGCCGTACTTGCCGGCGGCGACACCCTGCCCGGCGAGGGCGACGGCCCGCTCGACTCCGATGCCGGCGATACCAACCTCTGGAGCAGCAACGAATATACCGGCGAGGGCAGCGGCGGCGAATCGCTGAACTGGAAGACCTCCGGCGGCGGCGGCGATTTCAGCGACGAGGAGGATCTGCGCGACCGCACGCTGGCCTCGGAGAAAAGCCTGTCCGAACATCTGAACGAACAGGTCGGCGCCGATTTCGCCGCCCCGCTGGACCGCGCCATCGCCAGCTACATGATCGGGCAGCTGGATGATTGCGGCTGGCTCACCACCGGCTGCGAGGCCATCGCCGAGGCGCTGGGATGCACGCTGGAGCAGGTGGAGGCGGTACTGGACCGGCTGCAGCGGCTGGACCCGCCCGGCATCTTCGCCCGCTCGCTGAAGGAATGCCTCGCCCTGCAGCTGCGCGAGAAGAACCGGCTGGACCCGGCAATGCAGGCGCTGCTCGACAATCTGGAACTGCTGGCCAAGCGCGATCTCAGCGCCTTGCGCCGCCTGTGTGGCGTCGATAACGAGGATCTCGGCGACATGGTCACCGAGATCAAGGCGCTGAATCCGAAGCCCGGAGAGCGCTTCGAGCGCGAGGCACCGCCGACGCTGATCCCCGATGTGCTGATGCGCCCGACCGCCGATGGCGGCTGGGAGATCGAGCTGAACAGCGACACCCTGCCGCGCGTGCTGGTCAACCGGCGCTACCATGCCGCCATCAGCCGCAGCGGCCTGCGCCGCGAGGACAAGGATTACCTGTCCGAACAGCTGCAATCGGCCAACTGGCTGGTGAAGTCGCTGCACCAGCGCGCCACCACCATCATCAAGGTGTCGGGCGAGATCGTGCGCCAGCAGGACGCCTTCTTCCGGCACGGCATCGGCCATCTGCGCCCCCTGGTACTGCGCGACATCGCCGATGCCATCGGCATGCACGAAAGCACCGTCAGCCGGGTGACGGCGAACAAATACATCGCCAGCCCGCGCGGCGTGTTCGAACTGAAGTTCTTTTTCAGCGCCGCGATCTCGGCCATGGACGGGGCGGCCAGCCATTCCGCCGAGTCGGTGCGCTTCCGCATCAAGACGCTGATCGATGCGGAGCCTGCCGACGCCGTGCTGTCGGATGACCGGATCGTCGAGATTTTGCAGACGGGCGGCGTCGATATCGCCAGAAGAACCGTCGCCAAGTATCGGGAATCCATGCGCATTCCCTCATCTGTTCAACGCCGCCGGGAGAAAAGCCTTGGCCTGTGATCCGGCACACCCAATTTTTGCTTTTGTCAAGGCCTTGCCAGGCCGGTCCGCCTAAGCTTGACTCTTCAGGCGAGGGCAGTATGGTCCGCGCCTCCTGCCGGATAAAATCCGCATCGGCGGCGGACCGGCGGAGTGGATAAACATAGAAACGGGGTGCTCTATGCAGCTCACCGTCAAGGGCAAGCAGATCGACGTCGGCGACGCTTTGCGTCACCATATCGACAAGAATCTGCGTTCCGAGATCGAGAAGTATTTCGGGTCGGCGCTGGAAGCCAAGGTTGTCATGTCACGCGATGCGGTGATGTTCACCGCCGATATCGATGTGCATGTCGGCCGCGGCATTGATGTGCAGGCCAGCGGCGAGGCGGATGACGCCCATGTCGCCTTCGACAATGCCTGCACCCGCGTCGCCAAGCAGCTGCGCCGCTACAAGCGGCGGCTGCGCGATCACCACAAGAACGCGGCCAGGGTCGGAGAGGTTCTGTCGGCACAGCATTATGTGCTGGCCCCCGAACCGGAAGAGGAAGGGGCCGAGCCTGTCGGTGACGACGCGCTGATCGTGGCCGAAATGAAGACCGAAATCCCCACGCTGACGCCGCGCGACGCGGCCATGCGGATGGATCTTGCGGGCAAGCCGGTACTGATGTTCCGCCTTGCCTCAAACGGCCGGCTGAACGTCGTCTATCGGCGTGAAGACGGCAATATAGGGTGGATCGATCCCCAGATGTAGGAACGGGCGGGCTGTGCCCGCCCCGCAACAGACAACGGGGCCGTTTCAAGCATGGAAATCATGGACCTGATCTCACCGGACGCTGTGATCGCCTCTCTGCGGGCGACCAGCAAGAAGCAGGCTTTGCAGGAGCTTGCGCGTAAGGCTGCCGAGCTTACCGGACTGGAAGAGCGGCGCATCTTCGAAGTGCTGCTGGAGCGCGAGCGCCTGGGCACCACGGGCGTGGGCAACGGCATTGCCATTCCGCATGGCAAGCTGCCGGAGCTGACCCGGCTCTACGGCATTTTCGCGCGGCTGGACAAGCCGATCGATTTCGATTCGATCGACGACGAGCCGGTCGATCTGATCTTTCTGCTGCTGGCGCCCGAATCGGCGGGAGCGGATCATCTGAAGGCACTGGCGCGGGTATCGCGGCTGCTGCGTGATCGTTCGACCTGCAGCAAGCTGAGGGGATGCGACACGGCGGACGGGCTCTATGCCGTACTGACCCAGACTCCGACCAGCCACGCCGCCTGAAAGGCGGCGCAGCCTGATATCGTCACCGGCGGGGCATCGCCCCGGCCGGCGGAGCGCGGTCAATGCACCAGCAGCGGCTCCATATCGTTCTGGCGGATTGTCGCCATCGCCAATGCGACGCTATCGACGACCAGCATCTCGGTACCGTCGGCGGCGTGAATGGCGAATCCCGACTGCCCCTCCAGGGAGGGGACCGTGCGGATATAGGCCACATCGTTCAGGCCCAGCATGACCAGGTCCTGATTCGACATCGGATGGAATTTCTGAAGCATGTTCATGGTCGCTATCCCATATTCTTCCGGGCTGCCTGACGCAAGCGGCTGTCGCCTGGCCCGGAAACGCTATATTGCCGGCAAATCACTGCCGATTGGTTAAGACGCCGTCGTGATCGCCACGCGCTGAATCCTGGTTTCCGGTTCAGGGCGCTCCAGATCGACGTGCAGAAGCCCGTTGCCCAGCGCCGCCGCACTGACCTTCATCCCTTCGGCGAGCATGAAGCTGCGCTGAAACTGGCGGGTGGCGATGCCGCGATGGACGAAAACCCGCTCCGTCTCCTCGCTCTGGCGACCGCGAATCTGCAACTGGTTGCCTTCGACCAGAACCTCCAGAGCCTCCGGTCCAAAGCCGGCCACAGCCAGCGTGATGCGCAGGCTGTTGGCGCCGGTCTGCACGATATTGTACGGGGGATAGCTTTCCGTGGACGCCTTGGTGATACGGTCCAGCGCCCGTTCGAAATGATCGAAGCCCAGCAGGAACGGGCTGTTGAATGCAGTCATGCGCGTCATGCGACCTTCCTCCTCCCGATGAGCGAGACGGTCTTGAGACGACTTCAGAAGGCCCGGTAAACGGCGCCTGAAGCCGGCGGCCCGATTGGCACCGCCATGCTTTATGTAGGGGATGGGAAATACCCGATCAAGCCCCCGCCGCCCTATCGCGGCCGGGGCCAATGCAATCCGGCGCAGACAGACAGAGTCTAGCCGGCGACAGCCGCCATCGGATGCACCCGGAAGCGGTGCTTGTCGGCCAAAGCGGAAACCGCGATGGTGATCGAATCGCGGGCGGGATCAACAGGCATCAAGCGGGCATGGGCAATGCCTTCGATGCTGACGACCCCCTCGATCATCCAGCTCGTATCGCCCCAGCGGCTCAAAGTCTCGACCCGCATACCCGGCTCGATATGAACATCCTTCTTCCACATAAACATCGAGTCCCCCATCATTGGACACACAGGACGCGTGTGAAGATAACAGGATTGTTGTAAATCGTTAAACTAATGTTAATTCCAAAAAGAAAAATTGCTTCACTAGAAAAATCGGAAGATTCAACACCACCCATTTTTATTTTCATAAATTTTTACATAACTCGATTTTCTATTATCTTCCGAGAGCAGCGACAGCCTGTTCCGGGTAAATGAAACCATGTGCCGGATAAACACTGCCAAATGTTCCTTGCGTGTTCATAAAGCGCAGCTGGCTCCAGTCATTGGCCGGCGAGACATCCATTACTGGCTGGCGTGTGTGGATTTTACCCCTGGTGCGGGAATCGCCGCCCCAATTGGCGTGACTGACCAGAAGACGGCGCTCGTCGATCCGCGCGACGACCACCGCAACATGGCCGAGGCGCAGCCGACCGGTCTGGCGGAGCGCCAGCACGGCACCGATTCTGGGCTCCCTGCCACGGCGATAGCGCCCCTCGGCCTGCGTCCACCAGGTCCAGGCATCGCCATAAATTTCCACGCCGGAAACCGTGCGGGCGAAGGGCACGCATTGCAGGAATTCATCCGTCTCCGGATAGGGCCGCAGGGCATGCGCCTCCTGCCCCGGCAAGGCAGCGCTGCCAGACCCGGCATCGGGCGCGGCAGGTGCAGGCGCTTTCGCGGTCATCCCGCAGCCGGCCAGAACCAGTGCCGCCATGAATATTGCCACTATCCGCATTGCTCATGCCCCCTTCGAGCAATACACAGGATTCTAACCTTAAAATCAACTGATTAAAGAAGAATACTCAGGCAGAACAGTAGAGTCACCCCATAACATGCCGTAGATTGGCCCTGCGGCAGACGCTAGAGTGCGGTAAATTCGGGGCGGCTTTGCTGAAAGAGGGGGTGGGGGATGGACGTGTCCGCAATCAGGGCCTTGACGTTCGACGTGTTTGGAACGGTGGTCGATTGGCGCACCAGCATCGCCCGTGAGGTGGACGCCTTCGCGCGGTCGCACGGGCTGGGGCTCGACGGGCCGGCCTTCGCCGATGCCTGGCGCAGCCTCTACCAGCCCTCGATGGAACAGGTGCGCACCGGCGCCCGGCCCTGGACGAAGCTGGACGATCTGCACCGCGAAAGCCTGCTTACCCTGCTTGACCGGTTCGGTGTCAGCGGTATCGCCCCGACGGAAATCGATCATCTGAACCACGCCTGGCACCGGCTCGACCCCTGGCCTGACGTGGTAGAGGGGCTGACCCGGCTGAAGCGCAAATTCATCATCGCCACCCTGTCGAACGGCAATGTCGCGCTGATGGTGAACATGGCCAAACGCGCCGGCATGCCCTGGGACATGATCCTGGGGGCGGAAGTGGCGCGGGCTTACAAGCCGCAGCCGCGCGCCTATGAAGCGGCGGCGGAACTGCTGGGGCTGGCGCCGGCCGAATGCATGATGGTGGCCGCGCACAATGCCGACCTGCATGCCGCCGCGAAAAGCGGCCTGCGCACCGCCTTCATCGCCCGGCCGACCGAGCATGGCCCCGGCCAGACCCGGGACCTGGCCGTCGAACCCGGCATCGACCTCGCCGCCGGCAGCTTCACTGAGCTGGCCGACAAGCTGGGCTGCTGACACACTCTCCCCATTCCGTCCCCCCCTGTTCCGCCCGCAACCACAGAGAGAACGATGGCACTGGACAACCGGCTCGGCTGCTTCTGCCCGCATGGCGACATCCATATCGAGGGCAAGGAAGGCGGCCCGCTTTCCGGACTCAGCTTCGCCGCGAAGGATCTGTTCGACATCGAAGGCCATGTGACCGGCGCCGGCAATCCCGACTGGCTGGCGACCCACAAGCCGGCAGGCGCCACTGCCTCCTCCGTCAGCAAGCTGCTCGACGCCGGCGCCGCCCTGCACGGCAAGACCATCACCGACGAGCTGGCCTACAGCCTGGCCGGCGTGAACATGCATTACGGCACGCCGGTGAATACCGCCTGCCCCGACCGGCTGCCCGGCGGCTCCTCCAGCGGTTCCGCCGCCGCCGTGGCGGGCGGGCTGGTCGATTTCGCGCTCGGCACCGACACAGGTGGATCGGTGCGCGTGCCGGCGAATAATTGCGGCCTCTACGGCATCCGCACCACGCATGGGCGGGTGGCGAAGGATGGGCTGGTACCGCTGGCCGACAGTTTCGACGTTGTGGGCTGGTTCACCCGCGATGCCCGCACCCTGGCACGCGTCGGTGAGGTGCTGCTAGGGCCGCGCGAGAGCTTCCCCGCCGGCAGGCTGGTGATCGCCACCGATTGCTTCGACCTGGTGGCGCCGGAAATGCGCGACGCGCTGAAACCGCTGGTGGACCGGCTGATCGCCGCGGTCGGGCCGCGCCATTACGCAACGCTGAACCCGGATGGATTCGATGTCTGGTTCGCCGCCTTCCGGCAGATCCAGGGCTTTGAGGCCTGGCAGGCGCATGGGGAGTGGATCACAAAGACCCAGCCGAAAATGGCACCGGAAATTGCCGAACGCTTCGACCTCGGCCGGCAGGTGACGGCGGAACAAGTCGCCGAGGCCGGCAAGGTGCGGGAGAAGGCGCGCCAGCGCCTGGCGGCGATCCTGCAGCCGGGCGACGTGCTGTGCCTGCCGGCCTCCAGCGGCCCGGCGCCGCTGAAGACCCTGTCGGGGGCCGCCGAGGGCGCCTACCGTGCCGCCATGCTGAAGCTGACCTGCCCCGGCGGCCTCACCGGCATGCCGCAGATCACCCTGCCGCTGGCAAAGCTGGAGGGCTGTCCGCTCGGCATCTCCATCGCCGGCCTGCCGGGCAGCGACTGGATGCTGCTCGACCTGGCGGAGAAGCTGGCAGCCGCCTAAGCCGCAAAACCGACCGCCTTGCCCGGCATGCCGTCGAAGCTGTCGAGCAGGCGCTGCCGCCAGCCATGCAGCGGATCATCCTCGGCCAGCAGCTTCAGCGGACTGCCGCAGCGCGCCCATTGCAGGCTGCCGAACAGCGCATAATCGGCATAGGATGGCGCCGCACCGGCCAGATAGGGCCGCGACGCCAGACAGAGCCGCGCCGGCTCCAGCGCGGCGCGGAAGGCCGCCACCCGCTCCGGCGACTGGTCGGTGACCTGCTCCAGCGTCATGCCGAAGCGCTTTTCCCGGCTCTCGCGGAAATAGGGCTGGTCCTCCGGCAGCACGATCTTGAAGATATCGCCGAGGATCAGCTTGATGAGCGGCGGATGCAGCTGCGTGTTGGCCCAGTGCATGATGAATTCTGCGAACGCCTTCCCACCGGAATCGCCGAAGATACTGGGCCGGTCGGGGTAGGAGTCCTCCAGATAATTGACGATGGCCCAGCTGTCGAAAACCACGGTCTCGCCATCGGTCAGAACCGGCACCAGCTTCTGGCCGGAAAACCCGATCACTTCCTTGTCGGTGAAGCGTACCGGCACCCATTCATAGTCCAGCCCCTTATGGGCGAGCGCCATGCGCACGCGCCAGCCATAGGGACTCATGCGGCGGTTGTCGGTTCCGACGAGGTCGTAGAAGCGGATGGTCATGCGGATCACTCACCTTTGGGCATGGCGGCAACCGGAATAATGGCGCCGGGGTGACGGATGACGGCAGCCGCCAGGCGATGCCCCTCGCGCGCTGCCGACGGCGGTTCCAGGCCACGCAGACGGGCGGCCAGATAGCCGGCATTGAAGGCGTCGCCCGCCGCCGTGGTGTCAACGGGATCGGCAACCAGCTCCGGGGGACTGTGCCAAGTCCGGCCGCCGGCCGCAACCAGCGCCGGGCTGGCGCCGCGCTTCACCACAATTTCGGATACGCCCGCCGCGGTCAGTCTGGCCACAGTAGCCTCCGGCGACGGATCGTCGAACAGCGCCTGTTCGTCCTCGAAGGTCGGCAGGGCGATATCGACCCGGGCCAGCGTTGCCTGAACGGCAAGCCGCGCTGCCTCGCGTCCGGGCCAGTTGCGCGGCCGGTAATTGCTGTCGAAGGCCACCAGCCCGCCAGCGCCGCGCAAGGCGTCCAGCGCACCGTTCAGCCGCGCCCGGCTGGCTGCATCCAGAATCGACAGGGTGATCGCCGACAGATAGGCGCACCCGGCGTGGGCGATGGCATCGGCGATCCTGTCGCCCGCCGCGTCCTTCATCATCTCGCGCGCGGCGGCGGCCCCGCGCCAGTAATAGAAGGACCGCTCGCCGCCGCCATCGACACGGATCGCATAGAGGCCGGGCAGCTTGCCGGGCAGGATCGCGACATCGCCGCACCCCACGCCCTCTGCCTGCCAGGCGGCCAGCATTTCCGCACTGTAGGGATCGTCGCCCAGCGCCGTCAGATAGGCGACCGGAACACCAAGCCGCGCCAGATAGACCGCCGTGTTCAGCGTATCGCCGCCAAACGCGCGGGAAAGCCGGTCCGGGCGGTCACGCAGTTCCACCATGCATTCGCCAACGGACACCACCCTGCGCGGTGGATCGCCTGCCCGGCCAGCCATTTCCATCTCGGCAGGCATAAGCATTCCTTTCGGATTACACGTTATTATTGCTTAGAAGTATTGGCCTGCTACTGTCCGAACGACAAGAACTTGCGTCGAGGAAACGATGCGACACGGGCTGGGACAGGAAATCTTGCCGGAAGATTGGCGCCAGGCCACGCTGGTGGGGCGGGTCTGGAATCCCGCCATCGCGGGGCCGTGCGTCGTCACGTTGCGCGACGGCATGGCCATCGATGTCACGCGGCACTGGCCGACCGTCGCCGAATTGCTGGATGCGCCAGATCCGGCCGCCGCCCTGCAGGCCGCTGACGGCGAGTCGCTGGCCCCGGTCGAGGCGCTGCTGGCCAACAGCGCCGCCGCCAACAACGCTTCCAAAGGCCAGGACCCGCAACAGCCCTGGCTGCTGGCGCCGTGCGATCTGCAAGCGGTGAAAGCCGCCGGCGTGACCTTCGCGCGCTCCATGCTGGAACGGGTGATCGAGGAGCAGACGAAGGGCGACCCGGCTGCTGCCGAGGGCGTGCGCAAGCTGATCGTTGCCGAGATCGGCGACGATCTGCGCGCCGTCAAGCCCGGCTCGGACGCCGCCCTGCGCCTGAAGCAGGCACTGATGGCGCGCGGCCTGTGGTCGCAATATCTGGAGGTCGGCATCGGCCCGGATGCGGAAATCTTCACCAAGGCGCAGCCAATGTCGGCGGTCGGCTGCGGCGCCGAGATCGGCATCCACCCGATCTCCTCCTGGAACAACCCCGAGCCGGAGATCGTGCTGGCCATCGCGTCTTCCGGGCAGATCGTCGGGGCCAGCCTCGGCAACGACGTCAATCTGCGCGACGTCGAGGGCCGCAGCGCGCTGTTGCTGGGCAAGGCGAAGGACAATAACGGCTCCTGCGCCATCGGCCCCTTCATCCGGCTGTTCGACGCTGGCTTCACGCTGGATGATGTGCGCAAGGCAGAGCTGACACTGACGGTCGAGGGCGAGGACGGGTTCCGGCTGGAAGGCAGCAGTTCAATGGCGGAAATCAGCCGCGATGTGAGCGACCTTGCCGCCCAGACCATCGGCCCCAACCATCAATACCCCGATGGGCTGGTGCTGTTCACCGGTACGTTGTTCGCCCCGGTGGAGGATCGCGGGGCGCCGGGCCAGGGCTTCACCCACAAGCCGGGCGATCTGGTGACGATCGCCAGCCCGGCGCTGGGCCGGCTGGTGAACCGGGTGAACCGCTCGGACCGGATTCCGGCCTGGAATTTCGGGACGGGCGCGCTGATGCGCAACCTGGCCGGGCGCGGATTGCTGCGACAGGCATGAGATTTGAAGCTTACTCGATATTCATTTACCTGATCCCATGAGGCGGTAAGGACGAAACCCAGCATGGCGGGAGAGGATAATCCCCCAAGCGACCTTGCGCAGGCATCCGAGATGGAGCGCCTGCGGAAGCGGATCGCCGATCTGGAAGCGGAGCTTGAAAAGTTCCGCGAAGTGCCCCGGCTTGCCCGCCTTTGGCGCTGGGAGACCGATGCCGATCTGCGGTTCACCTTGCTGTCCGACGAGTTCGCGGCGGAAACCGGCCTCGATCCAGACGACGTCCTGGGCAAGACCCGCGCCGAGGTTGGCATGCCCCGCACCAACCAGGAAGCCTGGCAGCGTCATCTGGACGACCTGGCCAATCGCCGGCCTTTCAACGATTACCGCTATAGCTATCTGGCCGCCAACGGACAGGTACGAACGGTCAGCGTGTCCGGCTTCCCCATCTACGCCGCCGATGGCAGCTTCCTCGGCTATCACGGCACCTGCCAGAACATCACCGACCAGGTGCGCGAAGTCGATATCGCCAATGACGCCGCGCGCAAGCTGGTACAGGCACTCGACCTGTCTTCCGATGGTGTGGTGCTGTTCGATGCCGACGACCGGCTGGTCCTGTGCAACCGGCGGCACCGGGAGCTTTTTTTCGGTATCGCCAGCCTGCTGACCCCCGGCAGTCACTATCTCGATTGCTTGCGGGAAAACATCCCGAACCTGCTGCCGGAGCGTACGCCCGAACAGGTCGAGGAATGGATCGCCTATCGCATCGCCTATCACCGCAACCCGAAAGGCACGCTGACGCTGCATCACAGGGACGGGCGCGTCATCGAACTGCGCGAGGAGCGCCTGGCCGATGGCGCCACCCTGATTATCGGTCACGATGCAACCGAACGCACGCACCGTGCCGCTGCCGAAGCCAGGAAGGAGGCCTTGTTCCGCCAATTGTTCGAACGCTCGCCAATGGGCATGGCCGTGATCGACCTGACAGGCCGCTACCTGCGGGTGAACGACGCCTATTGCCGGTTCGTCGGCTATGACCGTGACGAGCTGCGGCACATGTCGGTCCGGGATGTCACCCATCCGGACGATGCCGAGCAGATGGCGCAGAGATTTGCCAGCCAGGCACAGGCGCGCTCAGGCGAATTCCAGTTCGAGAAGCGCTACATCACCAAGGGCGGCGACATCGTCGTTGGCCTGATGACCACCGCCGTTCTGGAGACCGGCGCCGGCGCTGACGTTCAGATCATCTCCCAGGTGATCGACGTCACCGAGCGCGTGGGGGCGGAGGATGAATTGCGCAGCGCGAAGGAAGAGGCGGAAATCGCCAACCGCGCCAAAAGCGACTTCCTGGCCAATATGAGCCACGAACTGCGCACGCCGCTGAACGCCATCATCGGCTTTTCCGAAGTGATGCTGGGTCAATATTTCGGCCCCTTCGACAATCCGCGCTACCGCGACTATGCCGAGGATATCCACGCCAGCGGCCAGCATCTGCTGGAATTCATCGACGATCTGCTGGACCTGGCCAAGATCGAGGCCGGCCGGCTGACACTGATCGAGACCAACCTTCATGTCGCCAGCCTGGTTCAGGGCACGATCCGGCTGTTCGCAGACCGGGCGGAGAGCGCCGAGATCGAGCTGACCAACGATGTGCCGCCCGGCCTGCCGCACCTGATGGCGGACGAGCGCATGACACGCCAGATTCTGGTGAATTTGATCTCCAACGCCATCAAGTTCACGCCGGCCGGCGGGCAGGTCTCCGTCTCCGCCGTGCTGACCGCAACGGCGGCAATCCAGATCCTGGTCTCTGACACCGGGGTCGGCATCGAGCCCGAGGAAATTCCGCTGATCCGCCAGCGCTTCGGCCGCGCCAGCCGGGCCGCGAAGCATAAAATCCAGGGGACCGGCCTCGGCCTCGCCATCATCGACAGCCTGATCGGCCTGCATGACGGCGAGATGGACATCGAAAGCTGGCCGGGGCGCGGCACCATCGTGCGCGTCACCTTCCCGGCCGGGCGGACAGTCCGCGCGCGCAACGTCTAGAGTCTACTCCAGCCCCATCAGATTGCGGGCGAAGCTGCGGGCCTCGAAGGGCCGCAGATCGTCCGCCCCCTCGCCGACGCCGACCGCATGCACCGGCAGGCCGAAGGCATCGGCCAGCGCCACCACCATGCCGCCACGCGCCGTGCCATCCAGCTTGGTCATCACCAGGCCGGTGATATTCACCATCTCGCGGAAGGTCTCGACCTGGGCGTGGGCGTTCTGGCCGGTGGTGGCGTCGAGCACCAGCACGGTGGAATGCGGGGCGGCCGGGTCCATCTTGGCGATGACCCGGATCACCTTCTTCAGCTCGTCCATCAGCACGGCCTTGTTGTGCAGCCGGCCGGCGGTGTCGATCAGCAGCACGTCGGCGCCTTCCGCCTTCGCCCGCTTCAGCGCGTCGAAGGCCAGCGAGGCGGCATCGCAATTCTCCGGCCCGGAAATCACCGGACAGCCGGTCCGCTCGCCCCAGATTTTCAGCTGCTCGACGGCGGCAGCGCGGAACGTGTCGCCCGCGGCCAGCATCACCTTCTTCTTCTGGTCGCGGAACTGCTTGGCCAGCTTGCCGATGGTCGTGGTCTTGCCGGTGCCGTTCACGCCGACCACCAGCACGACATGCGGCTTCAGCGCCGGATCGATGGTGAGCGGCAGTGCCACGGGGGTCAGGATTTCCGCGATATCCTCGGCGAAGGCCTGCCGCACCTCCTCCGACGTCACTTCCTTGTCGAAGCGTTCGCGGGCCAGGTTGGCGGTCAGCTTCGCCGCTGTCTTCACGCCAAGATCGGCCTGGATCAGCAAATCTTCCAGCTCCTCCAGCGTGGCGTCGTCCAGCTTGCGCTTGGTGAACAGCCCGATGATGCCGCCGCCCAGCTTCGCCGAGGTGCGGGCCAGCCCCTGCTTTAGGCGCGCCAGCCAGCCGGGCTTGCGGGCGTCATCCTGCGCCGCGCCGGTCGGATCACTCTCATCGCTCATGCTGCTGTCCGGATATCCAAGGTCTGGCCGGTAAGCTGTTCCGCCCCGGCCCCGGTAATGCGGGCACGCAGGATCGTGCCCGGCGCGACATCGGTATCGAGAAGGACGGGCGCGAAATGCTCGGTCCGGCCCATACCGGGCTTCTCCATCAGAACCTCGGCCTCAGTGCCGATGCGCGAGGCCAGGAAGGACGCCTGCCGCGCCTCGCCCGCCGCGCGCAGACGCGCCGCGCGCTCCTTGCGCACCTCCACCGGAAGCTGAGGCATGCGCGCCGCCGGCGTGCCGGGGCGCTCGCTATAGGGAAAGACGTGCAGATAGGTCAGGTCGCATTCCTCGACACTGCGCAGCGTGTTCTCGAACATCGCGTCGGTCTCGGTCGGGAAACCGGCGATCAGATCGGCGCCGAACACCATGTCGGGGCACAGCGCCTTCACCTTCTCGACAAAGGCGATGGCGTCGGCGCGCAGATGGCGGCGCTTCATGCGCTTCAGGATCATGTCGTCGCCGGCCTGCAGGCTGATATGCAGATGCGGCAGCAGACGCGGCTCCTCGGCGATCAGCCGGAACAGATCATCGTCGATCTCCACCGGGTCGAGCGAAGACAGCCGCAGGCGCGGCAGTTCCGGCACATTGGCCAGCAGCCGGCGGATCATCTGGCCCAGCATCGGCTTGCCCGGCAGATCGGGGCCGTAGCTGGTGATATCGACGCCGGTCAGCACGACCTCGTTATAGCCATTGCGTACCAGCTCGCGCACCTGCTCGACCACCCGGCCGATGGGGACGGAGCGGCTGTTGCCGCGGCCGAAGGGGATGATGCAGAAGGTGCAGCGATGGTCACAGCCCTGCTGTACCTGAACGAAGGCGCGGGCGCGGTCCTCGAAGCCGGCGATCATGTGCGCGGCGGTCTCGCGCACGCTCATGATGTCGTTCACCCGCACCCGGGCATCGTCGTCCAGCCCGTAGCTTGCGGCCTGCAGCTTCTCCTCATTGCCGAGGATGCGGTCCACTTCCGGCATGGCGGCAAACTGCTCCGGCTTCACCTGGGCAGCGCAGCCGGTGACGATGATCTTTGCGTCCGGGTTGTTGCGGCGCAGCTTGCGGATGGTCTGGCGCGCCTGGCGCTCGGCCTCGGCGGTGACGGCGCAGGTATTCACGATCACCGTGTCGGTCAGCCCGGCCTGCGCGGCCAGATCCTTCATCACCTCGGATTCGTAGGAATTGAGGCGGCAGCCGAAGGTGACGATCTCGACGCCCATCACGCGGCCCCGATGACGGACGGCTCCAGCTCGCCCCGGTAGGAGATGGCGACCGGCCCGGTCATCAGCACCCGGCCATCTTCGGTCCATTCGATGGTCAGCGTGCCGCCATCGAGGATCACATCGGCCTTGCGCTCACTGAGGCCGCGCCGAACGGCGGCAACCAGGCTGGCGCAGGCGCCGGTACCGCAGGCCCGGGTGATGCCGACACCACGCTCCCACACCCGCATCCGCATCTTCGTCGGCGACAGGATCTGCACCGCCTCGACATTGATGCGCTGCGGGAACATCGGGTCATGTTCGATGCGGGGGCCGATCTCGGCCATCGGGACGCTCTCGACATCATCGACGAAATAGACGGCGTGCGGGTTGCCGACATTCACGCAGGTCGCCTCGGTCAGCGGCGCCACGCCGGCCATGACCTTCAGCGTGTCCATCTCGCGGGCCAGCGGAATTTCGTCCCAGCCCAGCCGCGCCTCGCCCATATCGACGGTCACAGTGCCGTCCGCATTCACATTGGTCAGCAGCGTGCCGACCACGGTTTCGATCGACAAAGCCGGCCGATCCGCCTCTTCCGACAGCCAGGACGCGACGCAGCGCGTGGCGTTGCCGCAGGCCTCCACCTCGCCGCCATCGGCATTCAGGATGCGCATATAGGCATCGGCGCCGTTCTTCGGCGGCTCGATGACGATCATCTGGTCGAAGCCGACGCCGGTGCGGCGGTCGGCGATGGCGCGAATCTGCGCCTCGCTCAGCACAATCGGCGCGGCGCGGCCGTCGAGCACGACGAAATCGTTGCCCAGCCCATGCATCTTTATGAACGGAAGCTTTTCCATAGCTCGCGTTATATGGCGATGCGGGGCCCGGAGTCCACGGCCAGCTTGCGCAAGCACACGCGCATTCCCCCGCCTGTTTCCGCAGACCTGCCTTGCAGAAGCGGCCCGGCGGGATCGAAACCGGTGGTCAATCGTTCTCTTATGCAACTATCAAAGGAGACACACATGCCCTATATTCTGCTCTGGCTTGTGGGAATTCCCATCCCGCTCATCCTGCTGCTCTGGCTTATCTTTTCCTGAATTCCGCCATTCCTCTTGCTTTTTGAACGGAACGGCCCCACATTGCTGTGACCATTCTGCTTCAGACTGCCGGCTCGTAACGCCCCTTCGGGTGTCCAGTTCGCGCTATCCCTGGACACAGAGTGCGACGCTCCTCCCATCCGGGTGGGGCGAATCGACAACGAAGGAGGCAAACATGCCGATCGGTACAGTCAAGTGGTTCAATAGCACCAAGGGTTACGGTTTCATTCAGCCGGAGAACGGTGGTCCGGACGTTTTCGTCCACATCTCCGCCGTCGAGCGCGCCGGGATGCGCAGCCTCAACGAAGGCCAGAAGGTCTCGTATGAAGAGCAGCGCGATCCGAAGCGTGGCAAGACCTCGGCTGAGAATCTGAAGGCCGTCTGACCTAAGGTCTGAGCCTAAAGCGAAAGGGCGCCGGTTCACCGGCGCCCTTTTCCATTTCAGCCAGCCGGGAGACGCCCAGATGGCCTTTAAGCCGAACTACAATCAGCAGCGCGCCGAGCGGAACCGGGCCAAAGAGCAGAAGAAAAAAGAAAAGCTTCTGCGCAAGGAAGAAGAAGTGGCCCGCCGCAAGGGGACACTTGGCGAGGAGTCCGCTGACGGGGAATCCCCCGACGGGGACGCTCTCGACGGCGAAACTCTCGACGGGGAATCCGCCGATACCGTCCTTCCTGGTGGCGACGCGACAGGCGAAAGCCCGGAAAAGCGCGACTGAAACAAAGTGCCTGCTGACACTGCGGTCGGGGTCGCCAAACCGGGGTCGCCAGACCGCGGTCAATCAGCCGCGGTTGATTGATTCTGCGACCACCGGCCTTTCTCGCTTTCCTTATACCCGATGGAGACCATCTTGGGCCGCCAGAAGAAACCCGCCACACCTGCCAGCTTCGTCCTGTTCAACGTGATCTATGAGGATGGCAGCCTGTCCTCCAACCGCAAGGTACCCGGCGAGCTTATCGACGGGCTGGATGGCGATGCGCCCGCACGGACCTACATCATGGACCAGGACCGGAAGATCGCCGAGATGTCCGGCCAGCCGCGCGGCCAGATCAAGAGCCTGAAGCGCTCGGGGAAGTAACCCCTTATCGCCGGTCCGCCAGTTCCGGCGGCCAGACCAGTTCGAAACGCTCGCACACCACCTCGATCCGGTCGTGCATGGCGAAACCCTCGCGTTCCGCCTGCCGGCCGAAATAGCGGTTATGCCCCTCGCGCCAATAGGCGAGGCTGCCATCCCCCTCGCCCTCCGCCGCCGCGAAATCCTCGCCCACCTCGATGAACGGCAGGATATCCGCCGCACTGGTCCGCCAGATGCAGGCCGGATTGCCGGCGCCGTCCAGCACCAGCACATGATCCCCCGGCTTCGGCACGGCATCCGGCGCATAGTCGCGCAGCAGCGATGCCGTCGCCCGTTTGCGACCGGCACGGACCAGGGCCAGCAGCTCGTCGGCCAGCGCCGGCGAATCGCCGAAGCGCACCACCTCATAAGGCCGATCCGGCACGCCCGACGCGGCGCGATAGGCCGCCCAGAAATCTTTTGTCTTCTCGTCTTCCATGAAGCCCCCCGCTTCCCGGCCGCACGGCGATTGACTCCGGTGGCCGTTTCCCCTAGGTTCCGCCCCATTCACGGCATGTTGGCCGCCCATAGAAGCCCTCCACCCCTGTTGGGGGGCACCGTCCGTCCGCGAGTTTCGCGCACGGGCGCATTTTTGCTTGGGCGGGTTTGCGTGCGGTGACGCGACTTTAAACCGACCCAACGGCAACGGGATAGAGCCCTTGTTCGACGGCCTGACCGGCAAGCTCGGCGATGTGTTCGAGCGACTGAAGCGGCGCGGCGCCCTCTCCGAGAGCGACGTCAAGGAGGTCATGCGCGAAGTGCGCGTGGCGCTGCTGGAGGCCGATGTCGCCCTGCCGGTGGTGAAGGATTTCATTGCCCAGGCCGGCGAGAAGGCCGTCGGCCAGGAAGTGCTGCGCTCGGTCACGCCGGGCCAGATGGTGGTGAAGATCGTCCATGACCAGCTGGTCGAGATGCTGGGCGCGGAGCCGGAACCAATCGACCTGAACGCCCCCGCCCCGGTGCCGATCCTTATGGTCGGCCTGCAGGGCTCGGGCAAGACCACCACCACCGGCAAGCTGGCGCGCCGCCTCACCCAGCGCGACAAGAAGAAGGTGCTGATGGCCTCGCTGGACGTGCATCGTCCGGCGGCGCAGGAACAGCTGCGCATCCTGGGCGAGCAGACCGGTGTGGCCACCCTGCCCATCGTGCCCGGCGAGCAGCCGGTTTCCATCGCCAAGCGCGCCATGACCGTCGGCCGCCTGCAGGGCTATGACGTGGTCATGCTGGACACGGCCGGCCGGCTGCATGTCGATGAGGCGCTGATGACCGAGGTGGCCTCGGTACGCGACCTCGTGCAGCCGCACGAGGTGCTGCTGGTGGTCGATGCCATGACCGGCCAGGACGCCGTGAATGTGGCGAAATCCTTCAAGGAGCGCGTCGGCGTCACCGGCATCGTCATGACCCGCGTCGATGGCGATGCGCGCGGCGGTGCGGCACTGTCGATGCGCGCCATTACCGGCTGCCCGATCAAGCTGCTGGGCGTCGGCGAGAAGATGGACGCGCTGGAGGATTTCCATCCGCAGCGCATCGCCGGCCGTATCCTCGGCATGGGCGACGTCGTCTCGCTGGTCGAGAAGGCCGCGGAGACCATCGAGAAGGACGAGGCCGAACGGCTCGCCAAGAAGATGGCGAAGGGCGATTTCGACCTGGACGACATGGCCTCGCAGCTGCGCCAGCTGCGCAAGCTGGGCGGGCTCGGCGGCGTCATGGGCCTGCTGCCCGGCATCGGCAAGATGAAGAAGCAGCTGGCCGGCGCCAACATCGACGAGAGGCAACTGGCCCACCAGGAGGCCATCATCTCCTCGATGACCAAGAAGGAACGCAAGGACATCAAGCTGCTGAACGCCTCGCGCCGCAAGCGCATCGCGGCCGGCAGCGGCACAACGGTGCAGGAAGTGAACCGGCTGCTGAAGCAGTATCAGGATATGAGCCGGGTCATGAAGCAGATGGGCAAGTCCGGCATGCTGAAAGGCATGATGGGCGGAATGATGGGTGGCGGTGGCGGAACACCGCCGCAGCTGCCCCCCGGCGGTCTTGGAGGGCTTGGCGGCGGCGGCGGTTTCCCCGGCCTGCCGAAACTGCCCGGCGGCAAGCTTCCCCCCGGTTTCGGCCGGCGCTGACACTTCAATTCGACGACAACCAGAACACGCGTAACAGGTTAAGGAAGAAACTAATGGCACTGAAGATTCGTCTGGCCCGTGGCGGCGCAAAGCGGCGTCCGTTCTATCGCATCGTTGTGGCGCAGAGCACCTCGCCGCGCGATGGCGCCTTCATCGAGCGTATCGGCTCCTACAATCCGATGGTCGATCATGGCCATCCGGACCGACTGAAGATCGACGCCGACCGCGCCAAGCACTGGATCTCGGTTGGCGCCGTGCCGACCGACCGCGTCGCGCGCTTCCTGGCCACGGTTGGCCTTGGCGAAGCCCCGGCCCAGCCGGAGCAGACCAAGAAGAACCAGCCCCGCGCCAAGACGCAGGAGCGCATGAAGGAACAGGCCGCGCTGGCCGAGAAGGCTGCCGCCGAGAAGGCCGCCGCTGAAGCTGCCGCCGCCGAGGCCGCTGCTGCCGCCGCCGCCGCGCCTGCCGAGGAAGCCCCGGCCGAGGAAGCGCCTGCTGCTGAAGCCCCTGCGGAAGCACCTGCCGAGGCCCCGGCCGAGGAAGCCGCCGAGGCCGAGAAGCCCAGCGCCTAAAGGCGCCGGGCCGATGGCAACGCGCACATTCAGGACGGGAGCGGCCTGGTCATGGCGAGCCACCCAGAACGCCAGCCGGCGCCGGCAGGCACAGATCGCGATGCCGAGACAGGACAATCCGTCCTGCTCGGGGTCGTTGTCGGTGCCCATGGCATCCGTGGCCAGCTCCGAATCCGCAGCTTCACCGGCGAGCCTGCCGCGATCTTCGGATACGGCGCGCTTCTCGGAAAGCGGCGCGATGGCGAAGCGGGACGCAGCCTGACGCTGCGCCCCGTCGGCACGGCCAAGGGCGGCAAGCCGAAGGGCGATGTGGTGATGGCCACGCTCGATGGCGTTGCCGACCGCACCGCCGCCGAGGCGCTGAAGGGATTGCGGCTCTATATCGGCCGCGATGCCCTGCCGGCGCTGGAGGAAGACGAGTTCTACCATGCCGACCTGATCGGCCTTGCTGTGGATCAGGTGGCTGGCGGGCGGCTCGGCACGGTGAAGGCGCTCCATGATTTCGGCGCCGGCGACGTGCTGGAGGTAACGCGGGAGGAAGGCGGCAGCGTCTTCCTGCCCTTCACCAGGGCCGTGGTGCCGGTGGTCGATATCGCGGGCGGGCGGCTGGTCGCCGATCCGCCGGCGGCGCTGCTGGAAAGCGGTGCGGCTGGCGACGAGATTGCGGACTCCGCGGTGCGGGATGATGCGGAATGAGCTGGCGGGCTACCGTGCTGACGCTGTTTCCAGAGATGTTTCCGGGGCCGCTCGGGGCATCGCTTCCAGGCAAGGCGCTGGAAAAGGGCGTCTGGCTAATGGAAACGCTGGACATTCGCGAGTTCGCGCGTAATAAACACCGCTCCGTCGATGACACCCCTTTCGGCGGCGGTGCCGGTATGGTGATGCGGCCCGATGTCGTGGATGCGGCGTTGGGTGCGGTTGCGGACCGGCCGGGCCCGGTGATCTATCTCTCGCCGCGGGGCCGCAAGCTGGATCAGCCGATGGCGCGCGATCTGGCAGACGGCCCGGGCGTGACCTTGTTGTGCGGGCGCTACGAAGGGGTGGATCAGCGGGTCATCGACTCGCGCCGGATCGTCGAGGTCAGCCTCGGCGACTTCGTCCTTTCCGGGGGCGAACCGGCGGCGATGGCGCTGATTGATGCCTGTGTCCGGCTGTTGCCTGGGGCCATGGGGTCCGAGGAAAGTCTGGACGAAGAGAGTTTCGAGCGGGGATTGCTGGAATATCCCCACTATACGCGGCCGCAGGCCTGGATCGACCATGAAGGGGTCGAGCGCGTGGTGCCGGAGGTGCTGACCTCGGGCCATCACGAAAAGGTGCGGCGGTGGCGCCGCGCGGAAGCGGAACGGATTACGGCCGAACGCAGGCCCGACCTCTGGTCGGCCTATGTCGCGGCCGGAGAGGAAGACAGGAACTAGGCGCCGTCAGGTGTCTTGGAGAGTGGTTTGCCGCAGGGCCCTGTTAGACAGGGATTACGGTCAGGCAGGGATTACGGTTAGCTAGGGATTAGGACAATGAACATCATCGAACAGCTCGAGCAGGAGCAGATCGCCAAGGTTACGGCCGATCACCAGGTACCGGAATTCGTGCCGGGCGACACGCTGCGCGTGAATGTGAAGGTCGTCGAGGGCACGCGCGAGCGTATCCAGGCCTTCGAAGGCGTCTGCATCGCCCGCAGCAATGCCGGCCTGAACTCCTCCTTCACCGTGCGGAAGATTTCCTACGGCGAGGGTGTGGAGCGCGTATTCCCGCTGTATTCGCCGCGCCTGGCCTCGATCGAGGTGGTGCGCCGTGGCGACGTCCGCCGGGCCAAGCTGTACTATCTGCGCGGCCTGACCGGTAAGGCAGCCCGCATCCGCGAGAAGCAGACCGTTCGTACGCCCAAGGCCGTGGCCGTGGAAGCAGCGGCGGCCCCTGCCGGCGAGTAAGACTTACAGCCAGTAAAAAAACGGGCCCATGCGGGCCCGTTTTGCGCCCCGCACCCACTCCTCGGCGGCGCATGGCTGACAAGAATGCATGCTGCTTGGTGCGCCCGCACCGGCGGGTCTAAGCTGAGCGGCCAATAGCCGGGGTCCTGATCGTCAGGATACCCGGCGACAATATTGACGACCGCCAGGAATGAGGACCGCCTTCGTGACTGCAGCCACTTCCAAGCCCCGTACCCTTTTCGACAAGATCTGGCAAAACCACCTGGTGGACGTCCAGGAGGACGGTACCTGCCTGATCTATATCGACCGCCACCTCGTCCATGAGGTGACCAGCCCGCAGGCCTTCGAGGGGCTGCGCACGACCGGGCGCACGGTGCGCCGGCCGAACCAGACCCTCGCCGTCGCCGACCATAACGTGCCGACCTCGGACCGTTCCAAGGGCATAGCCGACGCGGAAAGCCGCATCCAGGTCGAAACGCTGGAATCCAATGTGAAGGAATTCGGCGTTCCCTATTACGCGATGGATGATCTGCGACAGGGCATCGTGCACATCATCGGCCCGGAACAGGGCTTCACCCTGCCGGGCACGACCATCGTGTGCGGCGACAGCCACACCGCGACGCACGGCGCCTTCGGCGCGCTGGCCTTCGGCATCGGCACCTCCGAGGTCGAGCATGTGCTGGCGACCCAGACACTGGTGCAGGCGCCGGCCAAGAACATGCTGGTCCGGGTCGAGGGCGACCTGCCGTTCGGCGTCACTTCCAAGGATCTGGTCCTGGCGATCATCGGCCGCATCGGCACCGCCGGCGGTACCGGCCATGTGATCGAATATGCGGGCGAGGCGATCCGCAACCTGTCCATGGAAGCGCGCATGACGATCTGCAACATGTCGATCGAAGGCGGCGCGCGCGCCGGCCTGATCGCGCCGGACGAGATTACTTTCGACTACCTCAAGGGCCGTCCGCTGGCGCCCAAGGGTGCTGCCTGGGAACAGGCCGTCGCCTACTGGAAGACGCTGCCGTCCGATGAGGGTGCTGTCTACGACAAGGAAATCGTCATCAACGCCGGCGATCTGGTGCCGACGATCACCTGGGGCACCAGCCCTGAGGATATCGCCCCGGTGACCGGCGTCGTGCCCGATCCGGACAAGGCGCCGAATCCCGGCAAGCGCGAGGCGATGCTGCGCTCGCTGTCCTACATGGACCTGAAGCCGGGCATGCGGCTGACCGACGTGAAGATCGACACGGTCTTCATCGGCTCCTGCACCAATGGCCGCATTGAGGACATCCGGGCCGCCGCCGAGGTCGCCAAGGGCCGCAAGGTCGCCGCCAATGTGCGCGCCATGGTGGTCCCCGGCTCCGGTCTGGTGAAGGAGCAGGCCGAGGCCGAAGGGCTGGACGTCGTGCTGCGCGAGGCAGGCTTCGACTGGCGCGAGCCGGGCTGCTCCATGTGCCTTGCCATGAACGCCGACAAGCTGGCCCCGGGCGAGCGTTGCGCCTCCACCTCGAACCGTAATTTCGAGGGCCGCCAGGGCCGCGGCGGGCGCACGCATCTGATGAGCCCGGCGATGGCGGCAGCGGCAGCGATTGCCGGCCATATCGCCGATGTGCGCGAGCTGATGGGCTGACCGGACCAGCGGGAGGAAAAGAGATGGATAAATTCACCACCCTGACCGGGATCGCAGCACCGTTGCCGATGGTCAATATCGACACCGACATGATCATCCCGAAGCAGTTTCTGAAGACGATCAAGCGCACCGGCCTCGGCCAGTTTCTCTTCGACGAGATGCGGCGCGACAGCAACGGCAAGGAGAACCCGGATTTCGTGCTGAACCGGGAGCCCTACACCAAGGCCGAGATCCTGGTGGCGGGCGACAATTTCGGCTGCGGCTCAAGCCGCGAGCACGCCCCCTGGGCGCTGCTGGATTTCGGCATCCGCGCCGTCATCGCCCCCAGCTTCGCCGACATCTTCTTCAATAACTGCTTCAAGAACGGCATCCTGCCGATCCGGCTTCCGCAGGAGATCGTCGACCAGCTGACCGAGGACGCGAAGCTGGGCGGCAATGCCCGCATCACCGTCGATCTGGAAAAGCAGGAGATCACCCGCCCGAACGGCGAGAAGATCGCCTTCGAGGTGGATGCCTTCCGCAAGCACTGCCTGCTGAACGGGCTCGACGATATCGGCCTGACCCTGCAGAAGGACCAGAAGATCGCCGGCTATGAGGAGAAGCTCGCCCTCTCCCAGCCCTGGATCGCCGCCTGATCGCTCCCAAAGAACGGAAAAATAGAATGGCATCGAACAAGAAACTGCTGGTCCTGCCGGGTGACGGTATCGGGCCGGAGGTGATGCGCCAGGTCCGCCGCGTGGTGGACTGGATGGACAAGCGCCGTCACGTCTCCTTCGACATTCAGGAAGGCTTGGTGGGCGGTGCGGCGCTGGACGCGCACGGCACCCCGCTGACCGACGAGACCATGACCGACGCGTTGGCGGTTGACGCCGTGCTGTTCGGCTCCGTCGGCGGCCCGAAATGGGACGATCTGCCGTTCGAGAAGAAGCCGGAGCGCGGCCTGCTGCGCCTGCGCAAGGAAATGGACCTGTTCGCCAATCTGCGCCCGGCCATCGTGTTCCCGGCGCTGGCCGACGCCTCGTCGCTGAAGCGTGAACTGGTCGAGGGGCTGGACATCCTGATCCTGCGCGAGCTGACCGGCGGTGTGTATTTCGGCGAGCCGCGCGGCATCGAGACCCTGCCGGACGGCACCAAGAAGGCGGTCGATACCCAGGTCTATACGACGCCGGAGATCGAGCGCGTGGCCCGCGTCGGCTTCGACCTCGCGCGCAAGCGCGGCGGCAAGGTGCATTCGGTCGAAAAGGCCAATGTCATGCATACCGGCGTGCTGTGGCGCGAGACGGTGACCAAGCTGCATGAGACCGAAGGCAAGGGCATCGAGCTGCACCACATGTACGCCGATAATTGCGCGATGCAGCTGGTGCGCAACCCGAAGCAGTTCGACGTGATCGTCACCGACAATCTGTTCGGCGACATCCTGTCCGACTGCGCGGCGATGCTGACCGGCTCGCTCGGCATGCTGCCCTCGGCCTCGCTCGGCCTTGAGGACCCGACCACCGGCCGCCGCATGGCGCTGTATGAGCCGGTGCACGGTTCCGCCCCGGACATCGCCGGGCAGGACATGGCGAACCCGCTGGCCGAGCTGCTGAGCTTCGCCATGCTGCTGCGCTATTCCTTCGACATGGGCGAGGATGCCGACATGATCGAGAAGGCCATCAACAACGTGCTCGACGCCGGCTTCCGTACCGCCGACATCTATGTGCCGGGCACCGCCAAGGTCTCGACCACGGTGATGGGCGATACGCTGCTGCGCGAGCTGGACAAGCTGTCGGCCTGATCTTCAGAGCATATGTTAAAAAAGGGCGGCCCGCAGGCCGCCCTTTTTGCGTGCCTACTATTTCACCCGCACTTTGAATAGCCGCAGGAGGTGCAGGTATCGCAGCCCTCCTGCCGGATTAGGCTGGGCTGGGCGCATTTCGGGCATTGCCGCAGGCGCTGGTCGGCGATGCCCACCACCTTGCGTTCGGCGAGGTGGCCCTGGCGCTTCTCCTCCGGCTGCGGGATGAAGCCGATATCGATCAGGTGGCGCTCGATCACATCGCCGATGGCGGCCAGCAGCGAGGGCACGTAGCGCCCGCCCATCCACTGCCCGCCGCGCGGGTCGAATACGGCCTTCAGCTCCTCGACCAGGAAGGACACGTCGCCGCCGCGCCGGAACACCGCGCTGATCATCCGGGTCAGCGCCACGGTCCAGGCGAAATGCTCCATGTTCTTGGAGTTGATGAATATCTCGAAGGGCCGGCGGCGGCCATCCTGGATCACATCATTCACGGTGATGTAGAGCGCGTGCTCGCTTTCCGGCCAGTTGATCTTGTAGGTCTTGCCCGGCAATTCCTCCGGCCGGTTCAGCGGCTGCGTCATATAGATGACGGCGCCGGCCTCGAACTGGTCGGCCGGCCTTGCCTCCGGCTTGTCCAGCGCCAGCTCCGGCTGCTGCGTGCCCTCCACATTGTCCGGCTTCACCTGCAGCACCGCCCCGGTGATCTCGTTCGGCCGGTAGGTGGTGCAGCCCTTGCAGCCCATGTCATAGGCCATCTGGTAGACATTCTTGAACTGCTCGAACGGCAGATCGACCGGGATGTTGATGGTCTTGGAGATCGAACTGTCGATGTATTTCTGCACCGCCGCCTGCATCACCACATGGTCGCTGGGCGACAGCCGCTGGGCATCGACAAAGGCGTCGGGCAACCGCGCATTCTCCCCCTTCAGCCGGCGGTAGAGGCGCAGCGCGTAATCGGTCACCGCCTCTTCCTTGCGGCTGCCATCGGGCATCAGCACGGTGCGGGTATATTCGAAGCTGAACACCGGCTCCAGCCCGGACGACACATTATCGGCCAGGATGGAAATCGTGCCGGTCGGCGCGATCGAGGTCAGCAGGGAATTGCGGATGCCATGCGCGGCAATCGCTTCCTGCACATCCGCATCCAGTTCGCCGATGGTCTCTCCGGCCAGGTATTTCTCGCGATCGAACAGCGGGAAGGCGCCCTTCTCCTTCGCCAGCTCGACCGAGGCGAGATAGGCCGCGCGGCGGATCGCCGCCATCCATTTATCGGTCAGCGCCACCGCATCGGCGCTGCCATAGCGCGCGCCGCAGAAGATCAGCGCGTCGGCAAGGCCGGTGACGCCGAGGCCGATGCGCCGCTTCGCCAGCGCCTCCTGCTGCTGCTGCGGCAGCGGGAAGCGCGACACGTCGGTCACATTGTCCATCATGCGCACGGATGTCGCGACCAGCGCTTCCAGCCGGCCCATATCGATGGCGGCATCGGATTCGAATGGCCGGTCCACCAGCTTCGCTAGATTGATCGAGCCCAGCAGGCAGGCGCCATAGGGCGGCAGCGGCTGCTCGCCGCACGGGTTGGTGGCGGCGATGGTCTCGCAATAGTGCAGATTGTTGCGGTTGTTCACGCGGTCGATGAAGATCACGCCCGGCTCGGCATAGGCATAGGTCGCGCGCATGATGCTGTCCCACAGCGCGCGCGCCTCAACGGTGCGATAGACCGTGCCACCGAACACCAGATCCCAGGAGGAATCCTCCTTTACGGCCTGCATGAACGCATCGGTGACCAGCACCGACAGGTTGAACATGCGCAGGCGTCCCGCCTCCTGCTTGGCGGCGATAAAATTCTCGATGTCGGGATGGTCGCAGCGCATGGTCGCCATCATCGCGCCGCGCCGGTGGCCGGCACTCATGATGGTGCGGCACATCGCGTCCCACACATCCATGAAGGGCAGCGGGCCCGACGCATCCGCGCCGACGCCCTTCACCGCAGCACCCTTGGGCCGCAGCGTCGAGAAATCATAGCCGATGCCGCCGCCCTGCTGCATGGTCAGCGCGGCTTCCTTCAGATGCTCGAAGATGCCCGCCATATCGTCCGGGACCGTGCCCATGACGAAACAGTTGAACAGTGTGACGCTGCGCTCGGTACCGGCGCCGGCCAGGATGCGCCCGGCGGGCAGGAATTTGAAATCCTCCAGCGCCTCGTAGAAGCGGCCCTCCCACAGCGCCTGGTCACGCTCGGGCGCGGCCAGCGCGCTGGCGACACGCCGCCAGCTATCCTCCAATGTGCGGTCGAGCGGCGCGCCATCGGCCCGCTTCAACCGGTATTTCATGTCCCAGATCTGCTGCGAGATCGCCGCGATGCCCGCCATGAAACGCTCCAACGCCATCGAGAAGCCTGACAGTTTACCAGTCTGGCAGCGGCGGACAACAAATATGTTCCCGTTATGTTTCCACCGGACCGGGCCTGCCAAGCACCTTGTATCGCTTGCAGATCGGCCTTATCCCCGAAATTCACAAGGATAATTCTCAAGCTTCCGGGGATAAGCCTTCCGCCACCAGCCGGTCGGTCGCCTGTTCGATGGCGGTCTCGAGACCGGCCATGAAGCCGGCCCTGTCCATCCCCGGCGGGATCGCCGGCAGGAATTCCAGCTTGATGGTGCCGGGCCGCTTGCGAAAGGCGCGACGCCCCCAGAACAGGCCGGAATTCAACGCCACCGGCACCACCGGCAGGTCCAGCCCCCGGTACAGCGCCGCGATGCCCGGCTGATAGGGCAGGTGCGTGCCGGGCGCGGTGCGTGTGCCCTGCGGGAAGATCACCGGCACCATGCCGTCCGCGATGGCGCGCCGGGAATCCTCCAGCAGCAACCGCAGCGCCTTGGCG
The DNA here is from genome assembly GCF_002148795.1 of Oceanibaculum nanhaiense. Taxonomy (NCBI): domain Bacteria; kingdom Pseudomonadati; phylum Pseudomonadota; class Alphaproteobacteria; order Rhodospirillales; family Oceanibaculaceae; genus Oceanibaculum; species Oceanibaculum nanhaiense. Next base: position 442,868 of record NZ_MPOB01000001.1, on the reverse strand, counting down.
CCGGCCTTGCGATCGACCGCGATATGGCCGCCGCGGCGCGCATACCAGCCATAGAGCGGGATCGCCAGCAATTCCTTCTTCAGCACATAGGCGGGACGGTCAATCAGCAGGAAGAAGATGATGGTTTCCCAGGCCGACTGGTGCTTGGCGGCGATAACAAATGGCCCTTCCGGCAGGTTCTCCCGCCCGCTGACCTGGTAATCCGTGCCGATCAGCAGCCGCAGCAGCCCGATCACGCCCCAGGCCCAGAGCCGCTGCCCGGCGACGATCCAGCCCGCGGACGCGGCCAGCAGCGGAATACCGCCGATGCACAGCAGTGCGGTCCAGCCGAAGAACGCGATGTTGAACAGCAGCGAACGCAGCGCACTCATTGCCAACGCCTACCCTTTGATGAGAGCGGCCAGGGACAGGCGCAGATGCGCCATCAGGAACTTGTTGTATTCCGAGAAGATGAGCATGGCACTGCCCGGCCAGCGCCACCAATCCTCGCGATGGAAATCTTCCGGAAACACCGGATGCGGCACGATGTCGATATCCGGCATGGCGTCGCGGAACTCCAGCAGGCTGCGGCGCTGATGATAGTTCGCCGTCACCAGCCGCAGCGAGCGATACCCGCGCCCCTGCAGCCACACCGCCGTTTCCGCCGCGTTCCCCACCGTATTGTTAGCCGCATAGTCGATATCGATATGGGCATTCAGCGCTTCGGTCCATTCCGGCATCAGGCGCAGCAGCGCCTCGCGCGTCACCCCCGGATTGACGCCGGACACCAGCAGCCGGTCCGCCAGCCCGGCCTGCAGCAGGCGCAGGCCGACCTCCAGCCGCAGGCTGCCGCCGGTCAGCACGACGATGGCGTCGGTCCGCTGCTCGCCATCCTCGACGCTGCGCGGGATGCTGGCGGCGTAGTTGAAGAACCCGCCAACCCAGACGGCAAGAAACAGCGCCAGCGCCGGCAGCACCAGCCGCCAGCGCCGCGGCGGCGGCCCGGGTCGATGGAAGATACGGCGGCGCGCGGACATGGAAAGCGCCCCTTATACCAGCCGGGAGAGGGCGCGCATCACGGCCAGCCGCGTCGCCAGCACCGCCAGCACGATCGCCCCGACCGGCACGGCGGCCAGCGCCGCCCAGTCCAGCGGCTGCAGAATCTGCCAGATATCGGCCGGCAGGAACCCTTCGGCTGCCAGCCCCTCGGCGCCGCCGGTCGCCAGCACGGCGATGCCCAGCAGCAGGGCAAGCGCGAACAGCGCCCCCGGGATGCTGCCGCGCAGGCTGAGAGTCAGCGCATGGCGGGCGAATTGCTGCGCGATATAGCTGTCGCGCGCGCCGACCAGATGCAGCACGTCGATCACCTCGCGGTGGATGGCAAGGCCGGTGCGCACCGCGAACACCACGGCCAGCACCGCCGTCAGCGCGACCAGCAGCACCGCCGTCGCCGCCACCAGCTCCACCGACCGCGCCACCCGCACCAGATCGCCCAGCCAGCGGCCATGATCGTCCAGCACGATGCCGGGCGCGATCCCGGCCAGCCTTGTTTCCAGCGCCGCGAAATCCAGCCGCGCGCCGGGCCGCAGCGCCACATCGATCAGGCGCGGCAAGGGCAGTTCGTCGATGATCTGGCCGCTGCCGAGCCAGGGCTCCAGCAGGGCGCGGCTCTGGTCGATGGACAACGGTTCGGCACGCGCGATGCCGGGCGTGCCGCGCAGGATCTGCAACACCTCGGCCAGCTGGGCCTGCGGGTCCGTCTCGCCGAAGGGCGGCGGCACCTGCACGGTCAGCGTACCGGCCAACGCAGAGCGCCAGCGCTGCGTCACATCCTGCGCCAGCAGCAGGCCGGCGACCGACAGCGTGGCCAGGAACACCATCACGCCGATGATCCAGGGCAGGAAGCGGCTGGTCGCGTCGCCCTTGAGCGGCAGGTCGGAATGGCGCCGGAAGATCATCCGAACCTCAGGCGACAGCGCTGTCGATGCCCGGCCGGGACAACCGCCCGTCGCGCAGATCGAGCCGGGGATAGCTGAACCGGTCCACCAGCATGTTGTTGTGGGTGGCAATCAGCACGGTGGTGCCCATGCGGTTCAACTCCTCGAACAGGAACAGCAGGCGCATGGCGATCTGGTCGTCGACATTGCCGGTGGGCTCGTCGGCCAGCAGCAGTTTCGGCCGGCCGATCACCGCGCGGGCGATGGCGACACGCTGCTGCTGCCCGCCCGACAAGGTGGCCGGCAACGCGTTCATATGATCGCCGAGACCGACCCAATCCAGCAATTCCGGCACATGGCGGCGGATCAGGCTCTGCTTTGCCCCGGCGATACGCAAGGGCAGCGCCACATTGTCCAGCGCCGTCAGATGGCCCAGCAGCCGGAAATCCTGGAACACCACGCCGATCCGCCGGCGCAGATCAGGCTGTTCCCGGCGTGGAATGCCGGCGACATCGCGGTCGAACAGGCGGATGCGCCCGGAGGAAGGCTTCAGCGCCAGATAGATCAGCTTCAGCAAGGTCGATTTGCCGGCACCGCTCGGCCCGGTGAGAAAATGGAAGGATCCAGGCGGCAGCGTAAAGCCGATATTCTCCAGTACGGCTGGCCCGTCGCGAAACCGCATCCCGACATTTTCGAACCGAACCACGGAACCGATAACCTTTCCTGATGCCGCTGGCCTGGCGGACGAAATCGCCCGCTCCGGTGCCAGTCAATGACCGCGGGCAAGATGGCACAGCCGGCGGCCCAGCGTCCAGCCGCGCGCCGCGTTCCCGCCGCGCTCTGATGGACAGGCGACTCCGGTCATGAGAGCCTCGCTTGCCACCGATGCGACGGGCAGGCTAAAAGCTAGACCATGATACGGTGGTCCACACAATGATCCTGTCCTGTCCAGAATGTTCCGCGCGCTACGCGATCAGCGATGCGCAGCTGGGGCCGGCTGGCCGCAAGGTCCGCTGCAATGAGTGCGGCCATGTCTGGTTTCAGGAACCGGTTGCGGAAACCAGCCGCCCGTCGGCCATCAAGGAGTCGGCCGCCAAACGGAAGGCCGCCCAGGAGAAGCCTGCCCAGCGGGAGGCCTCCGACATGCCGGAGGTCGAGGCGCCGCCGCATCCGTTCGATCAGTATCAGGACGATAACGCCGAAGAAGCGGCCGCGCCCGATGAGGATGCCGGCTGGCCAGATGACGCGGCGCAAGCCGCTCCATTCCCGGAGGAAGAGGAGGAGCGGCCGCGCATTCCGCGCCTGCCGCGCCTGCCGCTGGAGCAGAAGAAGCCGCGCAGCGGCCGCCTTGCCTGGATTTTACTGCTGTTGCTGACGGTCGGGCTGGCCGCCGGCATTTTCTTTGGCCGGGCGCAGATCGTCGCGGCCTGGCCGCCCGCCGCCCTGCTGTATGAGAAGATCGGCCATCCCGCCCCGGTGCCGGGCGAAGGGCTGCTGATCCGAAACATCCGCGTCGAGCGGCTGATGGAGGGCAGCACGATGATTCTGGTGGTGCAGGGCGAGGTGGTGAACCTGACCGACGAGCCGGCGATCATACCGCCGATGAAGGCCCAGCTGCGCGACCTGGAGCGCAAGGAGCTGCAGGACTGGGAGTTCGAGGCGAACCGGCTGGATCTGTCGCCCGGCGAGATCGCCGCCTTCCGCACCGAATTCGTGAACCCGGCGGGCGAAGCGGCGGATCTGGTCGTGACCTTCAGCGCCCAGCCCAGGAGCTGAATCCCACCCCCAGGTTAGGGTCCCCGGGCCAGGTTGCTGAAGCCGGCGTTCCGCTTAGCGCTTTTTCTCGATCAGCTGGGCGATCTTCTGGTTGAGGTCCGGGTCACGCTGGGCGGCTGCCGTGATCGAGTTGTACTCCTCAACCGACAGCCCCTCCTTCTGCACCGCCTCAATCATCTCGGTGCGTGCCTCGCGCTGCGCCTCCATCGCCTTTTCCTGGCTTTCGGCGGCCCGAATCTCCGGCTCCCAGCGCACCCGGATGTCGTAAATCTTAACGGCGGCATCGGCATAGGAATCGAGCTGGCTCTCGTCGATCTTCGGCATCTCCTGCTGCTGTGCCGGTGCCTGGCTCTGCGCCATCGCGGCGACCGGCGCCACGGCAAGCATGAGTGCCGGCAAAAGGGTCGTCAGGATACGCTTGTTCATGTCGTCCTCTCCATCATTGGATTCTGGGTCGGCTCCGCCGGCAAGCATGCCGGCTTCATGGGAGTGGACGGGCGAACGCGACCATTATTCCAAAAAAAGCCCCGCCGGATGGCGGGGCCTCAAGGTCAACAGGAACCAACAGGGAGGCTCACAAGAAGGTGATGGGGTCCACCTTCAGAACCATGGACGACGCAAAGCTGCCAATATTCCATCGTCCGGTAGATTCTCACGCCGCCCCTTCGTCCCGTGCGCGCGGTGCCGCGCCATCCGGGCGGTTTGCGGGGTTGGGGGCGATCGACGGCGCCGTGGGTGCGGCGGGAATCGCCGGCGGCTGTATCGTCTCGACAGGTTGCGCGGGACGCAGGCCGCCAGCCGGGTCAGGCAGCGTCTTGGGCATGACCGTCGGCCGCTTTGCCGCACCGGCAGCACCATCAAGCGTGCCGGCGATGGCCATCATCGCGTCACGGCCAACCGTGCCCACCAGACTGTAGGACAGGCCATCCTTGCGCCAGGCAAGCACGGAGCGCCCATCCGGATAGATCGCCCGCAGCGGCGTATCGCCGGCGGCCTCCGTTCCGACATACAGGCTGACCCATCGGCCATCTGCCCGCTCATAGGACAGATGATGCGTAACCGCCGCTGCGGCGCTGCCCAGCTGCCGTTCGCCGGTAAGCCGCAAACCGAGGGCGGACAGATCGGGCGGGCGGAAGCCCGCAGGGGACACCCGCAGGGCACCGCCCGCCGGCATGATGCCAGCCACCTTCTCCGCTGGTGCCGGAAATTGCTGCATGAAGGCAGTGACGGGACCGACCGGCGCGCGGCTGCGATACTCGGCCAGGGCAAAGCCGCCGGCAAACGCGACCAGGGCGACGGACGCCGCCAGGGCGGCCGCCCCCCAGGCTTTCCTGCTCGGCCGGCGCGGCGCGCCAGCCTTCCGCAATTCCGATTCGAGGTCGGCGATGACCGGATCCAGCGGCTCGGCCAGGTGGCGGTCGAACAGCGCGTGCAGCGCCTCGTTCTGTGCGCGATAGGCCGCCGCCTTCGCCGCCATCTCCGGGTCGCGTTCGAGGCGCGCCTCGACGGCAAGCCGCTGCGGCTCGGCCAGGCTGCCATCGACATAGGCCAGCAGCATCGCCTCGGTGATCAGCGGCGTGGTGTTGATTCCGGTGTGCTCATTCTTCATCACGTCATCCTGCGCAGATTGGTGACCGCACTCTCCTCCATCAGGTCCCGAAGCGCCTTGCGGGCACGGCTGAGGCGCGACATGACGGTACCCGGCGCGATGTCCAGGATCTCCGCCACCTCCTGATAGCTCGCCCCTTCCAGCGCCACCAGCAGCAGCACGGCGCGCTGCTGCTCCGGCAGCGCATCGATGGCCAATGCCAGCTCCGCATGGCGCAGACGGGCGGGTTGCTCCGCCGGGCGGGACAGCCGGTGCTCAACCGCTTCCAGCGGCATCTGCGGGCCGCGCCGGGCATTCCGCGCCAGCAGATCGACGCGCAGATTGTGCAGGATGCTGAACAGATAGGTCCGCGCATTCCGCACTTCCGCACCCTCCTCGATCCTGGCCAGCGCCCGCACCAGGCTCTCCTGCACCAGATCGTCCGCTTCCGACGGATCGCCGGTCAGGGCAATCGCGTAACGCCGGAGACTGCGGACATGTTCCGCCAGATCCGCCCCGCCAGCATATTCCCCGCCCGGTTTCCGGGCATTTTCCATCCAGCTTTTCATGCCGCAAGGCTGTGCGGCAACTGCGCCTGGACAGGGGCACAAATGAGCCAGAAAAGTGGCAATCGCCGGTATAGACGCAAAACCCGCCGGATTATTCCGGATCAATAAGAGTCAGGCGATCGCACTCTACCGCCCGAGCGCCATGGTTGAAGGCAGCCACAGCGCCAGTTCCGGGAAGAACAGCACCAGGAACAGCGTCACCAGCATGATCGCGACATAGGGCAGCACGCCGCGCACGATGGGGCCCATGGCGCCGCCGGTGATGCCCTTGATGACGAACAGATTCATCCCGACCGGCGGGGTGATCAGCGCCAGCTCCAGATTGATCGTCAGCAGCACGCCGTACCAGACCGGGTTGATCTCCAGCAGCAGCATCACCGGCAGCACGATAGGCGTGGTGATGAGGATGATGGAGATGGTCTCCAGGAACATGCCCAGCAGGAAGATCATCGCCATCACCGCCAGCATGAAGGTGATCGGCCCGATGCCCAGCGCCGTGGTCAGCTCGACCAGCTGGCGCGGCAGGCCCAGCACGGCGATGACATGGCCGAACATGGCGGCGGCGGCCAGGATCATGAACAGCATGCCGGTGGTTCCCACCGAATCGCGCGCCGCGTCGTAGAGATCGGCGAGGCTGAGCCGGTTATAGGCAAAGCGCGCGATCAGGATCGCCGCGATGGCGCCGACGGCGGCCGCCTCGGTCGCGGTGAACACGCCCGCATACATGCCGCCCAGCACGATGGGCGGCAGCAGCAGCGCCCAGAAGCCGCGCCGCAGGCTGGGCCAGATTTCGGCCCAGTTGGCGCGCGCCGGGCGTTCCGTCTGCCCGGTGAACAGGCTGTGCAGCACGCAATAGAGCGAGAACAGCAGCGCCATCAGCGCGCCGGGGATGATGCCGGCGACGAACAGCGCGCCGATCGAGGTGTCGGACACCACGCCGTACAGCACCATCGGCCCGGAGGGCGGAATCAGGATGCCCAGCGTGCCGCCGGCGGCCAGCACGCCATAGGCGGCGTGCGGCTTGTAGCCATAGCGCAGCATCTGCGGGATCGCCGCCGTTCCGATGGTCAGCGCGGTGGCAACGGAAGAGCCGCTGATCGCGGCGAATATGGTGCAGGCCATCACCGTGGCGACGCCAAGCCCGCCCGGCCAGTGCCGCACCAGCGTGTGCGCCAGCGCGTAGAGATCGTCCACCACACGGGCCTTGATCATCACATGCGCCATGAAGGCGAACAGCGGGATCGCCACCAGCAGATAATTCGACAGCTTGGCGAACACCTCGTCCGCCAGCCCGGCCACGCGCCCCTCGACCACCAGCAACAGGCCGATGGAGGCCAGCGACATGCCGGCGAACAGGGGTATGCCGGTCAGCAGGATCGCCAGCAGGCCGATCAGGATCCAGGCGAGCATCATGGCCGATGCGCCCCTTTGCCCTGTGTTACCTCAAGCCCGGTCAGCAGGCGCAGCAGCCGGTTCAGCGCGGCGAGGCCGAGCAGCGCGAAACCCAGCGGCAATGTGGCCTGCGGCAGCCACATCGGCATCGCCAGATAGCCTTCCGACTTGATCCCCATATCGGCCGAGAACGCCGCCATGTCCCAGCCCGAGACGACCAGCACGCCGGCCACCACGATCACCGCCACCAAGCCGGCGACATCGACCCAGTAACCGGCGCGCGGCCCCAGCCGCCCGACCAGCAGGTCGATGGAGATATGCTCGCCCCGGCGCAGCACCTCGGCAATCGCCAGCATGACCACCAGCACGATGAGGTAGCTCGCCAGTTCGTCAGCCCAGACCTGCGGCTGGTTGAACAGGTAACGCAGTGCGACGGCGTAGCCGATGATCCCGGTGATCACCAGCATCAGCAGTGCCGCCAGCGCCGTCGCCAGCGCCGACAGCGCGCCGACCGCACGCTCCAGCAGGACCAGGAAAGATTTCATCAAAGGAAAAGCCTCGCATTCCGGGTACGGCCCCGCGCTGACGCCAGACACTGACGTCAGGCGGAGCCGTCCGGTGCCGCTCAGAGCTTGTTGACGAGGTCGATCAGCTTGCCGGCGTCAGGGGATGAGGCCTTGAAGGCCTCCATGACCGGCGGCTGCATGGTGGCGGTGAAAATCTTCACCTCTTCAGCTGACTGGATATGCAGCTTCATGCCCTTTTCCTTCAGCTTGGCGATGGACTCCTCGGCAGTCTTCTCGGTGATGCCGATGGAATCCTGCTCCGCCTGGGCTGACGCTTCCAGCACCGCCTTCTGCAGGTCGGGCGCCAGCTTGCCAAACCAGTCCGGGTTCACATAGATGTGGAAATAGACGGTGAAGAACGGCGCCACCGTGCCGAATTCCTGCACCTCGAAATATTTCCGGCTATAGGCCGCCGACACGTCGGTGAGGCCGGCATCGATCACCTTGGTCTGCAGCGCCTGATAGACCTCGGAGCCCGGCATCGAGGCCGGCGCGGCACCCGCCGCCACCAGACCGGCATCGACCAGCTTGTTCAGGCCGCGGATCTTTACGCCCTGGAAATCGTCCAGCTTCACCAGCGGCTTGCCCGACGAGGTGAAGATCGACTGCCGCGTGGTGTAGAGCCAGGCGACGTTGCGCACGCCCTTTTCCAGCAGCTTGGCTTCCAGCAGCTTCGCCGCCTCGGAGCCGGGGAACTTCTTGATGCGCGCCAGGTCGGTCATGAAATAGGGAATGGTGACGACGTTCATTTCCGGGATCGTGTTGCCCCACTGGAAATTCACCGCCATCGCCGCCTCGACCTGGCCGCGCGCGACCGCCGGATGGTTCTGGTTGGGCTTGAAGGCCTGGGCCGAGCCCAGCACCTCGACATCGATCTTGCCGCCCGAGCGCTTCTCGATATCGGCCGCCCAGCTTTCAACCAGCTTGCCGATATGGTGGGCCGGCGGCAGCTGGTGGCTGATGCGCATCTTCTCCTGCGCCATGGCCGAGCCGACCAGGGGGCCGGCCAGGGCGATGCTGCCGGCCAGCAGGGCCAGCGCCGCGTAACGGGTGATCTTCATGATGGGGGTCCCTCCTTTTGTTGTCGTGACGCTTATTCCGCCGCCCGGTTCTTGCCGCCAGCCTTACCGGCATTCTTGCGCCGGGCCAGCAGATCGCGGGCGGAGTCCTGATAGCCGGCTTCTTTGCGACGGAGATCGCCGAGGCCAACCAGTTCGTTGAAAGTCTCGAAGCTGTACATCCGGTCATACAGCGCCGTCGCCACGCTGGTGGTGCGGATTTCACCCAGCACCGCCTCCAGCGCGTGGGCTACCGCATAGGTCGCCGCCGTCGGGAAGGCGACCGTGGCGTAGCCGATCTCCTGCAGCAGTTCGGCCTTCAGCACCGGCGACAGCCCGCCATCCAGATTGTTGGCGAGGCACGGCCCGTCGATCTCCGCGCAGATGCGGCGCATCTGGTCCTGATTCTCCGGTGCCTCGACGAACAGCAGATCGGCGCCGGCCTCGCGCGCCGCCTGGGCGCGCTCAATGGCCTCGTCGATGCCGTGAACAGCCAGCGCGTCGGTGCGCGCCATGATGACGAGGTCGGGGTCGGTGCGGGCATCCAGCGCCGCCTTCAGCTTGGCCAGAAATTCCTCCAGCGGCACCACATCCTTGCCGGCCATGTGGCCGCAGCGCTTCGGGAACACCTGATCCTCGATGAACAGGCCGGCAACACCGGCGCGCTCATAGGCCTTCACCGTGCGGCCGGTGTTGGTCACATTGCCATAGCCGGTATCGGCATCGGCGAAGACCGGCAGGTCAGTCGAATCGCACAGCCGGGCGTAGTAATCCGCCATCTCGGTCGCGGTCAGCTGCGAGGTGTCGGGCCGGCCGAGCAGCGTCGCAGTGGCGCTGTAACCGCCGCTGGTGATCGCCTCGAAGCCCAGCTTCTCCGCGATGCGCGCGCCCAGCGCATCATGCACGCCGGGCAAAAGCAGCAATTCCGGCGCCTCGATCAGGCGGCGAAACCGGGTGGTGCGGCGCATGGCCTCCTCCAGGATGTCGAGCAAAAAAACCTAGGTAGCGCCGAAGCCGGCGGGAGCGCAATAGGGCATACACGGCGCCGGCAGGGCGTTTTGTCATTGGCGATGACAAATTGCCGCGCTTATTCTTTTGGCAATCATCCGAAGCCCCCATCCGAGTCCAAGGGAAACCACCATGAACGATATCGCCTCCAACCAGCCCCGGATCGACGCCGAGGAGATCCTGCACGGCATCCGCCGCTGGGTGGAAGTCGAAAGCCCCTCGCATGACGCCGCCGCGGTCAACCGCATGGCCGATCTGGTCGAGGCCGACATGCGCGCCATTGGCGCCACTATCGAGCGCACGCCGGGCCGCGAGGGCTGGGGCGACATTCTGACGGCACGCACCCCCTGGGGCGGCGATGGTCCCGGTATCCTGGTGCTGAGCCATATCGACACCGTGCACCCGATGGGCTTCATCAAGGATGTGCTGCCGTTCAAGCAGGAGGACGACAAGGTGTTCGGCCCCGGCATCTACGACATGAAGGGCGGCGCCTACCTCGCCTACTACGCCTATCGCCATCTGGTGCGCAGCGGCAAGCAGACGCCCCTGCCGATCACCTTCATGTTCGTGCCGGAGGAAGAGGTCGGCAGCCCGACCTCGCAGAAGATCATCGAGCAGATGGCACTGAAGAACAAATATGTGCTGGTCACCGAGCCGGCACGCGATGGCGGCAAGATCGTCACCTCGCGCAAGGGCGTGCTGCATTTCGACGTGAAGTGCGAGGGCCGCCCCGCCCATGCCGGCGCGCAGCACCAGGACGGCCGCAGCGCCATCCGCGAGATGGCGAAGCAGATCATCCGCTTCGAGGAGCTGACCAATTACGAGACGGGCGTGACCTGCAATGTCGGGCTGGTCAGCGGCGGCAGCGGCGTGAATGTGGTGCCGCAATTCTGCACCGCCGAGGTGGACATGCGCGTGCCCACACCGGAACTGGCCGAGGAGATGACAAAGAAGATTCTCGGCTTCACCGCCTTCGATGCCGATGTGAAGGTGACCATCACCGGCGGCATCAACCGCCCGCCCTATGTGAAGGATGCAGGCATCACCAAGCTGTTCGACCACGCCAAGGCGCTGGCCGCCGAGATCGGCTTCGAGCTGGAGGATGTGAAGATCACCGGCGGCGGCAGCGACGGCAATTTCACCGCCGCCGTCGGCGTGCCGACGCTGGACGGTCTGGGTGTCGATGGGCGCGGCGCGCACACCGATTACGAGCAGGCCTATTACTCCTCCTTCGAGCCGCGCGCCAAGCTGATGCTGCGGCTGTTCGAAACCCTGGAGTAACGGGAACAGACGATGTCGGACGAGGCGCGCTGGGGCCGTTACTATGATGCGGTTACGGACCGGCCGCCCCGCCCGACATTGCTGCATGCTCTCGACCGGTTCGCGTTGGAGGGCATACCGGCAAAAGGCGGGCCGCCGCCCTTCGCGCTCGATCTCGGCTGCGGCGACGGGCGCGACACGCTGGAACTGCTGCGCCGCGGCTGGCGGGTGCTGGCGCTCGACGCGACGGCGGAGGCCATCGAGCGGCTGCTGGCCCGGCCCGATCTGCCCGACAAGCGGTTGCTGGAAACCCGCATCGAACGGTTCGAGGATTTTCTGCCGCCGGCCTGCGACCTCGTCAATGCCAGCTTCTCCCTGCCGCTGTGCGTTCCTGCGGATTTCCCCGCCCTTTGGGCGCGGCTGACTGCGGCAATTCGACCCGGCGGCCGTTTCGCCGGCCAGCTTTATGGCCCGCAGGATGACTGGGCCGGGCGCGGCATCACCATCCATGACCGGGCTGCCATCGACAGCCTATGTGCCGGATTCAGCGTCGAAAAGCTGGACGAGACCATCGAGGACGGCGTCACGGCCCTGGGCAAACCCAAGCGCTGGCACATTTTTCATCTGGTGCTGGCGAAACAACCTGCTTGCACTTTTAATTAAAAATTTATCATTCTTTGTTTAGCTGCCTCCCCTGCCATCGAAGCGTGGCTTTCGAAATCTGTTACAGAATGTGGTGTCGGTTTGTCGGAGAAGATTGATTTCAGCCAGATTCGGTTTCTGATCGTGGACCCGAATCCGCTCTCCACGGAACTGCTATACGACATCTTGCGGATGCTGGGTGCCATCGCCATCCGCAAGGTCGCCGACAGCAACAAGGCGCTGGCGGTCATCAAGGCCGGCGAGGTGGATGTGATGATCACCGAATGGATCGTCGAGCCGCTGTCCGGCATTGAGCTGATCGACACGGTGCGCAACACCATGCATTCGCCGAACCGGATGCTGCCGATCATCATGCTGACGGCGAATTCCGAGCCGGAATATGTGGTGGAGGCGCGCGACCGTGGCGTCACCGAATTCCTGGCCAAGCCTTTCACCGTGGATTCGCTCTACCGCCGGCTGGTGTCGGTGATCGCGCGGCCACGCCCCTTCGTGAATGCGGAGCAATATTTCGGGCCGGACCGGCGCCGCCGACAAGTGCCGCATGGCGGCCGCAACCGGCGCGCCGACTAGCACACAGACTTGCAGACCCAATCAGCAGACTAAGGTCGAACGAACATGGCGAAGGCCCAGATCATTCCGCCCTCGATGGATCTCCGCCGCCGCGCGGTGAACAGCAAGAAGGGCTTTTCGATCAATCCACAGCCCGAAGAGCTGAAGAAGATCGAGAAGGCCGTCCATCAGTCGGGCGACAAATTCATCGCCAGTGTCGCCGCCGCGCTGCGGTCGCTGCGGTCGGCACTCGCCGACGCCGAAAAGGACCCGGCGCGCTGGGACCCCCTGATGGTCGATATCCGCCGGCATGCCTTTGACATCAAGGGGCTCGGCGGCACCTTCGATTATCCGCTGCTGACCGAAATCGCCCGCTCGCTGCACGCCGTCGCCGGACGGATCGGCGACGCCAACCCGAAGCAGATGGCGATCATCCGCTGCCATATCGACGCGCTCTATGTCGTGCTGGCCCAACGTATCCAAGGCAGCGGCGGCAAGATCGAGCAGGAGTTGCTGGAGGCGTTCCGCCTGGCCATCGCGAAAAACTGGTAACCGACGGGAATCCGGGTCATTGGAGGAAGCGCTTGCGCGGGCAGCGATTCAAATCGAGAATGGCCGAAGAAAATGGCACGGCAGGCGTGGCCGGGATTACTTGCCTTGTGGCACGCCTTTTACGGCATGTCCCCGAAGGACATGTCCCTTGCGGGACACATCCTTCGGCGGCAGCGCAGGAGATAGGATGACACCCGAGAACAGCCAGGCCAACAGCGGCAACAGCCAGGCCAAAAACAGCCAGGACCGCCAGGCCCTGGGCATACTGGCCGAGACGGTCAGCGTGACGCTGGGCATGTCCAATATCGTCACCCGCGAGGTGCGCCGCGCCTATGAGAGCGGCCGCACCGTCGATCTGTTCACCGCCAAGGCCGCCTTCAACGCGCTGCCCGGCTGGCAGCGCCAGCAGATCGGCGACGCCGTCGAAGAACGCGCCTGGCAGTTCGTGCGCATTGCCCGCGCCAGCCAGCGCGACTGGCGCGACCTCGCCGACCGCGAGAAGACCATTATCTTCCCGCGCCTGCCGAACGGCATCCGGCCCAGGGATGCCGCCGCCACGGCAACCAGCCGCCCGGCCGCGCCCCGCGCCGCCAACCCGGCAGCGCCCCAGGGAAGCGGGACGCAGGGAAATGGCCAGTACGGCAGCAGCCAACCCACCTCCTTCAAGTCGGTCGGGCCGCAGACGCCGCTGAAACCCGCGCCGAAAAATCCCGTCCCAGGCCTGCCGCCCCGCCGACCTAGCTGAAACCGGGCCAAGCTGAAACCGGATCAGCCTTAACTCGGCCATGAATCGAAACTGAACTCGGCTGCTGAACGGCGCCTCGCTGGCCGGTTAATAACACGCGCACATATCGCTTTAATAATTCAGCCGGTGGCGTGGAAATTATCCGCCTCGTATCAACAGTCCGTATTCTCCGGGGCTGTCTTTTGTTGCCGATATCCGCGCCCAGGGGAATTTCACTTAGTACAGCGGCACTGACCTTTTGAAGCTTTCCCAGTGACTTTTTGTTTTTAAGTGCTTATTCTGACAGTACATTAACCTGCAGAGTGGGTTGGCTAAAATGGCCTCGCCCTTGTGGGCGATCGGTGCATGTGCAGGCCGATCCGAAGCTTCCGTTGCAGGGCAGGCGCGTAGACCCGTCGTCAGATTCGTCATAATAGGCTTTATATTTGGTTGATTCGGCATCATCTTTGTTGCATGAGGGGTGCCGAAGAAGGGAATCAGAGTATGCGCATCCAGAGCCAGCCGTCCGACCCCAAGATCGTTCAGTACTTCGCGAAGGAGTTCGCGCGGTTCCTGAATCGCGTCCACGGCGCCGGCAACGATATGCTGGGCTCTTTCCTCGTGGAGCAGGAGTGGGACCGCTACGCCGAGGATGCGAACGATCTGGTGAAGTCGCTGGAGATTGCCGGCTTCATGGTGACCCCGCGCGAGCTGACTGACCAGATGATCGCCCAGGCCGACCAGCAGCCCGGCGCGAACAAGCTGATGGGGCAGCGCGGCGCCGCCCTGTACATCAATGCCGTCCTGGGCGCGATGGCCAATGCCTGGATTCAGAGCCGCGACACGGATCTGCTGGTGAACATCATCTCGATGGCGCTGGCCCGCGCCTCCGCCCCCACCGGGCGCAAGGACATGGTCGATTCCTCCTACCGGCGCTTCGCCAAGACGGCGATCGAAATCATCACCGACCTGGAGCGGACCGGCTATCATATCATGCCGGACGAGGCCACGCCCTTCATGGTGTCGGCAGGTGTCGCCGAGACTGCCGAGCGCACCAGCGGCAGCAACCGGACGATCGGCGCCGACCCGGAATATGTAAAGAAGCTCTATCACAATGTCGTGAATGCACGGCCCGACGACTGCCGGCCGCGCGCTAAGTAATCATTGCCTTAAAACCTGACCGGCACATCCCGGCCAGGTAATCGCAAATCCCTCAGCTTTTCGGCTTGTAGGCTGACGCGAGGAACTGCACGGCGCTGCGATGGCGCGTGCTGGCTTCCGAGGGCGCTGTCAGCGGATTGCGCGTGGAAGTCATGGCCGGTGCCCGCTTGCCGCTCAGCGCCTCGGCAACAGCCTCCAGCGCCGCCTTCTCGGTAACCGGCGGAGACCGGCGACGGCGGCTGGCGCGATAGCCATCATCCTTGCCGGCCGCGCGCTGCACCGCCAGAAGCGACAGGCTGGGCAGCATCGGCTTTACCAGCGCCTGCAGCAATTCCTGATCTTCCAGGGCCCAGCCATGCAACAGCCTGGCCGCCAGGCTGGCATTGCCGTCGGCTTCCTTCAGCGCTTCCTGCGCCTTTTTCTTCAGATGCTCCCGACTCATGCCCGTTCCGCCCCCTCGCATCCACGCGTCGTCAAACACTGCGCTTTAACAATAGCATGATTTCCCCGGCCAGGAATCGCCCTGGAGGGGAATCAGCCCGGATGGAATTGATGATTCCGGTGTTCCGGCGGATGCGGAAGGCTGGGTTAAAAGGCGCTAGACCGGCATATAGCGGGCGCGGGCGCCGCGCTCGATGGCGGCGGCGACCAACCGGTCCACATGCAGCTTGTGGCGGAGCATCTCCAGCAGCCGCAACTCTTCCTGGCTTGCCTTGCCATCGCTGGCGGCAACGTCGCAGGCAACCGCATAGGCGGTCTCGCGCAGCTTTTCCGGCAGCGATTTGTGCACGAGGTCCAGCGCGGCATCGAGGCCATTGTCCTCCTGCAGCATGTCGGCGCAGCTGCTGGCGACGGACGGCAGATTATCCACCTCGAACTCCGTGAACACCGGCAGATGGGTGACGATGTCGCCGATGGTCTTGAATTCGGCGTCGGTCATGTCGCTGTCACTGGCGGACACCAGAACCATGACGTAGATCAGCGCGACCTGGGGAGAAATCATATCCGTCCTTTTTGCTTCAAGCATGCTGTGCCAACGGTTCTAGGGTGTAACATGGGATCGTGGCGCAAGCTAGGCAGCGCGGCGGCGAGAGGCAGACATGCGAGCAGGAATTCTCCTCCGTGTATGGGACCACCAGACGGGGCGAATCGCGCGGCTGGCCTCCGGCCTTGTGGATGCGCTGCTGCCGCCGCTCTGCCTGTCCTGCCGCGTGCCGGTGGACCGGCAAGGCACGCTGTGCGCCGAATGCTGGAAGCAGGTGGATTTCCTGGGCCCGCCGCACTGCGCCTGCTGCGGCCTGCCCTTCAGCTTCGAGATGCCGGAAGCCAGCCTGTGCGCCTCCTGCGTCGCCAGCCCGCCGCCCTACAGGCGGCTGCGCGCCGCGACACGCTACAGCGACATCAGCCGGCGCCTGATCCTGGGCTACAAGCATGGCGACCAGCTGCACATGACCCCGGCGCTGGCCGGCTGGCTGGACCGCGCCGGCGCGGAACTGCTGGATGATGCCGATCTGATCGTGCCGGTGCCGCTGCACCGCTGGCGGCTGCTCGGCCGGCGCTACAACCAGGCGGCCTTGCTGGCACTGGCGCTTGGCCAGAGGCGGGGCCTGGCGGTCGCCACCGATGCGCTGCTGCGCACCCGGCGCACCCGCAGCCAGGGCGGCTTGCGCCGCCGTCAGCGCCTGACCAATCTGGCCGGTGCGATCATTGTGCCGGAGGCACGGCGTGCCCTGGTGGCCGGGCGGCGCGTGCTGCTGATCGACGATGTGGTGACAACGGGGGCGACGGTGGAGGCCTGCAGCCGGGCGCTGCTGAAGGCCGGCGCGGCGCAGGTCGGGGTGCTGGCACTGGCCCGGGTCTTCACGGCTGAGAATTAGCGACCATCTATAGAAGAATAGGCTGCGCTGCGCCGCCGCCCGGCGTTATGCTGCCTTTCTGCCGCAACGAGGATTCCATGGCCAAGATTATCATTTACAGCACACTGATGTGCCCCTACTGCCACGCTGCCAAGCAGCTGCTTAAGCAGAAGGGGGCCGATTTCGAGGAAATCGACGTCACCTTCAACAGCGACAAGCGCTCGGAGATGCGCGAGAAGGCCGGCGGCCGCACCAGCGTGCCGCAGATCTTCATCGACGGCACCCATATCGGCGGCTGCGACGATCTGCACGATCTCGACCGCGCCGGCAAACTCGACCCGATGCTGCAGGGCGCCGCCTGACCCCCTATTAGGAGCCTGTCATGACCGCCAAGTTCAAGGTCGCGCTGATCCAGACCAATTCCGAGCGGGAATTCCAGCCGAACATCGACTTCGTGAACGCGCAGGCCCGCGCGGCGAAAAAGGATGGTGCGGAATTCATCCTGACCCCGGAAATCGCCGCCATGTTCGAGCCGAAGCGCGAGCAGTCGCTGGCGAAGGCGTGCCCTGAGGAAACCCATCCGGCGCTGGCTGCCTGGCGCGACCTGGCGCGGGAACTCGGCGTGTGGTTCCTGGCCGGCTCGCTGTCGGTGAAGCTCAGCGACACCATGCTCGCCAACCGCTCGATTCTGATCGACCCGAAGGGCGGCATCCAGGCGCGCTACGACAAGATCCACATGTTCGACGTGAATGTGAAGGACGGCCAGACCTACCGCGAATCGGCAACCTACCGGCCGGGCGAAAAGGCGGTGCTGACCGACCTGCCCTGGGGCCGGCTGGGCATGACGATCTGCTACGATCTGCGCTTTGCCTATCTGTACCGCGCGCTGGCCAAGGCCGGGGCGGATTTCATCACCATCCCCGCCGCCTTCACCAAGGTGACCGGCGAGGCGCACTGGCATGTGCTGCAGCGCGCCCGCGCCATCGAAACCGGCTGCTTCGTGTTCGCCCCCGCCCAGACCGGCGAACATGCCGAGGGCCGCAAGACTTTTGGCCATTCGCTGGTGATCGCCCCCTGGGGCGAGGTGCTGGCCGATGCCGGGACCGAACCGGGCTTCGTCACCGCCGAGATCGACACGGCGCTGATCGCCGAGGCGCGGCGCATGGTGCCGTCGCTGACCCATGACCGCGACTTCGCGGTGGACGCACCGGAACCGCTGCGCGCCGCCGGGGAATAAATCCCTACGGCCAGGGCTGCTCCACCACAGCCATTCCGGCACTCTTGAAATACTGCTCGAAATCGGTGAACGGGCCGGCAAGCTGGTGCACCAGCCGGGCCAGATCGTGCTGCCGGCGCGGGATGGCCTGGGGTGGTTCGCCCCACGCCACGGGCATCGGCAGGATGCAGCGCTGCCGGTCAACCTTCAGCAATGTCTCGGTATGGATGAGCTGCCCTTCATACAGGCAGTGCAGCAGGACCGTCCGGGCATTTTCCTCGGCATAGGGCATGCCCGGCGGCAGCGGGTAATGCGCCATTTCGACCAGCCCGAACAGCAGGGTCAGCCGGATGTCCGGCCGATAGCTGAAACCGACCATCGGCTCGTCGAGCACCTGCCGGATCAACTGGTCCTTGTCGTCCAGCATCGGCGTGAAACGGTGGCGTAATGTCGGGCGCGCGATCATCAGCCAGTCTTCCGGCTGGCTGGCGGCGGCGATCTCCATATAGCGTTCGAGGCGCATTTCCTGCTCCGCCATCAAATCTTCCGACGGCGCGCGCGTCAGGAGGCCAGGCTTTTCGTGGGGTCGATATGTGGCCATTCGGGCAGCTTCTCGCCGGTGGCCTGCTCCAGCGTCTGCCGGGCATTTTCGATGATCAGCCGCGCCTTGCCGTATATCCGCTGGTCCGCCTTGATCGCCGCCACCACCGAAGGCTGCGAGACCAGGCGATACATCTCCTGCAAATCCTCGGACAGATCGGCGGCAAAGGAAACCAGCCGCGCATTGCCGGCGCGATCCTCGTGCTTGCCGCTCCAGTACATCTGGCCGACCTGCGCCGGCGCACCGCCGCGCGGATAGGACCAGAGTTCGCCGTTAGACTTCATGCGCCACGGTCCGGGTGTATACCGCATTTGCCCCACCTTTCCCCATTCTTGACCTTTATTTCGGTCACTTTATCGAACCGGCCGGAGGCTGCCTAGCGCCGGATTAGGCTACCAGGGACGGGCAGGTGGCGTGGCGCGCCGGAACGGCATCCGCGCGAGGCTGAGTGCCGCCTCCGCCAGCAATACCCCGAGGAACAGCCCGGCAACGCCGTAGAACAGCGCCGTCAGGGACAACGGCAAACGCGGCGTGTAACCGGCAAGTGCACTGTCCGCGACTTCGGCAATGACCGCATTGCCGCCGGCCACCGCCGGCAGGACCAGCAGCGGGCGCAGCAGCGGCGATGCCTCGACCAGCCGGCGGTGCGCTGCCTCCAGCGCCGACAGACGCTGGGCGCTGCGGCGGATTCCCTCGGCATTGGCGGGTTCGCGCTCGGTCAGGTGCAGCAGCACGGCACGCGCATCGGCGGTATCCGGCAGGCTGTAGAAGCGCCGCGCGACATCGATCCGTCCGGCGATATCGACGCGCTGTTCCTGCGCGCGCTGGTCCAGTGCCGTCATGTAATGCTCGGCGAATCCCGGCGCCTGTGCCGCTAGCGCCAATGCCAGAATTCCGGCGGCCAGCGTCAGCGATTGCCCGAGCCACCGCCCAATGAAGCGCATCGCCTACTCCCTTAGCATTCAGACCGGCATCATTGATGACCGCAGTACACCGGCTTGGCAATGCTGAGCCGGGGCCGACAGCCCGCCACGATGGATATGGCGGCCAACCGGGCGATGAGGCATAAAGGCGCTTTCCCGCCTGCAAAAACTGGGCGGGTGCAGGAATGGAGGAAAACGCATGTTCAAGAAAAGTGCTGCGGCGCTGGCCCTTTCGCTGGGATTGGTCATGGGTGCTGGCGCGCTCGCGCCGGATGCCGCCGCGCAGACCCGCGTGACGCTGAAATCCGCCAAGGCGGGCACGTCCTACTATGTGATGATGGTGCAGCTCGGCGAGATGATGAAGGCGCAGAGCGGCGGCAAGATCCAGGCGACCGTCGAGGAAAGCCAGGGATCGGTGCAGAATGTGAAGGAATCGGCCCGCCGTCCGGGCAATTTCCTGTTCACCACCCCGCCCAGCCTGCTGACCAGCGCCCGCGCCGGCAAGAAGCCGTTCGAGGGCGAAACCGGCTATGACCGGGTGCGCACCCTGTTCGTCATGCCGTTCGTGACCATCCATTTCGCCGTGCAGAAGGACAGCGGCATCACCGATGTGATGCAGCTTGCCGGCCAGAAATTCATCGCCGGCGGCAAGGGCACCTTCTGCGAGGGCCGCACCCGTCGCGTGTTCGAACTGCTGGGCCTGGAGGGCAAGGTCGAGGCGGTGGATGTCGAGCTGAGCGCCGCCTCCAACGCGATGCGCAACGACAAGGTGGCCGGCTTCGCCACCTGCTCCTCGCATCCGACGCCGCAGCTGGTTGAGCTGGCGACCACCAATCCGCTGACCGTGCTGTCCTTCACCGACGCACAGCGTGAGGCGATCCTGAAGGCCGACCCGATGTCCGGCCCGCTGACCATCGCGGCCGGCACCTACAAGGGCCAGGATGCGCCGGTGAACACGGTGGGCGTGCCGGTCGGTGCCTTCACCACCACCGACATGGATGACGAGACCGCCTATTTCATCACCAGAAATTTCTGGCAGCAGCGCAATGCGCTGGCCAAGGAAAACCCCTGGTGGGCGGGCGTCAGCCCGGAGATGGTGAACCAGCTGGGCACCAAGCTGCATCCCGGCGCCTTGAAATATTACAAGGAAGCCGGCGTGAAACTTGACGCCAGCCTGATGTAATCACCCCTGTCCCGCACCCCGCCCGGCGGATTCAGCCTGCCGGGCGGGGTGTTTTCTTGATCGAAGCCCGAGACCGCCTGTGACGATGCGTATTTCCTGGAAGGACAGCATGGTGCTGGCCGTGGCGGCCCTGTCCGTCGGCTTTCACCTCTACCTCATTTTCTCCGGCCTGCTGCCCAATCTGGTGACGCGGCCGCTGCATCTGATGCTGGCGATTCCGTTCATCTTCTTCTTCGGCGTGCAGGGTGGGCCGGCCGGAAGGAGCGTCGCCTATGCGACCGGCGCCATCGGCCTTGCCGCCGGCCTCTACATCGTCGTGAACCGCGAGGATCTCGCCGACCAGTATGGCGCGCTGTCCGGCTGGCTGCAGCATGGCGTCGCCATCGTGCTGATCCTGCTGGCGCTGGAAATGGCGCGCCGCACCATCAAGGCCGTGCTGCCGGCCATCGCCGTGCTGGTGCTGGCCTATGGGCTGCTGGGCAGCCATATCCCCGGCGCCTTCGGCCATAGCGGCATCCCGCTCGACTATTTCCTCGGCACGCTGGTGATCGCCGAGGGCGGGCTGTGGGGCGACCTGACCGGCATCTCTGCGGAGATCATCGCGCCCTTCATCATCCTCGGCTGCTTCATCTCGGCGGGCGAGGCCGGCACCGGCTTCATGTCCTTTGCCACCCAGTTCGCCGGGCGCATGCGCGCCGGTGCGGCCAAGGTCTCCATCGTCGCCTCGGCGCTGTATGGCACGATCTCCGGCTCGGCCTCGGCCAACACCGCCTCCACCGGCACGGTCACCATCCCGGCGATGAAGCGGCTTGGCTATCCGCCCAGCTTCGCCGCCTCGGTCGAGGCCGTCGCCTCCACCGGCGGCCAGATCATGCCGCCGCTGATGGGGGCCGGCGTGTTCGTGATGGCGGAGCTGCTGCGCACGCCCTACACCGACCTGATGATCCTGGCCAGCCTGCCGGCCTTCCTGTTCTTCCTGGCGGCCTGGGCCGGCGTGCATTTCTATGCCGTCCGGCACGGTCTGACCGGCATGCGCGGCGAGGATCTGCCGGGCTGGGGCAAGGTTGCGCGCACCGTGCCGTTCTTCCTGCTGCCGTTCGGCCTGCTGGTGGTGATGCTGCTGTTCACCCGCTATACCGCGCCCTATGCGGCGGCGATGGCGACCGCCCTGACCGTGGCGCTGCTGCTGATCGATTCGGAAGGCCGCGCCTCGGCAAGCCGCTGGGTTGCCCGCGTCGCCGAGGGCACCAAGGGTGCCGCCGAGCAGATCGCCAGCATCGCCGCCATCCTGATCTGCGCCAGCCTGATCGTCGGCGTGTTCCACATGACCGGCCTCGGGGTGAAGATCACCTCGGTCATCCTGTCGCTGTCGGGCGGCGAGCTGTGGCCGGCGCTGCTGCTGACCGCACTGGCCAGCCTGGTGCTGGGCATGGAGCTGCCGACCACCGCGGCCTATGTCATCTGCATCGCGGTCGCCGGGCCGGCGCTGGTGGCGCTGGGCCTGCCGGAACTCCAGGCGCACATGTTCGTATTCTGGTACGCGCTCTTGTGCACCATCACGCCGCCGGTCTGCGGCAATGTGTTCATCGCCGCCGGCATTGCGAACACGCCCTGGCTGCCCGTCGCCGGCAATGCGCTGCGTATCGGCGTCGGCCTGTTCCTGGTGCCGCTGGGCTTCATCGCCAACCCGTCGCTGCTGCTGGTGCTGGAAAGCCCGGCGCTGGCCTTCCTGGCGATGGCGAAGGTGGGGCTGGGCATCTGGCTGCTGAGCTACGTCTCCATCGATCTCGGCCGCCGCCCGCTGCACAGCCTCGGCGCGCTGGTGGGCGGCGTTGCACTGCTGTTCTTCTTCGGGGTCTGAGGCGGCCCTACCCCGCCAGCGCGGCGTTGCCGAAGCGCAATTCCTTCTGTGCCTCCAGCTTGCCGACCAGCGTCCAGTCGCCGGCCTGCGGATAGTTGGTGGCGAGGAAGCGATAGACCGACTTCACCAGATTCTCATTTGTCTGGCTGGCCTGCGGGATCAGATTCTCCCACTCCGTCACCAGCCCGTCCCAGCGCATCATGCCGTTGTGCAGTTCGTCGCGGGAATCGCGGATGAAGGCGATGTAGGGGCCATGGGCCATCAGCACCAGCAGGATCTCGCTCACCTGCGCATAGAGGTTGGTGAAGACCCCTTCGAAATCGTCCATCGGCGCGCGGATCAGGGCCAGCGCGCGATCGATGTCCGGCCTGATCACCGGGTCGCGGCTGTAGGCGCGCCGCAGCTCCGCCAGCCCGCGCTGCACGGCGCGGATCTTGTTGAAGCGGTCGCGCAGCGCCTCGATATAGATGATCTCCCGCGCCAGGGCATCGATCCGCCTTTGCACCGTCTTGCCGTCGCTGTCGCGCTTCAGCCCCAGTTTCCCCGCCAGCTTGCGGCAGCCATTGAGATAGCGGCCCTCGAAGTCCGCCGTGCTCGTCAGCCGCGCCATCTCCGCCATGTCGAAGATCAGCATCTCCTCGCCATCGCCATAGCTGGCGACCTGAATCCGGATGCGCTGTGTCGAGCGCCGGCGATGCACCTCCTCTACAGTCCAGGAAGCGCTGCCATCCAGCAGCTCGCGCGGAATCGAATCGCCGGGGCGGATTTCCTTCACATAGCGCAGGCCTTGCGCCACCACATCCAGCAGCCTTCCATCGTCCGACTCCGGATCGATCCCGAATTCCCGGCGCAGCGTCGCGAAGGGCAGCGCCGCGTTCATCTCGCCGAAGGAAACGAAAAAGACCGGCTCGCGATGCTCATGCGACAGGCCGAAATAACCGTCCAGCGATGCGAATATCTTGTGCGCGAAGATGAAATGGGTCGCGCGGTCACCGGCGGCCGGTACTGCCTCCTCCGCGCTTCGCAGTCCCGATATGTCGTTCGGCATTTCGGTACCAACCCCACAAGACCGCCGCGACAGCTCTGGAGCACGGCGAAATAATAGAATTTTCTAAAATTCAGCCTTTATTCTTATTCATTTCCGCCGATTCACAAGCGGAAAAATTAGTTAACGTCCTGAAGATAAAACAAATCGAGCAAAATCAAACCGATTCTGACAGAATCTTAACGTAGCATGACACCGCGCCCGGGAAGCCCGAGGCGGTTTTCAGACGTGTGATAGGGGAAGGAATGGTGCCGGTGGAGGGATTTGAACCCCCGGCCACCCGCTTACGAAGCGGATGCTCTACCGCTGAGCTACACCGGCGCCAAGGCGGCGGACATTAGCGGCATGATGCCGCTTCTGCAAGCCTAGAAACGCCGCTTCGGACATCGGCTCAGGCATGGCCCCGGCATGACTGGCACACGGGTTGCGCAAGCCGTGCTGGTGGGCTTTGCTGGAGGCGGGTCGATGCCCGGCAACAAACCGCCGGCGATGCGAAAAAACAAACCGGCCGGAAACGAACGCGGGAGGATAAAAGGTGCCCCTCTGGGCCAATGCCCTGGCGGCGACGATGCTGGTGCAGACCGTCGGCGCCTTCATCCTGTTCGCCGTGCCGGTGATCGGGCCGGTGCTGACCGAGGCCGCCGGCCTGCCGGGAGAGAGCATCGGCTATCTGTCCTCGCTGTCGGCGCTGGGCGTGTGCTGGCTGCTGTCCAACGGCGTGCCGATGCTGGCGCAGTACGGCCCGGTCCGCATGCTGCAGATCGGCCTCGCCCTTGGCGTGCTGGGTTTTGCCGCGATCTGCACCGCCTGGTGGCCGCTGGCCGTGCTGGGGGCGGTGGTGATGGGCTTCGGCTACGCCACCAACAACCCGGCCAGCAGCGAGATTCTGGTGCGCACCGCCCCGGCGCGGAACCGCGTGCTGGTGTTCTCCCTGAAACAGGCCGGCGTGCCGCTGGGCGCGATGCTGACCGGGCTGATCGTGGCTCCCCTGGTCGGCCTGCACGGGCTGTTCGGCGTCACCCTGCTGATGCTGGCCCTCGGCACCATCGCCCTGCTGCTGGTACAGCCGGCGCGCGCGAAGCTGGATCCGCCCGGCGAGCGGCTGCCCACGGCCTGGTTCCCGGCACTGTTCTCCTGGCGGGTGATGCGCAACTCGGTCGCCGCCCTGAAGCTGCATCCGAGCCTGCCGATGTTCACCGCACTGGGCCTGTCCCTCGCCATCCTGCAGGCCTGCCTGACCGCCTTCCTGGTCACCTACCTGGTGACGCGGCACGGTTTCAGCCTGGCCGAGGGCGGGCTGATCGCGGCCACCATGCAGGGCGCCAATCTGGTCGCCCGGATCACCCTTGGCTGGCTTGCCGACCGGATTGGAAACGCGCAGCTGCAACTCGCCGTGCAGGGCTTCCTGGCCGCGGCATCACTCGCGGCATTGGCGCTGCACCAACCGGTTTCCGGCGATCCGGTCACCTATGCGCTGGTGGCGCTGGCCGGCTTCACCGGGACCAGCTGGAACGGCCTGCATATGGCGGAATCGGCGCGGCTGTCACCGCCCGGCCGCGTCGGCGAGGTGACCTCGGCCGTCAATCTGTTCGGCTTCGTCGGCTCGGTCAGCGGGCCGATCCTGTTCGCCCTGCTGGTACAGGCGACGGACAGCTATGCCGTCGCCTTCCTGCTGGCATCGGTGCAGCTTTGCCTGGTCTGCCTGCTGGCGCTGCGCCGCATACCGCGCTAGCGCGGTATGCGGAAATCCGCCGCTAACGCGCCGCGGAGGAGCCTTCACGCAGCTTGTAGGGGGGCGGCTCGGCATAGCCGGCACCAACCTCGCTGCGCTCGCTGGCCGTCACCATCACCGGGACATTGCGCAGCCGGACCAGCTTCCAGTAGCCGAACAGATTGACCGGCTTGATCTCGACCACCTCAATGGCGGCAAGACCCAGCAGCTCGTTCAGATCGAAATCCGGATGAAAGCCGATCTGCGAGGCGAAGGGCGACATGGCCTTCTCCAGCGCGCGCAGGGCCGGATTTTCGGACGAGAAGTGATTCACGATCAGGATGTCGCCGCCCGGCACGCAGACGCGGCGCATCTCGGCCAGCATCTGCGCCGGGTCCGGCACCACCGAGGCGACATACATGCCAACCACCGCATCGAAACTGTCATCGGCGTAGGACATCGACTGCGCGTCCATCTCCAGCAGCGCCTCGACATGCGACAGGCCCAGCCGCGCGACGCGCTGGCGGGCGCGATCCAGCATGTCGCCGGAAATGTCGATGCCATGCACATGCGCATCGGGCCGGTAATGGCCAAGCGACAGGCCGGTACCGACACCAACCTCCAGAATGCGCTGGGCCGGCTTGGTATTGACCTCCGCCACCACTTCCTTGCGGCCGGGCTCGAACACCGCGCCGAACAGCCGATCATAGACGGCGGCATAACGGCGATAGGCCAATTTCACATGCGCCGCATCAACCAGTTTATTCATCTTTTTCCGTAACCTTGCGTGCCTTCCGGCAACGGTTTCTAAAGGCAGTCCTGACGATCACGCCAAGACCAAGAAGAGATCAGGTCTAACCCTGCCAGAACGGTTTCCCGCAAGTCCATGCAGTAAATCCTAGCGAAGCGCGCGGCAAGTTGCACCCGCTTCGCGGCATTTTTTCGGCAAGCAGGCATTATGCCTCTTCAGGCCGGACGGATAGCGGCTCCAGACGCCAGCCGCCAGTGCCCTCGCGCGCCAGCGTCCGGGCCAGCAGCGGCAGGCAATCGGCCAGCGCCTCGCGCAGCCCGTAAGGCGGGTTCACGATCACCATGCCGGTGCCGTTCAGCCGCAGTTCCGTGCGTTCCGGCCAAATCGTCAGCTCGGCGACCAGCGCCTCCTTCGGCTCCAGCGAGCGCACCAGATCGTGCAGCAGCCGCACATCGGCGCGCGCCTTGATCGGATACCACAGCAGATACTGTCC
Organism: Oceanibaculum nanhaiense; assembly: GCF_002148795.1. Taxonomy (NCBI): domain Bacteria; kingdom Pseudomonadati; phylum Pseudomonadota; class Alphaproteobacteria; order Rhodospirillales; family Oceanibaculaceae; genus Oceanibaculum; species Oceanibaculum nanhaiense. The sequence continues at coordinate 416,446 of NZ_MPOB01000001.1, read as the reverse complement.
GGTGGCGAAACGCCGCAACCCCTCGCGCAGCGCCTTGCCCAGCCGCTCCATCTCGCCCTTTTCCTCGAACGGCGGATCGACCAGCACCAGCCCGCGCCGCTCCTTCGGCGGCAGGGTGGCGCGCAGCGCTTCGTAGCCGTCGCGGCACTCCACCTTCACCTGCCGGTCTCGGCCCAGTGCGTCGAGCAGGGCGGCGTTCTCCTCCGGGTGCAACTCCGCGAACAGCGCTCGGTCGCCCTCGCGCAGCATCGCCTGCACCAGAACCGGCGAGCCGGGATAGCGGCCCTCCGCGAGATAAGGCCGCACCGCCGCCAGATAATCGGCAAGGGCGGGCGGCAGCGGCTCCGGCAGCGAGAGCAGCCGGCCGATGCCCTCGCGGTATTCGCCGGTCTTCTCCGCCTGCTCGCCGTGCAACTCGTAGAGTCCGCGCCCGGCATGGGTGTCGAGCGCATAGAACGGCTTGTCCTTGCGGTGCAGATGCCGCAGCACCTGGACCAGCACCAGATGCTTCAGCACATCGGCGAAATTACCGGCGTGATAGGCGTGACGGTAGTTCAATCCCGTATCATCCCAGCGCGCGGACGGGCTTGCCGTCGAGCCAGGCGGCGATGTCCTCGACGGTCTGGCTGAAGAAAGTGCGGTAATTATCCTCCGTCACATAGCCCAGATGCGGGGTCATCAGCAGGTTCGGCGCGCCATACAGCACATGCCCCTTGGGTAGCGGCTCCTTGTCATAAACATCGACTGCAGCGCCGGCGATCTTGCCATTCGTCAACGCCGCGACCAGCGCGTCCTGATCGACAATCTCCCCGCGCGAGGTGTTGATCAGGAAAGAAGACGGCTTCATCAGCGCCAGTTCATCGGCGCCAACCAGCCCGCGGCTGCGCGCGCTCAGCACCACATGCACCGACAGGAAGTCGGACTGCCGGAACAGCGCCTCCTTGCTGACATACCCCACGCCCTGCTCGGCGCATTTCTCCGGCGTCAGATTCTGGCTCCAGGCGATCACCTTCATGTCCAGCGCCTGCGCCGCGCGGGCCAGCCGGCTGCCCAGCCGCCCCAGACCGAGGACGCCCAGCGTGCGGTCCTTCAGATCGATGCCGATACTGCTCTGCCACAGCCCCTGTTCGGCCAGCCGACGGCTTTCGGCCGGGATGTGGCGGGCCAGCGCCAGCATCAGCCCCAGCGCCAGCTCGGCGGTCGGATGGCCATGCCCCTCGGTGCCGCAGACGGTGACGCCATGCTCCTTCGCCGCCGCCAGATCGATGGCGGCGTTGCGCGCACCGGTGGTGACCAGCAGCTTCAGGTTCGGCAGGCGGGCGAAAAGCTCGCGGGGAAACGGCGTGCGCTCGCGCATGATGCAGATGATCTCGAACGGCGCCAGCGTCGCGGCGAGATTCGGGTCCTCCGCCATATAGCGGTCGAACACGGTCACCTCGACGCGGCCCTTGAGCGCCGACCAGTCGGCCATCTGCAGGGCGACCTGCTGGTAATCATCCAGCACGGCGCAGCGATAGGTCATGGGGTTTCCTCCAGCGGATTTCGTTGATTGAAGAATTGCGGCAACGATGGTGGGCGGCGGCAGGAAGATCAAGTGTCCGTGAGCGGCAGGCCGTACGGACTTGTCAGCGCGCGTGCAATCCCCATTTCTGGATAGGTCCGTCAGGCCCTGAACGGGACTGTGAACGGGACTGCGGCGAAACGCGACGTGCTTTGACCCCGATTCGAGGCTAGCTTCCTTGCGGATATCGCTTTTTCACGGACGGATTCGGCGGATGCCCCCTATCGCTCTGACGATTTTCGGCGCTGTGATGGCCCTGCTGGCCGGCGTCGCGTCGCCCGCCCATGCCACCGGTCCGGTCTCGACCGACCATGTCCGCGCCGAACTAGTGGCCGGCGCCGAAGCGGTCCGCCCCGGCGAGACCATCCGCATCGGCATCCATAAGCAGATCATCCCGCACTGGCACACCTATTGGCTGAATCCCGGCGATTCCGGCCTCGCCACGACCGCCGACTGGACTCTGCCGGAAGGCGCCACGGCCAGCGATATAATCTGGCCGGCGCCGGAGCGCATCGCCGTCGGCCCGCTGATGAATTATGGCTATGAGGGCGAGGTCACGCTGCTGACCGATATCGCCGTGCCGGCCGATGCGCCGGTCGGCGGCAGCTTCCCGATCCGCGCCACGGTGGACTGGCTGGTCTGCGAGGAGATCTGCATCCCCGAGCAGGTGGCGCTGAGCCTTGACCTGCCGGTCGTAGCGGCCGGGGCCGATGCCGGGCCCAATACCGGACCGGCGCACCCCGCCATTGCCGCTGCCGAGGCGCGGCTGCCGGTGGACAGCCCGTGGACCGCGCGTTTCGAGGCTGGCGGCGATACGCTGCGGCTGGCCTTCGACGCCTCCGGCCTGCGCCGCGATTCCATCGAGGATATCTGGTTCTACCCCAATGAATGGGGCGTGATCGCCCATGCCGCGTCACAGCAGCTGAGTGTCGAGGCGGACCGGATCGTGCTGAGGATGACGCCCGGCGATGCCTTCCAGCCGACGCTCGCCAGCCTCGATGGCGTGCTGGTGGTGAAGGAGCGTGCTGGCGGCCAGCTGCTGACCCAGGCGCTGACGGTGAGCGCCACCGCCGGGACCGTGGCCGGCGCCAGTGGATCCGTCGCCGGCCTGTCCATCGGCGTCGGCACCGCGCTGCTGTTCGCTTTGCTCGGCGGGCTGATCCTCAACCTGATGCCCTGCGTCTTCCCGGTGCTGTCGATGAAGGCGCTGGCGCTGGTCGAGCAGGCCGGCAAGCAGCCCGCACAGGTGCGGCTGCACGCGCTTGCCTATACCGGCGGAATCCTTGTCAGCTTCGCCGCACTGGCCGGCCTGCTGGCCGCGCTAAAGGCCGGCGGCACTGCCGTCGGCTGGGGCTTCCAGTTCCAGTCGCCGATCTTCGTGCTGCTGCTCGCCTATCTGCTCTTCGCGGTCGGCCTCAGCCTGTCCGGCGTGTTCACCATCGGCGGCTCGGTCGCGGGCGTAGGGGCAAACCTCGCGGCACGCGGCGGCTATGCCGGCAGCTTCTTCACCGGCGTGCTGGCCGCCATCGTCGCCACGCCCTGCACCGCGCCCTTCATGGGGGTGGCCATCGGCTTCGCGCTGGCGGCCTCCCTGCCGGTGCTGTTCGCCGTGTTCCTGGCGCTCGGGTTGGGGCTGGCATTGCCCTATGTCGCTCTGTCCGTCTGGCCGCCGCTGCTGCGCCTGCTGCCGAAGCCGGGATTGTGGATGGAGCGCTTCAAGCAGTTCCTCGCCTTCCCGATGTATGGCGCGGCGATCTGGCTGGTCTGGGTCTTGTCGCTGCAGGCCGGCGCCGAGGGCGTGCTGACCGCGCTGGGCGGCATGCTGCTGATCGGCTTTGCCGCCTGGCTGTATGATGTCACCCGCGCCTCGGACCGGGCGGCACGTCATGCCGGCAGCGGCCTCGCCGCGCTCGCCCTGATCGCCGCCATCGGCTGGGGTATTGCCGCCGGCAACCAGGCCGCGCCGCGCGCCGCGCCGGCGACGGCGGAGGCAGGCGCCGCCGAAACCACGCCGTGGGAATCCTACAGCCTGCAGAAATTCGAGGCGCTGCGCGCCGAGGGCCGGCCGGTCTTCCTGAACTTCACCGCCGCCTGGTGCATCACCTGCCTGGTGAATGAGCGGGTGGCGCTGAACCGGCCCGACGTGGCCACGGCTTTCCGAACCGGCGACGTGACCTATCTGAAAGGCGACTGGACCAATCAGGATGCGGAGATCACCGCCAAGCTGGAGGAATTCGGCCGTTCCGGCGTGCCGCTCTACGTCTTCTATCCGGCCGGCCGCGACTCGCAGCCGGTCGTGCTGCCGCAGCTGCTGACCGTCGATATCGTGCTCGGCGGGATCGGGGCCGGCTGATACACAAGACCATGCGTACCCTTTGACACCATTCCTGACCCAGGAGAGATGCCATGCTGATGCGCAAGATGTTCCTGCCGGCCCTGATGGGCCTTTCCCTTTCGCTGGCCGTACCGGCTGTGGCCTCGGCCAGCCCGGAGGTGAACCAGCCCGCCCCCGCCTTCACCGGCAAGGCCGCCGACGGCAGCACCGTCGCCCTCGAGTCCCTGCGCGGCAAGACTGTCGTGCTGGAATGGACCAACCATGACTGCCCCTTCGTGAAGAAGCATTACGGCGCGGAGAACATGCAGGCCCTGCAGAAGGAGGCGAAGGCCCGCGACATCGTATGGCTGCAGGTGATCTCGTCCGGCCCCGGCAAGCAGGGCCATGTCGATGGTCCGACCGCGATCAAGCTGAACGACCAGCGCAGCGCCGTGCCGGCCAACACCCTGCTCGACCCCGAGGGCACCATCGGCAAGGCCTATGGCGCGCAGACCACGCCGCACATGTACATCATCGATGCCAGGGGCACGCTGGTCTATAAAGGCGCGATCGATTCGATCCCCTCGGCCCGCGCCGACGACATCCCACAGGCGGTGAACTATGTCCACGAGGCGCTGCAGGCGATGGACAAGGGTGCTGCGGTGCCGAACCCGGTCACCCGTGCCTATGGCTGCTCGGTGCATTATTCTTCTTAAAACCGCACGCCAGCCTGAAGAACAACGCCCCCGGCCGGAAAGCCGGGGGCGTTTTCTTTACGCCTTCACGATGGGATCGATAGGCAGGCGGGTGGAAAGACCGGCGGCCTCCTCGAACAGTTTCGCCGCCTGCAGCATGGCCGCCTCGCCGCGCGGCTTGCCGACGATCTGCAGCCCGACCGGCAGCCCGTCCTTCGTGAAGCCGCAAGGCACCGAAATTGCCGGGCAGGAGGTCAGCGTGATCGCCGAGCAGACCAGCACCCATTCGATGTAGTTCTCGAAGGTATGGCCATCGACCTCCGCCACATAGCGCTGCTCCACCGGATAGGGCGGCACGATGGTGGTCGGGCAGACCAGCACGTCGTAGGTCTCGAAGAATTTGGCCGTGCGGTAAAACAGCTCGCCGCGCCAGCGCTCGGCCTTGCCGATTTCCTCGGCGGTCAGCTTCTGGCCCTTCTCGATGTTCCAGATCACTTCCGGCTTCAGCAGGTCGCGGTGCTTTTCCAGCAACGGCGCCTTGGAGGCGGCGAACTGCGCGGCGCGCAGGATATGGAAGGTCTCCTGCGCCTCCTTCAGGTCGGGCGCGGCCTCCTCGACCGTGGCGCCCATCGCCTCGAACAGCCTCGCCGCCTTGGCGACGATCTCCCGCACCTCGGGATCGACCGGCGTGATGCCATTCAGGTCCGCCGAAAAGGCGACGCGCGACAGCTTGCCCGGATTGGCGACCGCCGCCGAGAAGGAGGTGGCCGGCTCCGCCAGCGAGATCGGATCACCCGGATGCTGGCCGGCCATCGCGTCCAGGAACAGTGCCGTGTCGGCAACGGTGCGTGCCATCGGCCCATCGACCGACAGGTTGGCGAAGGGCATCAGCGACGGGCCGTGCGCCACCCGGCCCGGGCTGGGGCGCATGCCGACGATGCCGCAGAAGCTGGCCGGGCTACGCAAGGAGCCGCCAAGGTCGGAGCCGGTGGCCAGCCAGACCTGGCCGGTCGCCAGCGCCACCGCCGCACCGCCGGAAGACCCGGCGCAGCTTTTCCGCGTGTCCCACGGATTCACCGTGGTGCCCAGCACCTCGTTGAAGGTGTTGGCGCCGGCGCCGAATTCCGGTGTGTTCGACTTGGCGATGGTGACGGCGCCGCGCCGGTCCAGCATCTCCACCATATGGTCGGAATGATCCGGCACATAATCCTTGTAGATCGGCGAGCCATAGGTGGTGCGCACACCCTTCACCGGGTTCAGATCCTTCACCGCGATCGGCAGCCCGGCGAGATAGCCGGCATAGTTCTTGTCGCCCGGTTCGGATTCCAGCCGCTTCGCCTGCGCGCGCGCCCGGTCCAGGCACAGGGTCGGCAGCGCGTTCACGGTCTTGTCCACCTCGGCGATGCGGGCGGCGGCGGCATCGATCATCTCCAGCGGCGAGACCTTGCGCTTTTTCAGCAGATCGACAGCCTCGACGGCGGTCAGCTTCACGAGATCGGCGTGGCTCACGGATTTCCCCCTCGGTTTTCGTTCGGCAAGTTGTCAGTGGCGTGACCATCTGACATACATCCTTTCGACCCTGCCCGCCACAGATCGAGACACATGCCGCACCGTCTTTCCCTACCTGAGCTGGAAGCGTTGATCCGTGACGTGATGCTGAACAGCCGCGTTGCGCCCGCCACCGCCGACAGCGTGGCCCGCGCCCTGACACGGGCGGAGGCAGAGGGCATCAGCTCGCACGGCGCCGCCCGCGCGCCGGTCTATGCCGGGCAGGCGCTGAACGGCAAGGCGGACGGTCTGGCCGAACCGACGGTCGAACGCACCGCCGCCGCCACGATCCGGGTCGATGCCGGCACCGGCTTCGCCTTCCCGGCCATTGATGCCGGGCTGGAGGCCGCCTATGCGATCCTGCCGGAGAGCGGCATCGCCGCCATCGGCATCGCCAATTCGCATCATTTCGGCGTTGCCGGCCATCCGGTCGAGGATGCGGCGCGGCAGGGCTATATCGCGCTGGCCTTCTCCAACACGCCGCAGGCCATGGCGCCCTGGGGCGGCAATCAGGGGCTGTTCGGCACCAACCCCATCGCCTTCGCTTTTCCGCGCCAGGACCGGCCGCCGCTGGTCATCGACCTGTCGCTCAGCATCGCGGCGCGCGGCAAGATCGTGCTGGCGGCGAAGGAAGGGCGGAACATACCGGAAGGCTGGGCCATCGACGCGGATGGCAATCCCACCACCGACTCAGCGGCTGCGCTGGCCGGCACGGTGCTGCCCATCGGCGGCGCCAAGGGATCGGCGCTGGCGCTGATGGTGGAGCTGCTGTGCGGCGCGCTGACCGGCTCAAACTTCGGCTATCAGGGCACCTCCTTCTTCGAACCGACCGGCGCGCCGCCGCGTGTCGGCCACATGATCCTGCTGTTCGACCCGGCGCGCTTCGGCGGCGGCGATGTGGCCGGTCGCGGCGAGGAGATGTTCGCGCGGATCATGGGCCAGCCCGGCGCCCGGCTGCCCGGCGAACGGCGGCAGGTGCTGAAAGAAGCGGCGGCGCGCGACGGTGTCATGCTGCCGGATGCCCTGTACGAGGAGCTGACGCGGCGCGCCGCTGGCGCAGGCTGAAAACGCAGCCGGGGCCCGGTACAGCCATCAGGAAGCCAGCTCGCCGTTATCGCGCTGCCGGGCCCAGAGCATCCGCAGATCGACCATGAGTTCGCTGTCGTTCGAGATCGGCTTGCGGCTCTGCCTCGGCAGGTCGAAGAACTCGCGGTCAACCGCCTCAGCCAGCGGCAAGGCGCGTTCGGCAAGCGCCCGTCCGGCCGCCGTCAGGCGCGGCAACCGGGCGCGGGCATCCGCCCCGCGGCTGCGTTCCAGCAGACCTTTCGCCTCCAGCGTGCGCAGCACCTGAGAGGTCATGGTGGCATCGGCCTGGCAGAACCGGGCCAGATCACCCTGAGTGATCGGCGTGCCGGTGATGGCCTCGCGCTCTTCGAGGCGCAAAAGTGCGGTCAGCAGCATTGCCTGGACATAGGTCAGGCCCAGCGGCGAGAGCACGATGCGCATCTGCCGCTGCCAGGCATTGGCCAGCTGCCATAGCAGAAACCCTGGCGATTCATCTGGTTGTCCCGGCGAATCCGGGATCTGTCTTGCTTTCATCGGTGGCGCCCTCCCTGTCGCGATTATCGCATCGTCAGCTCCGGTTCTCCGGATGCCGCGTGCGTCTTTTCATTGCCTGGCGCTGTTCGGTCCTGCCGCTGCCGGCAGGGATGTCGTGTTTTCAGCCCCTTTGTTCATTACGTGTGCAATCGAAAATATACTAAAGCACAGAGCCGTCAGACTGAACAGTACACGCGAGGGTGGCCGGGTTGCAGGGGCGGGGCGCAAAGAAAAACCCCGGCAGCCAAGGCTGCCGGGGTTCTTTTGCTTCTGTTCGGATGGGCCGGACTTAGAAGTCCATACCGCCCATGCCGCCCATACCGCCCATGCCACCCATGTCCGGAGCGCCGCCAGCGGCCTTCTTCTCCGGCTTGTCGGCGATCATCGCCTCGGTGGTGATGAGCAGCGAGGCGACCGAGGCCGCATCCTGCAGGGCGGTACGCACGACCTTGGTCGGGTCGATGATACCGGCCTTCACCAGGTCCTTGTACTCGCCGGTCTGGGCGTCGAAGCCCCAGCTCGGATCGGTCGACTCCAGCAGCTTGCCGACGACAACGCCGCCGTCCATGCCGGCGTTCGCGGCGATCTGCTTCGCCGGAACCTGGATCGCCCGGCGGATGATCTCAACGCCGACGCGCTGGTCGTCATTGGCCGGCTTCACCTTGTCGAGCGCCTTCAGCGAATGCAGCAGGGCAACACCGCCGCCCGGCACCACGCCTTCCTCGACAGCGGCGCGGGTCGCATGCATCGCGTCATCGACGCGGTCCTTGCGCTCCTTCACCTCGACCTCGGAAGCACCGCCGACGCGGATGACGGCAACGCCGCCAGCCAGCTTCGCCAGACGCTCCTGCAGCTTCTCGCGGTCGTAGTCCGAGGTGGTCTCCTCGATCTGCGCGCGGATCTGCGTGACGCGGCCCTCGATGTCCTTCTTCTTGCCCGAACCATCGACGATGGTGGTCTCTTCCTTGGTGATCAGCACGCGCTTCGCCTTGCCGAGCATCTCGAGCGAGACGGTCTCAAGCTTGATGCCGATATCCTCGGAGATCACCTGGCCACCGGTCAGGATGGCGATGTCTTCCAGCATCGCCTTCCGGCGATCGCCGAAGCCCGGCGCCTTCACGGCCGCGACCTTCAGGCCGCCGCGCAGCTTGTTCACCACCAGGGTGGCGAGCGCTTCGCCCTCGACGTCCTCGGCGATGATCAGCAGCGGCTTGCCGGACTGCACGACAGCCTCCAGCACCGGCAGCATCGGCTGCAGGCTGGACAGCTTCTTCTCGTGCAGCAGGATGTACGGGCTCTCGAGCTCCGCATTCATCTTGTCGGCATTGGTGACGAAGTACGGCGACAGGTAGCCGCGGTCGAACTGCATGCCCTCGACGACTTCCAGCTCGGTCTCCAGGCTCTTCGCCTCTTCGACCGTGATGACGCCCTCGTTGCCGACCTTCTCCATCGCCTTGGCGATCATCTCGCCAATCTCGCGCTCGCCATTGGCCGAGATGGTGCCGACCTGGGCAACCTCGGCGGAGGTGGCGATCTTCTTGGAGCGCTTCTTCAGATCCTCGACGACAGCCGCGACGGCGAGGTCGATGCCGCGCTTCAGGTCCATCGGGTTCATGCCGGCGGCAACCGACTTGTTGCCTTCGCGCACGATGGCCTGGGCCAGCACGGTGGCGGTGGTGGTGCCGTCACCGGCGACGTCGTTGGTCCGGGAGGCCACTTCGCGCACCATCTGGGCGCCCATGTTCTCGAACTTGTCGGTGAGCTCGATCTCCTTGGCGACGGAGACGCCGTCCTTGGTGATGCGCGGCGCGCCGAACGACTTATCGATGACGACGTTGCGGCCCTTCGGACCCAGCGTGACCTTCACCGCATCGGCGAGGATGTCGACGCCGCGCAGCATCTTGGTGCGCGCTTCGCCACCGAACTTTACTTCCTTGGCAGCCATGTATGTCTTCCTTCAAATAGATTGATTAAGCGACGGGGGGAGAGGCGCCTCAGGCGGCCTTCTTGCCCTTCGCGGCGCCTTCGATGACGCCCATGATGTCGCTTTCCTTCATGATCAACAGCTCCTGGCCGTCAACCTTCACCTCGGTGCCGGACCACTTGCCGAACAGAACCCGGTCGCCCGGCTTCACATCCAGCGGGCTGAGCACGCCCTGCTCATTCTTGGCGCCCGGACCGACGGCGACGATTTCGCCTTCCATCGGCTTTTCCTTGGCGGTGTCCGGAATGATGATGCCGCCAGCGGTCTTATCCTCGGATTCCAGCCGACGGACCAGCACGCGATCGTGCAGAGGCCGAAACTTCATATGGGTAACCCTCCTCAATGTCGCGCGGTCAATGCTGCCGCGCGGATATGCCTGAATTTGCAACTCTCAAGGGAAGGGGGCCGGGCGCGTGGACCCGTTAGCACTCTCCCCCGATGAGTGCCAGACACATAGGAAAGCGGATTTTCCCTGTCAAGACATGCGAGGCAATGAGTCGGCGGGGATTTTGCGCCGGCTCGGCGCGGCGTGCTGCGCAAATTGTTAGCACTCCCGGCCAGCTGCTAACAACACCTTGATCTACAACAATTTTCTTGCCGCGTCAAAAACGAGGCGGCACAGTTACAGAAAAGAGACAGGGACGCAAATTTTTCCACCGAAGCCGGGAGACTTTTGCCGATGAGTGGATTGATCCGACAATTGGACGGCTACCGTCTGACCACCGCCGAGATTCTCTATCACCTGCCCGACCATCCGACGCTGCTGCAAAGCTTCATCTGGCAGGAATATGACATGGCCCCCTCCTACCCGGTGCTGCACAGATTTCTGGATTTCTGGCAGGGCAATCTGGAGGGCAAGCTGCATTCGGTGACGGTCGGCTCGGCGCCGCTCATCACCCCGGGGTCGCTGCGGCACGCCGATGTGAGCCTCAGCCTGCACTGATCCGGAAAAACGAAGGCCTGGAAAAGAAAAGGGCCGGCGCCAAGGCGCCAGCCCTTTTGGAAAGCCGATGGGGGAAGGATCAGTAGCGATACTGGTCCGCCTTGTACGGCCCCTGCTCGTCAACGCCGATATAGCTGGCCTGGTCGGGGGTCAGCTTGGTCAGCTTGGCACCGACCTTGGCGAGATGCAGCGCCGCCACCTTCTCGTCCAGATGCTTCGGCAGCACATAGACCTTGCGCTCGTAATTCGCGTGGTTCTTCCACAGCTCCAGCTGCGCCAGGACCTGGTTGGTGAAGGAAGCGCTCATCACGAAGCTGGGGTGGCCGGTGGCATTGCCCAGATTCACCAGGCGGCCCTTGGACAGCACGATCAGGCGCTTGTTGTCCGGGAACACAACCTCGTCAACCTGCGGCTTGACCTCTTCCCACTTGTAGTTGGACAGCGCGCCGATCTGAATCTCGGTGTCGAAATGGCCGATATTGCAGACGATGGCGCGGTCCTTCATGGCCCGCATATGGTCCAGCGTGATGATGTCCTTGTTGCCGGTCGCGGTGACGAAGATGTCGGCCACCGGGGCGGCGTCTTCCATGGTCACGACCTGGAAGCCTTCCATCGCCGCCTGCAGGGCGCAGATCGGGTCGATCTCGGTGACCATGACGCGGGCACCGGCATTGCGCAGCGAGGCGGCCGAGCCCTTGCCGACATCGCCATAACCGCAGACCACGGCGACCTTGCCCGACATCATCACGTCGGTGGCGCGGCGGATGCCATCGACCAGGCTTTCGCGGCAACCATAGAGATTGTCGAATTTCGACTTGGTGACGCTGTCATTCACGTTGATGGCCGGAACCTTCAGCGTGCCCTTCTTCGCCATCTCATACAGGCGATGAACGCCGGTCGTGGTCTCCTCGGAGACGCCGCGCACATCGTTCAGCATTTCGGGGTACTTGTCGTGCATCAGCACGGTCAGATCGCCGCCATCGTCGAGGATCATGTTCGGGGTCCAGCCATCCGGGCCCTTCACGGTCTGCTCGATGCACCACCAGAACTCCTCCTCGGTCTCGCCCTTCCAGGCGAAGACCGGGATGCCGGCGGCGGCAATGGCCGCGGCGGCCTGATCCTGGGTCGAATAGATGTTGCAGGACGACCAGCGGATGGTGGCGCCCAGATGGGTCAGCGTCTCAATCAGCACGGCGGTCTGGATCGTCATGTGCAGGCAGCCGACGATGCGCGCACCGGCCAGCGGCTTCGTGTTGCCATATTCCTCGCGCAGCGCCATCAGGCCCGGCATCTCGGTTTCGGCAATGCGGATCTCGCGGCGGCCCCAATCGGCCAGCTTGATATCGGCGACCTTATAGTCGGTGAAAGAACCCATCGCGGCTGTCTCCTGAAGAACGCTATAGACGAAAATATGCTGTTGCGCCGGGCTATAGCAGAGCCCCGGCGCGGCAGCAAGGATAAAGATATCTTTATATGGTTATGAAAACCTTACTCCTCGCCGAACTTGCCGGCGACGAGTTCTTCGAGCGCCGCCATCGCGGCGGCGGCCTCGGGTCCGCGGGTGGTGACCTCAATGCTGCAGCCCGGTGCCGCGGCCAGCATCATCAGCCCCATGATCGACAGGCCCGACACCTCCACACCGCCCTTCGAGACAGTGATGTCGGCGTCGAAACTCTCGCTCAGCTTCACGAATTTGGCAGCCGCGCGGGCGTGCAGGCCGCGCTTGTTCACGATGGTCACGCTGCGGCGCAGCGCCTCGGTTGCGCTCACGAAGTTTCCCCGGCCAGCAGCTTGGAGGCGACATTGATGTATTTGCAGCCCGCCTCCTGCGCGCTTTCAACCGCCTTGGCCAGGCTTTCCGTGCCACGCACGCTGGCCAGCTTGATCAGCATCGGCAGGTTCACGCCAGCGATAACCTCGATGCGCGCCTTGTCGATGATCGAGATGGCAAGGTTCGACGGCGTGCCGCCGAACATGTCGGTCAGCACCACCACACCGGAACCGCCATCGACCTCGCCGACCTTGTCGAGAATCTCCTGCCGGCGTTGTTCCATATCGTCGTCCGGCCCGATGCAGACGGCAGCCACCTGTTGCTGCTTGCCGACCACATGCTCCAGCGCGGCGATGAATTCAACGGCCAGACGGCCGTGGGTTACGAGCACCATGCCAATCATGGGCCTTCCTTTTCGCTTGTTTGTGCCTCACCCGACGGAAGGCCGATCTTCTGGCGGCTCTCCCACTGTTCCATGTCGCGGTGCACCAGGATCACCTGCTGCCCGGCCTCGCGCAACCATGCCGCCAGCCTTTCGGCGACATAGACCGAGCGGTGCCGTCCGCCAGTGCAGCCCAGCGCGATGGTCAGATAGCTTTTGCCCTCTTCGTAGTAGCGCGGCAAGAGCGGTTCCAGCATCGCCGTCAGCTGTTCGAAGAAAGGAGGGAAGCCGGCGTCCGATTCGACATGCCGCGCCACCGCCGGATCACGACCGTCGAGCGGCCTGAGTGCTGCATCGTAATGCGGGTTCTTCAGAAAGCGCACGTCGAACACCAGATCCGCCTCGCGCGGCAGCCCCTCCCGGTAGGAAAAGGACAGCACGGTCAGCGTCACGCCATGGCGCGGGTCGAGCGCATATTCCGTCCAGAGCCGCCGGCGCAGATCGCCCGGCGCCAGCGCGCTGGTGTCGATCACCTGGTCGGCGCGCTCCTTCAAGGGGGCGATGCGCTGGCGTTCCAGCCGGATGCCATCCATCACCGGCCGGTCGGCAGCCAGCGGATGGCGGCGGCGGGTCTCAGTGAAACGCCGCGCCAGCACTTCCGTGTCGCAGTCGAGGAACAACAGCCTGATGTCGCGCGCGCAATCGCCGTTAGGGGCGCCATAAGTGGCGCCATGAGCGGCGTCAATCAGCGCGACCAGCCGGCCGACCTCGAAGTCGCGGGTGCGGATATCGACGCCGATGGCCAGCGGCCGCCGGATACCGCCCAGCTCGCCGCCGCCTTCCAGCAGCAGCTGCAAAAGACCGATGGGCAGATTGTCGATGGCCTCGTAGCCAATATCCTCCAGCGCCTTCAGGCACGCCGTACGACCGGCGCCCGACAGGCCTGTCACGAGGACAACCCGGTCAGTGGTCGCGTCCGCCGTAGCGGGGATTTTAGCCAAATCGCTCATGAGCCGGCATTATTCGCCCGTCAGGCGCGCCACCGCAAGCCGAAGCTTCACGACCGCGGACGCCTCGAAGGCAGCCAGCCGCAACAGCGGTATGGGGATGCCCAGATAGGCGCGTTCCGCCGGTCCCGGCAGCCGTTCGAGAGAGTCCGGCGGCACCAGATCGACCACGAGGCTGACCGGAACCGCGTCGCGCCAGGGCAGGTCCACAATCCCCAGGCCGCGCACCTCCAGCCGGCCGCGGATCGTCTCCGGGCAGCGGGCAATGAGCTGGTCCTGCTCGGCGGACAGGGCGGTCTGGTCATCGGCCACCAGCACCGCGCCGGCATCGATAGCGCGCAGCGCGAGATCGGACTTGCCGCTGCCCGGCGGACCGCACAGCAGCACCGCGCGGCCGTCCAGGGCGATGGTCGTGGCGTGGAGCAGCATGGGTTATTGCTTTGGCAGGCGCACGGTGAAGCGGGCGCCAACGACCTGCCCGGCCGAATCCATCCGATTCTCGGCGATGATGGTACCGCCATGGGCGTCCACGATCTGCTTGGAGATGCTGAGGCCCAGCCCGGAATGGGTACCGAAACGCTCGCCTTTCGGCCGTTCGGTGTAGAAGCGATTGAAAATGTCCGCCAGCTTGTTCTCCGGGATGCCCGGCCCCTCATCCTCCACCGTGAACACCACGAAGCTGCCCTCCCGGCCGCCGGTCACGGTGATGGTGCCATCGGGCGGCGAGAAGCTGATCGCGTTGGTGACGAGATTGCGCACCACCTGCCCCAGGCGGGTTTCCAGGCCAGTGACCAGAAGCTTGTCGCCCGGCGGCAGCGCCACCCGGAAGCGCGGGCCACCTTCCTTCGGCACGGCGGTATAAATGCCGACCAGCGTGGTCAGCATGATGCCGACATCCACCGTCTCCATGTCGGCGCGGGACAGTTCGGAATCGAGGCGTGAAGCGTCCGAGATATCGGAGATCAGCCGGTCCAGCCGCTTCACGTCGTCAAGAATGACGGCCATCAGCTTCTGCTGCTGTCCGGCATCCTTCACCCGCGATGCGGTTTCCACCGCACTGCGCAGGCTGGTCAGCGGATTCTTGATCTCATGCGCCACATCGGCGGCGAACCGCTCGATAGCGTCGAGGCGCTGCCACAGCGCATCGGTCATGGCGATCAGCGTGCCGGACAATTCGCCGATCTCGTCACGGCGTTTCCGGAAATCGGGAATCTTGTGCTGCCGGTTCATGCCGAGGCGCAGCCGTTCGGCCGCCGCCGCCAGCCTCTCGATGGGCCGGGTGATGGTGCGCGCCAGATAGAAGGACAACAGGGCCGTCACCGCAAAGACCAGGGCAAACACCTTCATGATGTCCAGCCGGACCGCGCGGATATTCTCCTCGATACTCTTGTCGGTGCCGCTGATCACCAGGGCGCCGAGCACCTGGCGATAACTCTGCACCGGCACCCCCACCGACAGATGCATGCGGCCTTCCGGCAGGCGCCGGCGCGCATAGGCCGCCTCGCCCTGCAGCGCCTCCAGCACCTCGGGATAATCCAGGGCGGTCTGCAGCGGCGCTTCCCTGTAGGGCGGCAGATGCTCGTCAGCCGGCAGCCAGCCGACGATCCAGTCATAAACCGCGTTCAGTGCCCGCTCGCCAAGGCTGGCGGTCGCGCCGATCGGCGGCAGCGGCTCGATCTGCACCACGCCGTAAGGACCGCGCAGCATCCGGCTGTCCGCGGCAAGCTCGCCCGTCGGCAGAAAGACGCGGATGCGCACGCCGGGCGGTGGCTCGAACCGGCGCACCAGCTGGCGCGCCAGATCGGGCGACATGACCACGGAATCGTCGCCGACATTCTGCACGACGGTGGCGCCCAGCGCGCCGGCCAGCAATTCGGCCTGCAGGCGCATGTTCTGCAACTCGGCAACAATCAGGCTGCGGCGGTATTCATCAACATAGAAGACCCCGCCCACCAGCATCGCCAGCGCCAGCAAATTGATCGCCATGATGCGCAGGGTCAGCGGCGAGATCAGCCATTTCCGGCGGCGGCGCAGCCTGGTTTCGACCTCGGCGGCCGACAGTTCGTCCCGCTCCGGACGCGACGCGCCCTCAGCGGACGCGCTCCCGGGTGCGCTCCCGGAGGCTGCCCCTGATGCCTTATCCGCCATCGCATCCGTTATTTCTGGCATTTCTGGCGTCGTCGCTTGCGTCGTCATCGGCCTGTCTTGTCTGCCCATAGCCTACCGGTCCGCCGCGCCATGCCGCCGCACCGAAACGGCGTTCAGCTTTCGCGATACCGGTAGCCGACACCATACAGCGTCTCGATTTCCTGGAAATCGTCGTCCACCACCTTGAATTTCTTGCGCAGCCGCTTGATGTGGCTGTCGATGGTACGGTCGTCGACATAGATCGATTCGCCATAGGCCGCATCCATCAGCTGGTCGCGGCTCTTCACATGGCCGGGGCGCTGCGACAGCGCCTTCAGGATCAGGAATTCCGTTACCGTCAGATTGACCGGCCCGCCCTTCCAGGTACACATGTGGCGGCGCGGGTCGAGCACCAGCTCGCCGCGGACGACCACATTCTCCTTGCTCTGGTCGCCGGTATCCTGCGCCAGTTCCTGGCGGCGCAGCAGCGCGCGGATACGCTCGATCAGCAGGCGCTGCGAGAACGGCTTGGTGATGTAGTCGTCCGCCCCCATGCGCAGGCCCAGCACCTCGTCCACCTCATCATCCTTCGAGGTGAGGAAGATCACCGGCATCGCCGTCTTCTTGCGCAGCTTGGACAGCAGCTCCATGCCATCCATGCGCGGCATCTTGATGTCCAGCACGGCCAGATCGACCGGGCGCTGGCTGATCCCGAGCAGCGCCTCCTCGCCATCCGCATAGGCACGCACATCGAAGCCCTCGGCCTCCAGGGCCATCTGCACCGACGTCAGGATATTCTGGTCGTCATCGACCAAGGCGATCGTTTGAGCCACTGTCATGCTCCCCTATTCGATATGCACGCCGCCATGCACGCGCGCACCGGACCATACCGGGCCGGACCATACTGGGATAGCGGTCCGGCGTCCCGCCTTTTGCGCAATAATAATGACCGGATTTAGGCATTCCCGCATAAAATTACCAGAAAGCCCGCCAAATAAACCGATCGCGATGCGGCGCTTTGACCGATTGCCGGGCACGAAATTTCCGGCAATTCTGCGAAATAGCTGTCCACGACAAGACTAATGGTGATTCATGCGTTTCGTTCCCCGGTTTCTGGTTTTCGTTCTTGCGCTGATGGCAGTGCCGCCACTGGCGGTCGCCCACCACAATCATGTGGAGGCCACCAATGTCTGGGCCCGCGCGACCCCGCCCGGCGCCAAGAATGGCGCCGCCTACATGATTCTGACCAACGACACGGCGAAGGCCGACCGCCTGCTCGATGTCGCCTCCGATGTCGCCGAGCGCGTCGAGATCCATACCCATCTGATGGAAAACAACGTGATGCGCATGCGTCGCGTCGAGGGTGGTGTGGATGTCGAGCCGGGCACGCCGGTCGTGTTCCAGCCGGGCGGGCTGCACATCATGCTGATGGGCCTCAAGAAACAGCTGGTCCCCGGCGACAGCTTCGAGCTGGTGCTGATCTATCGCGATGCCGGGCCGGTGAAAATCACCGCCGAGGTGCTGCCGATCGGCGCCGATGGCAGCAAGATGGACCATGGCAAGGTCCGCACCCACTGACATGTCGCAAGAGCCGCCGGGCGACGCCGCCCGGCGCTTGATCCGCACCGCCGACCGCGCCGTCCTGGCCACAGCCTTGAACGGCGCGGAGGGCTGGCCCTACGCCTCGCTGGTGATGATCGCGCTGGATCACGCGGCACAGCCCCTGCTGCTACTGTCCGACCTTGCCGACCACACGAAGAACCTGCAGGCTGACCCGCGCGCCTCGCTGCTGATCGACGGCACGGCCGGCCTCGATGAGCCGCTGACCGGCGCGCGGGTCAGCCTGCAGGGCCGCATCGCGCCCGTCGAGGACGATGCCCTGCTGGCGCGCTATATCGCCCGCCATCCCCCGGCATCCTTCTATGCCGGCTTCACGGATTTCCGCCTCTACCGCATGGACGTGACACGCGCCCATCTGGTCGCCGGCTTCGGCCGGATTCACTGGATCGACTCCAGCGCGCTGCTGTTCGATGCCACACCGCATGCTGCGCTGGCCGCCGCCGAGGCGGAGATCGTCGCCCATATGAACGCAGACCATGCCGATGCGCTCGAGCTCTATGCCGCGCGGCTGCTGGGCCTCGATGGCACGGGCTGGCGGATGACCGGCATCGACCCGGAAGGCGTTGATCTGCGGCGCACCGGCACCGTCGCCCGGCTGGCTTTCATGGATTGGGACGAAGCCCCGGTCGGCGACGCCGGGAGCGCCCGCGCCGCGCTGGTGCGGCTGGTCCAGCGGGCCCGTGCCACACCGCGAGCAACCCTCCTCACCGACGACAGCGAACATTCCTGACAAGAAGATTGCGCGCCGCCGCGTCGGCCCGCTATCTGTCTATGGAACGCTAATTCATGGTGGCCGTTACGGTTGCCATACAAAAAAAGCCATCGGAGGAGACCCCACCCGTGCAGATCATCGGTGCACCGGCCAGCAAGCATGGCCTCGACACCCATGGCCTCGTCAATCTCAAGGCCGCCCACTGGAACCTCGCCACGGCAGCCCTGTACGAAGCGGCGATCCGGCGCGGCGAAGCCGTGCTGGGCGCCGGCGGCGCTCTGATCACCAATACCGGCAAGCACACCGGGCGCGCGCCGAAGGACAAGTTCTTCGTCGATGAGCCGGGTTCGCGCGGCAACATCAACTGGGGCGAGGTGAACAAGCCGATCGACCAGGCACGGTTCGACATCATGCTGGACCGGGCGCTCGCCTACCTGCAGAACCGCGAGGTCTTCGTGCAGGATTGCTTCGCTGGCGCCGATCCCGACTACCGGCTGCCGGTGCGCGTCGTCACCGAGACCGCCTGGCACAATCTGTTCGCGCGCAACATGTTCATCCAGCCGAAGCGCGAGGAACTGGCCCATTTCGAACCGCAATTCACCATCCTGAACGTGCCGAACCTGATGGCCCGCGGCGCCGCCGACGGCCTGGCCTCGGAAACCTTCATCCTGGTCGATATGGCGAAGCGGATCGTGCTGATCGGCGGCACCTCCTATGCCGGCGAGATCAAGAAATCGGTCTTTACCCTGCTGAACTACCTGCTGCCGGGGCGCGGCGTGCTGCCGATGCATTGTTCGGCCAATATCGGCCAGCGCGGCGATGTGGCGATCTTCTTCGGCCTGTCGGGCACCGGCAAGACCACGCTGTCGGCGGATTCCACCCGCACGCTGATCGGCGATGACGAGCATGGCTGGTCGGATAATGGCGTGTTCAATTTCGAGGGCGGCTGCTACGCCAAGGTAATCCGCCTGTCGCGCGCGGCGGAGCCGGAGATCTACGCCACCACCGAGCGTTTCGGCACCATCCTGGAGAATGTGGTGTTCAATCCGGAAACCCGGCAGCTCGATCTCGACGATGCCAGCCTGACCGAGAACACCCGCGCCTCCTACCCCATCGAGTTCATTCCGAACATGAGCCTGGATGGTACCGGCGGCCATCCCGACAATGTCGTGATGCTGACCGCCGATGCCTTCGGCGTGCTGCCGCCGATCAGCCAGCTGACGCCGGAACAGGCGATGTACCACTTCCTGTCCGGCTACACCGCGCGCGTCGCCGGCACCGAGAAGGGGCTGGGCAGCGAACCACAGGCCACTTTCTCCACCTGCTTCGGCGCCCCGTTTATGCCGCGCCACCCGATCGTCTATGCCGAGATGCTGCGCGACCGCATCGCCAAGCATGGCGCCAAATGCTGGCTGGTGAACACCGGCTGGAGCGGCGGCAAGGCCGGCGTCGGCGAGCGCATGAAGATCGCCTATACCCGCGCCATGGTGGCCGCCGCGCTGAACGGCACCCTGGCCCAGGCCGGCGTGCGGCAGGACCCGAATTTCGGCCTGCTGGTGCCGGAGAACTGCCCGGACGTACCGACGGACGTGCTCGACCCGCGCCAGACCTGGGCGGACAAGGGCGCCTATGACAGCACCGCGCACGATCTGCGCGGCCGCTTCGAGGCCAATTTCAAGCAGTTCGAAAGCCATGTGCCGGAGAAGGTCCGCGCCGCCGGGGTCCGTGCCGCGGCGTAAGTGGCAGCAACGCAGCGATTCCACGACAGCGAGAAAGACTCTAGAGTGCCGGCATGAACCTGTTTCCATGGTCCATTGCCGGCATTCTTTTATTGGCCCTGCTGCTGTTGGGCTGGCGGCAGCTTCGGCTGCAGCGGATGCTGGCCGCCCTGCGCGACGCCGCCGAGGTGGCGGCCGTGGCCGAGGCCGTGCCGGTGCCGATGTGGCGGCGCGATGGCGAGGGCCGCATCGCCTGGGCCAATCCGGCCTACCGCGCGCTGCAGGAAGCCTCGGGCGGCGGCGGCGATCTGGAAATCGGCGGCCCGTCCGCGACCGATACCGGCACCGACCTCGTGCGCCGGGCACGGCGCAGCGAGCACCGGCAATCGGCCAGCCGCTATGTCGCGACCGGCGAGCAGCGCGCACTGCTGGAATTTACCGAATTGCCGCGCGAGGATGGCGCCGGGACCATCGGCTATCTGACCGATGCGAGCGCGCTGGACAATGCCCAGGCGGAGCTTGAGCGGCACATCGCCGCCCATGACGCCGTGCTGGAAAATCTGCAGGTCGCGATCAGCATCTTCGGGCCCGACAAGCGGCTGAAATTCTTTAATGCCGCCTATGCCAGCCTGTGGGGCCTCGACGAGCGTTTCCTGTCCAGCGAACCGTCCATCGCCGAGGTGATGGATGCGCTGCGCGAACGTCGCTGGCTGCCGGAGGTAACCGATTTCAAGGTGATGGTGCGCGCCATCGAGCGCCGTATCACCTCGTTGCTCGATCCCGAGGAAGAACTGCTGCATCTGCCTGACGAGCGCACGATCCGCCGGGTGACCGCCCCGCATCCGTTCGGCGGGCTGGTGTTCGCCGACGAGGATGTGACCGACCGGCTGGCGCTGGAACGCAACTTCAACACGCTGAATGCGGTGCAGCGCGAGACGCTGGACAATCTTTACGAAGGCATCGCCGTGTATGGCGGCGACGCCCGGCTGAAGCTGTGGAACCCGGCCTATGCCCGGATCTGGCAATTGCCGGCCGATCAGCTCGACCAGCAGCCGCATTATGCCGATTTCCTGGAAATGACCCGGCCGCTGCACAGCTTCGACTCCTGGGAGGCCCACAGGAGCAAGGAGATCGAACGGCTGGGCGAACGGCGGAGCTGGACCGAGCGCCTGATCCGCGTCGATGGCACGGCCATCGATTATGCCCATGTACCGCTGCCCGACGGCGCGACCCTGTTCTCCTATCTCGACGTCACCGATTCCTATCGCGTCGAACGCGCCCTGCTGGAGCGCAACGAGGCGCTGGAGGAGGCCGACCGGCTGAAGAACGAATTCGTCGCCAATGTCTCCTACGAGCTGCGCACGCCGCTCAACGCCATCGTCGGCTTCTCGGAAATCCTCGACCAGGGCTATTTTGGCCCGCTGAACGAGCGCCAGCGCGAATACAGCCAGGCCATCCTGTCCTCCTCGCAGCGGCTGATCTCGCTGGTGAACGATATTCTCGACCTCGCCAGCATCGAGGCCGGCTACATGACGCTGGAGCTGGAAGAGGTCGATGTGCGCGAGATGGTGGACTCGCTGATGACATTGAGCACCGAGGCCGCGCGCACGCGCAATCTGCAGATGAGTCTGGAATGCCCGGACGGGATCGGCACCATCCGGGCGGACGGGCGGCGGCTGAAACAGGCGCTGTTCAACATCATCAGCAACGCGCAGAAATTTACCCCCGCTGGCGGAACGGTGCAGCTGGACGCCCGGCGCGACGGCGATGCGCTTGTGATTTCCGTCACCGATTCGGGCGTCGGCATTGCCGCCCGCGACCAGGAACGCGTGTTCGGCAAGTTCGAGCGCGGCCGCAATCAGCGCGATACCGGCGCGGGCCTCGGCCTGTCGCTGGTGAAAAGCCTGATCGAGATGCATGGCGGCCAGATCGAGCTGGCCTCCGAAATCGACCGGGGCACAATCGTCACCATCCGCCTGCCCGGCGACGAAAAACCCCCGCTGCAGGACGAGGCCGCCGGTTAAGCGGGAACCCCGCCAGGCACGCCCCGAGTCGTCGAATATTCGAAATGCAGGGCGGTATCGGGCCGCAGGATCGGATGGATCGCATGCGCCGCCAGGGCCGCCTCGGCGAATCCGGTCAGGATCAGCTTCAGCTTGCCGGGATAGGCGTTCACGTCGCCGATGGCGAAGATGCCAGGCTGGCTGGTCACCATGCTGGCGGGATCGACGGCGATGTGGTGCCGCTCCAGATCCAGCCCCCACCCCGCAATCGGCCCCAGATCGGTGGACAGGCCAAAGAAGGCCAGCAGCGCATCCGCCTCCAGCCGCCGTACCGTGCCTTCCAGCGTGGCGACAGTGACCGCCTCGATCCGCCCGTCCGCCCCCTCCAGCCCGTGCAGCTGATAGGGCACGACCAGTTCCAGCACGCCCTCGGCATGCAGCTGCTCCAGCCGGCAGACATTCTCGAAGGCGGCGCGGAATTTCGGCCGGCGATGCACCACCATGACCCTGGCGATCTCGGACAGCGACAACGCCCAGTCCACCGCGGAATCGCCACCGCCGGCAATCACCACGCGCTTGCCCCGGAAATCCTCCCGCCGCTTTACCATGTAATGCACCGAACGGCCCTCATAGGCCTCGATGCCGGGGATCGGCGGCCGGTTCGGACCGAAGGCGCCGGCACCGGCGGCGACAATCACCGCCCCCGCCTCGATCACCGTCCCGGTGGAGGTGGTCAGCCGCCAGCCGCCGTCTGGCAGCCTTTCCATCCCGGTCGCCTGCTGGCCCAGATGGAACACCGGCGCGAAGGGCGCGGCCTGCTGTTCCAGCTTCACGATCAGGTCCGCCGCGTCGATGGTGGGATACCCGGGAATGTCGTAGATCGGCTTTTCCGGATAGAGCGCCACGCATTGCCCGCCGACCGCGTCCAGCGAGTCCACCACATGGCAGCGGAACCCCAGCATGCCGCATTGGAAAACGGCAAACAGGCCGACCGGCCCGGCGCCGATGATGGCGACATCGGTCTTGTGAAGGGTGCTCATGGCGTTCGAACCGTTGTTCCCTGGAAATGCGGCGCTAAAGATGGCCGGGGCCGCCCGGCATATCAACCCCGGGCGGATAAGGGGCTTATCGCGCCGTTGCCTATCGAAGCCTGCACCGCTACAACCGGAACCGACGATCCGTGTCGCAGGAAGCATCGCCCGCGTGTCCGATTCATCTCCCCTCATCGCCGAATACGCGCTGCCCGACGCGGCAGCGACGCAGGCGCTGGGTGCGGGTCTGGCGCCCCGGCTGAAGACCGGCGACGTGGTGGCGCTGCACGGCGATCTGGGCGCCGGCAAGACGGAGCTGGCGCGCGGCCTGATCCGCGCCCTTTTCGGCGCGGACACCGAGGTGCCGAGCCCGACCTTCACCCTGGTGCAGACCTACGAGGCCGACTCCGTGCCGCTGTCGCTGTGGCACTTCGACCTGTACCGGCTGGAAGACCCGGAAGAGGCCTTCGAGCTGGGCATCGAGGATGCCTTCGCCGAAGCGGTCTCGCTGATCGAATGGCCGGAACGGCTGGGCCCCTATATGCCGGCGCGCCGGCTGGAAATCGCATTGTCGCACGCCGGCGATGGCCGCCGCGCCACGCTCTCGGGTGGCGGCGACTGGCCGGACCGGCTGAAGGGGCTGGCCCTATGACGGCTGTTCAGGACGCCTCCCGGACCGGCCTGATATCCGGCTTTCTCGCCGGCGCCGGCTGGCAGGATTCCGCCCTTTTCTGGCTGCCAGGCGATGCCTCGTTCCGGCGCTATGCAAGGCTTACGCGCGGTTCGGAAACCGCGATGCTGATGGATGCACCGCCGCCGCTGGAGGATGTCCGCCCCTTCCTCGCCGTGGCCGAGCATCTGCTGCGGCTTGGCCAGCGCGCACCGCGCATCCTGGCCCGCGACGAGCAGGCCGGCCTGCTGCTGCTGGAGGATTTCGGCGACACCACCTTCACCCGCGCGCTGGCGGACGGCGCGCCGGAAGAGCCGCTCTATCGCGATGCGCTGGACCTGCTGATCGGGCTACACCGGCATGCCGACGCCGCCTCCATCGCCCTGCCGCCCTATGATGATGCGCTGTTGCTGCGCGAAGCCCATCTGCTGACCGACTGGTATCTGCCGGCGGTGGCGCCCGAGGCGGATATCGAGGCCGCCCGCGCCGGCCTGACCGGGGCGCTGACGCCGCTGCTGGCGCTGGCCCGGCAGGTGCCACAGACGCTGGTGCTGCGCGACTATCATGTCGATAATCTGATGCTGCTGCCGGGCATACAGCCCGGCGACGGGCCGCGAGGGCTGGGGCTGCTGGATTTCCAGGATGCGGTGATCGGGCCGGTGACCTACGATCTGGTTTCGCTGCTGGAAGATGCAAGGCGCGACGTGCCGCCCGCCCTCGCCGCCGCGATGCTCGCACGCTACGCCGCCGCCTTCCCGGAGATCGACCCGGCGGCGCTGGACCTCTCCTGCCGGATCATGGGCGCGCAGCGCAGCATGAAGATCGTCGGCATCTTCACCCGGCTGTCGCGGCGCGACGGCAAGCACCGCTATCTCACCCATATTCCGCGGCTGTGGCGGCTGATCGCCCGCGATCTCGACCATCCCGACCTGGCACCGCTCAGCACCTGGCTCGATGCCGCGATTCCGCCCGCCATCCGCACGACACCGGAGACACCGGCATGAAGACGCCCCAATCCGTTCCAAAGGCTGGGATGATCCTGGCTGCCGGCGAGGGAAGACGGATGCGCCCGATCACCGAAACCATCCCGAAGCCGATGACAGCGATTGCCGGACGACCGCTGATCGACTACGCGCTGGACCGGATGGAGGAGGCCGGCATTGAGACCGTGGTGGTGAACAGCTGGTGGAAGGCCGAGGCGCTGGAAGCGCATCTGGCACAGCGCAAGACACCCCTGATCGAGATTTCCCGCGAGGAAGAGCTGCTGGATACCGGCGGCGGCGTGAAACGCGCCTTGCCGCATTTCGGCGACACCCCTTTCATCGTCGCCAATGGCGACAGCCTGTGGCTGAACAGCCTGTCCCCGGCACTGGAAAGGCTGGCCAATCTCTGGGACGATGCGGCGATGGACGCCCTGCTGATGCTGTTCCCGACCCATGGCGCGCTGGGCTATCGCGGCACCGGCGATTTCTTCGCGCAGCCCGGCACCAGCATCCGCCGCCGAAAGGAGCAGGAAGTCGTGCCCTTCGCCTATATGGGTGTGCAGATGCTGCATCCGCGCCTGTTCGAAGGCGCGCCGGACGGCCCGTTCTCGCTGAACCTGCTCTATGACAAGGCGGCGGAGGCCGGGCGGCTGCACGGCATGGTGCATGACGGCATGTGGTATCACGTCAGCACCCCGGAAGACATTCCGGCCACCGAGGACGCCTTCCTCGCCGGCCATACGCTGAAAATGGTGTGATGGCGGCGACCCCGCCTTCCGTCTTCTCCATCCCCGCCGGCGCCGGTTTCGCCGACGCGCTGGCCGCCGGGCTGATGGCGCGGGCCGGCGGCGATCCGCTGGCCCTGTCGCGCATGCTGATCCTGGTGCCGACCCGGCGCGGCGGCCGCGCCCTGCGCGAGGCCTTCCTGCGGCTGTCCGACGGCAGGCCGCTGCTGCTGCCGCGCATGATGCCGCTGGGCGACCTGGATGCCGACGAGATCGAGATGCAGGGCGAGGCGGAGGCACCGGGCGGCCCCGCAGCCGACATCCCGCCGGCAATCCCGTCGCTTCAGCGGCAATTGCTGCTCTCCCGCCTGATCCTGAAGCTGGGCGAGCGGCTGGAGGATGGGCCGCGCCGCCCGGACCAGGCGATAAGGCTGGCAGCCGAACTGGCGCGGCTGCTCGATCAGGTGCAGACCGAGCGGCTGTCCTTCGACAAGCTGGCCGGGCTGGTGCCGGCGGAATATGCGCAACACTGGCAGATCACGCTGGATTTCCTGCGCATCGTCACTGAGGCCTGGCCCAAGCTGCTGGAAGAATATGGCGCGCTGGACCCGGCGGAGCGGCGCAACCGGCTGCTGGACGCGCAAGGTGCGCTCTGGCGCGCCAGCCCGCCCGGCTTCCCGGTGATCGCCGCCGGCACCACCGGCAGTATCCCGGCGACCCGCGACCTGCTGGAAGTGGTCGCCGGCCTGCCGCAGGGCATGGTGGTGCTGCCCGGCCTCGACGGCCTGAGCGACGATGCCACCTGGCAGCAGATCGAGACCGACGAAAGCCATCCGCAATTCAGCCTGGCCCGGCTGCTGCGCCATCTCGGCGTCCCCCGCGGGCAGGTCGCCGACTGGACCGCCACATTCCCGACCTCGCGCGACCGGCTGGTCGCCGAGGCGCTGCGCCCGGCAGCAACGACCGAGGCCTGGCGGCAGGTCGCCCCCTTCGATGCGCCCGGCCTTGCCGGCATCCGCCGCATCGACTGCGCCACCGCGCAGGAGGAGGCGGGCGTGATCGCGCTGCTGCTGCGCCAGGCGCTTGAGACACCGGAACGCACGGCGGCACTGGTCACGCCGGACCGGGCGCTGGCCCGCCGTGTCGCCGCCGAGCTGGCGCGCTGGGACATCGCGGTCGACGATTCCGCCGGCGTACCGCTGGCGCAGACCCCGCCCGGCGAGTTCCTGCGCCTGACCGCCGCACTGGCGGTCGAGCGCGCGGCGCCGCTGCCGCTGCTGGCGGCGCTGAAACATCCGCTGGCCTCTGGCGGCATGGGAACCGGCGACTTCCGGCGCTGCCTGCGCCAGCTGGAAATGTACGCGCTGCGCGGCCCACGCCCGGCCGAAGGCATCGGCGGCACGCGCCAAGCGCTGCTGCACAGCCTGGCCGAACTGCAGGACCGTACCGGCCGCGATCTGGACCGGGTGCGCGCCCAGCTGCTGCCCTGGCTCGACCGGCTGGAAGCCATGCTGGCACCCTTCGCGGCGCTGATCGACCAGCCCGCCGTCCCGCTGGCCGAGCTGCTGGAAACCCATGGCCGCTTCGCCGAAGCGCTGGCGGAAAGCGACGAGGAACCGGGGCCGGTGCGCCTCTGGCGCGGCGAGGCCGGCGAGAATGCGGCGAACTTCCTGGCCGATCTGCGCGATGCCGGGGACGTGCTTGGCACCGTCGAGCCGGCGCTCTATCCGGCCTTGCTGGACAGCCTGCTTGCTGGCCGGGTGGTACGGCCGCGCCAGTCCAGCCATCCGCGCCTGTCGATCTGGGGACCGCTGGAGGCCCGCCTGCAGCAGGCCGATCTGCTGGTGCTGGGCGGACTGAACGAAGGTGTGTGGCCGCCCGAGGCCGGCTCCGACCCCTGGATGAGCCGCCCGATGCGCGCCAGCTTCGGCCTGCCGCTGCCGGAACACCGCATCGGCCTGTCGGCGCATGATTTCGCGCAAGCCTTCGGTGCGCCGGAGATCGTGCTGACCCGCGCCGAAAAGCAGGAGGGCGCGCCGACCGTGCCGTCGCGCTGGCTGCTGCGGCTGGACACGGTGCTGGGCGAGGCGGCCCCGACCCTGCGCCAGGAGGAGGCACGGTGGCGTGGCTGGTGGGCAGCCATCGACCGGCCAGGCGCCATCGCCCCGGCTGTCCGGCCGGCGCCGGCCCCGCCGCTGGCGGCACGGCCCCGCAAATTCTCGGTCACCGAGGTCGAGACGCTGATGCGCGACCCCTATGGCATCTATGCGTCGAAGATACTGAAGCTGCGCGCGCTCGACCCGATTGACGACGATCCGGGCGCGGCCGAGCGCGGCACCATCATCCATAAGGCGCTGGAACGCTTCCTGAAGGAGCATCCGAGCACGCTGCCGCCAGACGCGCTGGAAAGGCTGCTCGCCATTGGCCGGGAGGTGTTCGCCGAGGCGCTCGACCGGCCCGGCGTCTGGGCGTTCTGGTGGCCGCGATTCGGGCGGCTGGCGCGCTGGTTCGTCACCGAGGAGAGTGCGCGCCGTGCGATCCTCGCCGGCACCGAGACCGAGCTGCGCGGCGAAATCACGCTGGCCGGCTTTGCCGGCGGCGATGTCACCCTGTCGGCCAAGGCCGACCGCATCGACCGTCTGAACGACGGCACGCTGGCGCTGATCGACTACAAGACCGGCCAGCCGCCGAAACCCGCCGAGGTGGAGAGCGGTCACGCGCCGCAATTACCACTGGAGGCGCTGATCGCCGGGCGCGGCGGCTTCCCCGGCATTGCCGCCGCACCGGTATCGGAGCTGGCCTATTGGCGGCTGTCGGGCGGCGAGCCGCCCGGCGAGATCGCCCGGCCGGCCAAAGACATCGCGGCGGTGACCGAGGCCGCGCGCGACGGGCTGGAACGGCTGATCCAGGCCTATGACGACCCGGCCACGCCCTATATCTCCCGGCCCGACCCGGACTCCGCACCGCGCTACAGCGATTATCTGCATCTGGCGCGGGTGAAGGAATGGTCCGGCAATGGTGGGGAGGATGGCGCATGACCACCGTCCTTCCCACCCCCGCCCCCAATCCCGCTGACGCACAGCGCAGCGCCTCGCACCCCGAAACCTCGGTCTGGGTCGGTGCCTCAGCCGGCACCGGCAAGACCAAGGTGCTGACCGACCGGGTGCTGCGCCTGCTGCTGGGCGACACGAAGCCGGAACGGCTGCTCTGCCTCACCTTTACCAAGGCGGCGGCGGCGGAGATGGCGAACCGGCTGAACACCGTGCTGGCCGGCTGGGCGGTCATGCCGGATGACGCCCTTGCCGACAGGCTGGCGGCACTGACCGGCGACCTGCCGGACGCGGAGCGCATGACCCGGGCGCGCCGGCTGTTCGCACAGGTGCTGGACACACCGGGCGGGCTGAAGATCCAAACCATCCACGCCTTCTGCCAGGCGCTGCTGCGGCGCTTCCCGCTGGAGGCCGGCATCGCCCCGCATTTCGAGGTAATGGACGAGCAGACTGCCCGCGAATTGCTGCTGGCGGCACGCGACCGCATGCTGACAAAGGCCCGCGACGGCAGGGACGCCGCCCTCGCGGAGGCGCTGGATGCGGTCACAAGGCGTGCCGGCGAGGAGACGTTCGGCGCGCTGATGGACGCGCTGACCGGGGAGCGCGGCCGGCTTACGCGACTGCTGGCGAAGCATGGCGGGCTGGACGGGCTGGTGGCGGCGATCAATGCCCGCATCGGTGTCACGGCCGGCGAGACCGAGGACCAGGCCATCGCCGCCGCCTGCCGTGACGCTGCCTTCGACGGCGCCGGGCTGAAGCGCGCCATGGAGGCGCTGGCGCAGGGCAGCAAGACCGACAAGGACCGGGCGGCGCTGATCGACGAATTCCTTGCCCATCCCGCCGAACGGACAGCACGGTACGCCGCCTATCGCCTCGCCTTTTTCACCAAGGAGGGCGAGGTACGCAGCCGGCTGGCAACCAAGGCCGTCACCGACAGCTTCCCCGCTATTCTGGGCATCTTCGAGCAGGAGATCGAACGGCTACTGCGGCTGGACGGCAAGCTGCGCGCGCTGCGGGTCGCGGCATCGACTGCGGCGCTGCTGCGGCTGGGCGCCGAGATGCTGGCCCTCTATGCGCGGGTGAAGGAATCGCGCGCGCTGCTGGACTATGACGATCTGATTCTCGCCACCCGCGACCTGCTGCATGGCGGCGAGGGCGTGGCCGCCTGGGTGCTCTACAAGCTGGATGGCGGCATCGACCATGTGCTGATCGACGAAGCGCAGGACACCAACCCGGAACAGTGGGAGCTGATCGAGGCGCTGACCGACGAATTCTTCGCCGGGCTGGGCGCGCGGGAACAGGTGCGCACCATCTTCGCGGTCGGCGATGTGAAGCAGTCGATCTACAGTTTCCAGCGCGCCGAACGGGCGGAATTCATCCGCATGCGCGCCAGCTTCCGGGAGCGCGCCAGCCTGGCCGGCAAAGACTGGGCCGAGGTCGGGCTCACCACTTCCTTCCGCTCGACCCAGGCGGTGCTGGGGCTGGTCGATAGCGTGTTCAACGCCGACCCCGCCCGTCACGGCGTCATCGAGCCAGGCGAGGCGCTGGAACATCTGGTCTATCGCACGGGCCAGGCCGGACGCGTCGAGCTGTGGCCTCTGATCGCGCCGGAGCCGCGCCAGACGCTGGAACCCTGGCCTCTGCCGGTCGTCGTCCGCCCCGGCGATTCGCCGTCCGGCAGGCTGGCGCGGATCATCGCGGAACGCATCGCCGGCTGGATCGGCACGGAGGATCTGCCGGCCAAGGGCCGCACGGTGCGCGCTGGCGACATTCTGGTGCTGGTGCGCCGGCGCGGCGGCTTCGTCGAGGAGCTGGTGCGCCAGCTGAAGGCGCTGGAAGTGCCGGTTGCCGGCATCGACCGCATGGTGCTGACCGAACAGATGGCGGTCATGGATCTGATGGCGCTGGGCGATTTCCTGCTGCTGCCGGAGGACAATCTGACGCTGGCCACGGTGCTGAAAGGGCCGCTGGTCGGGCTGACCGAGGACCAGCTGTTCGAGATCGCCTGGAACCGCAGCGGCAGCCTGTGGGCAGCGCTGCAGGCCGCACCGCAGGGCTGGGCACAGCAGGCCGCGACGATCCTGGCGGCGCTGCTGGCGCGGGTCGATTTCGTGCGGCCCTATGAGCTCTATGCCGAGATTCTGGGCCAGGGCAAGGGACGGGAAAAGCTGATCGGCCGGCTGGGCTATGAGGCCGACGACCCGATCGACGAATTCCTGTCCGCCGCCCTGCTCTACGAGCGCGAGCATGTGCCGAGCCTGCAGGGTTTCCTCGCCTGGCTGCGTGCCGCCAGCGGCGACATCAAGCGCGACCTAGAGGCCGGGCGCGACGAGGTGCGCGTAATGACCGTACATGGCGCCAAGGGCCTGCAGGCGCCCATCGTCATCCTGCCCGACAGTGTGGCGATGCCGCGTTCGCAGGACATCCCGCCGCTGCTGTGGACCCGCGACGACCCGCAGGGTGGATTGATGCTGTGGTCGCCGAACCGGGGTAGCGACGACGAGGTGGCCGGGGCGGCGCGGGACGATGCCCGCCGACGGCAGATGGAGGAATATCGCCGGCTGCTCTATGTCGCCCTGACCCGCGCCGAAGATCGTCTGGTGGTCTGCGGCTGGGAGACCCGCAACGCGACTGCGGACGAATGCTGGTACCGGCTGGTCGAGCAGGCGATGCTGGCCGAGGGCGAGGAGCTCGATTGCGGCTTCATCGCCCCGGATGCCAAAGGCCGGCTACGCACCAACCCGCAGAGCGCCAGAGTGACGATCGCGGAAAAGCCGCACCGCCCGCCGCTGCAGCCGATAGCACCGGAAGCCTGGGCGACCATGCCGCCGGCGCCGGAACCGACCCCCTCGCGGCCGCTGGCGCCGTCGCGGCCGAGCGGCGAGGAGCCGTCCGTACGCTCCCCGCTCGGCGAAGAGGCGATGGCCGAGGCCGCGCGCTTCAAGCGCGGCACGCTGATCCACCGGCTGCTGCAGATATTGCCGGAACTGCCGGCCGGACGCCGGGCGGAGGCGGCGCGGCACTTCCTGGAGCGCCCGGTGCATGGGCTGCGGCCGGGCGATGCCGAAGCCTATGCCGCCGAGGCGCTTGCCGTGCTCGACGATCCCGCCTTCGGTGCCATTTTCGGCCCCGGCTCCGTCGCCGAGGTGCCGGTGGTCGGTCGCATCGGCACGGGCACGGATGCGGTGGTGATTTCCGGCCAGATCGACCGGCTGCTGGTAACGGAATCGGAAGTGCTGGTGATCGACTACAAGACCAACCGGCCGCCGCCGCTTGCCGTGGCCGATGTGTCCCCGGTCTATCTGCGGCAGATGGCCTGCTATCAGGCGGCGCTGGCGGCGATCTATCCCGGACGGCCGGTGCGCTGCGCCTTACTTTGGACAGACGGTCCGCGTCTCATGGAATTGCCGGATGATCTTCTGGCGAGACACCAACCCTGATCCGTGAGCCTTTCCATGCGTCGTTTTCTTTTATCGGCGGTCGGCCTGCTGCTGGCCCTGCCTGCCTTTGCCACGCCCGCCTTTGCCGCGCCTGCCTCGAACAGTCCGACCTGCACCGTGATCGCCGATGCGGCAACGGATGCCGTCCTTTTCCGTGACGGCCCGTCCTGCGACAAGCCGGTCAGCCCGTTTTCCACCTTCAAGATTGCGCTGGCCGTGATCGGCTTCGATTCGGGCCTGCTGAAGGATGCCCATGCCCCGGCCATCCCCTATGATCCGGCGCTGAATGTCTCGCTTGAACCCTGGCGCCACACCACCGACCCGACACGCTGGATGCAGTATTCCGTCGTCTGGTATTCGCAGGATCTGACCCGCAAGCTGGGCATGGAACGATTCAGCAGTTCTGTCGATGCGCTGACCTATGGCAATCGCGACGTTAGCGGCGATCCCGGCAAGGATAATGGGTTGAGCCGGGCCTGGCTGTCCTCCTCCCTGAAGATTTCGCCGATGGCGCAGATCGGCTTTCTCGGCCGGCTCGGGCGGGGCGAATTACCGGTCAGTGCCGAAGCGCAGGCGCTCGCGGTGGCCGTGCAGCCTGTCTTCACGGTCGCCGATGACTGGGTCGTGCGGGGCAAGACCGGCAACGGCCTGCAGCGCCGGGCCGATGGCAGCCTGGACGAGGCGCGCCAGATCGGCTGGTTCGTCGGCTGGGCGGAAAAGCAGGGCCGCCGGATAATTTTCGCCCGGCTGCTGGAGGATGACGGGCCGCGCGAAGGGCCGGCCAGCTTTGCGGCACGTGATACAATGCTGGCCGATCTGCCCATTCTTCTCGCCTCGGAAACGATGAAGTGATGGGCGGATTCGGCACTGGAGGAACGGCGTCGCTTGACCGTTGCCCCGCGCCTTCCTAGATTCGAGGTCGAATTCGTTTTTCCGTCCGGGCGCGCTCTCTTTCCCGGCCAAAAGGATGCCACTTCGGCACCTGAAATAGATAAAGGGCTAAACGCATGAGTACGACGAAGGTTACCGACAACTCCTTCGAGACCGACGTCCTGAACGCCGACAAGCCGGTGGTGGTGGATTTCTGGGCCGAATGGTGCGGCCCGTGCAAGATGATCGCGCCGATCCTCGACGAACTGGCCGGCGAGATGGGCGGCAAGGTCACCATCGCCAAGCTGAACATCGACGAGAATCCCTCAACCCCGCAGAAATACGGTGTGCGCGGCATCCCGACCCTGATGCTGTTCAAGAACGGCCAGGTCGCCGCCACCAAGATCGGCGCCATGCCAAAAAGCGCCCTGTTCCAGTGGGTCGAATCGAATATCTGACCCAGCCTAACCGCTGAAACCGCAAAGCCCCGGCATCCGCCGGGGCTTTGTTCATTCAGGCACAGCCTGCCGCAGGAACAGGAAGCGCGCGGCGCCGTAGCGGCGGTCCTCCAGCAAATCGAATCCCGGCGGCAATTCCAGCGCCTCGTCCTTCGCCTGCTCAACCACGATCAGCGCGCCCGGCGCCAGCCAGCCGCCGGCAAGCAGCGCCTGCAGGGCCGGGCCGGCCAGACCCTGCCGGTAGGGCGGATCCATCAACACCAGGCTAGCGGCCTCACGGGCACGGCCCAGCCGCGTCGCATCCAGCGCCAGCACCAGCGAACGGTCATCCGCCTTCAGATGCGCGATGTTGCGGTTCAGCACCGCCAGCGCCGCCCGATCCTTCTCGACGAAGATGGCCCGCGCAGCACCACGGGAGAGCGCCTCCAGCCCCAGCGCACCGGTGCCGGCAAACAGGTCGAGCACGATGGCATCATCCAGATCGATGTCGAAACGACCGCCGGTCAGCGTATCGAACAGCGCCTGCCGGGCGCGGTCCGAGGTCGGCCGCGTCGCCTCGCCCGGCGGCGCCTCCAGCCTAGCGCCGCGATGGCGTCCGGCGACGATCCGCATTTTCTTTCCGCTTTGGTTCTTCCCGCTGTGATTCTTCCCGCTTCGGGCTTACGCCCCGCTTCGGTTTCGGCTTTGCCCGCGCATGGCCGGTGCGGTCGCCCTTGGCCTTGTCGCCCATCTGTTCGCGCAGCACCTTGGCCTGCACTTCCTCGACCTGGCCGCGTTCCAGATGGCCAAGCTGAAACGGGCCATAGGCGACGCGGATCAGCCGGGTGACCGGCAGGCCCATATGCTCCATGACCTTGCGGATTTCGCGGTTCTTGCCCTCGCGCAAGGAAACCGCGATCCAGGCATTGGCGCCGCCCTGCGCGCGTTCCAGCACTGCCTCGATGGGGCCATAGCGCAGGCCATCCACGGTGACGCCCTTGGCCAGCTTCGCCAGTTCCGCTTCATCCACCCGTCCATGCACGCGCACCCGGTAGCGCCGCACCCAGCCGGTCGCCGGCAGTTCCAGCTTGCGGGCCAGCGCGCCGTCATTGGTCAGCAGCAGCAGCCCCTCGGAAGTCAAATCGAGCCGCCCGATGGAAATCAGCCGCGGCAGGCCCGGCGGCAGCGCCTGGAAGATCGTCGGGCGCCCTTCCGGGTCCTTATGCGTGGTCACCAGCCCGTCCGGCTTGTGATAACGGAACAGCCGTGTCGGCTCCACCGCCGGCAGCGGCTTGCCATCCACCACGATGCGGCTGGCCGCCGTCACGATGGTGGCCGGCGTATCGATCATCTTGCCATCGACGGAAACGCGGCGCTCGGCGATCAGCTTCTCGGCATCGCGGCGGGAACACACGCCGGCGCGCGCGATGCGCTTGGCGATACGCTCCCCATCCCTGGCACCCTCTTTTACCGGAACCTCCTCCATCAGCGGCACGCCGCGATGAAGGCGTCGAATATCCTGTCGTCGCCGCTGCTGATGGAGAATTCCGGATGCCACTGCACGCCCAAACAGAAGCGGCGCTTCGGATCCTCGATGCCCTCGATGACGCCGTCCGGCGCATGCGCGTTCACCACGATCTCCGGCGGCACATCCTTTACCGCCTGGTGATGCGCGCTGTTCACATGCAGCAGCGTCTCGCCGCCGCAGATACCATGCAGCAGGGTGCCCGGCGTGACCGTCACATGATGGCCCGGCTCGTCGCGCGGATTCGGCTGTTCATGGGCCAGCGCAGCCTCGATCTCGTCCGGGATGTGCTGGATCAGCGTACCACCCAGGGCCACTGCCAGCAGCTGCTCGCCACCGCAGATGCCGAGAATCGGCATGTCGCGCTCCAGCGCGCCCTTTACCATGCCCATCTCGAACGCGGTGCGGCGGTCCTTGGTGGTGACGCTGGCATGCCGTGCCTTGGCGCCAAACAGGGCCGGATCGACGTCGAACGCGCCGCCTGTCACGATGAGCCCGTCGAGCAGATCGAGATAGCGCCCGACCTGATCCACCTCATGCGGCAGGGCCAGCGGCAGCCCGCCGGCCCGCACCACGGCGGCGCAGTAATTCTGCCGGATCGCGTACCAGGGAAATTTGGAGTATCCGCCCGGCTCCTCGGAATCGAGGGTCAGGCCGATGAGGGGCTGTTTCATGCGTGCATCCAGGGTGTCATTCTTGGCCGGAGAGTAGGCGCAAAGCCCGGAACGGGCAATGGGCGCGCTTGACGGGACCGGGACCGCGCGGCAGGGTCCGGCGATGATTGCGGAAACCAACGGGTTCATGGCAGCAGCGCTGGACGAGGCGCGACAGGCGGCGGCCGAGGGCGAGGTGCCGGTCGGCGCCGTGCTGGTGCGCGGCGGCGAGATCCTCGTCCGCGCGCATAACCGCGTGGAGACCGACCGCGACCCCACCGCCCATGCCGAGCTGCTGGCGATCCGCGAAGCCTGCCGGATTGCGGGCGAGCCGCGCCTGCCGGACTGCGACCTCTATGTGACGCTGGAACCCTGCGCCATGTGCGCCCAGGCAATCAGCATGGCGCGCATCAGGCGGCTCTATTTCGCGGCCTATGATCCGAAGGGCGGCGCGGTCGAGCATGGGCCGCGCCTGTTCGGCCAGCCGACCTGCCATCACGCGCCGGAAACCTATGGCGGCATCGGCGAGCGCGAGGCGGCGGACCTGCTGCGCGGCTTCTTCAGGGACCGGCGTTAGGATTATCCAGCGCATAAAAGAAGGTGCGGATGTTGCGGTTCCGCGGATTGTCGAATTCCGCCACCTTCGCCATGCCGATCTTCTCCGCGACGCGTGCCGAACCCGCATGATCATGCGCCATATTGGCGACCAGCCGGGGCAGGCCCAGCACATCGAAGCTGTGGTCGCGGATCGCGGCGGCGGCCTCCACCGCATAGCCCTGCCGCCAATAGGGATTGTGGATGATGTAGCCGAGATCGATGACCTCCTGCCCCATCAGCACGGTGCGGATCAGCCCGGCATCGCCGATCCGCTGCCCGGTTTCCCGGTCGAGCATCGCCCAGCGGCCATAGCCGTTCTCGGCATAGGACTCGATCCAGCGATTGACCCAGCCGGCAACCCCAGCCCGGTCATAGGGCTGCGGCCAGAAGCGCATGGTGACGGGATCGCTCATGATCGGATAGAGCGCCTCATCCTCGCCGGGCGCGTAACAGCGCAGAATGAGCCGCTTCGTCGTCAGCACCAGCGACGCATCGGCCTCGTAGCGTTTCAGGATGCGGCCCGTCGAAGGCGAGGCGTTCGTGCCGATCTGCCGGCAGCCCACGCGTTCGTAGAACGGCTCCGCATTCGGGTCGGCATCCAGCTGTACGCGGTCATGGCCCCTGCGGCGCAGTTCGGCCGCCATATGCTGCCAGAGCAGGCGCCCCACGCCGCCGCCGATGACCGCCGGGTCGGCGAACATCAGCGCCACCTCCGGCACGCTATCGGACAGGTCGAGCGCCCAGATGCCGGCGGGCCGCCCGTCCCGTTCCAGCACGAAGCAGGGCTGGACGGCCAGCCGTTCCGGCGTGACCGCCAGCTCGTCCCGGCAGGATTCCATGAAGGCGTCGCTGTAGCCCCAATGCGCCTTGGAGCGCAGCACCAGATCGGTGAGCGCCGCACACTCCTCGGTCCTGGCGGGGCGCAACACCATCCTCAGGATCAACCCTGCGCGCGTTCCAGCATGGCGTGCAGCAGCACATTGCCGCCGGCCTCCAGATCCTTCGGATCGGCGTTCTCCACCTCATTGTGGCTGATGCCGTCTTCGCAGGGCACGAAGATCATGCCGGTGGGTGCCACCTTCGCCATATAGACCGCGTCATGGCCCGCGCCGGAGACGATCTCCATATGCTCGTAGCCATAGAGCTTCGCGCCCTCGCGCACGGCGGCGACGCATTTCGCGTCGAACGGCGTCGGCGGGAAATACCAGAACTCGCTGACCTCGACCTCCAGCCCGGCTTCCTGTGCGATCCTCGTGCACGCCGCGCGCAGCTCGCTGTCCATCTTGGTCAGGACGGCATCGTCGGGATGGCGGAAATCGACCGCAAAGAACACACGGCCGGGGATCACGTTGCGCGAATTCGGGCTGACCTGCATGAAGCCGACCGTGGCGCAGGCATAGGGCTGGTTGGCGAGGCCGATGCGGTTGACCTCCTGGATCATGCGCGAGGCGCCGACCAGCGCGTCGCGGCGGCGCGCCATCGGCGTCGGGCCGGCATGCGCCTCCTGCCCCACCACCGTGACCTCATACCAGCGCTGGCCCTGTGCGCCGGTGACGATGCCGACCGGCTTCTTCTCCGCCTCGAGGATCGGCCCCTGCTCGATATGCGCCTCGAAATAGGCCTTCACGGGCTTGCCCATCGGGGCGGTGCCCTCATAGCCGATGCGGCGCAGCTCGTCGCCCAGCTTCAGCCCATCAATATCCTGCTTTGCCTGGATCTCCTCCAGCGGGAACACCCCGGCAAACACGCCGGAGCCCATCATCGCCGGGGAGAAGCGCGAGCCTTCCTCATTGGTCCAGACCACCACCTCGACCGGTGCCTCGGTCTCGATACCGGCATCGTTCAGCGTGCGCACGACCTCCAGCCCCGCCAGCACGCCATAGACGCCGTCGAAGCGGCCGCCGGTCGGCTGGGTGTCGAGATGGCTGCCGGTCATCACCGGCGGCAGATCGTTATTCTTGCCGGGGCGGCGGGCGAAGATATTGCCGATGGCATCCACCGTGACGGTGCAGCCGGCTTCCTTGCACCAGCGCACGAACAGGTCGCGGCCTTCCTTATCCAGATCGCTGGCCGCCAGGCGGCAATTGCCGCCCTTCTCGGTCGCGCCGATCTTCGCCATCTCCATCAGGCTGTCCCACAGCCGGTCGCCCCTGATCTGGATATTCTTCATCGCACCGCTTCCCTGTTTGTCCTGCGCCACGTGCCAGCCTACCCTGTGCTGTGCCACGTTGCATCTGTTCTACTTGTCACTGATACTCACAACATCCACAGCAGCCAAGCATAAGCGAACAGGAGATGGCGATGCCCGATACCGAACTGACGACAAAGATCATGAAAGCGGTCGATGACGGGCTTCAGGAGCAGATCGACTATACGGCGGAGCTGGTGCGGCTGCCCTCGCTGCGCGGCCAGGAAGCGACGGCGCAGGATTTCATGGCGCGCTCGATGCGCGAGCGCGGCCTGACCGTCGATCGTTGGAAGATCAATATCGAGGATATCCAGAACCTGCCGGGTTTCTCGCCGGTCCATATCTCCTATGACGATGCCTGGAACGTCGTCGGCTCGCACCGACCCAGCAACGCCAAGGGCAAGTCGCTGATCCTGAACGGCCATATCGACGTGGTGCCGACCGGCCCGCTGGATATGTGGACGCGCCCGCCCTTCGATTCCTATGTCGATGGCGACTGGCTGTATGGCCGTGGTGCCGGCGATATGAAGGCCGGGCTGGCGATCAATCTTTACGCCCTCGATGCGCTGAAGCGGATTGGCCTGGCCCCGGCCGGCGACATCCATTTCCAGTCGGTGGTGGAAGAGGAATGCACCGGCAATGGCGCGCTGGCCTGCCTGCAGCGCGGCTACCGCGCCGACACCGCGATCATCACCGAACCCTCGGGCGACCGGCTGGGTTCCGCCCAGGTCGGCGTCATGTGGTTCCAGGTGAAGGTGCGCGGCCGGCCAGCCCATGTCGCCTATGCCGGCAGCGGCTCCAACGCCATCGAGGCCTGCTTCCCGATCATCGAGGCGCTGCACGGGCTGGAAGCGGAATGGAACAAGGACCGACATCCGATGTTCCATGACGAGGAGCACCCGATCAATTTCGTGGTCTCGAAGATCGAGGGCGGCGACTGGACCAGCTCGGTGCCGGCCTGGTGCACCTTCGACATGCGGATTTCCTGCTATCCGGGGCAGGATCTGGCCGATGTCCGCCGCGCCGTCGAGGAGACGGTGGCCGGTGCTGCACGCAAGAGCACTTTCCTCGCCAACAACCCGCCGCAGATCGTCTATCACGGCTTCCAGGCCGAAGGGTACATCCTGGAAGGCGGCGAGGAAGGCCAGGATCTGCTGAAGAGCTGCCACAAGACGGTCTATGGCGAGGAATTGCAGAAGCGCATCTTCACCGGCACGACCGATGCCCGCTTCTATGGCCTCTACGCCAATATCCCGGCCATGGTCTATGGCCCGAAATCGACGGAAATCCACGGCTTCGACGAGCGCGTGAGCATCGATTCCATCCGTAAGGTCACGCAGTCGGTGGCGCTGTTCATCGCCGACTGGTGCGGTGTGGAGAAGGCGGCCTGATGTCCATTCCCGTCTTCTACGCCCCGCAGCAGGAACGCCACGACCCAAGGACTTTCATCTTCCGGGGCCAGGTGACGCAAAGCCCGGAACAGGCCGAGCGCGCGCACGTCTTCCTGAAATCGGCGAAGGCCGCCGGCCATGACGTCCGCGCGCCGGAAGATCGTGGGGAAGCGCCGATCCGCGCCATCCACGATGACGGCTATGTCGATTTCCTGAAGACCGCGCATGCCGACTGGTCGGCCCTGCCCAATGCCTCGGCGGAGATCACGCCGAACGTGCATCCCAGCCGGCACATGGCGGATACGCGCGGTATAAGCGCAAAGGCCTCCATCGTGTCGCGCGTCGGCTATTACACAACCGACACCGCCTGCCCGATCGGCGCCGGCACCTGGGAAGGCGTGTACTGGTCGGCGCAGAGTGCGCTGGCGGCAGCATCCCATGTCGAGGCGGGGGCCAGCGCGGCCTATGCGCTGTGCCGACCGCCGGGGCATCACGCCTATCACGATCTGTCGGGTGGCTTCTGCTTCCTGAACAACAGCGCGATTGCCGCCCAGGCGTTGCTGGCAAAATTCGGCCGGGTGGCGATCCTCGATGTCGATGTGCATCACGGCAACGGCACGCAGGGCATCTTCTACGGCCGCGACGATGTGCTGACGGTCTCGCTGCATGGCGACCCGACCAGCTTCTACCCCTGGTACACGGGCTTCGACGACGAACGCGGCGAGGGTATCGGCACCGGTTGCAATCTGAACATCCCGCTGCCGCAGGGCACCAGCGACGATGCTTACCTTGAAGCGCTGGAACCGGCGCTTGCGGCCATCAGGGCGTTCCAGCCGGGCGCGCTGGTGGTGGCTCTGGGGCTGGATGCATCGGAGGCCGATCCTTTGCGCTTCTTCCACATCAC
Source organism: Oceanibaculum nanhaiense (assembly GCF_002148795.1). Taxonomy (NCBI): domain Bacteria; kingdom Pseudomonadati; phylum Pseudomonadota; class Alphaproteobacteria; order Rhodospirillales; family Oceanibaculaceae; genus Oceanibaculum; species Oceanibaculum nanhaiense. Next base: position 375,998 of record NZ_MPOB01000001.1, on the reverse strand, counting down.
CACGCCGGGCTTCGGACGCATCGCCAGCACCATCGCCGGGCTCGGCCTGCCCAGCGTGCTGGTGCAGGAAGGCGGCTACCCGTCCGATATCCTGGGCGACAATCTCGCCAGCTTCCTGAAAGGGTTCGGGGCGCGGTAAGCGCCCTCCCCCGCTACGCCGACAAGCCGGTTTCCGCCTGGCGGTCGAGATGGGCGACGAGCTCCACCGGCAGGCTCAGCCGGTGGGCCAGTGCCTCCAGATAGACCTTCTCCGCCGGATGGTCGGGATCGATGGCAAGGCGGGAGACAAGATAGAGCTCTGCCGCCTGTTCCTGCGTGCGGGCGGCAGCGGCGATCTCCGAGAGGCCCGTGGGCTTGGCCAGCGTATCGAAGACGAAGCCCTTGGCCTCGGCGTCCAGACCCATGCGATCCACCTGCTCGAACAGCAGCTTCTGCTCCGCCGCATCGACATGGCCGTCGGCCTTGGCCGCGCCGATCATGGCGCGGATCAGCGACAGCTGGAACGGCTCGCCGGTGGCGGCGGGTGCCGCGTCCGGCAGGAAGCGCGCCTCGGTCCTCGGCATATCGGCCTCGGTTGCCGCCGGCGCGGAAGCCGCCTGCTTGCCCTCCTGCCAGTTCTGATAGGCCTTGAAGGCCAGCGCACCCAGCGCCGCGGCCCCACCATAGCCGACAACGCCGCCGGCCATCTTACGGACCTTCTTGTTGCCCAGCAGCAGCCCGGCCAGGCCGCCAGCCGCGGCTCCACCAGCGAAACCGCCCATGCCGCCCATGCGGTCGAACTGCTGTTTCGCGGCGCCGCCAGCCTGTTGCAGTTTCGCTTTCGAGTCACCGCCAAGGAACTGGTCGAGGAATTTCGTCGGGTCCATCATTTCTCCACACTTCGCTGATTTGCTCCGTTCAGATAGGAAGGGCGGTACCAGGTTCAACGCCTGCCCCGAAAAGACCATCAAAGCCGGAGCCCCCATGCCGATCCGCCTTGTCCTGCCGCTGCTGATTCTGCTTCTGGTCGCCGCGCTTCCGGCCCGCGCGGATGTCCGTGTCGAGGGCACGCGCCTGCTGGTGGACGGCAAGCCCTTCCAGGCGCATGGCGTGGCCGGCTGGGGCAATCTCGACATGCTGCCCGGCCTCAGCGTCACCACCATCCGCACCTATGGCGATAATGGCGAGGATGTGCTGGACGCAGCACAGCGGCTGGGGCTGAAGGTCATCCTGGGGTTCTGGCTGGAACATCCAAGGCGCGGCTTCGATTACGCCAATCCCGCCCATGTCGAACCGCAAATGGCCCGGCTGCGGGACTTCGTGCTGGCGCACAAGGACCATCCCGCCCTGCTGATGTGGGGCATCGGCAATGAGGTCGAGTCGGAGCTGACGGACGACAGCCAGGTCTGGCCGGCCATTGAGGAGGCGGCGCGGCTGGTGAAGTCGCTCGATCCCGATCACCCCACCCTGGCGGTGCTGGCGGAAACCGGCACGGACAAGGTGGCGAAGCTGAAAGCCCAGGCCCCCAGCATCGACGTGCTGGGCATCAATTCCTATGGCGAGAGCGTACCGAGCGTGCCGGCGCGCGTGCGGGCGCAGGGCTGGACCGGCCCGCTGATCCTGACCGAGCTGGGCGCCATCGGCCAGTGGCAGGCGCCGAAGACCGGCTGGGGCGCCGCCATTGAACCGACCAGCACGCAGAAGGCGACGCTGCTGGAAAAGCAGCTTTCCGCCATCGGCCCGGACAGCGCCGGGCAGATCCTGTTCCTGTGGGGCTGGAAGCAGGAGGTAACCCACACCTGGCACAGCCTGTTGCTGCCGACCGGCGAGTGGCAGCAGAGCGCGGAGATCATGGCCGCCGCCTGGGGTGGCAGGACGCCCGGCGGCAACCGCGCGCCGCGCATCGCCGCGCTGGCCTTCGCCAACAGCGATGTCATCGCGCCGGGCCGGGAGATCGTGGCGCGGCTGGACGCCAGCGATCCGGACGGGGATTCGCTGATCGTGGAATGGGAAATCATGGAGGAGCAGCAAACGCTGCTGAAAGCCGGGGACGCCGAGCCGGAATTGCGACGCTTCCCGCAAGCGATACGTGCAGCGGCCAACAATGCGGTCACGCTGGGTGGCCTCGCCCCCGGCGCCTACAGGCTCTATGTCACCGTGCGCGACGGCAAGGGCGCGGCAGCGGCCGGCAATCTGCCGTTCCGGGTGGAGTAGAAGAGCGGAAAAAAGTTAGACGAGCTGGTCGGTCGTGATGCCGCGGGAAGATCCGGTGTCGGCAGACGGGCCTTCGCCCTCGGACTCAGCCCCGGTCGCCGGCGTCGCGGCACGCTGCTGACTTGCCGGTTCACCACTGATGACCCGCACCTCCAGCTGACGGCTGCCAGTGCCAGCACCAGTGGCGGCGGCTTCGTCGGTCGTATCGACCTGGCGTGCCTCTTCCCGGCGCTGTTCGCGCTGCTCATAGACCTTCATGGCTTCGCGCGACGGAATCTCGCGCTGGATTTCGCCGGTCTCGGTATCGCGATACTGGAAGAACAGACGCCGGATTTCAGAATCGTAGGACAGCCGCGTGGAACTGTAGGCGATCTGTGTCGGCAAAGGTTCCGGCTGATAGGTAGCGGGGCTGGAATCGCTATCGCCCCGCCCGGAAAATCCGGCCGGAGAGATGTTTTCCAACGTCGCTACTGACGGTACCAACACGTTGCGTCCCCATTCTGGGTTGCCTATCGACAAATCAGTATTAATTTTCCCTTAAACATAATCAAGAAAAAACTTGACGGACTCACGCGATTCTGATTCTGCGCAAATTGTACTGTATCAGAATACCCCGCCTACGCGATCTGCCCATGACAATGCTTGAACTTCTTGCCTGAACCGCAGGGGCAGAGCGCATTGCGCTGCACCTTGCCCCAGCTGGACGGATCGTTCGGATCGATGGCCGCCGCCATACGCCGGGCCGGCAGATCGGCACCGCCCGAGAATCCAGCGGGGGCAGGCTCGCCATCGGCGCCAACCAGCTCGTCCATCGCCGGATCGTGGCGCGTCTCGTGCATTTCCTGCGGCTGGGGCTGCATATCCTCCGGCCGGTTCACCCGCATCTCGACATGGGCCAGCACCGACACCACGGTCTCGCGCAGGCGGCTCAACAGCCCGTCGAACAGCAGGAAGGCCTCGCGCTTGTACTCGTTCAGCGGGTCCTTCTGGGCATAGGCGCGCAGAGATACGCCCTGGCGCAGATGATCGAGCTGCAGCAGATGATCCTTCCAGCACTGGTCGAGGATCTGCAGCAGCAGGCTCTTTTCCGCCATGCGCATGATGTCGGCGCCGTAATTCGCCACCTTCTCCGCCATCTTGCGGTCCACGGCGCTGATGATGCGCTCGCGGATCTCCTGGTCGGCGATGCCCTCTTCCTTCGCCCAGTCCTGGACCGGCAGGTCGAGGTTGAACAGGCGGGCGACCTCCTGATGCAGCCGATCCACTTCCCACTGCTCGGCATAGGCGTTGGCGGGAATGCAGGAAGCGACCAGATCCTCCACCACCTCGTGGCGCATATCGAGGATGATCTGCTGCACCTCCTTGGCGCGCATGATCTCCTTGCGCTGCTCGTAGATGACCTTGCGCTGGTCATTCATCACATCGTCGTATTTCAGCAGCTGCTTGCGAATCTCGAAGTTGCGCGCCTCGACCTTCTGCTGCGCCTTCTCCAGCGCCTTGTTGATCCAGGGATGGACGATGGCCTCGCCTTCCTTCAGCCCCAGCTTCTGCAGCATGCCTTCCATCCGCTCGGAGCCGAAGATGCGCATCAGATCGTCGTCGAGCGCCAGGAAGAACTTGGACGCGCCAGGATCGCCCTGACGGCCGGAACGGCCGCGCAGCTGGTTGTCGATGCGGCGGCTCTCATGCCGCTCGGTGCCGACCACATAGAGACCGCCGGCCTCCTTTACGATGCGCTGGCCTTCCTCGACCTCCGCCGTCACCGCCGCGGTGATGCGGGCGATCTCCGCCTCGTCCTCGACCCCCTGCAGGCGGGCGGCCAAGGCCATTTCCAGATTGCCGCCGAGCTGAATATCGGTGCCGCGACCGGCCATGTTGGTGGCGATGGTGACAGCGCCCGGCCGGCCGGCCTGCGAGATGATGAAGGCTTCCTGCTCGTGATAGCGCGCGTTCAGCACCTCATGCGTGATGCCCTTGGCCTTCAGCGCCTCGGCCAGCATTTCCGACTTCTCGATGGAAACGGTGCCGACCAGCACCGGCTGCTTGCGCTCCTGGCAGTCGCGCACCAGCTCGATGATGCCGTCGAACTTCTCGCGCTGGCTGCGATAGACCTCGTCGTCGGCATCCTTGCGGGCCATCGGCACGTTGGTCGGCATCTCGACCACTTCCAGCCCATAGATCTCCGCGAACTCCGCCGCCTCGGTCATCGCCGTGCCGGTCATGCCGGCCAGCTTCGGATAGAGCCGGAAATAATTCTGGAAGGTGATCGAGGCCAGCGTCTGGTTTTCCTGCTGGATGGTCACGCCTTCCTTGGCTTCCAGCGCCTGATGCAGCCCTTCGGAATAGCGGCGGCCCTCCATCATGCGGCCGGTGAACTCGTCGATGATGACCAGCTTGTCGTTCTTCACGATGTAATCGACATCGCGCTGGAACAGCTTGTGGGCACGCAGCGCCTGGTTCATGTGATGAACCAGCGAGACATTGTGGATGTCGTAAAGATCGCCCTGGGTCAGCATGCCCGCCTCGCGCAGCAGCTGCTCAATCTTCTCGGTGCCGGCCTCGGTCAGCGACACGGCGCGCTGCTTCTCGTCCTTCTCGTAATCCTCAGGCGCCAGATTCGGGATCAGCACGTTCATCGCCCGGTATAGCTCGGAGGAATCCTCGGCCGGGCCGGAGATGATGAGCGGCGTGCGCGCCTCATCGACCAGAATCGAGTCGACCTCATCGACGATGGCATAGTTGAAATCCCGCTGGACCATGTCCTCCAGCCGGAACTTCATATTGTCGCGCAGATAGTCGAAGCCGAACTCGTTATTGGTGCCGTAGGTCACGTCGGCGGCATAGGCGGCGCGGCGGTCATCCTCCTCGATGCCATGCTTGATGACCCCGACCGACAGGCCCAGGAAATTATAGACCCGGCCCATCCAGGCGGCATCGCGGCTGGCCAGATAATCATTCACCGTGACGACATGCACACCCTTGCCCGACAGCGCGTTCAGATAGACCGGCAGCGTGGCGACCAGGGTCTTGCCCTCGCCGGTCTTCATCTCGCTGATCATGCCCTCATGCAGCACCATGCCGCCCATCAGCTGCACGTCGAAGGGGCGCAGGCCCAGCGTGCGCCGGGATGCCTCGCGCACCGTGGCAAAGGCTTCCGGCAGGATGTCGTCCAGCGTCTCGCCGTCGCTCAGCCGCTTGCGGAACTCGCCGGTGCGGGCGCGCAGCGCTTCGTCGGACAGCGCCTGATGCTCCGCTTCCAGGACGTTGATCGCATCGACCCTTTTCCGCAGGCGCTTGACCACGCGGTCGTTCGATGAGCCGAACAAGTTTCTGGCGATGGCGCCGAACATGGGAGACCTCGGGGTGTACATGAAGAAAGAAGGGAGCCTGCGTGGCTGACAGATAGGGGCATCGTCAAATACTGTCAACGCCGGGCACCCCCGAAGCGCAGCGGCGCACGGTCGCGGACCGGCAGTTGGCACCGCTCCAGAAAAACTTTACCCGCCACTAATGTGCACAGCATGCACACAAAATTGTGTGGCCTAGCAGGGATGACGCAAGCCACGAATGCGTGTATGCCCAGGCGAACAGAGGGGGAAAGACATGCAAATCCTGTATACCATCGGCTACGAGGGAACAGACATTGAGCGATTTGTCGCCACTCTGAAAGCGGTTGGTATTCAACGGCTCGCTGATGTGAGAGCCGTGCTCCATTCACGAAAAAGGGGCTTTTCTAAAAAATCATTGGCAGCCCACCTAGAAGCCGAAGGGATCGAATATTTAACTTTTCAACCTCTCGGCGACCCCAAACCCGGTAGAGATGCTGCCCGTGCGGGACAACAGGATGTATTCCGTGCTATTTATACTACACACCTCAACTCTGAAGGCGCTCAGTCATCCCTCAAGGAGCTAACGGCAGTAGCTGAACAACAGCCGACTTGCCTATTATGCTTTGAACGAGATCCGGTGAATTGCCATCGGTCTATCATTGCAGAGGAACTGAAATCCTGCGGCTTTGAGGTACTGAACCTCTTTGGCGATGCCCCGGAGAGATATGTCCGTAACGCCCATCGACTGCCAAGTTACAGTCCTCGTCAAGGCACTGCCACAGCCTAGCAAGAAGCATGGCGAAACTGTTTGCTGCGCCGGCATTACCTTAGATGGTCAGTGGAAGCGTCTATATCCTGTACGATACCGCCATCTAGCAGGGGAAACCGCCTTCTCACGATGGGATGTCGTGAGATTCAAATATAGGCGCCCCAAACAGGATAAACGTCTCGAAAGCTGCAGCGTTGAAGAGGACAGCATTGAGATTGTTGGCAAAATGCCTGTGAGAGAAAGAGCGCGTCTTCTTAACCCACTAATCCTACTATCCGTTGGCGATGCTGTACGCCGTGGTCAATCTTTGGCTTTAATCCGACCTTGCAATCCACGGTTTTTCTATAAGCGCAAGACATCAGAAGCCTTAGCTGATGAACGCGCAGCCTATGCCATGGCTGCAAAGCAGTGGTCCTTTCTTGATAAGGAACTTGAGGCACTCGAACCCACTCCCTACGAGTTCAAATTTCACTTCCGAGATGATGAAGCTGAGCACACTTATACAAACGGTGACTGGGAAGCCCACGCGATGTTTTATAACGGCCTTGTCCGGGGTCAACCAGAGAAGGAGGTGCTTGACTGGATGGACCACACTTTTAACGTAGAATACCCCAAGAACGGGATGGCCTTCGCTATTGGCAACCAAGCCAAGCGCCCACAAGTCTGGCAACTTCTCGGCGTGTTGCGTCTCGACAAACTATCCGAAAGCGCAAAGGCTCAGGGCAGTCTGTTTTAATCATAACTGCATTCTGAAAACGCACTCTTCCAACATAAGATCAGGGTATCCGGCGCACGGTCGCGGACCGGCTTCCATTCTGGTATGCAGGGCCACATATAGTAGCCCGGTAAAGCGCCTTCCGCCGCCCGGCGGGCTGCGCTACTGTCCCCGTGCCGCCGGCTGGCGGCACAATGCCGCGCCCGAATACCGCACACGCCACAGGCCAGAAACAGGAAACGAGACAGCCCATGCGCCATTCCCTTCGATCCTTCGCCCCAGCCTTTGTGAGGGCCTTTGTGGGTGCCTTCTTCATGGGAGCTCTTGCGATTCCGGCCATGGCGCAGCAGCCCGCCCCCGCCGGCGATGCGGACCCGATTGTCGCCAGCGTCGATGGCACGACTATCCGGCAAAGCGATATCGCCGCGCTGATCTCGACGCTGCCGCAGCAGTACCGCGACATCCCGATGCAGATGCTGTTTCCCGCATTGCTGGAGCGCGCCATCGACGGCGAGCTGCTGCAGCGCGAGGCCAAGGCCACCGGCGTCGCCGAGAACCCCGAGGTGAAGCGCCGGGTCGAACGCTACCGCGACCAGCTGATCCAGGAGCAGTACCTGACCGACCAGCTGGAAGCGGCGGTCAGCGAAGACAAGGTGAAGGCCGAATACGAGAAACTGCGGGAGCAGGCGCCCAAGGCCGAGGAAATCCGCGCCAGCCATATTCTGGTCTCGGACGAGGCGACGGCGAAGGACATCGTGCGCGAACTCGACAAGGGTGCCGACTTCGCCGCGCTGGCCACCGAGAAGTCGATCGATCCCGGTGCCGCCAATGGCGGCGATCTCGGCTATTTCACCGCCGAACAGATGGTCCCCGAATTCTCCGCAGCCGCCTTTGAACTGGCGCCCGGCGCCTACAGCAAGGAGCCGGTGAAGTCGCAGTTCGGCTGGCATGTGATCAAGGTTGCCGACCGCCGCGACGTCGCCCCGCCCAGCCTGGACGAGGCACGCGAACAGATTCGCGCCGAGCTGGCCGAGCAGGAGGCCCGCCGCATCTTGGCGGAGCTGCGCGCCAAGGCGACCATCGAACGGTTCAGCATGGATGGCCAGCCGCTGCCGCCGCAGCAGACCCAGCCGAAGTAAATATCCTTATAGAGTAGGGAGAGGATTATCGTGGCCCTGAAGCTTTCCCCCCTGGCCCCGGCCCGGTTTCCGGATATGCCACCAATCGCCGGCGTCACGCTTGCCTCCGCCGAGGCGGGGGTACGCTACAAGGGCCGCACCGACGTGTTCCTGGCGGAGTTGGTGCCCGGCACCACGGCGGCCGGCACGCTGACCAAGTCGCTGACCGCCTCCGCCCCGGTCGAGTGGTGCCGCGCCAACCTGGCGGACGGCAAGGGCCGCGCGGTACTGGTGAATTCCGGCAATGCCAACGCCTTCACCGGCAAGAAGGGCTATGACGGCGCGGTCGCCACCGCCGAGGCGGCGGCGAAGGCCATCGGCTGCAAGCCGTCGGAAGTGTTCCTGGCCTCCACCGGCGTGATCGGCGAGCCGCTGCCGGCCGACAAGGTGGTGGCGGCCATCGGCACGCTGCGCGCCAACCTGAAGCCGGGAACCTGGCATGAATCGGCCAAGGCGATCATGACCACCGACACCTTCCCGAAGGGGGCGACGCGGACGGCGCGTATCGGCGACACCAAGGTCACGATCAACGGCATCTGCAAGGGTTCGGGCATGATCGCGCCGGACATGGCGACCATGCTGGGCTTCGTCTTCACCGACGCGGCGATCCCCGCCCCGGTGCTGCAGGAGATGCTGTCGCGCGGCACCGACAAATCCTTCAACTGCATCACCGTGGACAGCGACACCTCGACCAGCGACACGGTGCTGCTTTTCGCCACCGGCCAGGCGAAGCACCCGCCGGTGGAAAGCGCCAGGGATGCGCATCTGAAGGAGTTCCGCGCGGCGCTGGAAGATCTGCTGACCGATCTCGCGATCCAGATCGTGCGTGACGGCGAGGGGGCCAGCAAGCTGGTGACCATTGATGTGGCGGGGGCCGCCTCGGCCAAGGCGGCCAAGCGCATCGGCCTCGCCATCGCCAATTCGCCGCTGGTAAAGACCGCCATTGCCGGCGAGGACGCCAACTGGGGCCGTATCGTCATGGCGGTCGGCAAGTCCGGCGAATGGGCCGACCGCGACCGGCTGGCCATCAGCATTGGCGGTGTCGTGGTGGCAAAGGAAGGGGCCGCCGTCGAGGGCTATGACGAAACCCCGGTGGTCGCCCACATGAAGGGCCAGGAAATCCACATCGAGGTCGATATCGGCCTCGGCAAGGGCCGCGCCCGGGTGTGGACCTGCGATCTGACGCACGCCTATATCGACATCAATGGCTCCTATCGAAGCTGATCTCGACGATCTCTGCCCGTCCGGCCCCGCCGCATCCGTTGCCGCGGGGCCGAAGCCGATTGTGCTGGTGGTTGCGGCAGCATTAGTCGATATCGACGGGCGGGTGCTGATCGCCAGACGCCCGGAAGGCAAGAAGATGGCCGGGTTGTGGGAGTTTCCCGGCGGCAAGGTGGAATCCGGCGAGACGCCGGAAGCAGCACTTGTGCGCGAGCTGCATGAGGAGCTGGGCATCGATACCTCGGGCAGTTGCCTTGCCCCCCTCACCTTCGCCTCGCATGAATATGACGAGTTCCACCTGCTGATGCCGCTCTATGTCTGCCGCCGCTGGAAGGGTCGCGTCGTGGCGAAAGAACACAGTGAAATCAAATGGGTACGGCCCATTCGCATGGCCGAATACCCGATGCCGCCGGCCGATGTGCCGCTGGTCGCGATGTTGCGCGACCTCCTGTAGCCGCAGCTTGCAGTTTCAGGCGCGTGGTTAACGGTTCGTTAACTTCGATTGCAGTTGACGCCCTCGCCGGAGGCCGATAAGGCTGGCCTTGTGATGGCGATTTGCAGTTTCCGGCCATCGATGGCCGGCGGACCGAATCGCTTCCGATTCGTTAGAGTGCGACCGCGTTAAAGGCGATCACCCGAGTGATCCGTTTAAAGCGTGAATCGCCCTCAATATTTTGATCAGAGCCGCGATTTCGAGACAGACAGAATGCCCGACAGCGCGATGCCCGACCATAAAGCCACGCGCACATCCGGCGCGCGCAGCCGGACCTATGCCATTCCCTGCAGCGCCGCCTTCCGCGACCAGGTGACGGCGCTGGCGCAGCGCCGCGACGTCAGCATCGCCGACCTGGCGCGCGCCATTCTGCTGACCGTTCCGGAAGCGACCGTAAGCGCCGCCCCGGATCCGGGCGAACCGGCAGCCCATGAACGTGAGGAGGTGACCCTGCTGTCCGGCGCCTCCAAGGGCCGGGTGCTGCGCCGCAAGCCGCGCCTGCAGGTACGGCTGCAGCCCGGCCTGTCGGTGGTGCAGCTGCGCCGGGCGCTCGGGCTTGCCGTTGCCATGGCGCGCGGCGACCATGTGGTGGCGCTGGAAGCGCCGGCCGCCAAGGGCAAGCAGGCCGAACGGATCAAGGTGCTGGAGGAGGAGATGGAGCGGCTGCGCCTCATGCTCTCCGCCGTCGCCTTCGAGCCGCTGAAGGAAGGCGTGCGCACCCGCATGGAAGCGCTCTATGTGCTGGGTTTCCCGGCCGATACGCAACCGGACCCAAGGGCGCTGAAGGCGCGCTATCGCATGCTGGCGATGATCTTCCACCCGGATTCGCCGCAGGGCGATACGCTGCGCATGGGCCAGCTGAACGCCGCCCGCGATCTGCTCAGGCTATAAACCGTCACGGAGCCGAGATGAGCTTTCTCGATCATATAAAACGGGTGAACCGCCACGATCTCTCCGGCTTTCGCCGCTTCCTGATCGGCGACGCCCATGCCGGCTATCTGCGCCACGCACTGGCCGAGCGGCTGAAGGCGCAGGCCGATGTGTTCGCGGTCGATGCGCACACGGTCCGTCTGTTACCGGCCTTTTCCGACCCGGACGCGCGCACCGAGGCGGTGGACCGGGCGGTGCGGAAGCTTGTGGAAGAAGGCGCGGTCGCGAAAATCCGCTTCGAGCAATATCCGGTACTGGAACGGCCGGGCGGGCCGGCACTGATGTGGCTCAACCGCGCCGCCGCCGCCCATTTCGGCATCCTGTCCTTTGGCGTGCATCTGAACGGCTATGTCCGCAAGCCCGACGGCATCCATCTCTGGATTGGCCGGCGCGCCCGCGACAAGAGCGTCGCCCCCGGCAAGCTGGACAATATGGTGGCCGGCGGCATGGGCGATGGCTACGGCCCGGTCGAAACCCTGGTGAAGGAATGCGGCGAAGAGGCAGGCCTGCCGGAAGCCCTCGCCCGCAAGGCGCATCCGGTGGGCGCCATCACCTACATGATGGAGGTGGGATCCGGCACGGCCCACGGCAGCGCCGCCGATATCGGACAGGACGGGCTCAGGCGTGACGTGCTCTATTGTTTCGATCTCGAACTGCCAGCCGATTTCACCCCGGTCTGCCAGGATGGCGAGATCGAGGAATTCCGCCTGCTGCCCATCGCCGAGGTGATGCGCATCGTCGATAGCGGCGACGACTTCAAATTCAACTGCCACCTCGTCATCATCGACTTCCTGATCCGCCACGGCCTCATCGGGCCGGACCATCCGGACTATCTGGACCTCATTTCGGGCCTGCACCGGTAGGCGCAGCACCCCGTTCCACCATCGCGCGGATATCGGCTGGCGAGTGACCGGCCTCGCGCAGGGCGGCGATGGTCAGCGAGCGGTCGCGCTTGGCATAGCGTCGCCCGTCTGGCCCGGTCAGCAGCCGATGGTGGGCGTAGAGCGGCACCGGCAGGCCGAACAGCGCTTGCAGCAGCCGGTGGATATGCGTTGCCTCGAACAGATCCATGCCGCGCGTCACCAGCGTCACCCCCTGCAGCGCATCGTCCAGCGTCACCGACAGGTGATAGGAGGTCGGCGTCTCCTTGCGCGCCAGCACCACATCGCCAAACGCTTCCGGCGTGGCGCGGATGACACCCTTCTCCTCGTCCTGCCAGTCCAGCGGGCCTGCCAGGGCAACCGCCTTTGTCATGTCGAGGCGCAGCGCGTGCGCTTCCCCAGCGCCGATGCGGGCCTCTCGTTCCGACGCCGGAATGGCGCGGCAGATGCCGGGATAGACCGGGCCCTCAGGCCCATGGACAGGCCCATGCGGTGCATGTCCTGAGCGGGCGATTTCCGCTTCGATGTCGCTGCGCGTGCAGAAGCAGGGATAGAGCAGACCCATGCCTTCCAGCCGGCCCAGCGCCGCGCGGTACTCCTCCAGATGGTCGGACTGCCGACGGACATCGCCATCCCAGTCGATACCCAGCCAGGCGAGATCGTCGAGGATCGCCGCCTCATGTTCCGGCCGACAGCGCGTCGGGTCGATATCCTCGATGCGCAGCAGGAAACGCCCGCCCGCTTCCCGCGCACGGCGCCACCCCACCAGGGCGGAATAGGCGGAGCCCAGATGCAACAGGCCGGTCGGGCTGGGGGCAAAGCGGGTGACAATCATCCGACAAAACTAGCCGGAACGATTTCAGCGCCGAAGCGCTTTGTGCTAGGAGGGGGCATCGCCAATGAAGACAGCATGAGAGACGCCCGATGCAGCTTTCCGGCCCCTCGCTTCCGCCCGCCGACGGCAAACCCGCGCGCGGCCTCGTCATCCTGCTGCACGGGCTGGGGGCGGACGGCAACGATCTGATCGGCCTCGCCCCGCACTGGGCGCAGTTGCTGCCGCATGTCGCCTTCGTCTCGCCGAACGCGCCCTTCCCCTGCGATATGGCGCCCTACGGCTATCAATGGTTCAGCCTGCAGGACCGCACCCCGGCGCGGGTGGTGGCCGGCGTGCGCGCCGCCTGGCCAATCCTCGACGCTTTCATTGATGAGCAACTGGCCGCGTATGATCTGTCCGAGGACAGGCTGGCGCTGGTCGGTTTCAGCCAGGGCTGCATGATGAGCCTGTTTACCGCCCCGCGCCGCCAGCGCGCGGTGGCCGGCGTGGTCGGCTATTCCGGCCGGCTGGTCGACGATGGCACGATGGAAGGCGAGATCGCCTCGCGCCCGCCAATGCTGCTGGTGCACGGCACGGAGGATGCGATCGTCCCCTACGAGAGCCTCGATCTGTCCCGCGAGGGGCTGGAAGCGCTGCAGGTGCCGGTAGAGACGCTGAGCTGCCCCGGCCTCGGCCATGGCATCGATCCGGCCGGCCTGGAGGCTGGCGGCGCCTTCCTGCAGCGTGTGCTGCCGGCCTGATCCGCCAGACACATCAGGATTCGCTGTTTATTGTCATTGTGTTACAAAATTCGGTAGGCATATGAAACGCAGCACCTAGTTGTTGTGTTTCCCCTTGCGGCAGGCTATCTAAATTACACTTCTCTGATTGCTGCGGTGCGTCAGGATCGCAGGAACCGAACGGGAGGGTTGCCGTGACGTCGCTTGCGAACGACTGGCCTGCCTTGGTGCTGAACGCCGATTGCCGGCCGCTCAGCTATTACCCGCTGTCGCTGTGGAACTGGCAGGACACGGTGAAGGCGGTGTTCCTCGACCGGGTCAACATCCTCGCCCATTACGACCAGCTCGTGCGCTCCCCAACCTTCGAGATGCGGCTGCCCAGCGTGATTTCGCTGAAGCAATATGTGCCCGCCGCCCGCCGCCCGGCCTTTACCCGCTTCAACGTGTTCCTGCGCGACAGCTTCACCTGCCAATATTGCGGCGATCTGTTCTCCACCCAGGAACTGACCTTCGACCATGTGATCCCGCGCTCGCGCGGCGGGCGCACCAGCTGGGACAATGTCGTCACCGCCTGCGGGCCGTGCAATCTGTTCAAGGGCAACCGCATGCCGCGCGATATCGGCATGCTGCCGCTGGAACCGCCGCGCCAGCCGACCAGCTTCGAGCTGCAACAGAATGGCCGCGGCTTCCCGCCGAACCATCTGCACCGCAGCTGGCAGGATTACCTCTACTGGGATACCGAGCTGGAAGAGGGCTGACCGCCCCCGTCTTCCACGATGCTGTCTTCCACAATCCGCAGCCAGGGCCAGCGCGCCCGGTAGCTTTCCGCCTTGCCGCGGAAGGCGCTGCGGTCCGGGCAGTTCGGATTGTCCGCCAGCAACCCCGCCTCCAGCGCCGCCGTTCCATAGGGCGCATGCAGGACAGGACCGTCCGCGCCGTGCTGTAGCGCCAGACAGGTACCGCGCACGGGGAACATCGCCACACCGTCGAGCGCGCTGCGCAGCGGTGCTACGGGCACGCCGAAGCGCGCCTCGTACCAGAGATGCACCCGCGCCTGATTCTTCACATCGATCTCGACGGCAAGATCGGCCAGCGCCGTCCGTACCTTGCGGATCGCCGCATCCTCAGCTTCCCAGCCGATATCGGCGGCATCGAAATAGAAAATGTCGTAATCCTTGATGCCGGCCTGCGGCGCGCGCCGGTCGAGGCCATTCCACACGCTCTGCGCCAGCGCACCGGCGACCAGGCAGGCTTCCGGCAGGCCAAGATCCGGCAGCCGGTCCAGAATCGCCCGGTTCACCGGATTGGCCAGCATCAGGGCAACGACATTATCCATCACGCCGGCATCAGATGAATGCCCTCGGCCAGCAGGCTGACCGTAACCGGCTCGCCCGGCGCGAAACCGTTGCGCCGCGCCACATGCGAGGGCACGGAGAAATGCAGCGGATGCGGGCTGTCGATATCCGGGCGCAGCGTCAGATAGGTCAGCGGCCCGACATCGAGACAGGTTTCCAGCGTGCCGGCCACCGGATTTTCGTGCTCACCGCGCGACGGGCGGTCGCGCCGGTGCGGCACCACGAAACCGTCCGGCACCACCCACGACACTGAAGTTCCCGGCGCGACGGCCGGATTGTGCGCCGCCTCCAGCCGCATGCCGTTCCAGTCCAGCAGGGTGAAGCCCTTCTCGGGCTCGTGCCCCAGCACAATGGCGGCAAACAGGTTGCGCAGATCGACCAGCCGGGCGACCTCCGCCGAGGCCGGCCGTGTCGTGATCTGCAAGGGCGTGCCGGTCTGCAGCGTGCGCCCGCGATACAGCACCGCCATGCGGTCGGCCAGCATGATCGCCTCGTCGAGATCGTGGGTGACCAGCACGATCGGCATGGACAGGCTGCGCCGCAGCTCCGCGATCTCACGGTAGAGCCGCTGCCGGGTCGCCTTGTCCACGGCGGAGAATGGCTCGTCGAGCAGCAGCACCTGCGGATCGCGGGCCAGCGCGCGGGCGACCGCGACGCGCTGCTGCTGCCCGCCCGACAGTTCCGCCGGTCGGCGATGTTCCAGCCCGCCCAGATGCACCAGCTCCAGCAGGGCGGCCGCCTTCTCCGCGCGCTCCCCCGGCGCGCGGTGGCCCATCGCCGCCATCACATTCTCCTGCGCGTTCATGTGCGGAAACAGCGCGTAGCTCTGGAACACCATGCCGGCGGCGCGGCGGTGCGGCGGCAGGCACAGGCCGGATGCGCCGTCGAACCAGCGCGCGCCATTCACCGCCACCTGCCCCGCCTGCGGGCGATAGACCCCGGCGATGGCGCGCAGCAGGGTGGATTTGCCGCTGCCGGACGGACCGACCAGCGCCAGCAGTTCGCCCGGCGCGCACTGGAACTCGGCCGCCAGCGGAATCGGCCCCAGCTGGTGCAGCGAAACATCCAGCCCCGCCACGGCGCTCATCCCCGCGTTCATCCCAGCCTCCGGCCGATGCGGCGCGAGAAGGCGAAGGTCAGCGCGATCACCACCAGCGACAGCGCCAGCAGCATCGCCGACATCTGCCCGGCGGCGGCATCGTCGAACGCCTGTACCCGGTCATAGATCGAGATTGCGATGGTTTTGGTCTCGCCGGGAATCGAGCCGCCGACCATAAGCACGATGCCAAATTCGCCCAGCGTATGCGCGAAGCTTAGCACCATCGCCGTCAGGATGCCCGGCCAGGCCAGCGGCAATTCGACCCGCGACAGCGCCTGCCACGGCGTCATGCCGCAGCAGGCGGCGGCCTCGCGCACTTCCGGCGGGATCGCCTCGAAGCCGCGCTGCATCGGCTGGATGGCGAAGGGCAGGTTAAAGATGATGGAGGCGACCAGCAGCCCCTCGAAGGTGAAGACGAGCTGGCTGCCGAACAGGCTTTCCCACAGCTGGCCCAGCGGCGAGGCGGCGCCGAAGGCGACCAGCAGGTAATAGCCGAACACGGTCGGCGGCAGCACCAGCGGCAGCGCCACCAGCGCCTCGACCAGCCCCTTGCCGGCGAAATCCCGGTAGGCCAGCAACCGGCCCAGCGCGATGCCGATGGGCAACAGGAACAGCACCGTGATCGCCGCCAGCCGCAGCGACAGCCATAGGGCGGTCCAGTCCATGCTTAGCCCCGCTTTCGGTTTACCGGTCCGCCCGTCTTAGCCCGATTCGCCCGGCAGCAGGAACCCGTATTTGCGGAAGATGGCGCGCGCCGCTGGCGTTTGCAGATAGGCATAGAACCGCTCGGCCGCCGGGCCGGCCTTCTTCGTCAGCGCCATGCGCTGGCGCAGCGGAGAGTGATAGTCCTGCGGCACCAGCGCATACGCCCCGGCCTGCCGGGCCTGCGGCGTCAGCGCCAGCGCGTAGGCGATAAGGCCGCCCTGCGCATTGCCCGACAAGGCGAACTGCGCGGCCTGGGAGACATTCTCGCCATAGACCAGCTTCGGCTCGATGGCCTGCCACAGCCCCTTGTGTCGCAGCGCCTCCACGGCCCGCTGGCCATAGGGCGCATGCTCCGGATTGGCGATGGCGAAGCGCGACAGCCTGCCGTCCGCCAGGGCGGCGGCGAGGTCTTCCAGCGTGCCGTCGGCTGTCAGCGGCGAGTTCTTCGGTGTGACGATGGCCAGGCGCCCGATGGCGTAAACGATGCCCTCGTCGCGGGTAAAGCCGTCGCGGGCGAGATCGAGCACATAATCCTCGTCGGCTGACAAGAACAGTTCAAACGGCGCGCCCTGGCGAATCTGCCGGGAGGCATTGCCGGACGATCCCATCGCCAGCCGGACCGCCTGGCCGGTCTCCTGACGGAAGGCCTCGGCCAGTTCCTCGATGGCGAATTGCAAATTGTTTGCCGCGGCGACCACAGGCGCCCTCGCGCTCTGGGCCATTGCCGAAGCCGGCGCCAGCGCGAGCAGGGCCGCAAGGAGGACAGGCCTGATTCCATCGAACATCGTGTGCAACTCATTCCACCAGATCGAAATAGCCGGGCAACCATACACCTGCCCCCTTCATGATCACGAAATTTGCTGCAGTGATACAGATTCGTATCGCCCCAACATTGTATTTCGTATTATTCTAATCCGCATGGAATGGAATGACATCAGGGTGTTTCTGGCGGTAGCGCGGGGCGGTAGCCTGCGCGCGGCGGCGCGCGAGCTGGCGCTGACCCAGCCGACCGTGCTGCGCCGGCTGCGCACGCTGGAGGCCGCGCTCGACGTGCTGCTGTTCGAGCGCACGCCCGACGGCCACCGTCTGACCGATGCCGGCCGCGACCTGATGCCGCTGGCCGAGAGCATGGCGGAGACCGCCGCCGCCATCGACCGCCGCCGCGCCGCCTATGCCGAGGACACCGCGGGCGTCGTGAAGATCTATGCCGGCGAATGGGGCGCTGCCTTCCTGGCCGAGCGCATGGGCGATTTCGCCCGCAACAACCCGGCGATCATCCTGGAACTGTCGGAAACCCACAGCGACCCTGACCTTGCCCGGCGCGAGGCCGACCTGATGGTGCGGCACGGTCTGCCCGAACGCGGCGACCTGCTGGCGGTTGGCCTTGGCACCATGCAGGGCACGCTCTATGCCGCGCGCGACTATGCCGACGCCACCCCGGAATCGCTGGACGAACGGCGCTGGAAGGCCTGCAATTTTGTCTCCTTCGACGCGCCGCACGAATATTTCAGCACCATGGCCTGGCTGACCGGCAAGCTGGGCGAGCGCAGCGCGCAGGTGCGCGCCTCGCGCATTCATCTGCAACATGCCGCGATCCGCGCCGGGGCAGGAATCGGCATCCTGCCCTGCTTCCTGGGCGATATCGACGAGCGGCTGGTGCGTGTCGCGCCCGCGCCGGTGCCGGCGCTTGCCGCCGATCTGTGGCTGCTGGTGCATCCCGACCTGCGGCATGTGCCACGCATCCGCACCGTCATCGACTGGCTACAGAAGGAATTCCGGCGCTGCGCCCCTGCACTGGCCGGCGCACCGCAGTCGGCGCCATCCTCCCGCCCGCTGGCGGCGGAATAGCCGGGCCGAACGCCGGGACAATGCGGATTCGGCTGGAATGGCCGGAGACCGCACCTATATGAGGGAAAGCAACGGAAAGGCTTTCCATGGCACGCAAGACAGACATTGAAGGCCGGGCGATCGAAGCGGCACTGGCGCTGGCGGCGGAGCAGGGCTGGGACAAGATCAGCTATGCCGATATCGCGGCGAAGGCCGGGCTGAAGATTGCCGAGCTTTATCCCGTCTTCTCGTCCAAGACCGCCATTCTCACCGCCTTTTCCCGACGGATCGACGAGAAGGTGCTGGCCGGCACCGACCCGGAAGACGCGGAAGAACCGGTGCGCGACCGGCTGCTGGATGTGCTGCTGCGCCGCTTCGAGGCGCTGCGCCCGCAGCGCGAGGCCATCGCCGCCATCGTGAAGGATTTGCCGCGCGACCCTGTGACCGCGGCCTGCCTCGCCCAACAGGCGACGACCTCCATGCGCTGGATGCTGCGCGCGGCCGGGCTGGACGATCACGGGCTGAAGGGCATGGTCCGCGTGCGGGCACTGGCCGGAATCTATGCGCTCTCCCTGCGGGTCTGGCTGAACGACGACAGCCCCGACCTTGGCAAGACCACGGCCAGCCTGGACAAGAATCTTAGCCGGCTGGAGGGCTGGACTGGCGGAATCGGTCGCTAGAAGCGGGCGATGGCGCGATCTTGTTTCGTGTATGTTGCAATGCACACATAATATTGACGTGAATAAGCGTTAACTGTAGCTTCCGCGCATCTTGCACTGCAGCAATCCGCTGAACACCAACAAGCAAACGGAGAATGCAACATGGCCGCCAAAAGCGCGTTTTCGTCCTTCCCCGAGATGGACTTCACCAAGCTCTTCGCCGACTTCCGCATGCCGGGTGTTGACGTGAACACCCTGATTTCGGCCCAGCGCCGCAACATGGAGGCGCTGACCAACGCCAACCGCGTGGCCTTCGAGGGCATGCAGGCGGTTGCCCAGCGCCAGGCGGAAATCCTGCGCCAGTCGATGGAAGAGGCGACCAAGGTTGCCTCCGACCTGATGACCAACGGCACGCCCGAGCAGCGCATCGCCAAGCAGACCGAGATCGCGAAGATCGCCATGGAAAAGGCGCTCGCCAACATGCGCGAACTGTCGGAGATGATGGCGAAGTCGAACGGCGAGGCGGTCAACCTCATCAACCAGCGCATGACCGAAAGCCTGGACGAGGTGAAGAAGGCCATTGATGCCGCGGCGAAGAAGTAACCTCGCCTGATCCTTCTGACTTACGAGACCGAGGCCGGCTTGCGCAGAGGCGTAGGCCGGCCCTTCTCTTTTTATACCCCGCCGCTGATACTATGCCTCTTTTTGCGACAGCGGCCAGGGAGCAGACAGAATTCATGGACACGATTTCCTTCGACGATTTCCTTAAAGTCGATATTCGCATCGGCACGGTGATCGAGGTTTTGCCTTTTCCGGAAGCGCGCAAACCAGCCTTCAAGATTAAGATCGATTTCG
Organism: Oceanibaculum nanhaiense; assembly: GCF_002148795.1. Classification (NCBI taxonomy): domain Bacteria; kingdom Pseudomonadati; phylum Pseudomonadota; class Alphaproteobacteria; order Rhodospirillales; family Oceanibaculaceae; genus Oceanibaculum; species Oceanibaculum nanhaiense. The sequence continues at coordinate 356,235 of NZ_MPOB01000001.1, read as the reverse complement.
GCCCGGAAATCGGTGTGCGCAAAACCTCCGCGCAGGTGACGGTGCGCTACACGATGGACGAGCTGCTGGGGCGCAAGGTGGCCGCCGTGGTGAACTTCCCGGCCAAGCAGATCGGCCCCTTCCTGTCCGAGTGTCTGGTGCTGGGCTTCCCGGACGACAAGGGCGCGGTCGTGCTGGTTGACGTGGATCGCCGCGTTCCGAATGGCGGGCGGCTGCATTGAGCGCGCGTCAACAGCCCTGATTCCTTTACCGCCAACACGCACGGTCTATTTAACTAAAATTCAATATATCCGCCCGACAATAGGGCGAAAGATACCCGCTTAGCCCCCAAGGGAAATCGGTATGGGGATACACCCGAACCTTCAGGCGCTCGATGAAGCGCTCGCCCAGTCGCAGGCACAGAATGTGCGCGAGTTTCTGAGCTATTTCCGGAAACTACACCCGCAGGATCGGCTGCCGGGGCGCGATGCCTTCGACCCGATCGAGCTGCCGCGCCTGCTGCCCGACATCGTGCTGACCAGGGTCGTACCCGGCGCCGCACCGGATATGAAGCATCGGTTCCTGGTGAAAGTAGCCGGCGAGCGGGTCGTAAAATCGGTGGACCGGCCGATGATAGGCCGCCACCTGGACGAGTTCGTCACGGAAGGCGACCAGTCCGTGCGCTATCCCATTGCCGACCGGCAACAGGTGGTCGAGACCGGCTGTCTGGTGTTCCGGCGCGGCAAGCCGAGGCTGAAATTCCGGCTGGATTTCTCCAGCATCGAGGTCTGCCATTTCCCGCTCGCCGGCGATGGCCGGACGGTCGATCACATCATCAGCATCATCATCTATGAGGCGCTGGACCGGGAGGGTTTTTCCGGGAAGTAAGCGCCCTCGAACCCGCGTCAGAACCCGGTGAACACGAAATCGCCGATGTCGAGGGCCGCAACACCCAGTACCGTGACCGTGGCGCCGTCCGTATTGAAGACCACGCCGCCCGCAACACTCTCTTGGAGCAGAAGCGCTGCCTCGACCGCCGGCTGATCGATGCCTTCCAGCCCGATGAGGTCGGTGCCGCGCACGAAATCGGTGATGGTGGGCGTGAGCAGCGCGCCCGGAAAATTCGGATCGTAGCCGCGCAGCACGAACAGATCGGCCCCCGCGCCGCCGGTCAGCGTATCCTGTCCCAGCCCGGCATAGAGCGTGTCATCACCCGCCCCGCCAATCAGCGAATCGAAGCCCTTGCCGCCGCGCAATAAATCGTCGCCGGCACCGCCGATCAGCGTATCGCCGCCGCGCATCCCCTGAAGCGTATCGCTGCCGCCGGCACCATCAATGCGGTCGCCGGCATCGGTCCCGGACAAGGCGTCATCGAGACCGCCGCTGGTCACGTCGATCCCGCCATACGCCGCCAACAGCGTCTCATTCGCCGCCATCAGATTGAGCAGCTGATCGTAGTAGGCCCCGCCGATCTGGAAGGCCCAGGTCGCCGTGGACACCAGCCCGACGACATAGGAGGTGCCGGCCTGCTGATACCAGACGGGACTGCCGCTATGGCCGCTGTCTATGTCGAAATTTCCGACATAAACCGTGTCATAGGTTGGATCTATCTGGGCAAAGGCCGTCTCGGTAACCATGAAACCGTCGGCGGTCCCCGGATAGCCGGTCACTGATGCCTGACCGTTGAAGAAATCAGGATCGAGACTCATCCAGCCTGTCGTCTCGCCAAGCGGAACCGAAAAATTCAGCAGCGCCACATCCCGACCGGATTCCTCCTCTGTGATACCGCGGTCGCCATCCTCATCGACCCGGTTGAAAGAGAAGCTGTCCGCGAGATAACTGCCGAAAGGCTCCTGCGATCCGCTCAGTGCCGGAAACACCTCTACCCTCAGCGCTTCGCCATAATTGCCGCTATAGACGACATGGCCGGCGGTCAGCACATCATTGCGGCCCGTGACCACGCCGCTGCCGCCGAAGCGAATGGTTCCCCCATTGCCATCATCGAAGGTGGAACGGATGAAGACCACGCTGCTCCAGGGGGCAAGGCTGGTGTTTGTAACCTGTGAAAAGGCCATGCCGTGATATATCCCGAGCCGTTGTGATGCCGCCTGTACTCAAAGGCAAAAATACATCGCTTTTTATGTTTTTACAGGGCCGATCCTACAGGGTTGATCACACCGGGATCAGCACCGTGGCGCGCAGGCCACCCTGCGGGGCGTCGCCCAGCACCAGCTCGCCGCCATGGCCGAGCACGATATCGCGGGCAATTGTGAGGCCAAGGCCGACGCCGCCGGTCATCGGGTTGCGCGAAGCTTCCAGCCGGAAGAAGGGCTTGAACACATCCGCCCGCTTTTCCGGCGGAATGCCGGGCCCGTCATCGTCAATCGTGACCTCAAGCTGGCCATGCGCCAGCCGCGCCGCTACCTCGACCGACTTGCCATAGCGGCAGGCATTCTGCACCAGGTTGGTCAGCGCCCGCTTGAAGGCGTTGGGGCGGAGCGTCACGGTCAGCGGTTCCTCGGCCCGCAACACGATGCGCCGGCCGCTGTGGCGCGCATCGTTGGTCACCTCGCGCAGCAGCCGGGCGAGATCTATGGGCTGGGCCTGCTCCGTGCCCTCGCCGCGCGCGAAGGCGAGATAGCCTTCCAGCATCTGTTCCATCTCGGCAATGTCCTGGCGCAACGCCTCGGCATCCTCGCCGCCCGCCATCATGGCGAGTTGCAGCCGCATCCGGGTCAGCGGCGTGCGCAGATCGTGCGACACCCCGGCCAGCATCTCGGTGCGCTGGCTGATCTGGCGCTGGATGCGGTCGCGCATGCGGATGAAGGCGCTGGCGGCCAGCCGCACCTCGGCCGCGCCCTCCGGCTTGAAGCCGGGCGCGTCGCTGCCCTTGCCGAAACTGTCGGCGGCGGCGGCCAGCCGGCGGATCGGGCGGATCTGGTTGCGCATGAAGACGACGGCGACGGCGAACAGGATCAGCGAGCTGCCCACCATCCACATGAGGAAGACATAGGTGGTGGAGCTGAACAGCCGGTCGCGCGTGGTCACGAAATCCAGCACGCCGTTGGGCAGCTGCACGCTGATCTTCACATGACGCTCGATCGAGCGCGCATCCAGCCGGTGCGGAAAAGACAGGCGCTGGTTCAGCTCGCGCGTCAGCTTCTCCTCCAGCAGCCCGCTCGGCACAAGGGTCTCGTTCGGCAGGATGTCGCCCGGCCGGTAGGTCAGTTCGGCCCAGAAATGCCGCCGCGACATATCGAAGATCGGCTCGTCGCCCTCGATGCTCGCCTCCTCGGCCAGCAGCTCGACCACGAAGGCGAGTTCGCCGGCCACCGCGCCGGACAGCCGCCTTGTGATCAGATCCCAGTGCCGGTCATAGAACACATAGGTCGAGATCACCTGCACCAGGATCATCGGCGTGACGATGATCATCAGCGACCGGCCAAACAGGCTGCGCGGCAGGAAACGCTTGATGAAAGGGGTCAGGCCAGCCATCGCGCCGTCAGTCCGGCAGCAGCGCGTAGCCCTTGCCGCGCACCGTCTGCAGGTAGCGCGGAAAGCGCGGATCGGGTTCTATCTTGCGGCGCAGCCGGGTGACCTGCACATCCACCGTACGCGGATTGCCGGTCAGGTCGAGGCGCTGGGCCAGATCGTCGCGGCTGAGCGTGGCGCCGGGATTTTGCGCCAGCGCGCGCAGCAGCGCCGCCTCGGCCTCGGTCAGCCGCACGGTACGGTCCGGGCCGCGCAGCTCCAGCCGCTCGGCATCGAACAGCAGCCCGCCCAGCAGGACCGGCGCCCCCGCCGCACGGGCCGGCGCGGCGCCATTGATTCGGCGCAGGATGGTGCGGATGCGCAGCAGCAGCTCACGCGGCTCGAACGGCTTGCTCAGATAATCGTCGGCGCCGCGCTCCAGCCCGTTGATGCGGTCCTCGGTTTCGGCCATCGCGGTCAGCAGCAGAATCGGCACCACTCCTGTGCGCCGCAGATCCTGGGTGAGGTCCAGCCCGCTCTCGCCCGGCATCATCACATCGAGGACGAGCAGGTCGAAGGCGAGGCTTTCCAGCTTGGCCCGCGCCTCGGCCGCATCGGCGGCGGTGCTGACGCGAAAGCCATTCTCCGTCAGGTAACGGCGCAGCAGGTCACGCAGCCGCCCGTCATCATCCACCACAAGAATATGCGGCGGCGCGGCGCTCATCTTCCGTCACGCCCGCGCACGGCCTGGCCGGCGGTAACGCGCCCGGCTGCCGTCTGGTCCTCCGGGCGGCCCGGCCGGATGAAGCGGCGCTGGTCGCTTTCGTCGATCATGCCGAGCAGCACCTTGCAGAACCCCTCCACCGCCTCGGCGCTGGCCGCCTTGTAGGCGCCGGCGATCCGGGTCAGCTGGTTGGCGGTCAGCGCCTGTTCCAGCGCCACGCCCTTCACGGTCAGGTGCAGCGGCTTCTGCCGCCGGTCGGTTCGGCCCTGGCGCTGTTCGATATAGGCTTCGCGGATGAGCTGGCTCAACACCCGGCTGAGGCTTTGCTTGGTGATTTTCAGGATGCGCAGCAGGTCGGTGACGGTGATGCCCGGATGCCGCCCGACGAAATAGATGACGCGGTGATGCGCCCGGCCCATGCCGAGCTCGGCGAGCATGCTGTCCGGCTCGGCGGTGAAGTCGCGATAGGCGAAGAACAGCAGCTCGATCCCCTGGCGCAGTTCCTCCTCGCGAAGGAACAGGGGGTTTGCGCGGGTTTTTATGTCAACCATGTTGACGTATATCGAACAGAATGTTATTACCCGACTCATGATTTGGGTAATTATCTAACCCTAGAAACGCCAAATCAAATATCTTGTAACCCCTGGGCAGGAATCGCATAGATATGACACTCCTTCCTTTCGACGACCGTGACGGCACCATCTGGTTCGATGGTCAGCTCACCCCCTGGCGCGACGCCAAGCTCCACATCCTCAGCCACGGCCTGCATTATGCCAGCGCCGTGTTCGAGGGCGAACGTGTATATGACGAGCGTATCTTCAAATCCTCCGAACATTCGGCCCGGCTGGTTCGCTCAGCCGAACTGATGGATTTCAAGATTCCCTATTCCGTCGAGGAAATCGACCGTTTCAAGATGGAGACGGTCGCCGCGAACGGCATTGTCGATGGCTATGTCCGCCCGGTCGCCTGGCGCGGCAGCGAGATGATGGGCGTCTCGGCGCAGCACAACAAGATTCATCTGGCCATCGCCACTTGGGTCTGGCCGTCCTATTTCGACCCGGAACTGCGGCAGAAGGGCATCCGTCTGGCAATCTCCGACTGGCGCCGCCCGGCACCGGACACGGCACCGACGGCAGCCAAGGCGGCGGGGTTGTACATGATCTGCACGCTCTCCAAGCATAAGGCGGAGCGCGAGGGCTATCAGGACGCGCTGATGCTGGATTATCGCGGCCAGGTCGCGGAAGCGACGGGGGCGAACATCTTCTTCGCCTTCGGGAATGAACTGCACACGCCGACACCGGACTGCTTCCTGGACGGCATCACCCGGCGCACGGTGATCGACCTCGCCAAGCGGCGCGGCATCAAGGTCGTCGAGCGGGCGATCCGGCCGGAAGAACTGGAGCAGGCCGAGCAGTGCTTCCTGTGCGGCACCGCGGCGGAAGTGACGCCGGTCGGCGAGATCGGCCCCTACCGCTTCACCGTCGGCGACATGGTGCGGACGCTGATGGACGATTACAGCACCGAGGTGCGGCGCGAGCCGGCTGCGAAGGCCGCCGAATAAAAGCCAATTCCGATCGGCTGCCGGAACCCCCGCCATTTCACGATGGCGGGGGTTTTCTTATACGCGTCAATGAGTCGAAAATGCTTCGCATGCTTAGGCTTTTTTTAACAAGTGGCGGCTAGGTTAAGACCAATTATTACTTTTGCGACAGGTCTTATCCCATGCACTCTCGAAGCCTCGCCCTGCGGGCGACTGTACAAGATTCTTCGCGGGAGACGCTGGACGGCATCGACCTCTCGAGCTTGACGCTCGACGATCTGCCGCCGCCCGAAACCAAGCGCTGGGTCATCCGGCGCAAGGCGCTGGTTGTGGCCGGCGTGAAGAGCGGCCTTTTGACCGCGGAGCAGGCCTGCACCCGCTACAGCCTCTCCGAGGAAGAGCTGGAAGGCTGGACCAAGCTGGTCGAACGCCACGGCATGAAAGGCCTGCGCGCCACCCGCGTCCAGCGCTACCGCATCCGCGAAGTCTGATTCGCGCTGGCGGGAGGCCGTCCCTTTTCCCTACACTGGGCCCCTCAAGCCAAAAGGGGGCCCGGTCATGCACGATACCGTCAGCGAACAGGATCATCACTGGCTGCGCCAGAGTTTCGAGCTGGCGCGCCAGGCCCGGCTGAACGGCGACCGCCCGTTCGGCGCACTCATCGTGACATCCGACGGCAAGCCGGTTTTCGAGGGCATGAACAATGTCTATTCGACGCAGGATCCGACCGGCCATGCCGAGCTGAACATCCTGCGCGGCATCGGCCGGCACCTGACGCCCGAACAACTGGCCGGCGCCACCATGTACGCCAGCGGCGAGCCCTGCACCATGTGCTCCGCCGCCATCGTGTGGAGCGGCATCGGCCGTGTCGTCTATGGCCTGTCAATCCCGCGCCAGCAGCAGGAATTCGACAATGCGCCGACGCGCACCCGGCTGTCGATCCGCTGCGCCGAGGTGGTGGCCGCCAGCAACAAGCCGGTGCCGGTCATCGGCCCGGTGCTGGAGGACGAGATCGTGGCCATCTGGAAAGCCAATCCGCCGCCGAAATGATCCTTGTTTTCCGCTAGGTTCACGCCGGAAACACCAGTTCCATCCCGTCCTCGTCAATACGGATATCAACCGGCAGCCGGGTGACGATATCGCCATCGCCCTGTACCGGATCGGCGGCCCGCCCCTCAATGGAGACGCGGCGGACCGGCATTATGTCGATATCCTCAAGCCGGTGCGGCACGCCCAGCATCACTGCCAGGATGTAGCGCAGCGCCGCCCAGCGCCCGCCCCGGCGGAACAGGCAGGCCCAGAGCAGCGGCTCATCCAGCCGCGCGGCCGGTGCGATGACGAAAGTGCCGCCGTAGAAATGCCCCTTCGCCAGGATGATCTGGGCTGCCTTTTCTTCCTTGTCGTCGATCAGCAGCCGATAGGGTTCGGGCGGCCCCAGCCACAGCCGGCGCAGCGTCTCCAGCGCATAGGCGCCCTTGCCCAGCAGCCGCTTCAGCCGGTGGTTCACATCCTGCACCACGAAGGCATCCAGCCCGCTGCCCGCCATGCACAGGAAGCGCCGGCCATTGGCGATGCCGGGATAAATCCGGCGCGGTGCGCCCGTGAGGATGGTGCGTGCGATGGCCTCAGCATCCTCGGGCAGGCCGATCTCGGCGGCCAGCACATTCGCCGTGCCCAGCGGGACGATGGCCAGCGGCAGCGGCGGTAACCCCAGTTCCCGCCGGCGAACCAGCCCGTTCGCGACCTCGTTCAGCGTGCCATCGCCCCCCGCCGCGACCAGCAGATCGACATCGTCGGCGATGGCGGTGGCGGCGAAATCCTCGGCATCGCCGCGTTTCGCGGTTGGCACCAGCGTGATGGTGCAGCCGGCCTCGGCCAGCAGATGCAGCACGGCGTCGAGCCGCCGGCGCCGGCGACGCCCCGCGGTCGGGTTGTGGATCACCAGCAGACGGCGGGACTCGGCCAAACCTTGTTCCTCAAAACACAAATGCCCCACAGATAGGGCGAAAACGCCGCGACCCTACAGAGACGACGAAATTTCAGTCAATTGTCATATTTCCGTCGCGCGCCGGTAACCGAAGCTGAGGCATGTAGTGCCTCATGATCGGAAAACCAGATATAGCGGTCCTGCGATACGATCTCCGATCATCTGGTAGTCAGATGAGGATGGCGCGATGAACGCGCAGCGTGGCGTCAGCCATTACCGGTCAATCTGGATTTCCGACGTGCATCTGGGCACGCGCGGCTGCAACGCCGACCTGCTGCTGGACTTCCTCAGACACACCGAGAGCGACCATCTCTATCTGGTCGGCGACATTCTCGACATCTGGCGGCTGCGCCGGTCCTGGTACTGGGTGCAGAGCCACAATGACGTGGTGCAGAAGCTGCTGCGCAAGGCCCGCAAGGGCACCCGCGTGGTCTTCGTGCCCGGCAACCACGACGAGATTTTCCGCGAGTATATCGGCCTCACCTTCGGCGAGATCGAGATCGAGGACGAGGTGATCCACAAGGCCGCCGACGGCAGGACCTACCTGGTGCTGCATGGCGACCGCTTCGACGGCGTGGTGAAATATGCGCGCTGGCTCGCCCTGATCGGCGACTGGGGCTACAACATGATGCTGCGGCTGAATGTCGGCTTCAACATGGTGCGGCGCAAGCTGGGCTATCCCTACTGGTCGCTCTCGGCCTATGTGAAGCTGCGCGTGAAGAACGCGGTGGAATATATCAGCCGGTTCGAGGAGGCGGTCGCCGACGAGGCCCGCCAGCGCGGCGTGGATGGCGTGATCTGCGGCCATATCCACCATGCCGAAATCCGCGAGATCGACGGCATCACCTACTGCAATGACGGCGACTGGGTGGAAAGCTGCACCGCCCTGGTCGAGCATATGGACGGGCGCCTGGAGATCCTGAACTGGGTCGAGGCGCGCCAGATGACCCCGGCAGCGTGAGGCGGCATGCCCGATAGTACCGCCCCAAAATACGCCGACGCCGTGCCGGAATTCAGCCTTGGCCGGCCCCCGATGCGCATCACCCTGGTGACCGATGCCTGGACGCCGCAGGTGAACGGCGTGGTGCGCACCTGGACCACCATCATCGCCATGCTGGAATCCAGCGGCCACACGGTCACGGTGATCGCGCCGGAACGGTTCCGCACCTTCCCCTGCCCCGGCTATCCCGAAATTCCGCTGGCCTGGTATCCGCTGCACAAGGTGGCAGGGATGATCCGCGACAGCCGGCCGGACGCCATCCACATCGCCACCGAAGGGCCGATCGGGCTGGCCGCGCGCATTCATTGCGGGCGCAAGGGCCTGCCCTTCACCACCTCCTACCACACCAAATTCCCGGAATATCTGCACGCCCGCCTGCCGGTGCCGCTGGCCTGGAGCTATGCCGGCATGCGCTGGTTCCACAATGGCGGCCAGGGCATGCTGGTGGCGACCGAGACATTGCGCCGCGACCTCGATTCCCGCGGGTTCCGCCATGTCCGGCGCTGGACCCGCGGCGTCGATACGGCGCTGTTCCGCCCGCGCCCCTATGAGGAGCAGGCGGAATCGATGCGCGACCTGCCGCGCCCGATCGCGGTCTGCGTCGGCCGGGCGGCGGTGGAGAAGAATATCGGCGCCTTTCTCGATCTCGATCTGCCCGGCACCAAGGTGGTGGTCGGCGACGGCCCGCAATTGCCGGAGCTGAAGCGCCGCTACCCCGATGTCGTCTTCGTCGGCGCCAAGCATGGCGAGGAGCTGGCACGGCACTACGCCGCCGCCGATGTCTTCGTCTTCCCCAGCCGCACCGACACGTTCGGCCTGGTCATGCTGGAAGCGCTGGCCAGCGGCCTGCCGGTCGCGGCCTACCCGGTCACCGGGCCGCTCGACGTGCTGACGCCGGCGGTCGGGCGCATGGACGAGGATCTGCGCGCCGCCGTGCAGGCCGCCCTCGATATCCCGCGCGAGGCCTGCCGCGCCCATGCGCTGGAAAATGGCTGGGACGCCTGCGCCCGGCAATTGCTCGACAGCCTGGTGACCGTCACCGGTTCCTGACACCCGTTCCTGACGCCCCTCGGGCATATCGGCTTTTGCCACCGCCTGCGCCATGCGGTATTAGGTAGCGCCGCCGACTGACCGCAGAGCAGGAGACAGTGTGCCGGGCCCATCGAAGCTGGTTGCCATCGTCGTTCCGATCTATCGCACCGAACTGGACGCGACGGAAAAGGTGGCTCTGCGCGCGCTGGACCGGCATCTGGGCCATTATGACCGCTTCGTCGTCCATCCAATCGGCCTGACATTGCCGCCGGAGCTGGACGGGATGGCCACCCTGCCGCTCTCGCCGCGCCGTTTCCGCGACATCGGCGCCTACAGCGCGATGCTGATGAGCCCGGATTTCTACCGGCGCTTCAGCGACTACCGCTATGTCCTGATCTACCAGACCGACTGCCTGGTATTTCACGACACGCTGGCCGGCTGGTGCGAGTCCGGCTTCTCCTATATCGGCGCGCCCTGGCTGCGCAAGGACCGAGACAGGAAACGCCGGCGCTACCTGGCGGTCGGCAATGGCGGGCTGTCGCTGCGCCATGTCGGCGACCATCTGCGCGTGCTGCAGGCGATGCGCCTGCAGCTGACCGGCAAGAGCGACCAGTCCCGGCTTTTCTTCCACAGCTGGCGCCAGGGCAAGCGCCTGTTGGCCCACTGGCTGCGCAGCCGCTGCAGCCGCCGCCCTGCGGCGCACATTGTCCGCCGGTATTTCGACCAGGCGGAAGACATGTTCTGGGCCTATTACGCGCCGCTGCTGGATGAGAATTATACGGTCGCCCCGGTGGAGACGGCGCTGCGTTTCGCGCGCGAGCGCTCGGCCGAGGGCGACTTCCCGAAAACCCGCGCCGACCTGCCTTTCGGCGCCCATGGCTGGCACAAGATTGACACCGAACGCTGGCTGGCCTTTATCGATGCTGACGACGCGGCCCTGCTGCAGGCCGCGCCAACCAAGGATGCCGCCGCGTGAACCAGATTTCCTCCCAAACCGGCACCCAGAACGCCCGCGACGCCGGAACGGCGCGCCAAAAGCCCCGCAAGCTGCGCCGCATGCTGGACTGCCTTGTCCGCGAGCTTCAGGTGGCAACGCTGAAATTCCGCCGCCCGGAAATTGCCGAGACCCATGGCGTGAAGCTGTGGCTGGCCGCCCCCGTGCTGCGCAAGGGGCACCGGCGGCAGATTATCCGCCATCAGTATGAGGAAGCCGAACTGTCGATCCTCGACGCCACCCTGACGCCAGAGGACAGCGTGCTGGAACTGGGGGCGGGCATCGGCCTGACCTCGATTTTCTGCGCCAAGCGTATTGGCGACGGCGCGAAAGTACATGCGCTGGAAGCCAATCCGGCGCTCGTTCCGGTACTGGAACGGAATTTCCAGCTGAATGGCGTACGCCCGGATTTTCACAGCATGGCGGCGGCGAAGGAGACCGGCGAGGTCGAGTTCGCGCTCGACCGCTCCTACACTTCCTCCGGCCTGCATGGCCGTCCGTCCGAGACGGTGGAGCGGGTGCGCCTGCCGGCCGCCGGCTTCCAGGAACTGCTGGACCGGTACTCCCCCAGCTACCTGATCATGGACATCGAGGGCGGCGAGATCGACCTGCTGCCCGGCGCCAACCTGTCTTGCGTGCGCAAGATCTGCCTGGAGGTGCATCCGGAAATCGTTGGCGACGCAGCGATCTCAGGCGTGGTGGCGGGCCTCATGGGAGCCGGGTTCCTGCTGCATTTCTCTCGCAGTCGGAAGAATGTAGTCTATATGGAAAGAGCGCCGGCCACGGTCATGGCCGCAGGCGGGGGTGCGGGCGCGGTAGAGGCGCCCGGCGTTTGATCGACATTCACACAGCCAACAGGATGGACGGCGCCGCACAGGCGTCGCAGATGCGATGACGTTGATTGCCGGCACATCGCTGGAGAAGGTTCTCAACCCGTCCACCAAAGCGCTGGTCGGGAGGCTGCTGCGCGAGCATGTGAAGCGCTATGCGCCGCGCTTTGCCCTGGCGCTGGTGCTGATGGTGCTTGTCGCCGGCTCCACCGCCGCCCTGGCAAAGCTGATGGAGCCGGTGCTGGACGAGGTGTTCACCGCCAAGGACCGCGACAAGCTCATCCTCGTCGCCGGCTTCGTGCTCGCCACCTTCGTGGTGAAGGGGCTGGCCAATTTCGGCCAGCAGGTGGTGATGGAAGGGGTGACCCAGCGCATCGTCGCCGATGTGCGCAAACGCCTGTTCTCGCATCTGCTGAACGCCGACCTCGCCTTCTTCCACGCCACCTCCAGCGGCGCGCTCATCAGCCGGATGATGAACGATGTCGCATTGCTGCATATGGCGGTCGGCAAGACGCTGACCGGCTTCGGCAAGGATCTGCTGACGCTGCTGGCGCTGATCGGCGTCATGTTCTATCAGGACTGGGCGCTGGCGCTGGCCTCCTTCTTCGCCTTCCCGACCGCGATCCTGCCGATTGCGCGCATCGGCAAGCGCATGCGCAAGGTGTCGGGCAATTCCCAGGCGGAAATGTCGCGCCTGACCAGCCATCTCGACGAGACCTTCCAGGGCATCCGCCATGTGAAGGCCTACACGACCGAAGCCTATGAGGCGGAGCGCGGCGGCCGTCTGGTGGATATCGTGGCAAGGCTGGGCATCAAGGCGGCGCGCACGCGCGGCCTATCGCACCCGATTATGGAAACGCTGGGCGGCATCGCCATCGTCGTCGTCATCGGTTATGGCGGCTGGCAGGTGATCGAGGGTGCGCGCACCACCGGCTCCTTCTTCTCCTTCGTCGTAGCCCTGATGCTGGCCTATGAGCCGCTGAAGCGGCTGGTCTCGCTGAACGCCAACCTGCAGGAAGGGCTGGCCGCCGCGCACCGCATCTTCGACGTGCTGGACACGAAGCCGGGCATTGTCGACCGGCCGGACGCGCAGCCGCTTGCCGTCGCCGCCGGCGAGGTACGGCTGGAGCAGGTCGATTTCAGCTATGACGGCGGTATCCCGGCGCTGCGCCAGGTCAGCCTCGCCGTGCCCGCCGGCAGGATGGCCGCCCTGGTCGGCCTGTCCGGGGCCGGCAAATCGACGGTGCTGAACCTGATTCCGCGCTTCTATGACGTGACGGCCGGCCGCGTGACCATCGATGGCACCGATATCCGCGATGTCACCTTGTCCTCGCTGCGCCGGAACATCGCCCTGGTCAGCCAGGAGGTGATGCTGTTCGACGACACGATCCGCGCCAACATCGCCTATGGCAGCCCGGATGCCAGCGAGGAGGCGATCATGACCGCCGCCCGCAACGCGGCGGCCGACGAGTTTATCCGCGATCTGCCGCAGGGCTACGACACCATGGTCGGCGAGCGCGGCGTGAAACTGTCCGGCGGCCAGCGCCAGCGCATCGCGATTGCCCGCGCCATGCTGAAGAACGCCCCGATCCTGCTGCTGGACGAGGCGACATCCGCGCTCGACACCCAGTCCGAGCGGCTGGTGCAGGCGGCGCTGAAACAGCTGATGGCAGGGCGTACCAGCATCGTCATCGCGCATCGCCTCTCCACCATCGTCGATGCCGACATCATCTTCGTGATGGATCAGGGGCGGGTCGTCGAGCAGGGCAGCCACGCCGAATTGCTGGCGAAGAACGGGATTTACGCCCGGCTTCACGCCCTGCAGTTCACGCCGGAAGCCAACCCTATCCCCGGGCCCACTTCCCCGCTCAGTGACGCCCCCCCGCACGCGGCCGCGCCGCCACGGACGGCGCGACGGGCCAAGGCGTAAGCCGCGATGCGCCTGCTCAAGAAGATGCTGCGCAGCACGGCGGTGCGGTCCCTCATATGCCGGCTGGCCTCCTGCTACATGCGGTTCGCCTCCTGGACCACGCGCTGGGAGATCGTCGGCGAAGAGCATCCCCGCCGCCACTGGGACAATGGCCAGCCCTTTCTCGGCTGCTTCTGGCATGGGCGGATGATGCTGGTCGCCCCGACCTGGCCACGCGAGATTCCGGTCGAGGTGCTGATTTCCCGGCATGGCGACGGCCGGTTCATCTCGACGGTCATCAGCCATCTCGGCATGGGGACCATCGAGGGCTCCACTTCGCGCGGCGCGGTCACGGCGCTGCGTGGCGTGATCCGTACGTTGCGGTCGGGCCGTATCGTGGCGATCACCCCGGACGGACCGCGCGGGCCGCGCATGCGCGCCGCCGGCGGGCTGGTGCTGGCGGCCGCAGTGGCCCGGGTTCCCGTCATTCCGGTGTCCGCCGCCATCAGCCATTGCCAGGTTCTTCGCAGCTGGGACCGTTTCATCCTGCCCCTGCCCTTCGGGCGCGGCGTCATCGTCTGGGGCGAGCCGATCCTGCTGCCGTCCAGTACCGACCATGACACCCTCGAGACCGGCCGGCTGGCCATCGAGACAGCGCTGAACCGGCTGAGCGCCGAGGCCGACCGGCGCATGGGCCACACACCCATCGAGCCGGCGCCGCTGCCGCACAAGGCGCCGGAGCTGGAGCCGGCACCATGAGTTTTCTGGCCGCCTATCGCTGTATTGGCACCGCCGCCGGGCCGCTGATCGAGACTTATCTCGGCCGCCGGCTGCGGCAGGGCAAGGAGGATGCGGAACGGCTGCCGGAGCGCCGCGGCCAGGCCTCCCTGCCCCGCCCGGACGGGGCGCTGGTCTGGCTGCATGCCGCAAGCGTCGGCGAGGCCGCCTCGGCGCTGATCCTGATCGACCGGCTGCTGGCCACCCGCCCCGGCCTGCAGGTGCTTGTCACCACCGGAACGGTGACCTCGGCCGCACTGCTGCGTGACCGGCTGCCTCCCGCGGCACGCCACCAGTTCGTGCCGGTGGACCGGCCGGGCTGGGTCGCCGCCTTCCTTGATCACTGGCGGCCCGACCTCGCCCTCTGGGTCGAATCGGAGCTGTGGCCGGCGCTAATCGCCGCCACCGCGGCGCGCGGTATCCCGATGGTGCTGGTGAATGCCCGGATGTCCGACCGCTCGGCGCGGCGCTGGGGAATCCTGCCGGGACTGGCCCGCGCGGTGCTGGGGCGCTTCGATCTGTGCCTCGCCCGCAACGCGGAACAGGCCAACCGCTTCCGCGCGCTGGGCGCCCGGGTGGTGGAGGTCACCGGCAATCTGAAATTCGCCGCCGCCCCGCTGCCTGCGGCACCCGAGGCACGCGACGCGCTGCGCGCGGCCGTCGCCGGCCGGCCCTTCTGGCTGGCTGCCAGTACGCATGAGGGGGAGGAACAGGCAGCGCTCGACACGCATCGCCGGCTGGCCGTGCATCGGCCCGATCTGCTCACCATCATCGTGCCGCGCCATCCCCAGCGGGGGGCGGAGATCGCGGCGCTGGCGGAACAGGGCGGCCTGCCCACCGCGCGGCGGTCGCTGGACACGCTGCCGACACCGGCCTGCGCCGTGTATGTCGCTGATACGCTGGGCGAGATGGGACTTTTCTTCACCCTCGCGGGCGAGCAGGCCGATGGCGGCGCCGGCATTGTTTTCGTCGGCGGTTCGCTGACACGGCGCGGTGGTCATAATCCGCTGGAGCCGGCGCATTTCGGCTGCGCCATCCTGCACGGGCCGGACATGCGCAATAATCTGGAGATGGCCGAGGCGCTGGCCGAGGCTGACGCGGCACGCATTGTCGCCACGCCCGAGGCCTTGGCCGAAACGGTGGAAAATTTGTTCACCGCGCCAGCCGAGCGGCATCGCCTCGCCGACGCCGCCAGTCGGGTGGCGCACGCGCATGCCGGCGTGCTGGACCGGGCAATGACCGCACTGGCGCCGGTCCTCGCCCGGCTGCCAGCCTGAGGGGGGAAGGGATCATGCGCGCACCCGATTTCTGGCAACGCCGCAGGGACTGGCGCAGCCTGCTGCTGTCACCCGCCGCCACCGCCTATGGCTGGGCGGCGCGCTGCCGGGCACGCACGGCACAGCCCTGGACGGCGACGGTGCCGGTGATCTGCATCGGCAATCTGGTCGCTGGCGGCGCCGGCAAGACGCCGGTCGCCCTCTCCATCATGGCGATGCTTCAGCGCCAGGGTATCGCGGCGCATTTCCTGACGCGCGGGCATGGCGGCAAGCTGACTGGCCCGGTGCGTGTCGATCCCGGCGCGCATGGTGCCGCCGATGTCGGCGACGAACCGCTGCTGCTGGCCGAGGCCGCCCCGACCTGGGTGGCGGGCGACCGGGTGGCGGGTGCCAGAGCCGCAATCGCTGCCGGTGCCAAGGCCATTATCATGGATGACGGGTTCCAGAATCCGTCGCTCGCCAAGAACCTGTCGCTGATCGTGGTCGATGGCGGCTATGGCTTCGGCAACGGGTTGCTGCTGCCTGCCGGGCCGCTGCGGGAGACGGTGGCCGAAGGCCTCGCGCATGCTCAGGCGGTCGTGCTGATCGGCGAGGACCGCACCGGGGCCGCCGCCCAGGTCGGCAATGCGCTGCCGATCCTGCGCGCCCGGCTGACACCCGCCCCTGAAAGCGATCCCGGCGGGACCGATCTCTCCGGCCGCCGCGTGCTGGCGTTCGCCGGCATTGGCCGGCCGGAGAAATTCTTCGAGAGTCTGCGCGAGGCGGGCGCCGAGATCGCGGAGAGCAAGCCCTTCCCCGACCACCATCCCTATGGCGCGGCAGAAATCGATGCGATCCTGCAACAGGCGCGCGATGCCGGGCTGTTGCCGGTGACCACCCGCAAGGACTGGGTCCGTCTGCCGCCCGGCCGGCGGGACGGCATCGCGGTTCTGGACATTGCGCTGACCTGGCAGGACGAGGCTGCGCTGACAGCGCTGCTGACCGGCCTGTTCACAGCAGAGCAGGGCGATGCCTGACCGCTACAGCCCCTTCAACCGCTATATCCGTTATCCGCTGCAAGCGGCATTTCTGCTGCCCTTTGTCGGGCTAATGGCCGCGCTGCCGATGGGCTGGGCCTCGGCGCTGGGCGGCGCCATCGGCCGCACAGTGGGGCCCAGGCTCGGCGTCTCACGGCGCGCCCGGCACAATCTGCGCCGGGCCTTTCCGGAAAAATCCGCCGCCGAGATCGAAGGCATCGTCCGCGACATGTGGGACAATCTCGGGCGGCTGCTCGGCGAATACCCGCATCTGCCGCGCCTTGACCTGCTGAACGATCCGCGCATCGAGATCGTCGGCGCGGAACATATCCATAAGGCCCGCGACGATAGCCTGCCCGGCCTGTTCTTCTCCGCCCATATCGGCAATTGGGAGCTGGTCAGCCTGGCCGCCAGCCAGCTTGGCCTGCCGCTGACACGGATATACCGCGCCGCCAACAACCCGCTGATCAACCGCATCATCCTGTGGGGCCGGCACAGCATAGACGGCGAGCTGGTGCAGAAGGGGCGCGACGGGGCGGAGGCGATTCTCCGCACCATGCGCGCGAACGGCCATGTCGGCCTGCTGATCGACCAGAAGATGAACGAGGGCATCCCGGTGCCCTTCTTCGGCCATGACGCAATGACCGGCACGGCGCTCGCCAGCTTCGCGCTGCGCTACCGCTGCCCGCTGATTCCGGCACGCATCGAGCGGCTGGAGGGGTGCCGCTTCCGCATCACCGCCTATCCGCCGATGGACCTGCCGGACAGCGGCGACCGCAAGACCGACATCGCGACACTGACCGCGGCCTGTACCGCGCTTATTGAGTCCTGGGTGCGGCAGCGCCCGGGGCAGTGGCTTTGGCTGCACCGCCGCTGGCCGGACTAGAATCGCCCGCACCCGGTGCCCCATTGCCCGCCCTCGGCATCGGCCCGGTGAGCAAGGCAGGGTCCAGCCTTATGTCGAACAGATTAACCCGCCAGTCGAGATGCGCGCCGGTGGAGCGGCCGCTGGACCCCACCGTGGCGATGCGCTGGCCCTGACGCACGATCTCGCCGACCTCGACATAGGTCTCGTCGAGATGCAGGAAGGCGGAGCTGAGGCCGTGGCCATGATCGATCACGATGGTGGCGCCGGTGTAATACATATCGGGATGGACCAGCGCCACCACACCATCGGCCGGAGCCACGACGCGGGTGCCCCTGGGGGCGGCGATGTCGATGCCGAAATGCGGCTGGCGCGGCTGTCCGTTCAGGATGCGCTGCGAGCCATAAATCCCGCTGATGCGCCCCAGCGCCGGCCAGATGAAGCCGCTGCGGAAGAACGGCACGCTGGTATCCAGTTCCCGCGCCCGCTTGATCTCCGCATTCTCCGCCCGGATGCGCGCCAGCAGCTCCGGCGGCGGCGTGACCATGGTCTGCGGCAGCCCGTCGATGCGCTGGATGTCGTAGCTGCGCTGTTCCACCTGCAGCGTGCGGCTGACGGTACGGCCGGAGGGCAGCGTGACCTCAACCTGCATTTCTGGTGGCGCCTCACGGCCGAAGCCGATCAGGAAGAGTCCATCCTCGGCGACCCGCATGGTCTTACCGTCGAACAGCACGCTGGCGCCCGGCACGGTCTTGCCGCGCATCAACCCGCCCTGGACGGGTTTTCCCTCCAGCGAGAGCTGGGCGTTCTGGGCGAAGGCCGGGACGGTAGGCGCACACAGGATCAACAGGGCAAGCAGCAGACGGATCACAGCAATGTTCCCTGTTTCAAAGGCGGTGGAGAGGAGGGTTTCGCCGCCGCCGGGCGGGTGGGTTTTCGCGATTCGCCCGCGCCGCCAATGACGGCATCCGCCTTGCCGTCGGCGAAATGCAGACGAACCGCCTGCCCGTCCGTTGTCGCGGCGGCAGTCCCGACGACATGGCCGGCGGTATCGCGCACAATGACATAGCCGCGCTGCAGCACCCGTTCGAACGACACATTCTCCAGCCGCTCCGCCCACATCCGCAAGGGCGTGGCGGCATCGCGCAGCTTCAGGGCGGCGGCACGCTCCAGCCCATCGGCGGCACGCGTCAGCTTCTGGCCCGCGGCGCGCAGCTCGCCTTCGAACAATCGCGGATGCAGCCGTCCGGCCACCCGGTCGCGCCGCGCCGCCTGTCGGTCCAGCAGACCGGCCATCGCCTGGTCCAGCGCCCGCGCATCGGCGGCCAGCGCCTGCCCCTTGGTGGCCAGCAGCTGGCGCGGATGGACGAGGCGGGCGGCCCGCGCGGCAACGTCGGACCGGCGCTGGCGCAGCCCGGCGGCAAGGCCGTTGCCCAGCCGTTCCGCAGCCACATCGAGGCGCTGTGTCGCCGTGCCCAGCAAGGTCTGCGGATCGCCCAGCGCGCGCGCCATGGCGTCGAGATATTTGCGCCGGTCGGCAAGACCGCGCGCCATCGCCTGGAACAGCCGCAGATCGGCGGTGCGGATACTGGTTTCCAGATCGGCGCGGACCGGCACCGCCATCTCGGCGGCGGCGCTCGGCGTCGGCGCGCGGCGGTCAGCGGCGAAATCGATCAGCGTCGTGTCCGTCTCATGTCCAACGGCGGAGATCACCGGGATCGCGCTCTCCACCACGGCGCGCACCACGATCTCCTCATTGAAGCCCCAGAGATCCTCCAGGCTACCGCCGCCGCGCGCGACAATCAGCACGTTGGGGCGCGGGACAGGCCCGTCCTCCGGCAAGGCGTTGAAACCGCGTATGGCCGCCGCGACCTGCGCCGCCGAGGCCTCGCCCTGCACCGCCACCGGCCAGACCAGCACATGGCGCGGAAAGCGGTCGGCAAGCCGATGCAGGATATCGCGGATCACCGCCCCGGTCGGCGAGGTCACGACACCGATCACGCGCGGCAGATAGGGAATCGCGCGCTTGCGTTCGGCGGCGAACAGGCCTTCGGCCGCCAGCTTGCGCTTGCGCTCCTCCAGCAGCTTCAGCAGCGCGCCTTCGCCGGCTAGCTCCATCTGCTCGATGACCAGCTGATATTTCGACTGGCCGGGATAGGTGGTGAGCTTGCCGACGCAGATCACCTCCATCCCGTCTTCCGGCTGGATCGACAGGCGGCCGGCCTGGCCGCGCCAGCACACGGCGGCCAGCACCGCCTGATCATCCTTCAGCGACAGATAGAGATGGCCGGAGGAGTGGCGCTTGAAGCCGGAAATCTCGCCGCGCACGCGCACCCGCTCGAAGGTGCCTTCGATAGTGCGCTTCACCGCCTGCGACAGCTCGCCGACGGAAAAGACGGGGACGTTTCCGGGAGTCGGGCCGGGAGGCGAACCGGGGGCCGGACTGGGTGCGTTCTGAACAGTGTCGAATGTCATGCGCGGTATGATACAAGACCCGCCACGCGAAAGGAATTCGGCGGTGATGGAGAAAACGCCATGAAGCTTCTTCTGGTCGGTTCGGGCGGTCGGGAACATGCGCTGGCCTGGGCGCTCGCCGCCTCGCCGCTGTGCGACACGCTGTATTGCGCTCCCGGCAATGCCGGTATTGCGCAGCTTGCCGAATGCGTGCCCATCGCCGCCGAGGATATCGGGGGGCTGGTCCGCTTCGCCACGGAGAATGCCATCGACTTCGTGGTGGTCGGGCCGGAGGCGCCGCTGGTCGCCGGTCTGGTCGATGCGCTGGACGCGGCCGGGATCAAATCCTTCGGCCCGCGCCGGGCCGCCGCCGCGCTGGAAGGCTCCAAGGGCTTCATGAAGGATTTCTGCGCCCGCCATAACATTCCGACCGCCGCCTATGGCCGCTTCACCGATATCGCCGCCGCCAGGGCCTTCGTGACCGCCCAGGGCGCGCCCATCGTGGTGAAGGCCGATGGGCTGGCCGCCGGCAAGGGCGTGGTGGTCGCGATGAGCGAGCAGGAGGCGCTGGACGCCATCGACATGATGATGGCCGACAAGGCCTTCGGCAGCGCCGGCGCGGAACTCGTCATTGAGGAATTCATGCAGGGCGAGGAGGCCAGCTTCTTCGCCCTGTCCGACGGCGTGACGGCGATCCCCTTCGGCAATGCGCAGGATCATAAGCGCGTCGGCGACGGCGATACCGGCCCGAACACCGGCGGCATGGGCGCCTATTCGCCCGCCCCCATCGTCAATAAGGCGATGGCCGAGCGCATCATGGCGGAGATCATCCGTCCCACCGTCGCCGGCATGAAGGCGGAAGGCACGCCCTTTACCGGCGTGCTCTATGCCGGGCTGATGATCACCGAAACCGGGCCACGCCTCATCGAATACAACGCCCGCTTCGGCGACCCCGAATGCCAGGTCCTGATGATGCGCCTGAAAAGCGACATCCTGCCGGCCCTGATGGCGACGGGCGAAGGGCGCCTCGACAGGTACGACCCGATCTGGCACGACAGCGCCGCATTGTGCGTGGTGATGGCCAGCAACGGCTATCCCGGCAGCTACAAGAAGGGTACGGAGATCCGGGGGCTGGACGCGCTGGCGGACAATACCAGGCTCGTCGTCTTTCATGCCGGCACCGCCCGCGACGATGCAGGCCGGTTGTTGGCGAACGGGGGCCGGGTGCTGGGCGTGACCGCCCTGGGCGCCGATCTGGCGGTGGCACAGAAGAATGCCTATGACGCCATCGCCCAGATTGACTGGCCGGAAGGCTTCTGCCGTCAGGATATTGGCTGGCGTGCCCTCGCTTCACTTAAGAAAGGCAATTGAAACCCCCGAATTCTCTTGTTCAAGGATTAAATACATTCCGGATTCATTATCGAAACCGGCATTCGATTTCATAAAATCCTTTGTTTTGTTTACCATATTTAAATGAATTTTCTGTTTCATCGCCTATGGATGGATTTCCAGATCGCTGACACTGCGCTAAAAGTCGAATGCATTTGTTCCGAAGCACTGCCGGCAACCGGCTGTATAGAAAGAGAAAATGTCTTTGAACCGGGACGATCACAGCGACAGCGGCGGCGGTATTTTGCCAGCCATCACCATTGGCCGCCGCAGCACCGATGCCAATGCCAGGTTCCTGGCGTCCCTGCAGGACAAGATCGACTATGCCTTCCAGCCGATCGTTAATATCCGCAGCGGCACCTGCTACGGCTACGAAGCCTTGCTGCGCGGCGCGGAAACAATTGGTTTCACCAGCATCCAGCAGCTTTTCGATCACGCCTATACCGAGAATCTGCTGCATAAGGCGGACATCCTGCTGCGCGAAAAGGCCATCGCCAAATTCGCGCTGCTGCCACGCAGCACCGACAGCAAGCTGTTCTTCAACCTCGATCCACGCCTGCTGGAATCGCCGGATTATCAGCCCAATCAGACGCTGCCGATCATCGAGCGCTATGGCATCGATCCGCGCTCGGTCTGCTTCGAGCTGACGGAACGCCATGACACCAGCAACATCGCCGATTCGATGCGGATGCTGCAGACTTACCGCACGCAGTCCTATCTGCTGGCGATCGATGATTTCGGCACCGGCTTTTCCGGGCTGAAGCTGCTCTACGACTATCAGCCCGACAAGGTGAAGATTGACCGTTTCTTCATCACCGGCATCGAACGCGACCCGAAGAAGAAGCTGTTCGTCTCGACCATCGTCGATCTGGCGCATGTGCTGGGCATCATTGTGGTCGCCGAAGGGGTGGAGACCGAGGCCGAGCTGATTACCTGCCGGGATATCGGCTGCGATCTGGCGCAGGGCTATTTCATTGCCCGGCCGACCACGGATTTGTCGCAGATTCTGGAACAGTACGATCATGTTGCGCAGCTCACCCTGCGCGACCGCCGGGCATCGCGCGATGAGAATGCCGGGGACCGGCTGGCCATGGAGTTCATCCAGCCACTGACCGTCGACACCGACATGAAGGATGTGTTCGAGACCTTCCGGCTGAACAAGCAGCGTACCTTCTTCCCGGTGATCGACCGGCAGGGAGAGCCGATCGGCATCGTGCGCGAGGAAGCGCTGAAGGACTATATCTACTCGCCCTATGGCCGCGACCTGATCCATAACAAAGCCTATGGCAAGGCGCTGAAGGATTTCATCACCCACTGCCCGGTCGCCGACATCCATGACGATACCGGCAAGATCCTGGAGATCTTCGCGCACGCGGAAAATGCCGAGGGCATCCTCATCGTCTCCGACCAGCGCTATGTCGGCTTCCTATCCACCACCTCGCTGTTGCGGCTGATCAACGAGAAGAACGTCGCCACCGCGCGCGACCAGAACCCGCTGACCAAGCTGCCGGGAAACAATTCGATCCACGCCTATGTGGCGACGGCGGCGACCGATCCCGAGCTTGCGGTCACGCTGGTCTATTTCGACTTCGATAATTTCAAGCCATTCAACGATACCTACGGTTTCCGGCAGGGTGACCGGGCGATCCTGCTGTTTGCCGAGCTGCTGCAGAAGCGTTTCGTAAACCGCCAGGGGCTGATCGGCCATGTCGGCGGCGACGATTTCTTCCTGGCGTTGGAGAGCGTCACGCCGGAGACCGCGACCGAACAGGTAAGGGAGCTGTGCGGCACCTTCGCCGAGGACATCGCCAGCTTCTATGATGCCGAGGCGCGGGCACAAGGCTATATCGACGCCACCGACAGGGATGGCCTTCCGCACCGCTACCGGCTGCTGACCTGCAGCGCGGCGCTGCTGCATGTGCCGGCTGGCCGGCGCCCCTGTTCGCCCGACACCATGATGGATACCGTCGCCAAGCTGAAGAAGCAGGCCAAGGCGGCGAAGGACGGCATGGCCATTCAGCTTCTCCAACCGGCCGGCAGTTAGAACAGCAGCGCCAGGAAGGCATTGCCTGTCGCCGCCTCGACGAAGCTATAGGCCACGAACAATACGAAGCCCAGGGTGAAGAGCCGCACCGCCGGCAGCGCAAGCCGCGCGGGCAGCAGCCGGCCCACCACAAAGCCCGCCGCCGGCAGGAAATGCATCGCGTGGGTCGCCAGGAAATGCGGCACCCGGAGATCGCCGGCGCCAACCGCATGACCGGGAAACCCGGCCGCCATACCCCCGGCCACCGGCACGGTCAGCGCGAAGGTCAGGATCAGCCCCCAGATCACCGAGAATCGGAAGGCAGGGTCGAGGCCCAACCCACCAGCCCGCCTGATCGCCAGACCGTAGATCAGGCTCGACGAGGTCAGGTAGGTCGCCAGCACTCCCATCAGCGGATAGATCGCCGCCATGACGGGGATATCCTGGTTGAAATGCGACGGGACGCCGTGTGCAGCGGCCGCGCCGATCCACACCATTTCCAGCGCCGTGCTCAGCACCACCCCGCCCGCGAACAGCCGGTACCATCGGGTTTCCGTCATGCCGGCCGGCAGCCAGCGCGCAAAGAAGGCCAGCGTGAGGAAATAGACCGTCAGGGAAATCTCGAACTTCAGCGGCTTGATCCAGAGATTTTCGCCCAGCAGCATGCGCCCATCGAATGCCATCGCCAGCAGCGTCGGCGGTATCATCAGCAGCAGCACCAGCGCCGTTGCGGCAAACAGTCTTTCCGCGCCGAACAGGCCAAGGAACAGACGGCTCAGCGGGTGGGCGGACCGGAAGCCGGCCCCATCCATTGCCAGCGTGCTCATTGCACCGCCTCCCCCGCCATGGCCGGACGGAAAATCTGGTGGGCGGCCCGCAGGATGAGGAACGCAACGAAGCCGGCGGGACCGAACAGGAAGGTCAGCGGCAGGCAGGGCAGGACCAGCCAGAACGGCATGCCGGCGCGCTGTCCCGCCCGCACTTCCCATGCCCCGACAAACAGGTCGAAGGCCAGGTAATGCAGCCAGCCGGCCAGCACAATTTCCGGCTGGGTGAACAGGATCATCACATTTTCCAGGGAGTCGAACCCGCCCTCGGCGCCGGACCAGAAGGCCAGGATCAGGCCGGTATAGGCCAGCGACAGCAGGCCCGGCACCAGCAGGGCGGACAGGCGCGGCAACAGGCGCGGCGCCAGAGGGGTGGCCAAAAGCCCGGCCCAGCCCAGCAGGGCAGCCGTATTGGCCAGTTGGAACAATGCATCGGGGGACATGACAACCTCCTAACTTGACGATGTAAAGATACGAATGAACGGCAATCTTGATACTGTCAAGATTATTTTGACCGGGCCGCCAAGAGGCGCTATTCAGGAGTCAGGGCCGCAACCGGGAAGAGCCATGCAGGAAGACGCGAAACCCGCCGCACCGGCATCGGGCCGGCACTATCATCACGGCAATCTGCGCGCGGCGCTGATCGAGGCGGCCGAGGCAGAGCTGACGGAAAAGGGCGTGGAAGCTTTCTCGCTGCGGGGTGTGGCCAAGCGCGCCGGCGTGAGCCACGCAGCACCCACCCATCATTTCGGCGATGCGCGCGGCCTGCTGACGGCGCTGGCGGCGGAAGGATTCACGCGCTTCCTGGAAAGCATGCGGGCGGCCCAACGCACCGCCGCGCCGGACCCGGCGGCCCAGATGAACGCCGCCGGCCAGGGCTATCTGGATTTCGCCGCGCGCAGCCCGGCGCTGTTCCGGCTGATCTTCTCGTCCGACCGGCCGGACTTCGCCGATCCTGCGCTGGACAAGGCCGCTTCCGCTTCCTTCCTGCATCTGGTGGAGGGCGTGCGCCGGCTGCGCGGAGACACCGGCGCGGCTTCCCTCGCCGGTCTGCTGCAGGACGAATCACTGATGGCCGAGGTGGCGGGCATCTGGTCGGTTGTGCATGGCATGGCCGATCTGATGAATTCCGGCCGGCTGAAATATCTGCAAGGCAAGCCGCCTGAGTTTCGGCAGAGGATTCTGGCCGAGGTGCTGCGTCGCTTGTCTGCCCCATAACAGGAAAACCCCGGCGGTTTTCCTGCCGGGGTTTCTGTCGCTGAAAAAAGCTTCGCAGGTCGCCGGTGGCCCCTTTTGCCCTGGGCCAGCAATAAACTCGCCCAGGCACCTGACGACCCGCGAAATCTTCTGACGCTTGCCTCCGGGAACGGCCTCCCTAGAACTGCGCCTTCTCCGTCGAATCGGCCATCGCCGTGGTGGCGCTCTGACCCGAACTCACCGCCATCGACACCGCATCGAAGTAGGAGGTGCCGACCTCGCGCTGGTGGCGGGTCGCCGTGAAGCCATCCTTCTCCGCCGCGAACTCGGCCTGCTGCAGCTGGCTGTAGGCGGCCATGCCATCGGTCTTGTAGCGCCGGGCCAGGTCGAAGGTCGTGTAGGAGAGATTGTGGAACCCGGCCAGGGTGATGAACTGATACTTGTAGCCCATCGCCCCCAGTTCGCGCTGGAACAGCTTCATCTGCGCCTCGTCCAGATGCTTTGCCCAGTTGAAGGAGGGCGAGCAGTTATAGGCCAGCATCTGGTCGGGATACTGCTTGCGGATCGCCTCGGCAAAGCGCTTGGCGTCCTCAAGATTGGGCGTCGAGGTCTCGCACCAGATCAGGTCGGCATAGGGTGCATAGGCCAGGCCGCGCGCGATGGCGCAATCGAAGCCGCCCTTCAGCCGGAAGAAGCCCTCGGCCGTGCGCTCGCCGGTAATGAAGGGCGCATCATACTCGTCCACGTCGGAGGTGATGAGCCGCGCGGCCTCCGCATCGGTGCGGGCCATGATGATGCTGGGCACGCCCATCACGTCGGCGGCGAGGCGCGCCGCGTTCAGCGTGCGGACGAACTGGCTGGTCGGCACCAGCACCTTGCCGCCCATATGGCCGCACTTCTTCTCCGAGGCCAGCTGATCCTCGAAATGCACGGCCGCGGCCCCCGCCTCGATCATCGCCTTCATCAGCTCGAAGACATTCAGCGGGCCGCCGAAACCGGCCTCGGCGTCGGCGATGATCGGCGCGAAGAAATCATGCTCGGTCGTGGTCTGGCCATCATGCCGCTCCATGGTCTGGATCTGGTCGGCGCGCTGCAGCGCCTTGTTGATGCGGCGCACGATGGACGGCACGCTATCGACCGGATAGAGGCTCTGATCGGGATACATGTTGCCGCTGGTGTTGGCGTCCGCCGCAACCTGCCAGCCCGACAGGTAGATCGCCTTCAGCCCGGCCTTTATCTGCTGCACCGCCTGGTTGCCGGTGAAGGTGCCCAGCGTCGGGACGAAATCCTCCTGATGCAGCAGCTGCCAGAGCTTGCGCGCACCATTTTCGGCCAGCGTATGATGGATCGGCAGCGACCCCGACAACCGACGGACATCCGCCATCGTGTAGGTGCGGGCGACGTTACGCCAGCGGTCGGGCGCCCATTCCGGTGCGGGAAAAGCGTCATCCGGTGCGCCGCCGGAGGGCGGGAAATTCATCGGCTGGTCGAGCATTGTAGTCTCCAATCTGCTGGGCCTGGTGGCGACCCGGTCTCGTGTCGGAATAAAAGAGCGGCGCAGCCTTCGGTCTTTCTGCCTTGGCCGGATCGCCGCCGAGAGAATGTCAGACAGTCGCGGCGGCGCGGCGGCGCACGAAGGTGGCGGCGAACATCTTCTCGCCGGAGAACAGTTCCGTGGCGGCGTCGCCATCGGCCAGCAGCAGCGCGTGGCGGCCGACGCGGCCGGCGATGCTGTAGCCCTCGCGGTCGAGGCCACGGGCGGTGAACTGGCGCATCGCCTCCGCCATCGAAGGGGCGATGATGGTGCAGTAGTCCTCCTGCGGAGGCTGGGTCCGATTGTTCTGGTCCTGCATGGTCAATCTCCTCAATCTCTGCCCTGCATCAGCGCGGGCTGTTGATGTAAAGGTTTGACATTCAGGGAATTAACGCAACAAATATCGATAGTTAGCTGTGTAAACCTGCAAAGTTCAGGTCAAAGAAAACGGCCATTTTGTAAAAACTTGTAAACCCGAGAGATCGACATGGCTGGAAAATCAGATCCGCAGATCGGCGCGCGCATCCGCAAGCTGCGCCTGCAGCGCCGGCTGAGCCAGACCGACCTGGCGGCGGCGCTCGGCATCTCGATCAGCTATCTGAACCTGATCGAGCACAACCGCCGCAAGATCACCGTGCCGCTGCTGTTCAAGCTGGCTGGATATTTCGGCGTGGAACCGGCCGATCTGGTCGATGGCGACGAGGCCCGCATCGTCGGTGACCTGATGGAAATGTTCGGCGAGGAGCTGTTCGCGGAATCCGACCTGACCAACCACGACATCCGTGATTTCGCGCACAGCAACCCGGCCGTGGCGCGCGCCATCCTGCATCTCTATGACCGCTACCGCGCGCTGGAATCGCACAGCCAGACGGAACCCGAGATGCTGGCCGGGGACGGCCCACCCTTCCATCTGGCGACCGACCGGATTTCCGATTTCATCCAGGAAAATGCGAATTATTTCCCGACGCTGGAGGCTGCGGCGGAACGGGTTCGCACCGATATCGACCATGCCGCGGAGGAGTTCGAGGGCGGGCTGAAAAGCTACCTCTCCAATGTCTTCGGCATCGACTGGCGGCTGGCCTCGCTGCCGTCCGGCATCGCCCGCAAGCTGGAACCCGCCAGCGGCAAACTGCTGGTCTCCGACATATTGCCGCCGGAATCGGCAATTTTCGCGGCGGCGCACCAGCTGGGATTGCTGGCGGCGGTGCGCGAGATCGACGCCATCATCGCCGAGGCCAGCCTGCCCGAGGGTGACGCGCCGGACCTCGCGCGCAACGCGCTGGCCGCCTATTTCGCGGCGGCGCTGATCATGCCCTACGACCCGTTCTGCCGTATGGCGCGCGACTATCGCTACGACATCGAACGGCTGGCGCGCCGCTTCGGCGCCAGCTTCGAGCAGGTGTGCCACCGGCTGACCACGCTGCAGCGCCCTGGCCACCAGGGCATTCCGATGCATCTGGTGCGCACCGATATCGCCGGCAACATCTCCAAGCGTTTCTCACTGTCCGGCATCCAGATCCCGCGGCATTCCGGCGCCTGCCCACGCTGGAACGTCTATGCCGCCTTCCTGCAGCCGGACCGCATCAACATCCAGATTTCCGAGATGCCGAGCGGCGAGCAGTATTTCTGCATTGCCCGCACCATCACCAAGGGCGATTACCGCCACAACGCGCCGCGCCGGCATTTCGCCATCGGCATCGGCTGCGCCATGATCCATGCCCGCGAGATGGTCTATTCCGACGGGTTCGATTTGACCAACAGCACCCATGTCGTGCCCATCGGCGTGGGCTGCCGCATCTGCCCGCGCATGGAATGCGGCCAGCGCGCACATCCGCCGGCCAATCATCGCTTCCGCCTGGACGAGGCGATGCGGCCGGAAAGCCTTTACACGATGATGTAAATTTTCACTTCACTAGCCGGCGATACGGCGCAACGGATTGCGGCTGCCGCGCACGCGCAAGCGTGGCGCATTCTGCTTGTCGCCGCGCCAGACCGACAGGCGGTCGGCGATTTCCGCAGAGACGGCGACCGTGCCGTCGCGGGCATAGGCCTCGTGATTATCCTCGATATCCTCGCGGCGATAGAGGTAGTTGACCATGAGGCCGGCGGATTCCTGCAATCCCTTGGCCGACACGTCGCCCAGCCAGTTCAGCCGCTCGATGCGCGCGCCATTGCCAAGATGGAAGCGCGCCACCGGGTCGAGCAACCGGCCTTTCGGCTGGATCGTCAGGTACCGCGCGCACAGCCGCGCCAGCGGTTCGCGCAGCGCTTCCGCCAGCGCCTTGTCCTGCTGCCAGCCGGGCACGGCCAGCAGCTTCGGCAATTCAGCCGGATCGGCGAAGGCCGCATCGCGCTCCGCGATGGCGGCGCGGTCGGTATCGGGCAACAGATCCGGATCGGCGGCCAGCGCGCCCTCCAGCCAGCGCCGGAAACCGGGAACCGGTGACAGGGTGGAGAAAATCTTCAACTGCGGCAGGTCGGCGGCCAGCGCATCGACCACGCGCTTGATGAGGAAGCTGCCGAAGCTGATGCCGCGCAGCCCGGCCTGGGTGTTGGAGATCGAATAGAAGATCGCGGTATCCGCTGCCTTCGGATCGGCGACCGGCGCGTTTTCGTCGAGCAGCGCCTGCACCGAGCCGGACAGCCCCTGCACCAGCGCCACCTCGACGAAGATCAGCGGCTCATCCGGCATGCGCGGATGGAAGAAGCCATAGCAGCGCCGGTCGCGGTCCAGCCGGTTGCGCAGATCGGCCCAGGAACGGATTTCGTGCACCGCCTCATAGGCGATCAGCTTTTCCAGCAGGGCCGCCGAGGAGTCCCAGCTGATCGTCCGCATGTCGAGGAAGCCGACATCGAACCAGGCGGCCAGAAGATTCTTCAGGTCACGGTCGAGGCTGGCGAGATGCGGGATCTGCAAATCCATGCGCAGCAGATCGGCGCGCATATCGACCAGGAATTTCACCCCCTGCGGCAGCGCGTTGAACTGGGTCAGCAGCTTCACGCGCGGCGCCACCAGCACACGGCGCAGACGCTCCTCGGCGGCCAGCCTTCCGGCCAGATCCTGTGCCTCCCGGCAGGTGGCAAGCGCTTTATCGAGCGCTGCGTCATCCACATCGAAGGCCTCGGCCAGGACGGTCAGGAACCGCTCCCGCCCCTCCCGGTTCAGCCCGAGATAGAGCTGCCCGATGCCGGCGGCCCGGGCGCGGGCCGAGACCTCGCCGCCCCGCGCCTCGATGCATTCGGCGATGCGGGCGCGCAGTTTCTGCACCGCGCCGTCGTCCAGCGCCTGCGGCTCCTGCTCCTTGCCGCCGGCGATGTCCCGCCAGGCGGATTTCAGGTTCAGCAATGCACGGTCAAGCAGGCCGGGCGCCGGCGCGGCACTGGATTGGGGCGCGGCACTGGACGGGACTGTCTCCGGGACTGGATTGGCAGCAGACAAGACGGAACCTCGCAGCGGCAGTCGATGAAACGGTTTCTTCAGCATGTGGGCATTGCAGGCGTCCTGGCAATATCCACCGTCATCATACGCTTGCCGCAAGATGCTTGATCGAACTGCACAAATAAAGACAATGCGAGATATTGACTGCGCCATGGGGCCGCAAACCCTGCCGGCCAGCCATCCGCAATCCAGCAACGGGACGCCTGATGCCGATTCTCTATGAGGTTCACACGCTGAAAGGCGGAAACTGGATGATCGATTCGACCTATTCCGACAGGGACAAGGCGGTCGATACGGCGAAGCAGCTCTATGCCGAAAAACGCTTCGAAGGCGTGAAAGTCATCAAGGATGACTATGATTCCGACGCCAATCAGGGCCGTGAGATCGTCATCTACGACACCAGCAAACCGACCACCGAACGACGAACGCTGGTGAAAGAGACCCCGAAGGCAGCGCCGCCAACGGACGGAAAGGCGGAGGTCGATTTCAAGCACCGCAAGCACAAGGCCGGCGCGAAGGCGGAGGTTTCGGTCTTCCTGCGGTCGGTGATCTGGCTGCTGGTCATCCTGGGCGCCGGCATCACCATCATCTGGCTGCTGTTCGCCTTCACCGACTTCCTGGCCGGCGCCGGAATCATGCGCTGACAATCTTGCCGGTCAGTCCCGGACGGCGGCAATCCGCTGCACCATCGCCGGTCTTGGTTCCGACTGTTCGATATCCTCGTAGGCAACGACCCTGAACGCCCCGCGCACCGCCTCCAGAAGCTCGCCTGGCCTGAGCAGGAAGTCCGGATTGCTGGGCTTGCCGAAGCGCTCGTTCCCGGCGGCAAAAGTCTCGTACAGCAGCGCCCCGCCCGGCGCCACCGAGGCCACAATGTCCGGCAGGATCGGCCGCCACAGGTAATTGGTCACGACCACGCCGGCGAAGTGCCGGCCGGCAAACGGCCAGGGCGATCCATCCTCAAGATCATGCCGCAGAATCTCGACAGCCGGATCGCCGGCGAGATCGGCCAGCCCGCCCGTGTCGATATCGATGGCGACGACCGGATGACCGAGCCGCCGGAACAGCCTTGTGTGCCGCCCGCTGCCCGCCGCGACATCCAGCACCGTGCCGCCAGCGGGCGGCAAGGCCGGCACCAGGGAGGCGTACCGCGCGATCCAGTCCGAGGGCCGAGTGCTGCCGTGCATGCCGATTCCTCTTGTTTCAAACGCATGACACGCCAAATTAGGACCCCCGGCCCCTGGCGGGGCCTTTGTCAGGCATGCATGTAAGATCATGATCCGATACCAGCTTCGCTGCGACAAGGCGCATGGCTTCGAATCCTGGTTCCGCGACAGCGCCGCCTATGACGCGCTGGCGGCAGCCGGCGAGGTCGCCTGCCCGGTCTGTGGCAGCACCAGGGTCGAAAAGCAGCTGATGGCGCCCGCCATCGCGAAACCGTCGGAAACCGCCCCCCCTAAATCCACCCCTGCCAGGGGAGGCGATCAGGGCGGCGATCCCGCACAGGCGATGGCCATCGCCGGCGAGCGGTTGCGCCAGCTGCGCGAACTGCGGCGCCAGATCGAGGCGAATGCCGACTATGTTGGCCCCGCCTTCGCGGAGGAGGCGCGGAAGATTCACTATGGCGAAACCGACCCGCGCAATATCTATGGCGAGACATCCGGCGAGGATGTGAAGGCACTGCAGGAGGAAGGCATCGACATCGCCGTCGTGCCCTGGGTTCCCGCCGCCGATAACTAATCCCTAAGGTCTGGTAAACCCTAAGGCCTGGGCGCGCGCTTGTTCAAAATGCGCTGCAGGGTGCGCCGGTGCATCTTCAGCCGTCGCGCCGTCTCCGAGACATTGCGGTCGCATTGCTGGAACACACGCTGGATATGCTCCCAGCGCACGCGGTCGGCCGACATCGGATCGTCGGGCGGTGGCGGCAGCGCCTCCTTATGGTCCAGCAAGGCCGCCTCCACCGCGTCGGCATCCGCCGGCTTCGGCAGGTAATCGACCGCGCCGGCCTTGATCGCGGCAACGGCGGTGGCGATGTTGCCATAGCCGGTCAGCATGATGATCCGCATGTCCGGTCGGGCTGCGCGCAAGGCCTCCACCACGTCCAGGCCGCTGCCATCGGCAAGCCGGAGATCGACCACCGCATAGGCTGGCGGTTTCGGGCCACGGGCATTCTCAAGCCCTTCGGCGACGCTTTCGACATCGACGACCTCGAAGCCGCGCCGCTCCATCGCCCGCGCCAGACGCTGCCGGAACGGCGAATCGTCATCGACCAGCAGCAGGGTCATTTTTCCCGGCGCCTGGACCGCATCGGGATTTCTGTGAGAGATGTCTTCCGCCATCGTGCGGTCGTCTCCTTCGCTTACTCGGATAGCGCGCCCTCATTATCTGGTGATTCCGCGCCACAAGGCCAGCTTTATGCCATCGCAGACTAGCCGATATGCATGCGCGGCCAGCGCAGCGTCACCCGCGCGCCGCCGCCTTCTCCGGCATTGCTGAAATCCACCATGGCGCCGGTGCGCCCCAGCAGCGTCTTGGCGATGAAGATACCGAGGCCCATATGCCCGTCCCGCTGCGTGCGGCCGGACAGGTAGGGTTCGCCCAGACTGTCCAGCAATGCCGGCGGAAAACCCGGCCCGTCATCCTGAATTTCCGCGACCACCGCCTCATTGTCCCAGAAAAGCCGCACCTCCACCGTCTCGCGGGCGAACTGGATGGCATTCTGCAGGATGTTGGCCAGCCCGTGCATCAGCTCCGGCGTATGCGGCAGGGTGGGTTCCTCCCCGCCGGGCGGATTGCCCTCGATATCCGCCGCTTCCAGCACCAGCATCACCGCATCGCGGCGATAGGCGGCGGCCGCTGCCTCGATGGCGCTGGACAGGCCGATCCGGCTGAACGGGGCATTGCCGTCAGCCTCCGGCCGCGCGCTGAGCTGCGCCAGGATCTTGCGGCAGCGCTCGGTCTCGCTTTGCAGCAGTTTCAGATCGTCCGAGAACTCGGTTCCGGGCGGCACCTCACGCGACAGCTCCTTGGCGACCACGGCGATGGTGGAAAGCGGGCTGCCCAGCTCGTGCGCCGCCGCCGCCGCCAGCCCGCCCAGCGCGGACAGGCGCTGCTCGCGGGCCAGCGCCATCTGCGTTGCCGCCAGCGCATCGCGCATACGCCGCGCCTCTTCCGCCACCAGCCAGCCAAAAGTCGCCATGAAGATCGTCGAAACCCACAAGCCGGCCCAGATACCCAGCACATAGGTCTGCGGCAGGTCGAACAGGGTGCGGGTCATCCAGGGCAACGGCAGATGGAAGAAGGCCAGCAGGCTGAGGCAGGCCAGCGACAGCACGCACAGCGCGATGGTGGAGCGCGCCGACAGGATGGTCGCCGCCACCGTCACCGGCGCCAGGATCAGGATGGCGAAGGGGTTGGTGAGCCCGCCGGTGATGAACAGCAGGCCCGAGAGCTGCAATATGTCGAAGGCCATCGATCCCGCCGCCTCGCGGTCGGTCAGCCGGGCCGAGGAAGGCTGGCGCAGTGCGGTCGAGAGGTTCAGCAGCGCCAGCAGGCCGACGATGGTGAAGCCAAGCTCGATCGGCAGGTCGAATCCGAGCCAGAAATAGGTGACAAGCAGCGTCCCGGCCTGCCCGCTGACAGCCACCCAGCGCAGCATGACCAGCGTGTGCAGCCGGACCGGATGGGTCAGCTCATAAGGCGTCATCGGACGGTCGGGCGGGGACGGGCTCATCTTGGATATCGCTTCTGTACGCAACGGATCGCATCGTCCTATATAGACGCTATGCCGCATGCCGTCCTCGAAGTCCAATCCCTGCGCAAGGAATACCGCAGCCGCGAGCGCACCGTCACCGCCGTGGACGGGATCGATTTCGCCATCGCGGCCGGCAAGACCGTGGCGCTGCTGGGCGGCAATGGTGCCGGCAAGACCACAACGCTCTCCATGCTGCTGGGGCTGCTGATCCCGACATCCGGGTCCATCCGCATTCTGGGCGAGGACATGGTACGCCACCGCTACCGCGTGCTGCCGCGAATGAATTTCTCCTCGCCCTATGTCGAGCTGCCGCACCGGCTGACCGTCGCGCAGAATCTGGGCATCTACGCCCGGCTCTACGGCGTGCGCGACCGCAAGATGCGGATTGCGGAGATCGCCGCCGACATGGATATCGAGGCCCTGCTGGACCGGCCCGCCGGCAAGCTGTCCGCCGGGCAGAAGACACGGGTGGCGCTGGCCAAGGCGCTGCTGAACCGGCCGGACGTGCTGCTGCTGGACGAGCCGACGGCGAGCCTGGATCCCGACACGGCGGACTGGGTGCGGCAGTATCTGAGGCGCTATCAGCAGGACAGCGGCGCCACCATCCTGCTCGCCTCGCACAACATGCAGGAGGTCGAGCGGCTGTGCGATGACGTGCTGATGATGCGCGCCGGGCGCATCGTTGACCGGGGCGCGCCGGCTGAGCTGACCGCGCGCTATGGCCGGCACAATCTGGAGGAAGTGTTCCTCGACATCGCCCGCCGGTCCGACACCGCGCCAGAGGCGGTATCCGCATGATCGCTTCGGCAAACCGTATCGCGGCGATGGTGCTGCGCTATCTCTATTTGCTGCGCGGGTCCTGGCCGCGCCTGCTGGAACTTGCCTACTGGCCGACCGTTCAGATGATTATCTGGGGTTTCATAACCCAGTTCTTCCTCGGCCATTCCTCCTGGGTGGCGGAGGCCGTCGGCGTCCTGCTGGCCGCCGTGCTGCTGTGGGACGTGGTGTTCCGCAGCCAGCTCGGCGTTTCCATCTCCTTCCTGGAGGAAATGTGGTCGCGCAATCTGGGCCATCTCTTCGTCAGCCCGCTGAGGCCGCAGGAATTCGCCGCGGCGCTGGTGAGCATGGCCTTCATCCGCACGCTGATCGGCATCGTGCCGGCAATGCTGCTGGCGATCCCGCTCTATCATTACTCGATCTTCTCGCTGGGCCTGCCGCTGATCGCCTTCTTCGGCGCGCTGATGATCATGGGCTGGTCGCTGGGGATCGCCATCACCGGCCTCATCATGCGCATGGGGCTGGGCGCGGAAAGCCTGGCCTGGATCACCATCTTCGCCTTCGCGCCGGTCAGCGGCATCTATTATCCGATTGCCACATTGCCCTTCTGGCTGCAGCCCATCGCCTGGGCGACGCCCTCGGCCTATGTGTTCGAGGGCATGCGCGCCGTCATGTTCGAGGGCGTGTTCCGCTGGGATTTGTGGGCCGGGGCGATGGCGGTAAACGCCGTCTATCTGATACTGGCCGCCGGATTCTTCCTGCTCGCCTTCCGCAGTGCCCGCCAGCGCGGCCTGCTGCTGCAGCAGGGGGAATAGGCGCGTGACAGAGGCCATCGGCCCCCTGCTCTATCTGCGCAACGCATCAGAAGGGCGCATCAACCTCGCCGCCCTGCTGGTGCTGCCGGACGGGAAGGAGCCGCCGCAACTCGATGCAGAGGGCAACAGCGTCGCCGCAACCCGGCTTCTGACGCGGCGGGGAAAAACGGCCTGGCGCTTCGATTTCTCCCTGCCGATGCGGCGCGACACCGGATACAGCCTGGGTGGCACACACTACCCGGTGAATGCCGATTTCACCGGCGACCTGCGCATCGCCTTCGTCTCCTGCAACGGGCAAGAAAAGAACGACCGCAAGCGCCCGCTGGAAGAGCGCAATGCGATGTGGCAGCGGCTGCAGTCCGAGCATGACGCAGCCCCCTTCCAGCTGCTGCTGCAGGGCGGCGACCAGATCTATGCCGACGAGCTGCTGAACTGCCATCCGGCGCTGAAGCGCTGGGCGCGCGGTGGCCGGGTGCGGCAGGCGGATGCCACGGCGGAGCCCGATCTCGCGGAGACGCTGCGCGACGGCTTCTTCGAGCTGTATCTCGACATACTGGGCCAGCCGGCGATCTCCGGCATGATGGCGCACGTGCCCTCGCTCGCCATGTGGGACGATCACGATATCTGCGACGGCTGGGGCTCGCTGCGCCCGGCCAAGCTGGATGCGCCGGAAGGCCGCACCCTGTTCGCCGCCGCCCGCGAGCATTTCCTGCTTTTCCAGTATGGCGCCCGGCCGGACGAGCTGCCCGGTTTCTGCCCGGATCGCAGCGGCACCAGCCTGGGCTGGCATGTTGCCTTGCCCGGCCTGCATGTGCTGGCCCCTGATCTGCGCTCCGAACGGCGGCCGAACCGCGTGATGGGGCCGGCGGGCTGGCAGTCCTTCGACACCATGCTGGAGCGTATCCGGTCGGCTGAGGGTGGCGGGCGCGTGCTGCTGCTGTCCAGCGTGCCGGCACTGGGACCGCGCCTGTCCTGGGTCGAGGCGCTGATGCATCTGACGCCGAGGCTGGAGAAATACGAGGACGATCTGCGCGACCAGTGGCAGAGCCGCGCCCACCGGAAGGAATGGCGGGCTTTCCTGGAACGTCTGGCCGCGATCCACGCCAATCCGGCGACGCCGGTCACCTGCGTCTCGGGCGAGATTCACCTGGCGACCCACGGCACGCTGGACGTGCCGCCGAAGCCGCTGCACCAGCTCGTCGCCTCCGGCATTGCGCATCCAGCGCCGTCGAAAGCCTACGCCATCGGCCTCGGCCTGCTGGCGCGGTTCGGCAGCTCGCCGCTGCCCGGCCATCCGATCCGCCTGCAGGGCCTGCCCGGCCAGCCCGGCACCTACACGGCGGAACGCAACTATCTGGTGCTGGAGCGCAGAGGCGCCGGCTGGACCGCCAGCTGGGAGCTGGAGCATTCCGGCCGCACGCCCGAGGTGGAGATTTGAAGCGCCGATTGACGCTCGCGCGGGGCAGCGGGCATTGTAGCGCATGCTCCTGTTCCTCGGCCAATCGACGGAAATCCTGATCCTGCTGATCGCCGCACTGGCGATTGACGCCTATGCCGGCGGCTTCGTCTGGCCGCGCAGCCTGTCGCGGCTGAATCCGGCCCATCTTCTGGGCCGGCTGGCGCGCTGGTTCGATGACCGGCTGAACCGGCCGGAACGCACGCCGCGCTCGCTGCGCCTCCGTGGCTGGGTCGTCCTGCTGGCGCTGCTGGCGGTCACGATTCCCGCCGCGCTGGCAGTGCATGGGCTGGCAATGACCAGCGGCTTCGGCTGGGCGCTGGCGCTGTGGCTGATGGTCGCCTTCGCGACGCTGCGCCGGAGCTATGATCTGGCGGAGAATGCCCGCCGCCTGCTGCAGGGCGGCACGCTGGCGGAGGCCCGGCTGTCGGTCGATGCGCTGACCGACCGCGACATCTTCCGGCTGGACGAGCATGCCGTCGCCCGTGTCGCCGTGGAGGCGCTGATCGAACGCTTTGTCGCCTGGGTCGCCGCACCGTTGCTGTGGACGGCGCTGTTCGGCCTGCCCGGCCTGCTGGTGCAGGCGGCGGCCCATGCCGGTGCGCATATCCTGCGGCGCGGCGACCAGGCGCTGTATGGCCGTGCCTTCACCCTGGCCGACCGGCTGTTCCAGACGCCAGCCGCCTGGCTGGCGGGCCTCGCCTTCGCCATCGCCGCCATCGCCGTGCCAACCGCGAAGCCCCTTGCGGCCCTGCGCATGCTGCTGCGCGACGGCGGCAAGGCAGCGCGCCCGGACGGGCGGGCGCTGGGGGCAATGGCCGGCGCGCTGGATCTGTCGCTCGGCGGGCCGCGCCTCTATGCCGCACTGACCGTGCCGGGCGAGTGGATCGGCAGCGGCCGCGCCCGGCTGCAGCCCGACGATGTGCGCCGCGCGCTGATGCTCTACGCGGTTTCCGGGGTGGTGCTGGCCGGACTTCTGGCGGCCACCATCGTGGTGAGTTTGCGGCTCTGAAACAAAAACCCCGCCGGCAGGACCGGCGGGGCTGAAGAATTACCTGCGATACGGTGCCCGCAATCAGCGGCGCATCACCATCATCTTCTTGATCTCGGCGATGGCCTTCGCCGGATTCAGATGCTTGGGGCAGGTCTTGGTGCAGTTCATGATGGTGTGGCAGCGATAGAGGCGGAACGGATCCTCCAGCGCATCCAGCCGCTCACCGGTCATCTCGTCGCGGCTGTCGGCGATCCAACGATAGGCCTGCAGCAGCACGGCCGGGCCCAGATAGCGGTCGCCATTCCACCAGTAGCTGGGGCAGGAGGTCGAACAGCAGAAGCACAGCACGCACTCCCACAGCCCGTCGAGCTTCTCGCGCTCCTCCGGGCTCTGCCGGCGCTCGGTGTCCGGCGGCGGGGCCGATTCGGTCTGCAGCCAGGGCTCGATGGAGGCCAGCTGCGCATAGGGCGTGGACAGGTCGGGCACCAGATCCTTGATCACCGGCATGTGCGGCAACGGATAGATCTTCACCTCGCCCTCGACCTCGTCGATCGGCTTCAGGCAGGCCAGCGTGTTGGTGCCGTCGATGTTCATCGAACAGGAACCGCAGATGCCCTCGCGGCAGGAGCGGCGGAAGGTCAGCGTGGTATCGACCTCGTTCTTGATCTTGATCAGCGCGTCCAGAACCATCGGCGCGCAATCGTCCAGGTCGATCTCGTAGGTATCGACGCGGGGTGTCTTGCCGCTGTCGGGATCGTAGCGGTAGATCTTGAACTTCTTGACCCGCTTTGCCCCTTCCGGCGCCTTGTAGGTCTGGCCGTCGGTAACCTTGGAATTGGCGGGCAGCGTGAACTGAGCCATGGGGGGTGTCCTTGTCCTGGGCTCCTGAAGGAATGGCCGGGCTTAGTAGACGCGGGCCTTCGGCGGGATCGTCTTGATCTCGTTCGACATGGTGTTCAGATGCACCGGGCGATAGCCCAGATCGACCTTGAAGCCGTTATCGACATCGCACCAGGCGACCGTGTGCTTCATCCAGTTCTCGTCGTCACGCTCGGTGAAGTCGTCGCGGGCATGCGCGCCACGGCTTTCCTTGCGCGCCTCGCCGGATTCCAGCGTGACGATGGCCTGGCCAAGAAGGTTATGAAGCTCCAGCGTCTCGACCAGATCGGTGTTCCAGATCAGCGACTTGTCGGTCACCACCACATCGACCAGCCCGCTGGCGACCTCGTGAATGTTCTTCACGCCGGTCTCCAGAATATTCTGGTCGCGGAACACGGCGGCATGGCGCTGCATCACATGCTGCATCTTCAGCCGCACATCACCGGTCTTGGTGCCGCCCTTGTTGAAGCGCACCGAGTCGAGCCGCGCGATGGCGTTCTCGCCGGCGCTGTCGGGCAGCGGCTTGTGCGGGGAGCCCGGCTTCAGCGTCTCGCCGCAGCGGTTGGCGCAGGCCCGGCCGAACACCACCAGGTCGAGCAGCGAGTTGGTACCGAGGCGGTTGGCACCATGCACCGACACGCAGGCCGCCTCGCCGGCCGCCATCAGGCCGGGGATGGTGGCATCCGGATCGTCCTTGGTCGGCCGGAACACCTCGCCGTGATAGTTGGTCGGGATGCCGCCCATATTGTAGTGCACGGTCGGCACCACCGGGATCGGCTCCTTGGTCACATCGACGCCGGCGAACACCTTGGCGGTCTCGGAAATGCCGGGCAGGCGCATATGCAGCACCGCCGGATCCAGATGCTCCAGATGCAGATGGATATGATCCTTCTTCGGGCCGACGCCGCGGCCCTCGTTGATCTCCACCGTCATCGCCCGGCTGACCACGTCGCGGCTGGCCAGGTCCTTGGCGTTCGGGGCATAGCGCTCCATGAAGCGCTCGCCCTCGGAATTGGTGAGGTAGCCGCCCTCGCCGCGCGCGCCCTCGGTGATCAGGCAGCCCGCACCATAGATGCCGGTCGGGTGGAACTGCACGAACTCCATGTCCTGCAGCGGCAGGCCGGCGCGCAGCACCATCGCCCCGCCATCGCCGGTGCAGGTATGCGCCGAGGTACAGGAGAAATAGGCGCGGCCATAACCGCCGGTCGCCAGCACTACTTGGTGCCCGCGGAAGCGGTGGATGCTGCCATCCTCGAGGCACAGCGCCATGACGCCGCGGCACTCACCTTCCTCGTCGATGATCAGGTCGAGGGCGAAATATTCGATGAAGAACTCGGCCTTGTGCTTCAGGCACTGCTGGTAGAGCGTGTGCAGCAGCGCATGGCCGGTACGGTCGGCGGCGGCGCAGGCGCGCTTGGCCATGCCCTCGCCGTAGTTGGTGGTGTGGCCGCCGAACGGGCGCTGGTAGATCTTGCCCTCCTCGGTGCGGCTGAACGGCATGCCGAAATGCTCCAGCTCGATGATCGCCGGGATCGCGTTGCGGCACATATATTCGATGGCGTCCTGGTCACCCAACCAGTCCGACCCCTTCACGGTGTCGTACATGTGGTACTGCCAGTTATCGCCGTCATTCATGTTGTTCAGCGCGGCGCCGATGCCGCCCTGAGCCGCCACCGTATGGCTGCGGGTCGGGAACACCTTGGTCACGCAGGCGGTCTTCAGCCCGGCCATGGTGGCGCCCATGGTCGCGCGCAGGCCGGCGCCGCCGGCGCCCACCACCACTACGTCATAGGCATGATCGACGATCTTGTAGGACTGCATGGGGTTAAGCTCCGAAAGCCAGTTTCGAAATGGCGAACACGGAAGCGACACCTAGCACCACGGTGAGCAACTTCAAGCCAATGAGGGCCGCAAACTTCACGCCCTCGTTATGCACATAATCCTCGATCACCACCTGCACGCCGAGCTTGGCGTGATAATAGCCGCCGACAATCAGCAGGATCATCAGGATGGCGGGGATGGGCTGTCCCATCCAGGCGGTGACAGCGGCATGGCCGGCACCGGCATGGGCGACGATCGAGATCACCAGCCACAGAATCAGCGGCACCAAGGCGACAGCGGTCAGGCGCTGCATCCACCAGTGATGCACGCCTTCCTTGGCGGAGCCCATGCCGCGCACGCGGGCGAGATTGGATTGCATACCCATCGCTCAGCTCCCCATCGTGAGGCCAACGCCCCAGGCGATGGCCGTCAGGATCACGGTCGCGGCGAGCACCGCATAGCCGCTTTTATAGACCTGCGGCAGCTCGAAGCCCCAGCCGGCGTCCCAGGCCAGATGCCGGATACCGTTCGCGAGGTGGTAGAACAGCGCCACCGACCAGCCCAGCAGCAGCAGATAGCCGAACCAGGAGGTGATGAAGCCGTGCGCCGTCGCGAAATGATCGGGCCCTGCCGCGGCGGCCAGCAGCCACCAGGTCAGCATCAGCGTACCCACTGACAGCGCGACACCGGTGATGCGGTGCAGGATCGACAGGATCGAGGTGATCTGCGGACGGTAAATCTGCAAATGGGGTGATAGCGGCCGTGCCGCCTTCCCGCCGGACTGCATAGTGCCCCCTTCGCCAAAGCGGTGAGAACGAATTTCAATTACACAAGAGCGGGTTGCCGCCCGCTTCTCAGGAACGCTGTTGATTTAGACCGCGCCCGGGTTCAAGTCAACGCAGCGCTGCCCTGCCTCTGACACAGCGATCCCCTTATCGCGCATTAGAGACGCTATCAGGGAACACCGGCAGCGAACACCGGGAAGATGCGAGAGCAGGGCTGAAGCTGTGAGCAGTTTCCTGAGTATTATCCACAACGGTGGATAAAGGGCACCGGTCCTGGCGCGGCGGCACGTAACGCGCATTAGCCACAGACTTTTTCGATTTCCCGTCAGGGTTTGGCGCGGAGTGAGCTCTGTGGAAAATCTGTGAATGAAATATAATTATATTTATTGATAAAAA
This sequence comes from Oceanibaculum nanhaiense, assembly GCF_002148795.1. Lineage (NCBI taxonomy): Bacteria > Pseudomonadati > Pseudomonadota > Alphaproteobacteria > Rhodospirillales > Oceanibaculaceae > Oceanibaculum > Oceanibaculum nanhaiense. The sequence continues at coordinate 314,294 of NZ_MPOB01000001.1, read as the reverse complement.
ATCGGCTGATTAATACAATTTCTTCATTGCCGAAGCAATCAAAATCCGGCACGCTTCCCTTCTGCGTCGTAAGCGTCATGGCGGTGGCAATGCGAAAGCCACGCTGGCGACAGCCGGTTTTTCCGGCCCGGCTCTGACAAATGGGTCCGGCCCCGGAACGCATCGCCCCGCCACCCGCCTGTTTGGAAACCGCACCGCTCCGGCGATGATGGTGGATAGCGGGACCGCCCGGCCCGGTTCAGCCGATCAGGCGAGCCGGAATCATGCGGACGGGACATGTCAGCAGTCGCGCCGACCCGGGTCCTAAAGCGGCCCAGCGTGGCGATGACGGGGCGGACATGGCTTGCGGGTAAGGGCTTCGTATCGCTGTCGGCCGGGCGGCTCCGTGCCAAGCTGCTGCCCTGCCAGGTGCCTTGCGCCAGACAGCGCCGATGATCCTGGCGCTTTCGCGCCTGGGGCTCCGGCGGCCGCTTGCGGCCCGCCTCCGGCCCCGAATAAGAGGCGCCGAGGAAATGCCTTCCCGGGCAGGGCGATCACCGCCTGCATCCTCGGCGCCTCTGCTTTTTTAATCCCCGAGCACCCTTGATACCCAAACGCCTTTCAGCCCTCCATGGAGTGGGCCGCGCGAGAGGGTGTGGGACAGCGTGTCACGGCGTTGAGTTCGCGCAAATACCACCCTGGTCATTGCATGAAAGGCGGGAGGCGCTACATTGGCTTACAATGAAAAAAACCACCGGCCTTACCCTCCTGCTGGCGACGCTGTTCCTGATGCCGCTGGCGACCTCTCCCGTATTGGCGGGCTGCGGCGATCCGCCCGGCCCAGGCGTGGACTGGCGCAACTGCAATCTGAGCCGGCAGGAAATGTCCAAGGCTGACCTGACAAAGGCGACCTTGTGGCGGACCAGCTTCAACCGCAGCACCCTGACGGACGCCAATCTCAGCGAGGCCGACGCCAACCGGTCGATGTTCCTGGAAACCAAGATGGCCGGCGCCACGCTCGATGGCGGCCGCTTTACCTATGCCGATTTCTCCCGCGCCGATCTGACCGGCGCCTCGCTGAAGGACGCCAACCTGTCGCGCGCCCGTTTCCACAACGCCATCCTGCGCGAAGCCGATTTAACCGGCGCGGACATACGGGATGCAGATTTCTTCCGGGCCGATCTCAGCGGTGCGCTCTGGATCGATGGCAAGAAACGCTGCGGCGAAGACTCGGTCGGCGCCTGCCGCTAACGCGACAGACGCCGATCTGAAGCCTCTCTGTTACTGCGTAGCGCCTCAATCGTACTGGGCGAGTTCCTTGCGCAGCTCGGCGGCACCCGCGGCATTTCGGGTGCCCTTCATCAGGATGGCATCCGGCGTAACCGCGCCACCGTAATAGGCGCTGTTCATCTCCGGCTTCGGCTTCACCACGCCGCCTTCGATGGAACCGCCGCCGAACAGGCCCTTCGACTTGGAATAGACCAGAATGTCGGCCTCCGGATTGCCGGTGCTGGATGCGCCCACGCCGGCACCCACCGTGCCGATGGCGACGCTGGCGTCGGCGCCGAGCTTCATCTCGTTCTGCATTAGTTTCTGCAGCCCGGAATCGCTCATCACCAGGAACAGCGCCTCGCGCGATTCGACGCCCGCCTGCAGGCCAATGCTGCCGGCGATCACCTGATAGAAGGCCGGGCCGTTCCAGCTGCCGTCAGCCGCCTTGGTCAGCAGCACGCCGTCACCGGCCTGGCCGCCCAGGATGAAGCCGGCTTTGACGAGGTCCGGCACGATCAGCACGCCCTTGGCCTGCTTCAGATAGCCGCGGGCCGGCTCCAGCCCCTTTTCGCTCAGCACGGCGCGCAGCGAGCCGAGCGACTTATCGACCAGCAACTGCGGGGTGTCATCGGCGAAGGCCGGGGCGCTTACCGCCGGGGCGGCGAGGAACAGGCCAAGGGCCAGGGAAAGTGCATATTTCAATCGGCGCATGGCCAATCTCCTTCAATTTCAAACCAGCAGCAGCACCCAAATGATGGGCTGCTTCCTGGCGATAGAAACGAGAAGGTCGTGCATCCGTTCCGCAACGACCCGTGTGCCGCGCCCCGGGGCCCGTGGCTGCACCGTCAGCGCGGCCGCCGGTTCACCATCACCACCTGCCAGGCCGGATCAGGCCAGTTCTCCTCCGCCGGATGATGGTCGATGCGGGTGACCGACAGATTGTCGATCTGGAAATGCAGCGCCTTCGCCGCCGGAATGTCCAGCGCATGCGCCAGCGCCGCGCGGATCGTCCCGCCATGAGCGACGCAGATCACGTCGCGCCGCGCATATTCATGCGTCAGCCGCTCGACCACCGGTGTCACCCGGCCCAGCAGGTCCTGGAAGCTCTCGCCGCCCGGCGGGGCAACCTCCGGCGCGGTCAGCCAGAAGCGATGGCGCTGAAACTCGACGGTGGCGAAGATCTCGTGCCGGGGCCGGCCCTGCAATTCACCGAAGCTTTGCTCGCCCAGATCGATCTCGACGCCCTGCGTGCCCACCTCCGGCAGCGGGTAACCGGCCGCGCCGACCGCCGCCATCGTCTGATGGGTGCGCTGCAGATGCGAGGTCACCCACACCGCATCGCGCGGCAGCAGCCGGGCCAGCCCGCTGAAGCTCTCCACATCGGACACGTCCGCCGGCGGATCGCCGGCACCGTAGATCCGCCCGCCTTCGCTGGTCACCGGGGCGTGGCGCACCCACCACCAGCGTGTCGTTGTTGCGGCTTCCTGGCTCATCCTGTCTGCTTCCCCTTCATCGGACTTTCTCTTCACCGCCGAAGGATATAGGACAGAACCCGGCATCGCGATATGGCATGCCACGATCAAAGACAGGAGAATATCCCCATGGCCGAGGAAACCAACGCCGGGGCGGGCCAGGCCGACGAGCCGCATTTCGGCGAAATCCGACGGATGCTGGATGATCTGCCGGAGATCGACCGCGACGCCGCCCATACCGCCGGCCATGCCATCTTGCCCGGCAGCGGGCGGCTGGCGGCGCTGGCGCGCTTCCTTGCCGGCTGGCAGGGGCGCCCGACGCCGCAGATGACCCATCCGCGCCTGACCCTGTTCGCCGCCAGCCATGGCGCCGCAGCCGCGCTCGGCATCGATCCGGTGGCGGTCAGCGAAGCGGCGGTGCAGCGGTTTCTCGATGGCGTGACGCCGCTGAACCGTCTGGCGGAATCGCTGGATTCCGACCTGCGCGTCTATGAATTGTCGGTTGAGCTGGCGAGCGCCGATTTCTCGGCCGGCCCGGCGCTGGAAGAGGCCGACTGCGCGCGCGCCATGACCTATGGCATGATCGCCGTCGAACCCGGTATCGATGTGCTGGCGCTGGCCAGCATCTCGGCCGAATCCGACCTCCCGGCGGCGGCGCTGGCAACCCTGCTGCTGGGCGGCATGGCGGCCGACTGGTGCGGGCCCTCCGCCGATCCGGCGCGACTGGCGCTCATCGATAAGGCGGTCTCGCTGCATGCCGGCACCCGGGCCGATCCGCTGGAAGCGCTGCGCTGCCTGGGCGGGCTGGACATCGCGGCGATGGCCGGCGCCATCCTGGCCTGCCGTTTCGCCCGCACGCCGGTACTGATCGACGGCCGCGACGGTCTGGCGGCAGCGCTGGTGCTGCGCGCGCTGGAGCCGACGGCGATCCAGCACTGCCTGCTGGCCCATGCCAGCGCTGATCCGCTGGCGGCAGCGCTCGGCCGGGCGCTGGGCTTCGAGCCGCTGCTCGATCTCGGCATTTCGACCGGTGATGGCGTCGCCTCGGCAACCGCGCTCGCCATCCTGCGCGCCGCCTGCGCCTGTCAGGCGGCAGCGGTGCATTAGCGCGGCCCCACTCTTGCCATGGTCGCGGCGTAGTTGAACAAATATCCCCTTGAGAGGGGGATCATTTCGCCAAGGGAGAGCTCCATGCGCCTCATTGCGCCATCCATTGCCCGCCACGCCCTTCTGCCCGTGCTGGCCGGCTTTCTGCTGACAGCATCCGTGCCCGCCGCCCAGGCCCAGACGATGGGCCGGACCGGCCCCGCCGATGACGAGATCGTGCTGCGCCTCGAAGCCGAGGGCTGGGTCGAGACCCAGACCGCGAAGCTGATCGTCGCCATCGACATGGCCTTGCAGGGCGGCGAGATGGCCGATGCCCGCGCGCAGGTGACCCAGACGCTGGACGGGCTGGTCGCCGGCGTCGATTGGCGCACCACCCGCTTCTCCCGCCAGATGGATTCGGCCGGGCTGGAGCGCTGGCAGGTCATCGCCGAGGCGCGCGTGCCGGAGGCGAAGCTGGCCGGCGTGCATGACAAGGCCAAGAGCACCAGCAAGCCGGGCCTGTCGGTGCGCATCGCCGATATCGATTTCACCCCGACGCTGGCCGAACACACGGAAGTCGAATCCCAGCTGCGCGCCGAACTCTACCGCCAGACCAAGGAAGAACTGGCGCGGCTGGCCGATATTTTCCCGGATCGCGCCTACCGCGTTCGGATGATCGACTTCCAGTCGGACGGGATGCCGGTACCGCGCCAGGCCATGATGGTGCGCGGCATGGCGGCGGAGTCCGCGCCTGCCATGAAGGATCAGGCCGGTGGCGAAGGCCTGTCGGTCAGCCGCCGCATCGTGCAGACTGCCACCGTCATCCTGGGCACGACCGCACCGGCGCCGGAGCGGCGGGGCGGCCCCGGACAGGAGGGCAAGCCCAAGCCATAAACGAGGAAACCGGGAGGGGATCATGACGGGTATTCTTGTCGTCACCGGCGGCAGCCGGGGCATTGGCGCGGCGACCGCGCGGCTGGCCGCCCAGCGCGGCTGGGATGTGGCGGTGAACTACAAGGGCAATGCCAGGGCCGCCGAGGCGGTCGTCGGCGAGGTCGAGAGCGAAGGCCGCCGCGCCGTCGCCATCCAGGGCGACATGGCGCTGGAATCCGACGTGATCCGCCTGTTCCTGGAGGCCGAAAAGGCACTCGGCAAGGTGACCGGCGTGGTGAACAATGCCGGCATCACCGGCACGGGCAGCCTGCTGGCCGATACCGACCTCGCCACCATCCGGTCGGTCATCGACCTGAACGTGACCGGCGCGCTGATCGTGGCGCGCGAGGCGGTGCGCCACATGGCGAAATCGCGCGGTGGCCAGGGCGGCGGCATCGTGAATCTGTCCTCCGCCGCCGCGCGCCTTGGCGGTACCGGCGAACTGATCCCCTACGCCGCCAGCAAGGGCGCCATCGAGACGCTGACGCTCGGCCTCGCCAAGGAGGTCGCGGCGGAGGGTATAAGGGTGAACGCCGTCTCGCCCGGCCTGATCGAAACCGATATCCATGAGTCGACCGGCGATCCCAACCGCATGAAGCGGCTGCTGCCCGGCGTGCCGATGGGCCGGTCCGGTACCGCCGAGGAGGTGGCGGAGGCAATCCTGTGGCTGCTCTCGCCTGCCTCCTCCTACGTCACCGGCACCTCGATCCAGATCACCGGCGGCCGGCTGTAGGTCTTCGCGTCAGATCGTGAAGTCGAGCGCGGTCTTGCCGATCTTGCGGATGCCCTTGCCGCGGGCCTCGTCGCACAGATCCTCGATGGTCACGGCGTCCAGCTTGGCCAGCAACTCGTCGCGCAGACCGGTCCAGAGCGGGCGCAGCACCTCGCGGCCCAGCGCCGAGCCCTCGGTGTCCTGCCGGTCTTCCTCCGCATCCACGCCGCTATCGACGGTGCGGCAGATATCGCCCAGCGTGATGCGCCGGCGCTCCCGCCCCAGCCGGTAGCCGCCGCGCGGGCCGCGCACCCCGATCAATATGTCGGCGCGCACCAGCTGCTGCAGCACCGGCTCCAGATAGCGCCGGGGAATGCCCTGGCGTTCGGTGATCTCCCGGCTCTGCACCGGCGTGTCGGCCGCGTTGTAGGCGATGTCGAGCACCGCCTCGATGGCGAACAGCAGCTTGCGCGAGGATTTCAGCATCGGTGTCAGGTGCCAGCTGTACCGGTCGCGGTTCCGGTCGAACCGAAACCGCCGGCGCCACGCGCCGTCTCGTCCAGATCGGCGACCGGTTGCCACGCAATCTGCGTCACCGGGGCGACCACCATCTGGGCAATGCGCTCGCCGCGCTTCACCGCGAAGGGTTCCTGCCCGAGATTGATCATCAGCACTTTCACCTCGCCGCGATAATCGGCATCGACGGTGCCAGGCGAATTCAGCACCGTCATGCCGTGCTTGAAGGCGAGGCCGGAACGCGGCCTTATCTGCGCCTCGTAGCCCGACGGCAGGGCGATGGCGAGGCCGGTCGGCACCAGCGCACGTTCGCCAGGATTCAGCACCATCTCCGCCTCCACCGCCGCGACGAGGTCAAGCCCGGCGCTGTCCGCCGTCTGATAGGCCGGCAGGTCCAGCCCCTCGCCATGCGGCAGGATGCGGACGGGAAGCGCAATGCTCATGTCGTTTTCTTTCCGAAATGATCGCCGATGCGGGCGGCCAGCCGCTCCGCCACCTGCTGTTTGGTGAGGCGCGGCCAGTCCTCGGTGCCGCTCTCCGTCACCAGATGGATGGTGTTGGCGTCGCCGCCGAAGGTGCCGGTGCCGGCGGAGACATCGTTCGCCAATATCCAGTCGCAGCCCTTGCGGGCGCGCTTGGCGGCGGCATGCGCCGCCACCTTCTCGGTTTCCGCCGCAAATCCTATGACCAGCGCCGGCCGGCCCTGTTTCAGCCCGGCAATGGTGGCGAGGATATCGGGATTTTCGGCGAAGCTGAGCGTTGGTGCTGCCCCGCCTTCCGCCGGCTTCTTGATCTTCTGCGCCGCTTCGTGCGCCACGCGCCAGTCGGCGACGGCGGCGGCGAACACGGCGATATCGGCGGGCAGCGCGGATTCGCAGGCCGCCAGCATCTCGCGCGCGGATTCGATGCGCACCACTTTCACCCCCGCCGGATCGGCCAGCGCGACCGGCCCGGAGACCAGCGTGACGGCGGCACCGGCGCGTGACAGCGCCGCCGCGATGGCGTGACCCTGCTTGCCGGAAGAGCGGTTGCCGATGAAGCGCACCGGGTCGATGGCTTCAAAGGTCGGACCGCTGGTCACCAAAGCGTGCTTGCCCGCCAGTGGCGAATCCTTGCCGAAATAGGTCTCGATGGCGGCGACGATCTCCATCGGCTCCGCCATGCGGCCCGGCCCGTATTCGCCGCACGCCATGTCGCCCTCGTTCGGCCCGACAAAGCGCACGCCGCGCTGGCGCAGAATTTCCAGATTGGCCTGGGTCGCGGCGTGGGTCCACATGCGGACATTCATGGCGGGCGCGGCCAGCACCGCCTTGTCGGTCGCCAGCAGCAGCGTGGTGGCGAGATCGTCGGCGAGACCGCCGGCCATCTTGGCGAGGATGTTGGCGGTCGCCGGCGCGACGACGACCAGATCGGCCTGGCGCGACAGATTGATATGGCCCATCTCGGATTCGTCGGTCAGCGAGAACAAATCGCGATAGACCTTGTCCTCGCTCAGCGCCTGCAGGGAGAGCGGCGTCACGAACTGTTCGGCGGACCCGGTCATCACGCAGCGCACCGCAGCCCCGCGCTCACGCAGGCGGCGGATCAGCTCCAGGCTCTTATAGGCGGCGATACCGCCCGAGACGATCAGCAGGATGCGCTTGCCCGCCAGCATGTCAGCCCCATCGCGTGAAAACACAGTATCGCCTAGTACAATACCGCGGCGAGCGACACAAGCAGCAATGCCAGCCAGAGCGGCCACAGGGCGACCGCTCCGTTGCGCCGCCGGCGCAGCAGCGCCGCCGCCGTGTCGGGGTGCAGCTTCACGCCGGCCGGGTCGGCCAGCCGGTCGGCGGCGCGCTCGATCTGCCCCAGCAGGGCGGGCAGCCGCTCGACGATCAGGCCGATATCCAGCGCCGCCTGGCGGATGCGCGCCTCCGGCCCGCGATGCGCGCGCATCCAGTCCTCGATCAGCGGGCGCGCCAGCTCCCACATGTTCAGGGTCGGATTCAGCGTGCGCCCGACGCCCTCGGCGACCAGCATGGTCTTCTGCAGCAACAGCAGCTGCGGCTGGGTCTCCATGGCGAAGGTCTCGGTCACCTGAAACAGCTGGGCCAGCAGCCGGGCGACAGAAATCTCGTGCACCGGCCGGCCCAGGATCGGCTCGCCGATGGCGCGGCAGGCCTGCATGAAATCGTCGATAGACTGGTCGGCGGGGACATAGCCGGCCTGGAAATGCACCTCGGCGACACGGCGGTAATCGCCGTTCAGGAAGCCCAGCAGCATGTCCGCCAGGAAATAGCGGGTCTTCACGTCGAGCCGGCCCATGATGCCGAAATCGACCGGGCGCAGCACACCGTCGGCATCTACGAACATGTTGCCGGGATGCATGTCGGCATGGAAGAAGCCGTCGCGGAACACCTGCAGGAAGAACACTTCCGCCGACTGGCGCAGCAGCATGTCGGTATCGTGACCGGCCTCCTTCAGCGCCGCCACATCGTCGATGCGGATACCGTCGATGCGCTCCAGCGTCAGCACCCGGCGGGCGGTGCGCTGCCAGTCCACCTGGGGCACGCGGAAGCCATCATAATCGACAAAATTGTCGGACAGCTCGGCGGCGGCGGCGGCCTCCAGCCGCAAATCCATCTCGGCACGCACCGTGGCGGCGAAGGTGGCGACCACCGCGCGCGGCTTCAGCCGGCGTAGCTGCGGCTGCACCTGCTCCACCGTCTCGGCGATCCAGTCGAACAGGTCAAGATCGCGGGCGAAAGCGGCCTCGATGCCGGGCCGCAGCACCTTCACCGCAACCCGCACCCCTTCCGGCGTCTCGGCGAAATGCACCTGGCTGATCGAGGCGGCGGCCACCGGACGGTCATCGAAGCTGGCGAACAGCGCGGTCAGCGTCTGCCCCAGCTCCGCCTCGATGGTGGCGCGGGCGCGGGCGCTGGAAAAGGGCGGCAACCGGTCCTGCAGGGTGGAAAGATCGGCGGCGACATCCTCGCCCAGCAGGTCGGAGCGTGTGGCCAGCGTCTGCCCCAGCTTGATGAAGCTGGGGCCCATCTCCTGCAGCGCGGCGGCGAGGCGCAGGCCGGGGCGTTGCTGCCGGCCGCGCTTGCGACCGATCCTGGCCAGAAAGCGTCCGAACCAGCGCAGCGCCGGCAGGCCGGGCACCGCCTCCAGCGGAAACAGCGCATCATGCCGGGCCAGGATGCGCACAATGCCGATCAGTCGGCCGGTATTGCGGAGGGCACGCAGCATGGCGGTCAGATACGCCAGCCGGAATGCAGCGCCGCGATACCGCCCGACAGGTTGCGGTAGCTCACCCGTTCGAACCCGACGGCCCGGATGCGTGCCGCCAGTTCCTCCTGCGGCGGGAAGGTGCGGATGCTCTCGGCCAGATAGACATAGGCGTCGCGGTCCTTCGCCACATACTGGCCCAGCGCCGGCAGCACGCTGAAGGAATAGGCGTCATAGAGCTTGTCCAGCACCGGCAGCACGACATGGCTGAATTCCAGGCACAGGAAGCGGCCGCCCGGCTTCAGCACACGGTGCGCCTCGGCCAGCGCCTTGTCGATGCGGGTCACGTTGCGCAGCCCGAAGGCAATGGTATAGGCATCGACCGACCGGTCGGCCACCGGCAGGCTCTCGGCATTGCCGGCAACCCAGTCGATGCCGCCCGCGGCATAGGGTTTCAGCCGGCCGCCATCGATGGCGCGGTCACGCCCGACCGCCAGCATTTCCGGTGTCAGGTCGCAGACCATGACCGGCCCGCCGCCGCGATCCTGGAAGCGGAAGGCGATATCGCCGGTGCCGCCGGCCACGTCGAGCAGCCGCATGCCGGGGCGCGGCGCCAGCCAGTCCAGCATCGCCGACTTCCACAGCCGGTGGACGCCGCCGCTCATCAAATCGTTCATCAGGTCGTAATTATGGGCGACGCCGCCGAACAGCGTCTGCACCAGGCCGTGCTTCTCCGCCGCCTTCACCTCGCGAAAGCCGAAGGGGGCGGTCTCCTCGCTGTGCTGAGCCTGCATGGTCGGCCGCTTTTCCTGCTTGTCGGTCTGCATGGTTCGGGGAAGATAGCCTCTGCCCGGCGGTTTCGCTACGGTAACGCCGGTTGTCGCTTAAGGTTTTATGTCGCATGCCCGAACTACCCGAGGTCGAAACCGTCCGCCGGGGCCTCGCCCCGCACCTTGAAGGCCGCCGCCTGGTCCATGTCGAGGCACGCCGGCCCGACCTGCGCTGGCCGTTGCCCGTGGATTTCGCGCAACGCCTCCAGGGCCGCACGGTGGTGGCGCTGCGCCGCCGCGCCAAATATTTGCTGGCCGAGATGGAGGATGACACGGTGCTGATCGCCCATCTCGGCATGTCGGGGCGGATGCTGATCACGCACGGCCAGCCGCCGGCACTGGAGAAGCACGATCATATCGTGCTGGCGACCGACCGCGACGTCTGGATCCGCTTCAACGACGCGCGCCGTTTCGGCGCCATGGATCTGACCACGCTGGACGCGCTGGACACCCACAAGCTGCTGGCCGGGCTGGGGCCGGAGCCGCTATCCAACGAATTCAACGGGCCGGCGCTGGCCGCTGCGCTGGCCGGCCGGCACACGCCGATCAAGGCGGCGCTGCTCGACCAGCATGTGGTGGCCGGTATCGGCAATATCTATGCCTGCGAGGCGCTGTACAGGTCGGGCCTGTCGCCGCGCCGGCTGGCCCATACGGTACAGGGCGGCCGGGCCGAGCGGCTGGCGACGGCGGTTAAGCAGGTGCTGGCCGAGGCCATCGAGGCCGGCGGATCCACCCTGCGCGACTACCGCCAGGCCGATGGCGAGCTGGGCTATTTCCAGCACGCCTTCAAGGTTTATGGCCGCGAGGGCGAGGCCTGCCGCGCGCCCGATTGCGGCAGGCCGCTGCGCCGGCTGGTGCAGTCCGGCCGCTCCACTTTCTATTGTGCCACCTGCCAGCGCTGATGGTATAGACGGGCCCATGACCAGCAGGCGACAGTTCGCGATGCTCCTGGGGCTGGCACTATGTTTTGGCCCCCTGACCGCGTTGCATGCGGCGGATGGCTTCGTGCCGGGCTTCGAGGACATCCCGCTGGCCCCGGGCTTGACGGCGGTGCCGGATGCCGCCATGAGCTTCGATTCGGCGGGCGGACGCATCGTCGAGTCGGTGGCAACCGGTCGGGTCGATGCCGGGTCGGTCGCCGATTTCTACGACCGCACCCTGCCGCAGCTCGGCTGGCAGCAGGCAGATGCTGGAACCTATCGCCGCGAGGGCGAGGAGCTGGTGATCGAGATCGCCCGGTCGGGCGACGCGCTCACCGTCCGCTTCGCGCTCGCGCCCCGTTGAACGGCCGCGCCAGCACAGACAGAGCGCGGCCGCAAATAAATCTCGAAGTGGGGACTATCATGGCCTACGAAAACATCATCGCGGAGAAGAAGGGCGCCGTCGGCGTCATCACGCTGAACCGCCCGAAGGCGCTGAATGCACTGTCCGCCGGGCTGATCACCGACCTTGGCGCGGCGCTGGACGATTTCGAGGCGGATGCCGAGATCGGCTGCATCGTCGTCACCGGCAGCGAGAAGGCCTTCGCGGCCGGCGCCGACATCAAGGAGATGGCCGGCTTCTCCTACATGGACGCCTACAAGGCCGACTTCATCACCAAGGGCTGGGAGCGGCTCGCGCACTGCCGCAAGCCGGTGATCGCGGCGGTCGCCGGCTATGCGCTGGGCGGCGGCTGCGAGATCGCCATGATGTGCGACTTCATCCTGGCCGCCGACACCGCCAAGTTCGGCCAGCCGGAAATCACCATCGGCACCATTCCGGGCGCCGGTGGCACCCAGCGCCTGACCCGCTTCGTCGGCAAGTCGAAGGCGATGGAAATGTGTCTGACCGGCCGCATGATGGATGCCGAGGAGGCGGAGCGCGCCGGCCTCGTCAGCCGTATCATCCCGGCCGCCGAGCTGCTGGACGAGGCAATGAAGACCGCCGAGCGGATCGCCGCCATGTCAAAGCCAGCCGCGATGATGGCCAAGGAATCGGTGAACCGCGCCTACGAAACCACCCTCGCCGAGGGGGTGCGGTTCGAACGCAGGCTGTTCCACTCCACCTTCGCCATGGCGGACCAGAAGGAAGGCATGGCCGCCTTCATCGAGAAGCGCAAACCCGCCTTCAAGGACGAATAAAGCGATGCGCCGGGCCGCTTGTGGATATCTCCACAGCGGCCTTGACGCGCCGGGGGCCGAGGTATATAAACCGCGCTCCTTTCGATAAGGTTACAGTGATTTAGCGAGCAAGGGCACATCATGGCCAACACAGCGTCGGCAAAGAAGCGCATCCGTCAGACCATCCGCCGCACTGCGGTTAACGGAGCGCGGGTCAGCCGCATCCGCACCTTCGTGAAGCAGGTGGAAACCGCCATTGCCGGCGGCAACAAGGACGTCGCCGCCGAGGCGCTGAAGGCCGCCATGCCGGAAATGCAGCGCGGCGTCACCAAGGGCGTGCTGCACCAGAACACGGTCGCCCGCAAGCTGTCCCGGCTGTCCGCGCGCATCAAGGCGCTGTAAGCAGCCAGGCTGTCCGGCCGGTCCCCTCAGGGACCGTCCTCCCTATAGAGACCGACGATTGCCCACCCGGTTCATTTTTGAACCGGAGAGTGGGCTTTTGTCGTTTTTATTGCAGGCGGGTGACAAAAAATCTGCCGTTCTCTATTCGTCCTGTTGCGAGTCGTTTTTTAGCCCGATACATTTGATGGCGGTTTGGCGGGAAGCAATAGGAAACAAAATTTCCCGCAAGCGCTTTAAAAACAGAAACCGATCTAATGTCTAAAACCTTAATTTAAAAATGATACCCGAGAAATATTCGGGAATGGTCTGGTTTATTCATCAAGAGGGCTTCAGTGTTTCGATTTGATCTTCCTCACCTCGACGAAAATTCGATTTATACAGCTTCAGCTGCAAGTAAATCGGCAAATCGATTCTGCTCTATCCGCCTCCGGATGACCCGACATCGGACGCTTTCCGCGCGAGTGCGCTTGCCTGCGCCACCTTCCGCAGTTCAGGCATCAGACTTGCCGAACGCTATCCGCGCTCAACAACAATAAGTAATAAGGAAAGGCGCCGGGAATGGTTCAGCTTGATAGCGCGTCCGCAGACTCGCATACCGACAAGAATCCGCATGCCGCACAATGGACCCGGATACGGGCCCGCCTGCGCAGCGAGGTCGGCGACTCTGCTTTCCGCAGCTGGCTGAAGCCGCTGACCCTGGTCGCGGTAAAGGAACAGGGCGTCACCCTGTCGGTGCCGACCCGCTTCATGCGGGACTGGGTGGCGACCCACTATGCCGACCGGCTGCGCGCGCTGTGGGCCAATGAAGACCCGGCGCTGCGCAGCGTCGAGATCGTCACCGGCCTGCCCGACTCCGCATCTGGCCAGCCTGCAGGCGCCAAAACCGATGCCCGCCGCGGCTCCCGGGATCGCGACTCCCAAGCGGGCGACTCCCCAGGCAACACGCCCGCAGCGGGGAACGGAGCAGCCGCCGGGACGCAGAATTACGCCGAACGGCCGCAGGCCGCTGCCGGCCCGGGCCTGATGCCGCTCGCGGCGCCGGCCTTCCACAATAACGGGCTGGAGCCGCTGGAGATGGAGGCGGGCCTCGACCCGCGCTTCACCTTCGAGAATTTCGTCGTCGGCAAACCGAATGAGCTGGCCTTCGCCGCCGCGCGGCGGGCTGCCGAATCCTCGTCCGTGCCGTTCAACCCGCTGTTCCTCTATGGCGGCGTCGGCCTCGGCAAGACCCATCTGATGCATGCGATTGCTTGGCACATCCGCAAGCGCGATCCCAACCGCCGCGTCATCTATCTGTCGGCGGAAAAATTCATGTACCAGTTCATCCGCGCGCTGCGCTTCAAGGACACGGTGGCGTTCAAGGACCAGTTCCGTTCGGTCGATGTGCTGATGATCGACGATGTGCAATTCATCAGCGGCAAGGATTCGACGCAGGAAGAGTTCTTCCACACCTTCAACGCGCTGGTTGATCGCAACCGGCAGATCGTGATCTCCGCCGACAAGTCGCCGCACGATCTGGAGGGCATGGAAGAGCGGCTGCGTTCCCGCCTCGGCTGGGGGCTTGTCGCCGACATCCATCCGACCAGCTATGAGTTGCGGCTGGGCATTCTGCAGGCCAAGGCCGAGAAGTGCGAGATTCCGATCCCGCACAAGGTGCTGGAGTTCCTCGCCCACAAGATCACCTCCAACGTGCGTGAGCTGGAAGGCGCACTGAACCGGCTGGTGGCCCACGCCACGCTGGTCGGCCGGCCGATCTCGCTGGAGAGCGCACAGGAGCTGCTGCACGATTTGCTGCGCGCCAACGACCGGCGGGTAACCATCGAGGAAATCCAGAAGCGCGTCGCCGAGCATTTCAACATCCGCATCGCCGACATGCATTCCGCCCGCCGCAGCCGCGCCGTCGCCCGGCCGCGCCAGGTGGCGATGTACCTTGCCAAGCAGCTTACCGCCCGCTCGCTGCCGGAGATCGGCCGCAAGTTTGGCGGCCGCGACCACACCACGGTCATGCATGCGGTGAAGAAGATCGATGAGCTGCGCGGCAGCGACCAGTCCTTCGCCGAGGATGTCGAGTTGCTGCGCCGGATGCTGGAAAGCTGAATTCGCCTTCCATCCCCCATCCTTTGTGTCCGGGGGTGTCCGGACACGCGAAATCTTACCTCTGCAGGGTGAAATTTGCCCTGACTTTCATCCTTTTGTGCTATAGTCAGCGACCGTTCGGCGCCTCGCGCCGCAGGCCGTTCCGCCTCCTTGGCATGGCCACCATCCCAACCTTGCGGGCGTGGCGTCCAGGACGGGCTGACCGGTACGTTACGCAACCGCTATTCGCACGCAGATAGGCAGTTATCAGGATGAAGCTGATCATCGACCGGGCCGCGCTGCTGAAGCCCCTGGCCCACGTTCAGAGCGTCGTCGAAAAGCGCAACACCATTCCAATCCTCAGCAACGTCCTGCTCCGCGCCGAATCGGACCGGCTGGCGCTGACTGCCACCGATATGGATATCGACGTGGTGGAAGAGGTCGGAGCCGAGGTGTCGCAGCCCGGTGCCACGACAGTGGCCGCGCACACGCTCTACGACATCGTCCGCAAGCTGCCGGAAGGCGCGCAGATCGAGCTGACGGAGGAGGATGGCGGCAACCGGCTGACGGTACGCGCCGGCCGCTCCACCTTCAGCCTGGCGACGCTGCCGACCGAGGAATTCCCGGCGCTGAGCGACGGTGACCTGCCGTATAATTTCATGCTGCAGGCGGGCGAGCTGAAGGCGCTGATCGACCGCACGCGCTTCGCCATCTCCACCGAGGAGACGCGCTACTACCTGAACGGCATCTATCTGCATGCCGCCAACAACAATGGCGTGCCGGTACTGCGCGCCGTGGCGACCGACGGCCACCGGCTGGCGCGGGTGGAAATGCCGCTGCCCGACGGCGCCGCCGGCATGCCGGGCGTTATCGTGCCGCGCAAGGCGGTGAACGAGCTGCGCAAGCTGCTCGAGGATGCCGAGGGCGAGATCGGCGTGGCGCTGTCGGAGACCAAGCTGCGCTTCCAGTTCAGCGATGTGACGCTGACCACCAAGCTGATCGACGGCACCTTCCCGGATTATGAGCGGGTGATCCCGACCGGCAACGACAAGACGCTGCAGGTCAGCCGCAAGGAATTCGCCGAAGCGGTGGACCGGGTCGCCACCATCTCCACGGAAAAGAGCCGCGCGGTGAAGCTCTCGCTGCAGGACGGCATGCTGGTGCTGTCCGCCACCAGCCCGGAGAACGGCACCGCCATCGAGGAGCTGGAGGTCGCCTATGGCGCCGGCCCCATCGAGATCGGCTTCAACTCCCGTTACCTGCTGGATATCACGACGCAGATCGAAGGCGACGAGGCGCAGTTCTCCCTGGCGGATGCCGCCTCGCCGACCATCGTGCGCGACCAGGCCGACGAAAGCGCGCTCTACGTCCTGATGCCCATGCGCGTCTGATCCGGCTCAGCGTGAACGCCGCCCTTGCCTTTCAGCAGCAACCCGCCCGTGCCCTCGCACGGCTCGCGGTGGAGAGGCTCATTGTCACCGATTTCCGCTGCTACGCCTCGGCGCGGCTGGAGATCGACGGCCGGCCGGTGGTGCTGACCGGTGCCAACGGGGCGGGCAAGACCAATCTTCTGGAGGCGGTCTCCTTCCTGGCGCCGGGCCGTGGGTTGCGCCGCGCGAAGCTGTCGGAGGTGGACCGGCTGGCCGGCGATGCCGGCGGCTGGGCCGTCGCCGCGCGGCTGGGGACCTCGCTGGGGCCGATCGACATCGGCACTGGCCGCGACATGGCGGCAGCCAACGGGGTGGAGCGCCGCGTGGTGCGCATCGATGGCGAGACCGCAAAAAGCCAGAGCGTGCTGGCCGATCATATCTCGATGGCCTGGCTGACGCCGCAGATGGACCGGCTGTTCCTCGATGGCGCCTCGGGCCGGCGGCGTTTCTTCGACCGGCTGGCCTATGGCGCGGACCCCGCCCATGCCGGCCGCGTCTCGGCCTATGAACAGGCGCTGCGCGAACGCGCGCGGCTGCTGAAGCAGGGCCGGGCCGACGCCCGCTGGCTGGCGGCGCTGGAGGAACAGATGGCGGCGGGCGGAATTGCCATCGCCGCCGCCCGGCAGGCGCTGGTAGCGCGGCTGAACCAGGCCTGCGAAATGAGCACGGGACCGTTCCCGCGCGCCGCGCTGGCGCTGGAGGGCACGGTCGATCACTGGCTGGACGAGATGCCGGCGCTCGATGCCGAGGATAAGCTGCGCGCGGCACTGGCCGACAGCCGGCGGCTGGACGCGGAAACCGGCGGCGCCGCCGAAGGGCCGCATCGCAGCGACATCGTCGCCCGCCATATCGAGAAGGACATGCCGGCCGCCCTGTGTTCGACCGGCGAACAGAAAGCCCTGCTGATCGCCATCACCCTGGCCCATGCCCGGGCCCAGACGGCGGAGACCGGCGTCGCGCCGATCCTGCTGCTGGACGAGGTGGCGGCCCATCTGGATGAGACGCGCCGCGTGGCGCTGTACGACGAAATTTGCGCCCTGGGCTCGCAGGCCTGGCTGACCGGGACCGACCGGGCCCTGTTCGAGCCGTTTGCCGGGCGGGCGCAATACGCCATCGTGGCCGATGCCACCGTGGTCCTGGATTCTTCCGTTTGACGGGATAGAAATGATGAGCACCGAACCAGTTTCGCAGAACCTGCCCGATGGGCACCCTGATCGCCACGACGATTCGGATTATGGCGCCGATTCGATCAAGGTGCTGCGCGGTCTGGATGCGGTGCGCAAGCGGCCGGGCATGTATATCGGCGATACCGAGGACGGCACCGGCCTGCATCATATGGTCTATGAGGTGGTGGACAACGCCATCGACGAATCGCTGGCCGGCTATTGCGACCTGATCCATGTGGAAATGAACGCCGATGGCTCGGTGACGGTGCGCGACAATGGCCGCGGGATTCCCGTCCAGATCCATAAGGAAGAGGGAATTTCCGCGGCCGAGGTCATCATGACCCAGCTGCATGCCGGCGGTAAGTTCGACCAGAATTCCTACAAGGTCTCAGGCGGCCTGCACGGTGTCGGTATTTCCGTGGTGAATGCGCTGTCGGAACGGCTGGAACTGACGATCTGGCGCGATGACAAGGAATATTTCATCCGCTTCATCCACGGCGTGGCGGAAGCGCCGCTGGCTGAGGTCGGGCCGGCCAACGGCAGGCGCGGCACCCAGGTGAATTTCCTGCCCTCGCTGGACACCTTCACCACGCGCGAATTCGACTTCGCCACGCTGGAACACCGGTTGCGCGAGCTGGCCTTCCTGAATTCCGGCGTGCATCTGGAACTGATCGACACCCGCTCCGTCGAGGCGCCGACCAAGGTTATCCTGCATTACGAAGGCGGGTTGCGCGAGATGGTGAAATATCTCGACCGCTCCAAGACGGCGCTGCATGCCGGCCCGATCCATGTGATCGGGGAACGGGAGGGCATCACGGTCGAGATGTCGATGGAGTGGACCGACTCCTATCACGAGACCACGCTGTGCTTCACCAACAACATCCCGCAGCGCGATGGCGGCACACATCTGGCGGGCCTGCGCGCGGCCCTGACCCGGACCATCAACGCCTATGCCGTGGAAAGCGGCATCGCCAAGAAGGAGAAGGTGGCGCTCAGCGGCGAGGATGCGCGCGAGGGGCTGACCTGCGTCTTGTCGGTGAAGGTGCCGGATCCGAAATTCTCCAGCCAGACCAAGGACAAGCTGGTCTCCTCCGAGGTCCGCCCGGCGGTCGAGAACGTGATCGGCGAGCGGCTGCAGCAATGGTTCGAGGAGAACCCGAACGAGGCCAAGCGCATCATCGGCAAGGTGGTGGAAGCCGCGATCGCCCGCGAGGCGGCGCGCAAGGCGCGCGACCTGACCCGGCGCAAGGGCGCGCTCGACATCGCCAGCCTGCCCGGCAAGCTGGCCGACTGCCAGGAGCGCGATCCGGCCCGCAGCGAACTGTTCCTGGTCGAGGGCGATTCGGCCGGCGGCTCCGCCAAGCAGGCCCGCGACCGCAAGTTCCAGGCGATCCTGCCGCTGCGCGGCAAGATTCTGAATGTGGAGCGCGCGCGCTTCGACAAGATGCTGGGCTCGGCCGAAATCGGCACCATCATCGCGGCACTGGGCACCGGCATCGGCGCCGACGATTTCAACGTCGCCAAGACGCGCTACCACAAGATCATCATCATGACCGACGCGGACGTGGACGGCAGCCACATCCGCACCCTGCTGCTGACCTTCTTCTACCGGCAGATGCCGCAGTTGATCGAGCAGGGCTATCTCTATATCGCCCAACCGCCGCTCTACCGCGCCAAGCGTGGCAATTCCGGCGTCTATCTGAAGGATGACCGGCAGCTCGAGGATTATCTCGTCGGCGAGGGGCTGGAGAATGCCAGCCTTACCATGAGCGACACCAGCGTGCGCGTCGGCCAGGACCTGCGCGAAGTCGTCGACACCGCGCGCCGCATGAAGGGGCTGATCGAGCCGTTGACCCGCCGTGTCGGCAGCCTCTCCGTCGTCGAGCAGGCGGCCATCGCCGGCGCCCTGAAGCCGGAGCTGCTGCTGGACGAGGAACGCGGCCAGATTCTGGCTGCGGAGGTCGCGCGCCGCCTCGATACGCTGGAAAAGCAGACCGAGCGCGGCTGGCAGGGAAGCATCGAGCCGGGCCGGGCGCTGCTGCTGGAACGCACCCTGCGCGGCGTCCGCGAAACCTTCCGCATCGACCATGCGGCCCTGGCGAGCGGCGAAGCGAAGCGGCTGGACCAGCTGGCCGAAGCCCTGGCTCAGGGCTATGAGAACGCGGCCGACCTGATCACCAAGGAAGGCGGTACCCGGATTTACGGGCCGGTCGAACTGGTCGAGAAGATCCTGGACGCCGGGCGCAAGGGCATCACCATCCAGCGCTACAAGGGGCTGGGCGAGATGAATCCCGACCAGTTGTGGGAAACCACGCTGGACCCCAATGTCCGCTCGCTGCTCCAGGTGAAGGTCAGCCACGCCGACGAGGCGGCGGAGATCTTCTCCACCCTGATGGGCGATGTGGTCGAACCACGCCGCGAATTCATCCAGACCAACGCGCTGAAAGTCGCCAACCTGGACGTTTAGTCCTGATGTACCGGCTGTACGCCGTCACCATGGCGGCGTATACCGGCAACATAAATAGTTGGTGCGCCAATCATGATCCGACCGGACTCCGCCTGGACCATCGCCTATCTGACCGTTCTGGTTGCGATGGGCCAGATGTCCACCGGCATCTATCTGCCCTCGATGCCGTCGCTCGCGGCGTCCTTCGCCACCGACAGCGGCACGGTGAAGCTGACCATGAGCGTCTTCCTGGCGGGCTTTGCGGTGGCGCAGCTGATCTATGGCCCGCTGTGCGACCGCTTCGGCCGCCGGCCGGTGGTGATCGGCGGGCTGGTGATTTTCGCGCTGGCGAGCCTGGCCTGCGCGCTGGCCCCCAGCATCGAATGGCTGATTGTCGCGCGGTTGTTCCAGGCCATTGGCGCCTGCTCCGGCCAGGTGCTGGGCCGCGCCATCGGCCGTGACCTGTTCGAAGGCCAGCGTTACGCCAAGGTGATGGCGATGGTCGGCCTTGCCCTGGCGCTGACGCCGGCGGCGGGGCCGGTGCTGGGCGGCGTTTTGCAGGTCGCCTTCGGCTGGCAGGCGAACTTCCTGTTCCTGGCGGGATGGGGCGCGCTGCTGCTGCTCGTCACACTGTTCGGCCTGCAGGAAACCAACCGGACGCCCGATCCGCGCGCCCTCAGCCTGCCGGTCATGGCGAGTAATTTCGGGCGGCTGCTGCGCAATCGCCTTTATATGGGCTATACGCTGACCCTGGCCTTCAGCTTCGGCTGCCTGTTCGCCTATATGACCGGCTCTCCCTTCATCCTGATCGACCAGCTCGGTATCCGCCCCGACCTGTTCGGCGTGCTGTCGATCTTCAACGTGCTGGGCTATGCCATCGGCAGCGCCATCGCCAACAAGGCCTCGGGCCGTGTGACGGCGCCGCGCATGGTGGCTGCCGGTGCGGTTGTCGTGCTGCTGTCGGGCATCGCGATGATCGGCTTCTCGCTGGCCGGCATCGTGACAGCCTACACCCTGATCGGGCCAATGATGGTGATGCTGACCGGCATGGGCATGCTGATCCCGAACGCCATGGCCGGTGCGATCAGCCCGTTCCCCGCCATGGCCGGCGTTGCCTCGGCGTTGATGGGCTTCCTGCAGATGGCGATGGCAATGGTGATGTCGGTGCTGGTCGGCCTGCTGCAGGCGGTGCATGATATGCCCATGCCTCTTGTCTTTGCCCTGTCGGCCCTGCTGACCTTCGCCAGCTACCTCGCCCTGGTGCGCGGCGCGCGGCCCGAGGGCACGGCGCGCCTGCAATGAGTGCGGCCGGAGCGATGCAGCTGTCGGTGGGGCGGGACCGCACAGTGTCCGTCACCGTCCGCCGCAGCGCCCGCGCGCAACGGCTGATCCTGCGCCTCGACCAGACCGGAACGGTAACGCTGGTGCTTCCGCTCGGCGTGCGCGACGCAGAGGCGCAGAACTTCCTGAAGGCGCATGCCGGCTGGCTGGAAAGCCGGCTGGAAAAAGTCCCCGAGCGGCTGGCCTTCGCAGCGGATGCCACCATTCCCTATCGTGGCGTCGAACACCGCATCCGGCATCGCCCAACCGGCAACCCGGCGCAAAGACGCGGCGTGGTGTGGCTTGAGCAGCCCCAGGAAGGGCTGGCGGAGGGACCCGAACTCCATATCGCCGGACCGGCCGAACATCTGCCACGGCGGCTGACCGACTGGCTGAAGGCGGAGGCCCGGCGCGACCTGGCAACGCGGTCCCGCCACTATGCCGCGCAGCTGGGGCGGCAGGTCGGGCGGGTGACGGTGCGCGACACGCGCAGCCGCTGGGGCAGCTGCTCCTCGAAGGGCGATCTGTCGTTCTGCTGGCGGCTCATCCTGGCCCCGGACTTCGTCATCGACTATGTGGTCGCGCACGAAGCCGCCCACCTCGTCGAGATGAACCATTCGATACGGTTCTGGCGCCTGGTGGATCAGCTCGGCGTCGAGCGGCAGCGCGCCCAGCGCTGGCTGAAGGCGAACGGCCCGCGGCTGCACCGCTATGGCTGAGAAGCCAAGGGCCGACAGCCTGCCGGTCGCGGTGCTGCTGACGGCCTGCGTCGCGCTGGGGCCGATCTCCACCGACATGTATCTGGCCTCGCTGCCGACCATGACGCGCGTCTTCGCGACCGACGTGGCCAGCGTGCAGCTGACCTTAAGCGTCTTTCTGGTCGGCTTCGCCGTCGCGCAGCTGATCTATGGCCCGCTGTCCGACCGCTTCGGCCGGCGCCCGGTGATGCTGGGCGGCATGGCGCTGTATTTCCTGGCCTCCATCCTGTGCGCGCTGGCCTGGAACATCGAGACGCTGATCGCCGCGCGCGGGTTGCAGGCGGTCGGCGCCTGTTGCGGCCCGGTGCTGGCGCGGGCCGTGGTGCGTGACGTCTATGGTCCGGACCGAGCGGCCAAGGTGCTGGCCTATATGTCGAGCGCCATGGCGCTGGTGCCGGCGGCGGCCCCTATCCTGGGCAGTTTCCTGCATGTCTGGTTCGGCTGGCAGGCGAATTTCTGGGTGCTGGCGGGCTTTGGCGGCACGGTGTTGCTGGGGCTGTTGCTCCTGCTGGCCGAGACCAACGCGCAGCGCAATCCCCAGGCGCTCGATCCCGCCATCCTGATCGGCAATTACCGGCTGATGCTGCGCGACCCCCTCTATCTCGGCTACGCGCTGACCGTCGCCTTTTCCTATTCCACCATTTTCAGCTTCATCTCCGGCTCCTCCTTCGTGCTGATCGAGGTGCTGGGCGTGCCGGAGCAGTATTTCGGCTTCTGCTTCGCCGCCGTGGTGCTGGGCTTCATGAGCGGCGCGCTGGCCGCCGGGCGGCTGACGCTACGCCTGGGCGGCGACCGGCTGATCCTGCTGGGCGGCACGCTGGCCGCGCTGGCGGGGACAGCCATGGCGGGGCTGGTGCTGGCCGGTCTGCCGAGCGTGGCCGGTATCGTCGGACCCTTCGCGCTGGTGATGGCCGGGGTCGGTCTGATCATGCCGAACGCCATGGCCGGCGCCATCGGCCCCTATCCGCGGATGGCCGGCGCCGCCTCAGCGCTGATGGGCTTCCTGCAGATGGGCATGGCAGCGCTGGTCGGCATCGGCGTGGGCCACTGGCATGACGGTACCGCCCTGCCGATGACAGTGAGCATCGCCGGCATGACGATCCTGGCGCTGCTCAGCTTCCGGTTTCTGGTGCTGCCCAGAAAGCGCTAGGGGGAACCGCTAATCCCGCGCACCGGACAGGCCGTCCACCCTGTTTCCCGGCAGAATGCCGGTCGCCAGCGCCGGACGCGACGGCTCGACCGAGGCCTGCTGGATGCGCATCAGCGCATGGGCGAACAGCGGGCTGGGCGGCAGGCCCTGATGGCTGCGCTCCATGAAGGCCTGCCAGGCCTTCGCCGGCAGGCCGCCGCCCGTTACCTTGTTCATCGGCGCAGCATCGTCATTGCCCATCCAGATGCCGGTCACCAGATCGCTGGAATACCCCACGAACCAGGCATCGCGGTGATCCTGGCTGGTGCCGGTCTTGCCCGCCGCCGGCCGGCTGAGCTGCGCCGCGCGGCCGGTGCCGTGGGAAATCACCCCGACCATCATGTCGGTCATCCTTGCCGCCTCGCCGGGCGACATCACCGGGCCGATCGCCGAGCCATTATGGCGGAACAGCACCAGCCCGTCGGCATCGCGGATTTCCCGGATGCCATAGGGAATGACGCCCTGTCCGCCATTGGCGAAGGGGCCATAGGCGCCGGTAAGCTCCAGCAGGCTGACCTCGTTCACACCGAGCGGCAGGCTGGGATGATTGGCGAGTTCGCCCGACAGGCCGAGACGGCGGGCGGCCTCGATGATCCGCGACCGGCCAACCCGTTCGGCGAGCCGCACGGTCGCGACGTTCGAGGATTGGGCGAAGGCGTCGGCCAGCGTGACCACACCGTGGTGCCGTCCATCGAAATTGGCCGGGCTCCAGTCGCCGATGCGGATCGGCTGATCCTCGATGCTGTCCGTCGGTTCCCAGCCGGCCTGCAGGGCAGCCAGATAGACAATCGGCTTGAACGCCGAGCCGGGCTGGCGCTGGGCCTGAGTCGCGCGGTTGAACTGGCTCTGCCCGTAATCCCGGCCGCCGACCATGGCGCGCACCCCGCCATCGAGGTCGAGCGCCACCAGCGATGCCTGCCCGACCCTGGCGGCGCTGCCGTCACGGACAAGCGCAAGCTTCAGCGTATCCTCCGCCGCGCGCTGCAGCGCCGGTTCCAACGTGGTGACGATGGTGATGTCGCGGTCGATATGGCCAAGATAGCCCATGGCGCGATCCAGCACCCAATCGGCGAAATAGCGCGCGCCATCGCCGCCGCGCGCCCCCGCCGCGATAGTGGTGCCCTGCTTCGCCGCGCGGGCGGCGGCGGCCGAATCGGCAAGACCGGCATCCACCATGCTCGCCAGCACCTGCCGGGCGCGGGCGTCGGCCTGCGCCTTGTCGCGTGACGGGTTATAGCGCGAAGGCGCCTTCAGCAGGCCGGCCAGCATCGCCGCCTGATAGAGATCGAGGTCGCGCGCGCTGCGCCCGAAATAACGCCGGGAAGCGGCATCCACACCATAGGTGCCGGCGCCGAAATAGACCCGGTTCAGATAGATACCGAGAATCTCGTCCTTGCTGAATTTCTGCTCCAGCCAAAGCGCGAGCAGCAGTTCCTTTATCTTGCGATCGAAGCTGCGCTCCGAGGTCAGGAACAGGTTCTTGGCCAGCTGCTGGGTGATCGTGCTGCCGCCCTGCACCACCCGCCCTTCGCGGAAATTGGCGATGCTGGCGCGGGCAAGGCCGAACAGATCGACACCGAAATGATCGTAGAAACGGCGGTCCTCAATGGCGATGACAGCACGCGGCAGGTGCCGAGACATCGTCTTCACCGGCAGGGTTTCGCCATAAACCTCGCCAAAACTGGCGAAGGCGCCGCCATCGGCGGCGAGGAGCTGGACGCTGGGCCGGCGCGCCTGCTCGTTCAGGGCGGAAATGTCCGGCAGCTGATAGGCGAAGTAACCGACCGCCCCGGCAACCAGCACCGACAACCAGACGACCGAAACCAAAGACCATTTTAGTAAAAAGCCGAATATTCCGATTCGGGCAGAAGCACCGGCGCTTTTCCTGCGCTGGTGTCGTGTCTCGGCGCGTCCCCGTTCCGGTGTTCGTTTTCTCGCCATGGAGCCCCGAACTTTCCACTCTCGGTTCACCATTAGCATGCTTTAGAGAAGCATGCCAAATACCTTCCGGTTCGTCTGGATCAATAAGTCCGATTACTCGGAACGGCTTTGATCCAGCGCCCCAAAAGCCTGGAAAGCCTTCAAAATCGCTGGTCCTGAGTCTTTGGTTTAACTGCCGATAAAGATAGACATTAATTTCAAGGTATTATTAGAAAAAATTGAACCAATGTCAAACCTTGCGTTCCTGCGCCAGCAAGCGACGCTTGCGATCGATCCCCCAGCGATAGCCGGCGAGCGTGCCGTCCTGACGCACCGCGCGATGGCAGGGGATGACCAGCGCTGCCGGATTGGTGGCACAGGCCCGCGCCACGGCACGCACCGCCTCTGGCCGGCCCAGCCCCGCCGCGATCTCGCTGTAGCTGCGCGTCTCGCCACGCGGAATGGCCCGCAGCGCCTCCCACACCTGATGCTGGAAAGCGGTGGCCCGGATATCGAGCGGCAGGTCGAGATGCGGGCTGCGGCCCCCCAGATGCGCCAGGATGGCCGCCAGCGCCGGCGCCAGACCCTGCTGGTCCGGCACGCGCATCGCCTTCGGAAATTCGGCGGCGAGGTCTGCCAGCGCCTCCGCCGCGTCATCGGCAAGACCGACCGCGCAGAGGCCGCGTTCCGTCGCCGCCACATAGAGCAGGCCCAAGGGCGTTTCCGCCAGCGCATAGCCCAGCGTCATCCCGTCGCCGCCCTTGCGGTAGACCGCCGGCGTCATGCCGAGATAATCCCCCGCCTTCTCGTAAAGCCGGCTGCTGGAGCCATAGCCGGCGCCATAGAGCGCGCTGCCGACGGCCTCACCCTTGCGCAGATGATGGCGCAGCCGCGCCTGCCGCCGCGCTTCCGTATATTGCTTCGGCGTCACCCCGACCAGTTGCTTGAACAGCCGCTGAAAGTGAAACGGGCTGAGCCCGGCGGCCGCCGCCAGGGTTTCCAGATCGGGTGCCGCCTGCCCCGCGCCATGGTCCGCCTGTTCGATCTGCCGGCAGGCGCGCCGCATCGCGGCCATGCGCGGGTCCGCGGAAGGCGCCTGTTCCGGCCGACAGCGTTTGCAGGCCCGGAACCCTGCCTGTTCAGCCGCCTCCGGCAGGTCATAGAAACAGGCATTCTCGCGCTTGGGCTTGCGGCTGGAGCAGCTCGGCCGGCAATAGATTCCCGTCGAGCGCACCGCATAGACGAAATGACCGTCAGCCGCGCCATCGCGCGCCAGAACCTGCAGCCAGCGTGCCGCTTCATCCGCCTGCTCCACAATTACCTGCCGTTCGGTCCGCATGATCGCCTCCTCGCCATCGCCTGTTAATCGCCTGTTATCGGCGCTAATCTGACGCTTCGCGCGATATTTCACTATCCGAAGCTTGCGGCGGAATCCCTGCCGCGGACGGGCCTTACAGTTCGCGTGTTCGTAATAAAAGCTTCACAAAACTGTCGTGAGAGCATAATGAATTGCGCCTACAAGAGGGCTCCAGCTTACCGTTGACGGGCCCATATAAGGGGGGACTATTCATGATTATCCGCAAAACTGCACTCGCCGCTGGCGTGATCGCCACCGCGCTCACCGGCGCCAGCGCCGCCAGCGCGCAGACCGAGATTCAGTGGTGGCACGCCATGGGCGGCCGCCTCGGCGAAATTCTCGAGGGCCAGGTTGAGAAGTTCAACGCCTCGCAGAAGGACTTCAAGGTCGTCGCGACCAACAAGGGCAATTACTCCGAGACCCTGAACGCCGGCGTCGCCGCGTTCCGCGCCAAGCAGCAGCCGCACCTGCTGCAGGTCTATGAGGTCGGCACCGCCAGCATGATGGCCGCCAAGGGCGCCGTGAAGCCGGTGTACGAGGTGATGAACGAGAACGGCTTCCCGTTCGACCCGAAGAACTATCTCTCCGCCGTGACCGGCTATTACAGCACGCTGGACGGGAAGATGCTGTCTTTCCCGTACAACAGCTCCACCCCGGTCATGTATGTGAACAAGGACCTGTTCAAGAAGGCCGGCATCGACACCATGTCGCTGCCGAAGACCTGGACCGAGGTCGGCGCCGCCGTTGACAAGCTGAAGGCCGCCGGCGTCGAGTGCCCGATGACCGTCTCCTGGCAGTCCTGGACCCAGCTGGAGAACCTCAGCGCCTATCACAATGTGCCGCTGGCCACCAAGGCAAACGGCATGATGGGCATGGACACCGAGCTGACCATCAACGGTCCGCTGCAGGTGAAGCACATCGACATGCTCGGCAAGTGGGCGAAGGAAGGCAAGTTCATCTATGCCGGCCGCCGCAACGAGGCCGGTGCCCGTTTCCGCAGCGGCGAATGCGGCATGATGTTCGAAAGCTCGGCCGGTTATGCCGGTGTGAAGAAGGAAGCGAAGTTCGAGTTCGCGATCAGCAACCTGCCCTATCACGCCGAGGTCGAGGGTGCGCCCTACAACACCATCATCGGCGGCGCGTCGGTGTGGGTGATGGCCGGCCATTCCAAGGAAGAGTACAAGGGCGTCGCCACCTTCCTGGACTTCCTGGCCTCGCCGGAAATGCAGGCGCACTGGCACCAGAACACCGGCTACCTGCCGATCACCCCGGCGGCCTATGAGCTGACCAAGAAGCAGGGTTTCTACGAGAAGAACCCGGGCACCGACATCGCCATCAAGCAGATGACCGGCAAGGCGCCGACCGACAATTCCAAGGGCCTGCGTCTGGGCAGCTTCGACCAGATCCGCACCATCATCGACGAAGAGCTGGAAGGCGTGTGGGCCGGTCAGAAGACCGCCCAGGCAGCGCTGGACAGCGCGGTCGCACGCGGCAACGAGCTGCTGCGTCGCTTCGAGCGGGCCAACAAGTAACACCGCTCACGCTCAATATCGGCCTGGGACGGCGCATCCTTGCGATGCGCCGTCCTGGTCGTTAATAAACCGCCTCCGGATCGCCCCGCACTCCAGATCAGACCGCCCAGATGGAAAAACGCGTCGTCTTTCGCCAGACCCTGCTGCCCTTGATGCTGGTCTTTCCGCAGCTGGTCATCACCGCCGTCTTTTTTCTGTGGCCGGCCAGCCAGGCGCTGTACCAATCCTTTCTGATCGAGGACGCGTTCGGCCTGTCGAGCGAATTCGTCTGGTTCGAGAATTTCGAGAATCTGCTGCGCGACCCGCTCTATTTCGGCTCCTTCAAAACCACGGCAGTGTTCAGCGTCTCCGTCACGCTGCTGTCGCTGGGCATGGCGCTGGTGCTGGCCGTGATGGCCGACCGGGTGATCAAGGGCACAGATGCCTACCGCACGCTGCTGATCTGGCCCTACGCCGTGGCGCCGGCCATTGTCGGCGTGCTGTGGATGTTCATGTTCAACCCGTCGATCGGCATCATCGCCTACTGGCTGAAGCAGAGCGGCTATAACTGGAACCATGTGCTGAACGGCGAGCAGGCGATGGGGCTGATCGTCTTCGCCGCGGCCTGGAAACAGATCAGCTACAATTTCCTGTTCTTCCTGGCCGGGCTGCAATCGATCCCGAAATCGCTGATCGAGGCGGCCGCCATCGATGGCGCCGGCCCGTCGCGGCGGTTCTGGACGATCATCTTCCCGCTGTTGTCGCCGACCACCTTCTTCCTGCTGGTCGTCAACATCGTCTATGCCTTCTTCGACACGTTCGGCATCATCCACGCGACCACGCAGGGCGGTCCCGGCAAGGCGACCGAGACGCTGGTCTACAAGGTGTTCTCCGACGGTTTCGTCAGCCTCGACCTCGGCGGTTCGGCGGCGCAGTCGGTCATCCTGATGGCCATCGTCATCTCGCTGACCGTCGTGCAGTTCCGCTATATCGAACGCCGCGTGCATTACTAGGAGCGCGCCATGATCGAACGCCGCCCCGGATTGACGATCCTCAGCCACATCATCCTGCTCAGCGGGATCGCGATCGTCGCCTTTCCGCTCTACATCACCTTCGTCGCCTCCACCGTGACGCAGGGCGAAATCATGCGCCCGCCGCTGCCGCTGGTGCCCGGCCCGCACATGATCGAGAATTACAGCCGCGCCCTGTTCGAAGGGTCGAGCAAGGTGATTCCGGTCGGGCTGATGATGCTGAACAGCCTGATCATGGCGCTGGTCATTGCCATCGGCAAGATCGCCATCTCGCTGACCTCGGCCTTCGCCATCGTCTATTTCCGCTTTCCGTTCCGGATGCTGTGCTTCTGGACGATCTTCATCACGCTGATGCTGCCGGTCGAGGTGCGCATCCTGCCGACCTTCGAGGTGGTGGCCGATCTCGGGCTGCTGAACTCCTATGGCGGGCTGACGATTCCGCTGATCGCCTCGGCGACCGCGACCTTCCTGTTCCGGCAGTTCTTCATGACGATACCGGACGAGCTGCTGGAGGCCGCGCGCATCGATGGCGCCGGGCCGATGCGCTTCTTCCGCGACGTGGTGCTGCCGCTGTCGCGCACCAATATCGCGGCGCTGTTCGTCATCCTCTTCATCTATGGCTGGAACCAGTATCTGTGGCCGCTGCTGATCACCACCGACAAGGACATGAACACCATTGTCATGGGCATCAGCCAGATGATCGGCGTGGATGATTTCACCGACTGGCCGGCGGTCATGGCGACCGCCATGCTGGCCATGCTGCCGCCGGTTGCCATCGTCATCTTCATGCAGCGCCTGTTCATCAAGGGCCTGGTCGAAACCGAAAAGTAAGGCTTGGAAGGGTCAATACCGATGGCTGACGTCCATCTGAAGAACGTCTTCAAAAAATACGGCGACACCCAGGTGCTGCATGGCATCGACCTGGATATCCAGGATGGGGAATTCATCGTGCTGGTCGGCCCGTCGGGCTGCGGCAAGTCCACGCTGCTGCGCATGGTGGCGGGGCTGGAAGACATCACCGGCGGCGACATCTCGATCGCCGACCGCGTGGTGAACCAGCTGGAGCCCAAAGACCGCGACATCGCGATGGTGTTCCAGAACTATGCGCTGTACCCGCACATGACGGTCTATGCCAACATGGCCTATGGGCTGAAGATCAAGGGCCTGCCGAAGCCCGAGATCGAAAAGCGGGTGCAGGATGCCGCGGCGCTGCTGCAGATCGGCCAGCTGCTGGAGCGCTTTCCGCGCCAGCTGTCCGGCGGCCAGCGCCAGCGCGTCGCCATGGGCCGCGCCATCGTGCGCGAGCCGGCCGTATTCCTGTTCGACGAACCGTTGTCCAACCTCGACGCCAAGCTGCGCGTGCAGATGCGTGTGGAGATCAAACGGCTGCAACGCCGGCTGAAAACCACCTCGATCTATGTGACGCACGACCAGGTCGAGGCGATGACCATGGCCGACAGGCTGGTTGTCATGAATCTCGGTGTGGCGGAGCAGATCGGCACGCCGCTGGATGTCTATGAGAAGCCGGCGACCATGTTCGTCGCCGGTTTCATCGGCTCGCCCTCGATGAACTTCATGCCCGCCAGGCTTGCCGATTCGGGCCGCACCATCGATCTCGGCGGCGGCGTCGCCCTGCCGGTTACCGAAGCGGTTCTCGGCGCCGCAGACGGCCATCCGGTTATGCTGGGCATCCGCCCCGAACATCTGCAGCAGCACCAGGACAAGACCGCCGACACGCTGGAAGTCGCCGTCGATCTGGTGGAAATGCTGGGCGCCGACACGCTGGTCTATGGCACCATCCAGGGCACCGAGGCGCATCTGACCGCGCGCCTGCCCGGCGTGGCCCAGGCCCGCCCCGGCGACACGATCTATCTGCGGCCGGCCGATGGCGAGGTGCATCTGTTCGACCGCGAGACCGAGAAGCGCCTGAACTGATCCCTGCCGCCAGCAGGAAATTATTTGCTATAGGCAATTAATTTGGCCATGCTCGATTCTCCTGCAAGGGAGGGTAGGGCATGGCCGAGTCCGTTCGTGAACAGCGCATCGCGGCGATCCGCCGCTTCAGCCGCTTCTATACCCGCCGCATCGGCGTGCTGCATGAGGGCCTGCTCGGCAGCCCCTATTCCCTGACCGAGGGCCGCATCATCTACGAACTGGCGCGGCGCGCGGCGCTGACCGCCAGCGATCTCGGCGCCGATCTTGGCCTTGATGCCGGTTATCTGAGCCGCGTACTGAAGGGTCTGGAGGATAAGGGCGTCCTCTCGCGCAGACCCTCGCCGGAGGATGCCCGCCGCGCGCTGCTGTCCCTTACGGAGGGCGGGCAGGCCGCCTTCGCCCTGCTGAATGCGCGCAGCCATGACGAAATCGGCGAACTGCTCGACACGCTGCCGGAAGACGCGTGCCAACGGCTAGTTTCCGCCCTGAAAACAGCGGAGACCCTGCTGTCGGGCGAGGCCGTGCCACCATCCTCCTATCTGCTGCGGCCGCACCGCCCCGGCGATATCGGCTGGGTGATCCAGCGCCATGCCGAGCTCTATGCCGAGGAATATGGCTGGGATATCAGCTTCGAGGCGCTCGTCGCCGAGGTGGCGGCTAAATTTCTGCATGAGTTCGACCCCACCGGCGATTGCTGCTGGATCGCCGAGATGGCGGGAGAGCGCGTGGGGTCGGCCTTTGTGGTGCGCCAGGATGCGGAAACCGCGAAGCTGCGGCTGGTGATTGTCGATCCGAAGGCGCGCGGGCACGGCATCGGGGGCCGCCTGGTGGAGGAATGCCTGCGCTTCGCCCGCCAGGCCGGTTATCGTCGGATGATGCTCTGGACCAATGATGTGCTGCACGCCGCCCGGCACATCTACGAGAAGGCCGGATTCCGGCTGGTCGCTACGGAGGCGCATCACAGTTTCGGCAAGGATCTGGTCGGCGAGACCTGGGAACGCGATCTGTGACGGCCGCGCCGGCAACCGACCGGCGGCTTGCCCTGCTGGCCGGGCTGGCCGCCGCCGGCACCGGCATCCAGGTGGGCGCCACCCTGGTCGCCAGCCGCTATGTGGTGGAACAGACCGGACCGGCAACGCTGACCCTGCTGCGTTATGCGCTGGGTCTGGCCGTCCTGCTGATCCCCGCCCTGCTGGCACCGAAGGCGCGCTTCGCACCGCGTGACCTGCTGGCCATCGCCCTCCTTGGCATCGGCCAGTTCGCGCTGCTGGTGGCGCTGCTGAACATCGGCCTGCAATACACCACTGCCGCCCGCGCCGCCCTGGTGTTCGCCAGCATGCCGCTGTTGACATTGCTGCTCGCCGCGATGATCAGGCAGGAACGGCTGGGCGGCGCCAAGGGCCTGGGGGTGCTGCTGACGCTGATTGGCGTCGGGCTGGCGCTGGGCGAGGCGCTGGCCGCGCCCACCGAAGGCGGGAAGGACTGGCTCGGCGCGCTGGCCGTGCTGGGCAGCGCCGTAACCGGCGCCCTCTGTTCCGTGCTCTACCGGCCCTATCTCGCGCGCTATCCGGTGGTCCGGGTCGGAGCGCTGGCAATGGCGGCCGCCATCCTGTCACTGCTGCTGCCGGCCTGGTGGGAACAGGAATCCACGCCCCTGGCCAGCATCGACAGGACAGCCGCGCTCGCCGTGCTGTTCATCGGCCTCAGCAGCGGCGTGTTCTTCTTCCTCTGGCTCTGGGCACTGCGCCATGCCCCGGCCAGCCGGGTCGCCGTGTTCCTGGCACTCAGCCCACCGACAGCGGCGCTGTTGGGCGTCACGCTGCTGAACGAGCCGCTGACCCCATCGCTGCTCGCGGGAAGCGCCGCCATCATCGCCGGCATCGTGCTGGCACATCGCCAGGCAGCCTGAACATTGCGGCTTTGACAGTCTCCATATAAGTTGATATCAACTTTTGGACACAGGAGGCCAAGATGACTCTTTTCTGGATCGTAACGATTGCCGTTCTGGCGATTCTCGCCGTACTGGCCATCGCTATCGCGCGGCAGCCGGACAGCTTCCGTGTCGCCCGCTCGACGATGATCGACGCGCCGCCGGAGACGGTGTTCGCCATCCTGAACAATATCCGGCGCGGCATCGACTGGTCGCCGTTCGAGCGGTCCGATCCCAACATGAAGCGTACCTTCACCGGCCCGGACAAGGGCGTCGGCGCCACGCTCGCCTGGGACGGCAACCGGCAGTGCGGGACCGGCAGCATCCGCATCGTCGAGAGCATCCCGCACAGCCATATCGCCCTCGCCCTGGAGATGAGCCGGCCGATGAAGGCCAGCAATCGCGTCACCTTCACGCTGGAACCCTCCCCGCAGGGCACGCGCCTCACCTGGGCGATGGAAGGCCCGATGAATTTCGCAGGCAAGGCCTTCAGCCTGGTCTGCAACTCCGAGAAGATGGTCGGCGGGATGTTCGAGACCGGCCTCGCCGAGCTGAAGCAGCTGGCGGAATGGGAAGCACCGCGGGCCGCCTGACAAAAAAGTCCCGCCTGAAAAGGCGGGACTGTCTCTGCGGCACGGGATCACCCGTGCATCAATTCGGTATGGTCGCACCCGGCTTCATCGTACCGGTGCCTTCCGAGGCCTTGGCCGGCATGTCGGCAGAAAGCTCGACGGCGACAAGATGCTCGGCGCATAAATCGGCCGCCCCCGGCACCGGCTTCGAATCGCCCGGGAAGGTTGTCCAGCCGGCTTTCTCGATCAGGCTGTCACGGCTCCAGCTGCTTTCCTTCTTCAGCGCCGCGAGCTGCCCGGCGGCATCGGGCCCGGCGAGGAAATTGTCGATGCACATGTTGGACGCCAGGGTGGCGCGGGAGTCCCTGCCGGCGTCGTAAGCCATGGTTTTCGCCGTATTGCCGGTAACCCAACCGCCCCAGATGAAGCCGATCAGCACCGTGCCGACCACGGCGCCGATGGTCGTCCAGGCCCAAAGAGCCTTGGTAGGTTGGAAATCGTCAAACTTCTGCATGAAGCTTTTCTTGTCGGTCATTGCATAACTCCTGACAATAATTCTTCTGCCTGAAAAAAATTCTTAAATTTCCAGCCAAAAATCAAATTAACTCTATGATAAAGGTGGCTATTGATTAGGCCTATTCAACGCAATTATTTCGTGTTTATTCCCTTCGCCCTGCCACTCCGTACAGCCATTCAACGGTAACCATCTTGTCCGCAACGAAAAACCCCGCTCCGGAGAGCGGGGTTTCTGTCACCGAAAAAGGGAACCGAATAACCTA
This sequence comes from Oceanibaculum nanhaiense, assembly GCF_002148795.1. Classification (NCBI taxonomy): domain Bacteria; kingdom Pseudomonadati; phylum Pseudomonadota; class Alphaproteobacteria; order Rhodospirillales; family Oceanibaculaceae; genus Oceanibaculum; species Oceanibaculum nanhaiense. The sequence goes on along the minus strand of NZ_MPOB01000001.1, from coordinate 280,357 downwards.
TTCGGCGGCCTTGGCCTGGGTGCCGGGGAAGCGGAACTGGGTCTGAGCCAGCTTCTCCTCCAGCGCGGCATAGCGCTCGTCGGAGATCGCCACGAAGGGTGGCCGCACCGGACGCCAGGCGGCATCGCCGGTCTGCCGGGCGATCATCTCCTTCATGGCGCTGGCCGCCGGCGCGCTTTCCATGGCCACGCGCTGGGCCGTCATCTCGGCCTGCAGGGCATCGGCCTGGTCGCTCTTCCAGTTGGCATAGACCTTTGCGGCCTGGGCGCAGGTGACATTCACCGTAGCCGAGATGGTGCCGGGCGAGCCCAGGCGCAGCACATCCAGCAGGTACTTCTCGGTGCCGGAGTACAGCTCGAAGCCCGGATGCTCGGTCAGCATCTTCTTCATATGCTCGAAATCGCCGGAGCTGTCCTTCATGCCCACCACGATGCCGGGGTAATTCTTGATCAGCTTCGCGGTCACGGCATCGGGGATCGGCACGCCCGACATCTGCGGGAAGTGATAGAGGAATATCTTCATCCGCGGATCGTTGATCCGGTCGATGGCAGTGGCGAAGGCGGCGTAGAGCCCGTCCTCCGACTGGTTCTTGTAGTAGAAGGGCGGCAGCATCAGCAGGCGCACGACGCCGGCGGCCAGCGCCGCCTTTGACAGGGCGACCGTGTCCGGGATGGCGCAGCAGCCGGTGCCGATCATCAGCTTGTCCTTCGGCAGGTCGGACTTGCCGATCGCCTCGATGACTTCCAGCCGCTCGGCAACGGACAGCGAGTTCGCCTCGCCGGTGGTGCCGAAGATCAGCACGCCGTCGCAGCCATTGGCCAGCAGCCATTTGGCATGCGCGAGGGTGCGCTCGGTATCGATGGAAAGATCGGGCTTGAACGCGGTAAGGCTGGCGGCGACGACGCCCGCCGGGCCGGTCAGGGTGCTCATCTGGGGTCTCCTGCGGAAATGTTTGTAAGCGCTTTCACAATTCTATGGGCGAAAGGCGCCGCGAATCAAGCGGCGGCGCTGTCGCGCGCCTTATAGCATCTTGTCGAGGGTCTCGGCCATCCGTTCCGGCGGGGTCTCATGCGTGAAATTGGCAAGATAGTTACCGTCCGGCCCCATCAGGTAGATGATCGCGCTGTGGTCCATCAGATAGTCGGCGGCACTCTCGCTCTCGACCTTCTTGTAATAGACCCGGTAGGCCTTGGCGGCCCCGGCCACCTGTTCCGGCGTGCCGGTGAGACCAACCATGCGCGGATGGAAGAAGCCGACATAGTTCTTCATCTGCTCGACCGTGTCGCGCGCCGGATCGACAGTGATGAAGATCGGCGCGATCTTCGCCGCCTTCTCCTCCGGCAGCATGTCGAGCGCCTGGGCCATAACCTGCAGGCCCAGCGGACAGACATCCGGGCAATAGGTGTAGCCGAAATTCACCAGCATGTACTGGCCGCGGAAATCGCTGTCGCGACGCGGCTTGCCGTCCTGGTCCACCAGCTCGAACGGTCCGCCGATCAGCGTGGCCACGCCCTCCGGCGCGTCCTGCTGCATCATCATATAGACGCGCCCCGCCAGGGCGATCAGCAACACGAGCGCACCGGCGATGAAGATCAACAGGGCGCGGCGCAGCAGGGTGGAAGACATCGGACAGTCTTTCGCAACGGTCGGAAAAGATCGGAAGGTTAATCGCAGTCTGCTTTTATAGCGGGACCAGGGCCGGACAATCCATGCGTCCTGCCGTCGCACACCCAGAAGGGCACGTCCAAAGGGGACGGGAAAGAGAACCGGTAATGCCAGGGTCATTTGCGGATTCCCCGGCGACTCCGGCCGATACCCCGCAGAACCTTGCATTCCTCTCGCATCAGGACTATCTTATGGGCGTAGGAGTATTTTTATGTTGCAACCTTTCGCCCCGACCGTCGCGCCAACGCCGACCACGACCGTGGTGCCCCCGCGGCCTGCGGAGATTCGCGGTGAGCCGGTGCAGGTCACGCCGGAAGCGGTCACCAGCAACCGCCAGGTTGCCGAGCGGCAGCGTCAGGACGAGCGCACCCGCGAGAACCAGCAGCGTGATGGCGGTCGCCTGTTCGACGCCAGCAACGCGCGACAGGCCAGCCAGGCAAACACGGATGCGCGCGGCTCCCAGCTCGACATTTCCGTCTGACGCCGGATTATCCTGCAATAATCTCCCAGGCCGGCTCTTGCCGGCCTTTTTCATGCTCTCTCCACTGTACATTCCGCCGCGCAAGACCGGTATTTCCGCTTGCCGCCGTCGATAAAGCCCGCCAAATCTAGGCGCATGTCGCGCGATTCCTCAGACAGGCCCGATTTCCAGGCCGACAAAACGACTCTGGACTCTTCCCTCAACAAGGGGCCGGTGAACCGTCGCGTGCCCGAAGGCGACAACCGACCGCGGCTGATCTGCGACGATTGCGGCTTCATCCATTACGACAATCCGAAGATCGTGGTCGGCGCCATCTGCCTGCACGAGGACCGTATCCTGCTGTGCCGCCGCGCCATTCCGCCGCGCATCGGCTACTGGACGCTGCCGGCGGGTTATCTGGAGCTGAACGAATCGACCGAGGCCGGTGCGGTACGCGAGGCCTTCGAGGAGGCAACAGCCCGCATCGAGATCGAGCGCCTGCTGGCGGTCTATAACATCCCGCGCATCAGCCAGGTGCAGCTGATCTACCGCGCCCGCCTGCTGTCGCCCGAGGTGGCGGCGGGCGAGGAATCGCAGGAGGTGGCGCTGTTCCGCTGGGAGGATATACCGCGCCAGGAGATCGCCTTCCCCAGCGTGCACTGGGCGCTCGACCATCATCGCGAAACCCAGGCGATGAGCGATTTTCCGCCCTTCGGCAATCCTGCCGGCGAAACCGGACACTACTGAAGCACACCATGCCCCGTTCCTATGCCGACCGCGCCGTGGCGCTGGCCACGCTATCCGCCGTTCTGGACCGCAACCGGCCGCTGGAGGACGCGTTCGACGAGGCGGCGGGTGATAAGGCTGGGGGCGACCGGCTGTCGGCCCGCGACCGGGGCTTCGCCCGGCTGATCGCCAGCACCACGCTGAAGCGCCTGGGCCAGGCCGACGATCTGATCGCGCAATGCCTGGAAAAGCCTCTCGCGGCCTCGGCCCAGCCGGTGCGCCATGCCTTGCGGCTGGGCGTCGTGCAATTGCTGTTTCTCGACGTGCCGGCCCATGCCGCCATCGATTCCGCCGTCTCGCTGCTGGGAAAGACCCGCCATGCCGGCTTCAAGGGGCTGGCGAACGCGGTGCTGCGCCGGCTCGACCGTGACGGCAAGGCGCTGCTAGAGGCGCAGGATGCCGCCCGCCTGAACATGCCGGACTGGCTGTGGCATCTGCTCAGCACTGTCTATGGCGATACGACCGCCCGCGCCATCGCCGCCGCCAACCTGACCGACCCGCCGCTCGACATCAGCGTGGCGACCGACGCGGCGCTTTGGGCCGAAAGGCTGGAAGGGGTCCTGCTGCCGACCGGCACCATCCGGCGCGGCTTCGGCGGCGCCATATCGGATCTACCCGGTTATGCCGAAGGCGCCTGGTGGGTGCAGGACGCCGCCGCCGCCCTGCCGGCGCTTCTGCTGGGCGATGTCGCCGGCAAGAATGTGATCGATCTGTGCGCCGCCCCCGGTGGCAAGACCGCACAGCTGGCCGCGATGGGCGCGCATGTCACTGCCATCGACCGGTCGGCGAAAAGGCTGCAACGGCTGTCGCGGAATCTGGAGCGCCTCGGCCTGTCCGCCGGCGTGGAGGCCGCCGACGGTACCGTCTGGGCACCCGCCGAACCCGCCGATGCCCTGTTGCTGGACGCGCCCTGCAGCGCCACCGGCACGATCCGCCGCCATCCCGATGTGGCGCTGGGCAAGACGCCCGCCGACGTCACCAAGCTGTCCGCACTGCAGGACCGGCTGCTCGATCACGCCGCCGAACTGGTGAAACCGGGCGGGCTGCTGGTCTATGCCACCTGCTCGCTGTTGCCGGCGGAAGGCGAGGAGCGCATCGCCGCCCTGCTCGATCGTGCCCCGGCCGCGTGGGAACGGGTGCCGGTCGATCCTGCCGAGATTGGCGGCTGGAGCGAGTGCGTGACGCCGGATGGCGATTTGCGCACCCTGCCCTGCCATCTTGCGGAACAGGGCGGACTTGATGGATTCTATGCCGCGCGCTTGCGGCGTCTTGGTTAAAGCGATAAGGAACGCAGCATGTCCCGACCCGTGAAGATTGCCCCGTCGATTCTGTCCGCCGATTTCGCCCGGCTGGGCGAGGAAGTACGCGCGCTGACCGAGGCCGGCGCCGATTATGTGCATGTCGATGTGATGGACGGGCATTTCGTGCCGAACCTGACCATCGGCCCGCTGGTGGTGAAGGCACTGCGCCCGCACAGCGCCCTGCCCTTCGACGTGCATCTGATGATCGCGCCGGTCGATCCCTTCATCGAAGCCTTCGCCGAGGCCGGCGCCGACATTATCAGCTTCCATCCGGAGGCCGGCGCCCACCCGCACCGCACCGTGCAGCTCATCAAATCGCTCGGCAAGAAGGCCGGCATCGTGCTGAATCCGGCGACCCCCGTGGAAGCGGTCGAATATCTGATGGGCGATATCGACCTGATTCTGGTGATGAGCGTCAATCCCGGTTTCGGCGGGCAGAGCTTCATCGACAGCCAGCTCGACAAGATCGCCCGGCTGCGCCGGATGATCGACGACAGCGGCAGGGCGATCGAGCTGGAGGTCGATGGCGGCGTCAACACCCGCACCGCCCCGCAGGTCATCGCCGCCGGCGCCGATGTGCTGGTCGCCGGCACCGCCACCTTCGCCGGCGGTACCGCCGCCTACGCCACCAACATCCAGACCTTGAGGGGCAAGTAGGGTTGAACGGCACGCGCGAGGGCCATCAGGGCGGCGATCAGGGCGCCAGGCGGGGCGGTCTCTGGCGGACGGTCCGAACCTTCGCCTATGGCACGCCGCTCTATCGCTACATCCTGTCCGGCCGCGCGCCCGAGCAGCTTGCCACCGTCCCCACCGACAGCTGGCCCGGCCATTCCGATCACGGTCGGATGATCCTGGAAGGCCGCTTCTCGCTGCTCGGCCATGTCGTGCTGCTGTCGGCCGATCCGCGCGATCCTGACACCTGGGTGCCGGAAGACGCGACCGGCGACTGGCAGGCGGCGCTGAACGGCTTTTCCTGGCTGCGCGATCTGCGTCAGGTCGGCGGCGACATGGCGCGGCGCCGCGCGCGCGAACTGGTTGCCGACTGGATCGACCGCTACGCCGACTGGGACGCCTTCGCCTGGGAGGCCGACATACTGGGCGAGCGCATCGCCAACTGGATCGGCCATCACGATTTCTTCTGCGCCAGCGCCGATGACGAGTTCCGCGCCCGCTTCCTCGACAGCCTGTTCCGCCAGGCACGGCATCTGGGCCGCATTGCCGCGACCGCGGCTGACGGATCAGGCCTGGTGCAGGCAGCCAAGGGGCTGATCTATGCCGGCGCGGCCCTGCCGACCGAGACCGCTCTGCAGGCGCAGGGCTGCCGGCTGCTGGCCGAGCGGTTGCCGCGGCAAATCCTGCCCGATGGCTGTCACGCCTCGCGCAGCCCCTCGCGTCATCTTGCCGTGCTGCGCGACCTGATCGACATCCGCGCCTGCCTGCGCGCCACCGGCGACCCGGTGCCCGACGCGGTGGACAGCGCCATCGAGCGCATGGCAGCGATGCTCCGCACCCTGCGCCATGGCGATGGCGGGCTGGCGCTGTTCAACGATTCCAACGAGGAAGACCCGCTGCTGATCGACGCCGTGCTGGCGCAGTCGGAAGCGAAGATCCGCCCGCAAAACGCGCCCGGCGCGTCAGGCTTCCACCGCCTCTCCGCCGCCCGCACCCTGCTGATTCTCGATGCCGGCCAGCCCGGCACGCTGGACGGCTGCGCCCATGCCGGGCTGCTGTCCTTCGAAATGAGCGTCGCCAAGGAGCGGCTGATCGTGAATTGCGGCGCCGCCAGCGGCCGGCCCGACTGGAACCGGGCGCTGCGCGCCACCGCGGCGCATTCGACGCTGGTGGTCGATGACGTGAACTCCGCCGAAGTGCTGGGCGATGGCACGCCGGGCCGCAGCCCGGCCCGGGTAACGGCCGACCGCCAGGAGCAGGACGGCGACCAGCTCATCAATGCCAGCCATGACGGCTATGCGGAACGGCTGATGCTGACCCACCGGCGCCGGCTGTTCCTGTCCGCCGATGGCGCCGATGTGCGCGGCGAGGATGTGCTGACCGGCAGCGGCGGCGAGCACTTCGCCGTGCGCTTCCATCTGCATCCGAAGGTGAAAGCATCGGTCAGCCAGAACGGCGCTTTCGTGCTGCTGCGGCTACCCGGCGGGCACGGCTGGCGGATGCTGGCCAGCGGCGGCACGCTGGCACTGGCGGACAGCGTCTATCTCGGCCAGCGCGGCGAGATGAAGCGCAGCCAGCAGATCATCGTTTCCGGAACCCTTTCCGGAACCGGAACGGTCATGAAATGGGCACTGCGGCGCGAAGAAAAGCGCGCGCCTGACAAGGTACAAGCGGGAAAGGTGTAACGGCGATGGCGGCAGGCTGGGTCTGGTCGATGGCGGCGCCGCTCGGGGTGCTGCTGCTGGCGGCGCTGGCGACGCGCGCCGTGATCGGCCTGCTGCTGCGCCATGCCGTGCTGGATCATCCCAATCGCCGGTCGAGCCACGCCAGCCCGGTACCGCGCGGCGGCGGCATCGCCGTGATGGCCGCGATTGCCGCTGGCTGGATCGCCTATGCGCTGACGATGCCGGCCCTGCTGCCGGTCATGGCGCTGCTGCTGGCGGCAGCGGCCGGGCTGGCCGCCATCTCCTTCCTCGACGATCTGTTCGACCTGACGGCCGCGATGCGGCTGCTGGCGCAGCTGCTGGCGGTTCTGCTGGGCATGCTGGTGCTGGCCGATGCCGGGCCGGTGTTCCAGGGACTGCTGCCCGGCTGGCTGGATCTGCTGGCCGCCGCGCTGCTGTGGCTGTGGTTCGTCAACCTGTTCAACTTCATGGATGGGATCGACGGGCTGGCCGGGGTGCAGACCGTGGCGCTGGCGCTGGGTCTGGTCCTGGTTGGTATCTGGGCCGGCGCAGGGGCTGGCATAGGGGCCGCCTGGCAGCCGCCCCTGCTGATGCTGGCCGCCGCCGCCGCCGGTTTCCTGTGGTTCAACTGGCAGCCCGCGCGGCTGTTCCTGGGCGATGTCGGCAGCGTGCCGCTGGGCTATCTGCTGGGCTTCCTGCTGCTGTCGGCCGCCGCCGCCGGACAATGGGCAGCGGCGCTGATCCTGCCGGCCTATTATCTGGCCGATGCCAGCATCACGCTGGTCCGCCGCGTGCTGCGCGGCGAGAAATTCTGGCATGGCCATCGCGAACATTTCTACCAGCAGGCGGTGCGGCGCGGCTTCAGCCACGCCACGGTCAGCACAATGGTCGCCGGCGGCAATGCGTTGCTGATCCTGCTGGCGATGCTGGCGGCCGCCGGGCATGAACTGCCGGCGCTGGCCGGGGCGGCGCTGGTCACCGCCGGCCTGCTGGGCTGGATGGTACGGGCGCGGCCAAAGGGCACCAGCTAATTATGCATATCCTCGTCACCGGTGCGGGCGGCTATCTGGGGCGGGCGCTGAGCCAGCATCTGCAGGCGCATGGCCACCAGGTACGCGGCGCGCAGCGCCGGCCTGGGCCGCTGTCTGCCCCCCTGGCCGACGGTGTGGAACCCGCCATCGTCGGCGATATCGGACCGGCAACCGACTGGCGCGCGGCATTATCCGGCATCGAGGCCGTCGTCCATCTCGCCTCGCCTGCCGATCAGAGCGGCCTGGACGAGGCCACCCTGCGGCGCATTACCGTCGATGGCGCCGCGACACTGGCCCGCGCCGCTTCCGCCGCCGGTATCATGCGTTTCGTGCAGATCAGCAGCGCCAAAGTGATGGGCGAGGAGACGCTGCCCGGCCAGTCCTTCCGCGATGCGGACACACCAGCCCCGGCAACGCCCTATGCGCATTGCAAGCTGGCGGCGGAGGCTGCGGTGCTGGAGCTGCTGCCTAGTGCGACCATAATACGCCCGCCCCTGGTCTATGGGCCGGGTGCCGGCGGCAACTTCGCCCGGCTGCTGCGGTTGGCGCTGATTCCCGTGCCGCTGCCCGTTGCCAGTATCGACAATCGGCGAGCGATGCTTTATGTGGGTAATATGGTAGATGCCATAAGGCATTGCCTGGAAACCTATCCGGTCTCCGGGGGCCAGCGTTTTCTCCTGAATGATGCGGAGGAAATATCCCTGGCCCAGCTGATCGGGCGCTTACGTACCGCCGCTGGCCAGCGACCGCTGCTGATCCCTGGCCCCGCGGGTTTGTTGCGTTTGCTGCTCGGTCCGGAGGCAGGAAGGCGGCTGGTCGGTAGTTTTTCCGTCGATGCCGCACGGTTTTCGGCAACTCTTTCGTGGCGTCACCCGTTTGACATGGAGCAGGCCCTCCTTCGGACCATACAAGCCAGCAATTTGAACGGCTTGTAGGATACCTTCCGGGGACGTGCTATTTTCGGATCTGGATGGACAGCGAGGGTCTCGGCCGTCATGCAAATCGGGGCACGGCAGTGACGAACCGCCAAGTACAGCGGATTATTGTCACCAACCTGCACGACATCGCCATGGCAGCGGTGTCCTTCCTGCTGTCACTCTATCTGCGCTTTGGCGATGCGGTGCTGACGCTGGACCGAAACACGGTCCTGCTGGCCTTCGGCGTGTTCGTGGTGGCGGCGACCGGTGTCATCGCCGCAATGCGGCTGGACCGCGGCATCTGGCGCTACGCCTCGGTCGGCGATGTGATGCAAATCCTGCGCGTCGTCGCGCTGACCAACCTGCTGTTCCTGGCCGCCCTGTTCCTCATCACCCGGCTGGACGATATTCCCCGCTCGCTGGTGATCATCAACCTCTTCGTGATGACCGCCCTGCTGGCTGGTCCGCGCCTGATGTACCGCGTCCTGAAGGACCGCGCCCTGCTGGGCGTGCTGGAGCGCGACAGCCAGCGCCGCGTCCCGGTGCTGCTGGTCGGCGCCGGCGACGAGGCCGACCTGTTCATCCGCGAGATGAGCCGCCTGCGCCTCGCCCCTTACCGGGTGGTCGGCGTCATCGATCACAAGGCCGGCCGGGTCGGCCGCAAGATCCGCGACATCGAGGTCATGGGCACCTTCGAGGAACTGCCGCGCATTGTCGATGAGCTGGACCGGCGCGGGCTCCGGCCCGAGCGCATGATCATCACGCCCAAGCGCGTCGAGGGCACGGATGTGCGCGAGCTGCTGGCGATCGGCGACCGGCTGGGCATCAAGCTGTCGCGTCTGCCGCGCCTGACCAATCTCGAAGGCCGTTTCGATACCGAAATTGAGATCAAGCCGATCGATGTCGAGGATCTGCTCGGCCGCCCGCAGACCGTGCTGAACCGCGATGCGGTAAGCGCGCTGATCGCCGGGCGCCGGGTGCTGGTGACCGGTGCCGGCGGCACCATCGGCGGCGAACTGGTACGCCAGATCAGCGATCTGGGGCCGGCGCGGCTGACCCTCATGGATAATGCCGAGTTCCAGCTTTACGAGATCGATCTGGAAGTGTCGGAGCACCATCCCGACCTGTCGCGCGTCGCCATCCTGGGCGATGTGCGCGACCGCTTGCGGGTGTCCGACGTGTTTGCCCGCGAACGGCCCGATGTTGTGTTCCACGCCGCCGCGCTGAAGCATGTACCGATGGTCGAGGCGAACCCGAACGAGGGCGTGCTGACCAATGTGATCGGCACCCGCAACGTCGCCGATGCCTGCGTCGAATCCGGCGTGCCGACCATGGTGCTGATCTCCACCGACAAGGCGATCAACCCGGCCAGCATGATGGGCGCCACCAAGCGCCTGGCCGAGGCCTATTGCCAGTCGCTGGACATTCTGGAGCGCCGCCGCGCCGGTGGCCCGCGCACCCGCTTCACCACGGTGCGTTTCGGCAATGTGCTGGGCTCCACCGGCTCGGTCGTGCCGCTGTTCCAACGCCAGCTGGCGCGCGGCGGGCCGCTGACCGTGACCGATCCGGAGATGAAGCGCTATTTCCTCACCGTGCGCGAGGCGGTGGAGCTGGTGCTGCAGGCCTGCACCCTCACCGACCCGCATGTCGAGGAAGGCGGCGCCATCGTCGTGCTGGATATGGGCGAACCGATCCGCATCCTCGATCTCGCCCAGCAGATGATCCGGCTGGCCGGCCTGACGCCGGGCGTCGATATCGACATCGTCTATACCGGTCCGCGCCCCGGCGAGAAGCTGCATGAAGAGCTGTTCCATGGCCTGGAGGCCTTGCAGCCGACCAGCCTGAGCGGCCTGCAGATCGCCACGCCGCGCACCGTCGATCATGCCCTGCTGAACCGGGCGCTGGAGGAGCTGGGCGAGGCGGCGCGCACCCGGCGCACCGACCAGACCCTGGCGCTGGTCCACCGGCTGGTGCCGGAATATCAGGGCGAGCCGCTTGCCTTGCGCAAGGTCGAGCCGGGGGAGTAAACCGGCCCTATCCCGCGACGCCGTGAAGGGGCCTCGTCCGTGCTGTACCGCTATCACCGCCTGCCACCGGCCCTGAAGGGGCTGCTGCTGATGCTGGTGGCGACGGCGGCCTTCGCCTCGATGCACGCCGCGATCCGCCACGCCTCGACCGGTCTGCATCCGTTCGAGATCGCCTTCTTCCGCAATTTCTTCATGCTGATCCTGCTGCTGCCGGTGCTGCAGCGGGTCGGCTTCGGCGTGCTGCGCACCCGGCATCTCGGCCTATACGCGCTGCGCGGTGCGCTGAACACGGTGGCGATGCTGAGCTTCTTCTTCGCCCTGTCGATCACGCCGCTGGTGCAGGTGACGGCGCTGGGCTTCTCCGCCCCGCTGTTCGCCACGCTGGGCGCAGCGCTGATCCTGGGCGAGGTGGTGCGGATGCGGCGCTGGGTGGCGATGATCATCGGCTTCGCCGGCACGCTGATCATCCTGCGGCCCGGCCTCGTCGAGATTGATACCGGCTCCATGCTGGTGCTGTTCTCCTCCGCCATGTGGGCGCTGGCGCTGCTGTGCATCAAGAAGCTGTCGGCCACCGAATCCAGCGTCGCCATCACCGCCTATATGGCAATCTTCATGGCGCCGATGACGCTGGTCGCCGCCATTCCCTTCTGGCAATGGCCGACGCTGGAGCAATATGCCGCGCTGGCGCTGATCGCCTTCCTCGGCACCATCGCGCAGACCTGCATGAACCAGGCGCTGCACGAGGCCGACGCCTCCACCGTGCTGCCGGTCGATTTCGCCAAGCTGATCTGGACCACGGCGCTGGGCTATATCCTGTTCGCAGAAATCCCGGACCTGTGGACCTATGCCGGCGGCGCCCTGATCTTCGGCGCGGCGACCTATATCGGCGTCCGCGAATCGCAACTGCAGCGCAAGGACAAGGGCAAAACACTGGGTTGAGGCCGTATATCAGCGGCTGCGGCGATCCGGCGCTTGTCTCGCCCGCCCGCATGGTCTAGACGGTGCCGCAACTTTCCCGACCGCTGGAGCGACCCATGGCCGACGCCAATCTGGTATCCATCCGCCGCGCGCTGATTTCCGTTTCCGACAAGACCGGACTTGTCGAGCTGGGGCAGTTCCTGGCCGGCCATGGCGTGGAAATCCTGTCCACCGGCGGCTCCGCCAAGGCGCTGGCCGCCGCCGGCGTGCCGGTGACGGAGGTCGCAGACCACACCGGCTTCCCGGAAATCATGGATGGCCGCGTGAAGACGCTGCACCCGACGATCCACGGCGGGCTGCTGGCGCGCCGCGATCTGCCGGAGCATGTCGCGGCGATGGAGGCCAACGGCATCGCCCCCATCGATCTTCTGGTGGTCAATCTCTACCCGTTCGAGGCGACCGTCGCGAAGGGCGCGGATTTCGACGAAGCCATCGAGAATATCGATATCGGCGGCCCGGCGATGATCCGCGCGGCAGCGAAGAATCACGGCTTCGTGGCCGTGGTGGTCGATCCCGCCGACTATGCCCCGCTGAAGCAGGAGATGGCGGAGAACAAGGGCGCGGTCTCGCTGGCGCTGCGCCGGAAGCTGGCCGCCGCCGCCTATGCCCGCACCGGCGCCTATGACGCAGCGATCTCCACCTGGTTCGCCGGCCAGCTGGGCGATACTTTCCCGCGCCGCATCGCCATCGGCGGCGAGTTGAAGCAGGTGCTGCGCTATGGCGAGAACCCGCACCAGCAGGCCGCTTTCTATACCGGCGGCGCGCCGCGTATCGGCATCGCCACGGCGACCCAGGTGCAGGGTAAGGAGCTCAGCTTCAACAATCTGAACGACACTGACGCCGCCTTCGAGCTGGTATCCGAGTTCACCGAGCCCGCCGTCGCCATCATCAAGCACGCCAACCCGTGCGGCGTGGCGCAGGGCGCGGATATCGCCGAGGCCTATGCAAGGGCGCTGCGCTGCGACCCGGTCAGCGCCTTCGGCGGCATCATCGCGGTGAACCGCACGCTGGACGCCGCCACGACGGAACAGATCTCCCGCATCCTGACCGAAGTCATCATCGCGCCCGACGCCGATGATGAGGCGAAGGAACTGCTGGCGAAGAAGAAGAATCTCCGCCTGCTGCTGACCGGTGGCATGCCCGACCCGCGCGCCGGCGGCATGACGCTGCGTTCGCTGGCCGGCGGCTATCTGCTGCAGACCCGCGACAATGGCCATATCACGGCATCCGACCTGAAGGTGGTGACGAAGCGCCAGCCGACCGACAAGGAAATTGCCGATCTGCTGTTCGCCTTCACCGTCTGCAAGCATGTGAAGTCGAACGCTATCGTCTATGTGAAGGACGGCGCCACCGTCGGCATCGGCGCCGGGCAGATGAGCCGCGTCGATTCCTCGCGCATCGCCGCCAGCAAGTCACAGGACGCGGCGGAAGCCGCCGGCGAGACGGAGGCGCTGACGAGAGGGTCCGTGGTCGCGTCCGATGCCTTCTTCCCCTTCGCCGACGGTCTTCTGGCCGCCGTCGAGGCCGGGGCCACCGCCGTCATCCATCCGGGCGGCTCGATGCGCGACAATGAGGTGATCGCCGCCGCCGACGAGGCCGGCATCGCCATGGTGTTCACCGGCATGCGGCATTTCCGGCACTGAGGCCGGGCCAGGCCCTTCTTTTGTCTGTCATTGCCGGGCTTGACCCGGCAATCCAGGGCAGCAAGCCGTTAGGTTTCAGGCAAAGCACCGCCCCTGGATCCCCAAGGCGCCCATGGGGGTCAAGCCCGAGGATAACGAGAGAGTAAACCTAGACACGTTCCGCCGGCAGCAGCGCCGGCGGATGGCAGATGCGCTGCAGATTGGGGATCAGCGCCAGCTCCGAGGCTTGCGCCGCATCGGTGGCGGCGACGGCCTCGGCCATACCGCTGGCAGCCAGCCGCAGCGCCCGCACCGCATCCCCCGGCGCCTCCAGCCAGTGCCCGAGAAACAGCGCGCCGAACAGGTCGCCGGTGCCGAAGATCGGCCGGTCGATCCAGGGTGCGGTAACGGCATGCGCTTCCGTCTGTGTCACCGCCAGCGTGGCGACCCTGCCGCCCTCCAGCCGCAGCCCCGTCGCCAGCACCAGCGATGGCCCCAATCCCACGCTGCGCGCCAGCAGCACCCGCGCCGCCGCGATGGCCGTCGCCATGTCGCTGACCGGCCTGTCCGCCAGCAACGACAGTTCGAACGCATTCGGCGCCACGATATCGGCCAGCGGCAGCAGCGTGCCGGCCATCGCCAGCGGCACGCCGTCACGCACATAGACGCGGCCCGCATCGCCCATCACCGGATCGAGCAGATAGACGGCCTGCGGGTTGGCCCGTTTCACCTGCGTAACGGCTTCGGCGACGACCCCGGCGGTTCCTGCCTCGCCCAGATAACCGGACAGCACAGCGGCGCAATCGCGAGACACGCCGAGATCGGCGAGGCCTTGCAGGATCGCGCCCACCTCCGCCGCCGGGCGCACCTGGCCGGCAAACTTTCCATGCCCCGGATGGTTGGAGAAAACCACCGTATCGACCCGCCAGACCGTATGGCCCAGCCGGTGCAGCGCCGGCTGCGCGGCGGCATTGCCGACATGGCCATAGGCAACGGCGGACTGGATGGAAAGCACGTTCATGGGCGGGCCGGGAGATCGGGTGTGGCGGGACGCGGTGTGAAAACCGGGCAAGCTTGCCATGCCGGCATGCCTCGTGAATAGTCCCTCCGCGAGACCGCCCCGATCACGACCGCGACAACCGGAAGCCATGCCATGACGACTCCCGCGCCGAAATCCAGCCCCGGCAATTTCTTCGAGGATTTCCGACTCGGCCAGAGCTTCCGCCACGCCACCCCGCGCACCGTGACCACCGGCGATGTGGCGCTGAACCTGGCGCTGACCGGCAGCCGCTTTCCGGTGCAGTCCGCCGCCGGTTTCGCCGGCTCCATCGGCCTGCTGGGCGCGCCACTGGACGATCTGCTGGTCTTCCACATCGCCATTGCCAAGACGGTGCCGGATATCTCGGTGAACGCCATCGCCAATCTGGGCTATGCCGATCTGCGCTTCGAAACCCGCGCCTATCCGGGCGACACGCTGTCCACAGTCTCGGAGGTGACCGGTCTGCGCCCGACCTCCGACGGCAAGGCCGGCATCGTCTATGTGCGCTCCCTGACCCGCAACCAGTATGACGAGACGGTGGTGAGCTGGAACCGCTGGGTAATGGTGCGCAAGCGGAACGAATCGGCGGCAACGCCCGAAACCCATATCCCCGACCTGCCATCGCTGGTCCCCGCCGACACGCTGACCGTGCCGTCGGGCGCGGATTTCAGCGGCTACGATGCGGAGGCCGCCGGCTCCCCCCATCTGTGGGAGGACTATGTCGCGGGTGAGCGGATCGACCATATCGACGGCATGAGCATCGGGGACTCCGAGCACATGATGGCGACGCGGCTCTACCAGAATACCGCGCGGGTGCATCTCGACCGGCATCTGGCGCAGAGCAGCCGGTTCGGAAGGCCGCTAGTCTATGGCGGGCATGTCATGTCGCTGGCCCGCGCGCTCAGTTTCAACGGGCTGGCCAACGCCGCCTTCATCGCCGCCATCAATGGCGGACGGCACGCCGCCCCCAGCTTCGCCGGCGACACAATCTACGCCTGGAGCCAGGTGCTGGACCGCCAGCCGATCCCGGAGCGCACGGATGTCGGCGCGCTGCGCCTGCGCACCGTGGCGGCGAAGGACCGGCCCTGCGGAGAGTTCCCCGGCGCCGAGGGCGACGACCCGTCGGTTGTGCTCGACCTCGATTATTGGGTGCTGATGCCGCGCCGGGGATAGCCAGCGGGGATAGGCGGCAAGCTGCGACTATTAGCTTTCCATATGCCGGCTTGACTCCCTGCGCATCGCCCGTTTGTATACAGTATGCAAATGAAGCCGATCACCCTGCAGCCGCAGCTCGCCGACCGGGTCTATGATGCCATTCTGGATGCGATCTGCGACGGCCAGCTGGAAGCCGGGCAGAGGGTCACGCAGGAGGAGCTGGCGGCCAGCCTGAATGTCTCGCGCCAGCCAGTCATCCAGGCGCTGATGCTGCTGAAGCGCCAGGGCTTCCTGGAGGAGGCCGGCCGGCGCGGCCTGCGCGTGGTGCCGCTGGACGAGGCCGCGATCTCCCATGTCTATGAGGTGCGCGGCGCGTTGGATGGGCTGGCTGCCCGTGCCGCCGCTACCCGCAATGCTGCCCGCGCCCGTGCCGATGGCCCAGCGCTGATCGCCGCCGGCCGCGCCGGGGCCGAGACCGGCAGCGTCGCCGAGCGCACCGCGCAGGATCTGGCCTTCCATCGCTTCCTCTATGCGCTGAGCGGCAATCCGCTGATCGAGGATGCGATTTCCACCCACATGCAGCACAGCCGCCGGATCATGGGCAGCGTGCTGCGCGCCCGCAGCCGCGCCCGCGATGTCTGGGACGAGCATGAAGCCATTCTCGACGCCATCATCGCCGGCGATGGCGATCGCGCCGAGGCACTGGCCCGCGCCCATACCGCCCGGGCTGCCGAAAACCTTATCGCCGCCCTGAAACAGGGCGGTCAGACCGACGCGGCGTAAGACCGCGCTTTATACAGGAGGAACCGCCATGCAACTGACCCAGGACCAGCTCGACCAGTTCGAGCGCGACGGCTATGTCTTCATCCCCGATCTGTTCAGCGCCGAGGAAATCGCCGTGATGAAGGGCGAGGTGCCGGCGCTGTTCGCCCAGGACCGCCCGGAAAATGTGCGCGAGCGCGTCTCCGGCAAGGTGCGCACCAACTTCGCCGCGCACACCTATAACGATGTCTATCGCAAGGTTTCGCGCCATCCCCGCCTGATCGGGCCGGCGCAGCAACTGCTCGGCGGGCCGGTCTATATCCATCAGTTCAAGATCAACGGCAAGGCCGCCTTCGACGGCGATATCTGGCAATGGCACCAGGATTACGGCACCTGGCAGGCCGACGACGCGATGCCGGAGCCGCGCGCGATGAACTTCGCCGTCTATCTGGACGAGGTGAACGAGTATAACGGCCCACTGATGCTGATTCCCGGCAGCCACCGCAAGGGCGCCATCCCGGCGGCGCACGACCTGTCCACCACCTCCTACCCGCTCTGGGTCATCAACAATGACACGATCCGCCAGCTGGTGGATGAGGGCGGCATCGTCGCCCCCAAGGGCGGGCCGGGTTCGGCGCTGTTCTTCCATGGCTGCCTGGTGCATGGCTCGACCAGCAACATGTCGCCCTGGGACCGCTGGGTGGTCTATGTCACCGCCAACCGCACCGACAATGCGATCCGCCAGTTCAAGCGGCCGGAATACATCGCGCATCGCGATTTCACCCCGATCGAGCTGGAGGCCGACGATTGCCTGCTGGCGCACCGCCGCACGGCCGCCGAGTAAGGGGAAAGATCATGAACCTCCACAGCATGTTGCAGGCCCGCGCCGCCGAAGGCCGCCCGGTCACGGTCGGGCTCATCGGCGCCGGCAAGTTCGGCTCCATGTTCCTGGCCCAGGCTCGGCTGACTCCGGGGATGCAGATCGCCGCTGTCGCCGATCTGTCGCCCGACCGCGCGCGCGCCTCGCTGAAACGCACCTTCTGGCCGGAGGCGCAGTTCGGCGCGCGCTCCATCGAAGAGGCGCTGAAGACCGGCAAGACCCATATCACCGACAACACGATGGCGATGATATCCGCCCCCGGCATTGAGGTGATCGTCGATGCCACCGGCCATCCCGCCGCCGGGATCCGCCATGTGCTGGAATGCTGCCGCCAAGGCAAGCACATCGTCATGGTGAATGTCGAGGCCGACGCGCTGGCCGGCCCGGCCCTGGCCGAGGAAGCCCGCAAGGCCGGCATCGTCTATAGCCTCGCCTATGGCGACCAGCCGGCACTGATCGCCGAGATGGTGGACTGGGCGCGCACGTCAGGTTTCGAGGTGGTAGCCGCCGGCAAGGGCACGAAATACCTGCCCTCCTATCACCAATCGACGCCGCAGACGGTGTGGGAGCATTTCGGCTTCACTGAGGAGCAGCTGGCCAAGGGCGATTTCAACCCGCAGATGTTCAATTCCTTCGTCGATGGCACCAAGTCGGGCATCGAGATGGCCGCCGTCGCCAATGCCTGCGGCCTGACCCCGCCCTCCGACGGGTTGCTGTTCCCGCCCGCCGGGGTCGATAGCCTGCATGATGTCCTGCGCCCGAAGGCCAAGGGCGGCGTGCTGGAGGGCGAAGGCATGGTGGAGGTCGTCTCCAGCCTGAACCGCGATGGCAGTGACGTGTTCCGCGATCTGCGCTGGGGCGTCTATGTCGTGTTCAAGGGCGCCAATCAGTATGTCCATGACTGCTTCGCACAGTACGGGCTGCTGACCGATGAGAGCGGCACCTACACCTCAATGTACAAGCCCTTCCACCTGATCGGGCTGGAACTCGGCATTTCCGTCGCCAACGCCGCGCTGCGCAAGGAGCCGACCGGCCAGCCCCGCGCCTTCCGCGGTGACGTGGTGGCCACATCCAAGCGCGACCTTGCCCCCGGCGAGACGCTGGACGGCGAAGGCGGCTACACGGTCTGGGGCAAGCTGCTGCCGGCCGAGGCCTCGCTGAAGCTGGGCGGCGTGCCGATCGGCCTCGCCCATGGCATCAAGGTGACCAGACCGGTGAAGGCCGGCCAGCCGGTCACCTGGGCCGATGTCGAGGCCAAGCAGGACGAGGCCACGGCCTATCGCCGGGCGATGGAACGGCGCTATGCAGGGGGTGCCGAAACGCGGGCGGCGGAATAGGGCCAGCTCACCCCTGCATGAGCGCGGCAACGCCGGGTAGGGTCTTGCCTTCCAGCCATTCCAGGAAGGCGCCACCGGCGGAGGAGACGTAGGAGAAACTCTCCTCCACCCCGGCATGGTTGAGGGCGGCCACCGTATCGCCGCCGCCGGCGACGGAGAGCAGCATACCGGATTCGGTCAGCCGTGCGGCCGCGCGGGCCAGCGCCACCGTGCCGGCATCGAAGGGCGCGGTCTCGAAGGCACCGACCGGGCCGTTCCAGACCAGCGTGCGGCATTCGGCCATTTCGGCCTGCCAGGCTTCGGCCGTCTTCGGCCCGATATCGAGAATCATGCGGTCGGCCGGCACGGCATCGATTCCGACCACCGCCGTCTTCGCCCCTTCGGCCAGCGCATCGGCCACCACCGCATCGGTCTGCAGCAGGATCGTGCAGTTCGCCGCCTCGGCCTTCGCCAGAATTTCGCGCGCGGTCTCGGCCAGATCGCGCTCGCACAGCGACTTGCCGACCTCGACGCCCTTGGCGAACAGGAAGGTGTTGGCCATGCCGCCGCCGATCGCCAGCTTGTCCACCCTGGCGACGAGATTGCCGAGCAGGTCCAGCTTGCTGGAGACCTTGGCGCCGCCGACCACCGCCATGACCGGGCGCTGCGGGCTGGTCAGCGCCTTTTCCAGCGCCTCCAGCTCCTGCTGCATCAAGCGCCCGGCGGCGCTGGGCAGCAACCGGGCGATGCCCTCGGTCGAAGCGTGTGCACGGTGCGCCGCCGAGAAGGCGTCGTTCACATAGAAATCGCCCAGATCGGCCATCGCCTGGGCGAGAGCCGGATCGTTCTTCTCCTCGCCTTCATGGAAGCGGGTGTTTTCCAGCAGCGCGATGCCACCATCGGCCAGCCCGTCCACCACGGCTTTTGCGGCCTCGCCCACGCAATCCCCGGCGAAGGCGACCGAGCGCCCGCCCAGCGCCGCCGACAGCGAGCCCACCAGCGGACGCAGCGAATAGGCGGCGTCCGGCTTGCCCTTGGGCCGGCCGAAATGCGACAGCACGACCACCCTGGCACCCTTGTCCGCCAGCTCCAGCAGCGTCGGGGCCAACCGCTCGATGCGGGTGGCGTCGCTGACCTTGCCGTCCTGCATCGGCACGTTGAGATCGGCGCGCACCAGCACGCGCTTGCCGGCGACGGCGAGGTCATCAATGGTCTTGAATCGGGCCATGGGAATCGTCCTGCGGCGTTACGGGAAGAATAACCGGGAGCTTAACAAGCACAGGCCGGCCCGGCTTGTAAATGGGGCGGGATGCCGCTCAGCCTTCGCCCTGCCGGAGGGAGCCAGCGAGCGGATCGGCCGGCTTCAGCCCGTGGATGCCCAGCGATTCGAAGTTGAGAACCGTCGCAGTGCTGACCGGCAGGCGCCGGGCGCGGACATGGCGGGCGGCCTCCTCGGCGATCTCGTGGAAATGCTCCAGCGGCGAATCGAGGCTGATACTGGTGCCGTTGCCGATGAGCGTGAGCTGCATCCAGCCCTGAGAACGGTCGCGCCGTGTGGAGAAATAGGCCAGCTTCACCTCCTCCAGCGCCTCCCAGGGCAGGTGCCGGCGACGGCGATCCTCGACCGTCAGCCCTTCTGGGCCGGCCAGAATCCGGGTGCGGCCGCGCAGCCAGGTGCGCACCCCGAAGGCCAGGAACAACAGCCCCAGCACCGCCAGGATGACCGCAAAGACCCAATGGATCTGCGGAATGAACAGCAGCGGCCCGACAGCGAAGGCAATGCCGATGGCGGCGCGGATATAATCCGCCCGGATCGCCTCGCGCTGGTAGCGCAGTTCCGTCGCCATCGACCGCCCCCTACACGCCGCTATGCCAGATCGACCAGCACCGGCACATGGTCAGACGCCTTTTCCCAGCCGCGCACCGGCTTCAGCACCTGCTGGCCGGCAAGATGCGGCACCAGATCGGGCGTGACCCAGACATGGTCCAGCCGGCGGCCCCGGTCGGACGCCTCCCAATCCTTCGCGCGGTAGCTCCACCAGCTGTAGAGCTTTTCCGTTTCGGGAACGAAATGGCGAACCGCATCGACCCAGCCAAGGCTGGATTGCAGCTTGCCCAGCAGATCGACCTCGATGGGGGTATGGCTGACCACGTCGAGCAGTTGCTTGTGCGACCAGACATCATGCTCCAGCGGCGCGATGTTCAGGTCACCGACGAGCACGCGGCGCTTGCCATCGCCCTTCATGCCCTCGAACCAGCCGGTGATCTCGCGCAGGAACCGCAGCTTGTGGGCGAACTTGTCGTTCTTCTCCGGGTCGGGGATGTCACCGCCGGCCGGGATGTAGAAATTATTCACCTCCGTGCCGTCCTCCAGCGTGACGCTGACATGGCGGCAATCCTCCTTGTCGCACCAGTGGCGCGGCCCCTCGAAGGCGAAGGGCCGGCGCGACAGGATGGCGACGCCATTGTAGCTCTTCATGCCGGCGATGGCGGTGTGGACATAGCCCGCCTCGCGGATCGGCTCGAACGGAAACTTGTCGTCCTCGACCTTGGTTTCCTGCAGGCAGATGATGTCGGGCTGCTGTTCCTGCATCAGGCGCAGCAGCAGCGGCATACGCAGCCGCACGGAATTGATGTTCCAGGTCGCGATACGAAGCGCCATCGGCCTACACCAGCTTCACGGCAATTTCGCCGACGCCCGCGACACTGCCTTCCATGAGTTCGCCACGCTTCACCTGCGCGACACCTTCCGGGGTGCCGGAATAGATCAGATCGCCGGGGAACAGCTCCACCAGGGTGGAGAGATAGGCGATGGTGTCCGGCACATTCCAGATCATGTCGCCGATATCGGCATCCTGCTTCACCGTGCCGTCCACGGAAATCTGGATGCGGCCCTTGGCGGGATGACCGATCTTCGCCGCCGGCACGATGGTGCCGCACGGCGCGGAATGGTCGAAGCCCTTCGCCATGTCCCAGGGCCGGCCCATCTTCTTGGCCACCGCCTGGATGTCGCGGCGCGTCAGGTCGATGCCGACGGCATAGCCATAGACATGCTCCAGCGCCTTGTCGGCCGGGATGTCCTTGCCGCCCTTGCCGAGCGCCACCACCATCTCGATCTCGTGGTGCAGATCCTCGGTCGCCACCGGAAACGGCATCTCGGCGGGGGCGCCGGCGCCCTTCGGGCACAGCACGATGGCATCAGCCGGCTTCATGAAGAAGAAGGGTGGCTCGCGGTCCGGGTCATGCCCCATCTCGCGGGCATGGGCGGCATAATTGCGGCCGACGCAATAGATGCGGCGCACCGGGAAACCGCCCTGTTCGCCCTCGACCGGAATAATTGTCTGGGCCGGTGCGGGAATGACGAAACTCATCGAAAATCCTCGCTGGATGGAAGGAAGTCAGGCGCGCCGGACAGCGGCCGGATCGGATGCGCCGTAAAACGGATCGGCATGAATATCGGCCGGCTTCAGCCCGCGTGCAACCAGCATTGAGACCGCCGCCTCGACCATGACCGGCGCCCCCGCCAGATAGGCCTTGAAGCCGGCGAAATCCGCATGATCCTCAGCCACCGCCAGATGCACGAAGCCAGTGCGGCGATCCGTGGCTTCTTCCGGCGCGGACAGCACATAGGTGACGGAGAGGTTGCCGTGCCGCGCTTCCAGTGCGTGCAGCCTGTCCTCGTAATAGACGTCCGGCTCGTCCTGAAAGCCGGCATAGAGATGAACGGGTGTTTCCACCCCCGCCGCAAGCGCGGTTTCTACAATGGCGATCATCGGGGCAAGGCCGGTGCCGCCGCCGATCAGCAGCATCGGCCCGTCATGATTCTCGCGCCAATAGGCCTGCCCGAAGGGACCCTCCAGCCGCACCGGATCGCCGGCATGCAGCGCCGCCTGCGCATAGGCGCTGGGGCCGGTCTCGCCGACCTGCCGGATATGGAAGTCGAGATGCGATTCGCCCGGCATGCCGGCGAGGGAATAATCGCGCGGCGGCTGGCCGGGAAAAGCGAGGGACGCATATTGGCCGGGCCGGAAATCGAACGGCGTCTCGTCCAGGGGCATCAGCCGGACCAGACTGGTCGCCCGCGCCAGCGGCGTGACCTCAAGCACGCGGCAAAGCCGCTCCTGCTGTCCTGCACCCGCCACCGGTCAGGCCGCGCTCAGCGAGCCGAAGCGCGCCGCGACACGCGCCCGGCAGGCCGCGCCGAATGCCTCGAACAGCGCCTGAGAGACCGCATTGTAAGGCACCGGCCATTCCGGGTGCCACTGCACCCCCAGCGCGAAGGCCCTGACGCCGGTCACGCTGACCGCCTCGACAATGCCGTCCGGCGCCACCGCCTCGACCGCCAGCCCCTCGGCCAGCCGGTCGATGCCCTGCGCGTGCAGCGAATTCACCAGCACGCTGCGTGTGCCGAGAAGCCGGTGCAGCACGCCACCCTCGGTGATGTCGATGGAATGCGCCGGACGGTACTTGGCATCGAGTTCGACGTCACGCCGCATCCGGTGATCGAGCTTGTCTGGCATGTTCTGGATGTGCTGGTGCAGGCTGCCGCCCAGCGCCACATTCAGCTCCTGGATGCCGCGGCAGATCGCCAGCACCGGCACGCCGGCGGCAATCGCCGCGCGGATCAGCGGCAGCGTCGTCGCATCGCGCGCACCGTCGCAGGCATCGCCGGGATCGAGGTCGGGCCGGCCATAATTATGCGGCTCTACATTCGACGGGCTGCCGGTCAGCAGCAACCCGTCCAGCCGCTCGGCCAGCGCCGGCAGGTCGAGGCGTTCCGCCAAGGCCGGAATCAGCAACGGCAAACCGCCGGCGGCATCGGTCACGCAGGTGATGTATTTCTCCGACACCGTATGGATCGGCAGTTCGCCCGGCAGCTTGCGGCAGGCGGTGACGCCGATCAGCGGTGGCATGTCGCGCTTTGTCATGGCTGATTCAGCTAGCATCCCCGGCCTGTCAGGGCAAGGGGTGGCACTGTCTTTCCCGCTCCCGCGCTCGTGAGTGGCGGCAGGCATGCGGACGGATTATGTCTAGTTCTGTTTGCTGCCATGGAGTCGCCCTTGCCCATCGAGACCCTGCTGGCCTGGAAAGGCCTCGCTGTCGGCCTGTGGATCGCGCTGTTCCTGGCCGGGGAGCGGCTGCTGCCGGCCGCCGACCGGCCAGCGGAAGCCCGTGGCCTGCCGCGCCTCGCCCGCAATGCCGGGCTGTGGCTGCTGAATGCCGGCCTGTCGCCGCTGGTCGTGGTGCCGGTGTCGCTATGGGCCAGCCAGCACACGCTGGGCTGGCGGCCGGACGCGCTGCGCGGCGGCTGGGCACTGCTGGCCGATATCCTGCTGCTGGATTTCCTGATCTACTGGTGGCATCGCGCCAATCACGAGCTGCCCTTGCTGTGGCGTTTCCATGCGGTGCATCACCTCGACCGGTTCCTCGACGCAACTTCCGCCGTGCGCTTCCATTTCGGCGAGGTGGTGCTGTCGGCGCTGGCGCGGGCGGCCATCATCATGCTGTTCGATATCCCGCTGGTTTCCGTGCTGGTTTTCGAGACGCTGGTGCTGATGGCGTCGATCTTCCACCATTCCAACCTGCGGCTGCCCGAAAGACTGGAAAAAGCGCTGGCCCGGATCGTGGTCACACCCTCGATCCACTGGATGCACCATCACGCGGTGCGGCGCGACACGGATTCGAACTACGCCACCATCCTCAGCCTTTGGGATCCGCTGTTCGGCTCCCGCAATCTGGAATCGCGGCGGCTGGATATGGAGATTGGGCTGGAAGGCGAGGCGCGCGACGGCGGCTTCGCCGCACTGCTGGCCCGCCCCTTCCGCAAAACGTAACGTTATCGTATCGAAATCGGGCGTATCGAAGGCGGAGCCGTCAGTTGCGCGGCCCCTGCACCGGCTTCTGCTGATACTCGAACAGGTCGGGATCGAGCTTGCGGCCATAGCTCGTATTGTTCAGCGCGATGGTGGTCTTAACGCCCTGCGCGTCGGTCACCGTCCATTGCCGCAGCTCCAGCGGCAGGTCGCTGAACACCAGCGTCAGCGCGCCGGCATCCGGATCGTCGCGCTGCACCAGCCCGACCCGGATCACATTGTCCCTGGATTGCACGCGCTCGATGCGGACATCGCCATCAAGGCTGATGGTGTCGGCCAGCAGGAAGGAGACCGGCGTCGAACCGGTTGGAACATAGCTTTCCTGGCCGAGCGTCTCATCGACATAGACGAGGAGATTCTGGTTCGCCAGCAGGAAGGCCGGTTCCGGCTCGGTGTACTGCACACGCAGCTTGCCCGGCCGGGACAAATAGAAGATGCCCCTGGCGCTCTGCCCGGTGGAGGCGATCTGCTGGAAGTCGGCCTGCATGGTCTTGATGTTATTCAGATAGGTTTCCAGGCGCTGAACCGTCTCACGGTCCGCGGCGGAAAGGCTGGGTGCTGTGTTCGCCGGCCCCGCTGCCTGCCCAGTGGAGGGGGGAGCGGACAGGAGCAGGAGGCCGGCGACCAGCGATGCGAGTAGGGGGAAGTTTCGCATGACACGGAGATGGGGTGCGGTAGCGAAGCACGCAAGGCGTGCCGCAAAATGGCCCTGAATGGGCCGATTCTGCCGCAATGGCGTCAAACCGCTCACTCGTCGGGTTCGCGCAGCAGAACCTCACGCTTGCCGACATGGTTGGCCTTGGAAACCATGCCTTCCGCCTCCATGCGCTCGACGATGCGGGCGGCCCGGTTATAACCGATCTGCAGATAGCGCTGGATGAAGCTGGTCGAGCATTTGCCCTCGCGCGCCACCAGCTCGACCGCGCGGTCAAACAGATCGTCGCGTTCGCCATCGCCCGACAGCCCGGCGATGTCGCCGCCCAGATCGTCATCCTCGGTCACCGATTCGACATAGTCGGGCACGCCCTGCGCCTTCAGGTGGCGCACCACATCCTCGACCTCGCCATCGCTGACGAAGGGGCCGTGCACGCGGGTCAGACGGCCGCCGCCGGCCATGTAGAGCATGTCGCCCTGGCCGAGCAGGGTTTCCGCCCCGCCCTCGCCCAGGATGGTGCGGCTGTCGATCTTGGAGGTGACCTGGAAGCTGATGCGAGTCGGGAAGTTCGCCTTGATCGTGCCGGTGATGACATCGACCGAGGGGCGCTGCGTCGCCATGATGATGTGGATGCCCGCCGCGCGCGCCATCTGCGCCAGCCGCTGGATCGCCGCCTCGATATCCTTGCCGGCGACCAGCATCAGGTCGGCCATCTCGTCCACCACCACCACGATGTAGGGCAGCGGCTCCAGATCCAGCGTCTCATCCTCGAACACCGGCTTGCCGGTATCGGCGTCGAAGCCGGTCTGCACGCGGCGCTTCAGCACCTCGCCCTTCTTGCGCGCCTCGGCAAGGCGGAGGTTGTAGCCGTCGATATTGCGCACGCCGAGCTTCGACATGGCGCGGTAGCGGTTCTCCATCTCCCGCACCGTCCATTTCAGCGCCACCACCGCCTTGGACGGGTCGGTGACAACCGGCGCCAGCAGATGCGGAATACCGTCATAGATCGACAGTTCCAGCATCTTCGGGTCGATCATAATGAAGCGGCAGCGCTCCGGCGGCAGCTTGTAGAGCAGCGACAGGATCATCGCGTTCACCGCCACCGACTTGCCCGAACCGGTGGTGCCGGCAACCAGCAGATGCGGCATGCGGGCAAGGTCGGCGATCACCGGGACGCCGCCGATATCATGGCCCAGCGCCAGCGGCAGCTTGGCGGCGCTGCGCTCATAGGCGTCCGATTCGAAGGCCTCGCGCAGGAACACGGTCTCGCGGTTCTGGTTCGGCAGCTCGATGCCGATGACGCTGCGGCCGGGGACCACAGCGACGCGCACCGACACCGCGCTCATCGAGCGGGCGATGTCGTCGGACAGGCCGATGACGCGCGAGGATTTGGTGCCAGGCGCCGGCTCCAGCTCGTACAGGGTAACGACCGGGCCGGGCCGGATCTTCACGATCTCGCCCTTTACGCCGAAATCCGACAGCACGGTCTCCAGCAGCCGGGCATTAGCCTCCAGCCCTTCCGGCTGCGGGCCACTGCGCCGCGTGGGCGCCGGCGTCAGCAGTTCCATCTCCGGCAGTTCGAAATCGCCACTGGGGGCAAGGTCGAGCGATTTCTGCTTCGAGGCGCTCTTGGCCGGGCTGCGCTTCTCCAGCCGCGCTTCCTTCGGCGCGGCGGCTGCCGGCTCGCGCGGCAGTTCCAGGCGCGGGCCTCGGGCGGCACGGGGGACGATCTCGTCCCCGTTCTTCGTGTCCTCCTCGGCGCGGCGGCGCGACAGCACATTCCCTTTCAGCGACGGCTCCTGCCGCAGCCCCTTGCGGGCCAGGTCGTAACCCGCCCTGGCGGCGGCCCCGCCCAGGCGCCCGCCCAGACGCCCGCTGGCGGCAGCGCCGCGATAGGTCAGCGCGCCGCCGGCCCAGGCCATGCGCGCGCTGCGCCGCATCAGCCCCCACCATTCGCGCAGCGAGAAACCCAGCGTGTAGAGCAGCAGCAAGGCCGCCAGCAGCCCCGCCGCCAGACCGACCAGCGCCAGCTCGACCGAGGCGCCGAGCAGCGGCAGCAGCCCGCCCGCCTTGGCCAGCAGCAGCGTGCCGGTGAAGCCGCCCAGGCCACTGACCAGCGGCCAGCCGGCGGGCGGCGTCACGATCGCCAGCGCCATCGCCGCAAGCAGCAGCCCCAGCGGCAGCAGGGCGACGCGCAGGACAGCGCGCGCCACGCCCAGCCGGGCCAGGATGCGATAGCCCCAGGCGGCAATGACCAGCGCCAGCAGGCCGCCCGACAGGCCCAGCGTCTGCAGCAGAAGGTCGCCCGCCAGCGCGCCGGGATAGCCCAGCCAATTGTGCACGGGACCGGTATTGGCGGTGTTGAGAGACGGATCCTGCGGATGATAGCTCGCCATCGACAGCACCAGCGCAACGGCCAGCGCGATCAGCGCCAGACCGGCGGCCTCACGTGCACGGCGCTTCAGGAAGGCCGCGAAACCGGGCGGAAAGAGCACGGTCCGGGTCGTCGCGTTGCTGGTGGTCGCCATCGGCCCCTCCGGGATGGTCAGAGCGCGCGCGCCAAACGGCCGAGCGCATCCTCCATCGTGTCATTGTCATAAACCAGGGCGATGCGCAGATAGGGCGCGCCGGGATTGACCCCGTTCGCGTCCGGCACCGCCATATAGCCGCCGGGCAGGCTGCGGATCGCCGCCTCCTTCCACAGCCGCGCGCAGGCCGCCTCGCCATCGCCGACATTGAGCCACAGGAAGAACCCCGCCTGCGGCCGGAAATAGCCTGCCTTGCCGTCCAGCAGCCGGGTCGCGATATCGAAGTTGCGGCGATACATCGCCTGATTTTCGCGGACATGCGCCTCATCGCGCCACAGCGCCGTGGCGGCGGCCACCAGCGGCAGCGGCATCGGCGTGCAGGCATAGCTGATGAGTTCGCCATAGCGCGCCATCACCTTGGCATCGCCGGCGATGAAGCCGGCGCGCAGGCCCGGCGCCGAGGAGCGCTTGGACAGCGAATGGAACACCACGACATTATCCATCGGCGTGCCGTTCGGCCCATCGCCCAGCGCCGCACAGGCCTCCAGCGCGCCGGTCGGCGGCAGCGCGTCATAGATTTCCGCGTAGCATTCATCGACCGCCAGCACGAAATCATGCTCGCGCGCCAGCTTGATCCATCTCTTCAGATAGGCGATGTCCGCCACCGTGCCCTGCGGGTTGGACGGGGTGCACAGGTAACAGAGCGCAGTGCGCTCCAGCACATCCTTCGACACACTCTCCGGATCGGGCAGGAAGTTGGTGGCCGCGGTCGCCGGCAGATAGACCGTCTCGGCGTTCGCCGCCAGCGCCGCGCCGCGATAGACGTGATAGGAGGGGCTGGGCACCAGCACCACCGGCTTGCCGCCGCCCTTGGCCGCCGGAATCGTCACCAGCGCCAGCATGAACAGCGGCTCGCGCGAGCCCGGCACCGGCACCACATTGCGGTCGGGATCGACGAAGCCGGCGGGCAGCTTGTAGCGCATCGTCAGCCAGTCGGCGACAGCCTGGCGATAGGCCGGCGTCGCCAGGGCTGGCGGATATTTGTTCCAGAGATGGCCATTCTCCGCGATCACCTCGTTGATGAAGGCGGGCGGCTGATTTTGCGGCTCACCCACCGACAGCAGCAGCGGCGCGTCGTTGCTGACCGGCTTGATCGGGTCGAGCAGCGTGCTCAGCTTGCGGAACGGATAATCGGCAAGAGCGTCCAACCGGTCGTTGATCATCGCGGTGCCCAGTAAAGCGGTGCCTAACAAAATGGCAAAAGGGGGCTACCATCCCGGTAATCCCTCCAAACGCACTATACCGGCGAAAAAGGTAAAGACAATACAGAAGGCTAAGCCAGTTCGTTGAGTCCTGATGTTAGCTTCTGGCGGAAGCCAAGAAAAAGCCCGGACGGAATCGACCGCCCGGGCCAGTTTCTTCTCGGCTTGAGCGAAGCCCAGCCGAGGGCTTAGAGCCGGGGGCTTAGCTCCGGCCGAACTCCGGATAGGCTTCGAGGCCCAGCTCCGCCTTGTCGAGGCCGAGTGCTTCTTCCTCTTCGCTGACCCGGATGCCCATGGTGAATTTCAGCACCAGCCAGAGGATAGCGCTGGTCACGATCATGAACACGGCGATCGCCACGATGCCGATCACCTGGGTCACCAGGCTGCCGCCACCGAAGATGCCGACCGCCAGCGTCCCCCAGATGCCGCACACAAGGTGGGCCGGGATCGCGCCAACCACGTCATCGACCTTCAGCTTGTCGAGCAGCGGCACCGTGACCACCACCAGGATACCGCCGATGGCACCGACGATGATCGACAGGAAGTGGTGCGTCAGGTCCGGACCGGCGGTGATCGACACCAGGCCGCCGATGGCGCCGTTCAACGCCATGGTGAGGTCGATCTTGCCATACAGGATCTGCGTCAGCAGGCAGGCCGCCATCACGCCGCCGCAGGCCGCGAGGTTGGTGTTGGAGAACACGATGGCCATCGCCGTGGCATCCAGCGCCGAACCCAGCGCCAGCTGCGAGCCGCCATTGAAGCCGAACCAGCCCAGCCACAGCACGAAGGTGCCCAGCGTGGCCAGCGGCAGGTTGGCGCCCGGCAGCGGGGTGACCCGGCCATCGGCCGCGTACTTGCCCTTGCGCGCACCGAGGATGATGGCGCCGGTCAGGGCCGCCCAGCCACCCACGGAGTGGACGATGGTGGAGCCGGCAAAGTCGCTGAAGCCCATCTCGCTGAGCCAGCCACCGCCCCAGGTCCACGAGCCCTGGATCGGGTAGAGAATCGCCGTCAGCACGACGACGAAGATGATGAACGGCCAGAATTTGATGCGCTCGGCCAGCGTGCCCGAGACGATAGAGGCCGCGGTGGCGACGAACACCATCTGGAAGAACCAGTCGGACATCACCGAATAACCGTTATCGACCACGGCGGCGACCTGTTCGGCCGTCGCCTCGTCGGCACCGAGCAGCGCCAGTTCCGCGTCGGACGAGTTGTAGAACAGCGCGAAGGAACCGATCCAGCCGCTGACATCCGTGTACATCAGGCTGTAGCCGACCAGGTAATACATGATACCGGCGACCGAATAGAGCGTGATGTTCTTCAGGCAGATCGCGGCCGTATTCTTGGACCGCACCAGCCCCGATTCCAGCATCGCGAAGCCGGCGGCCATCCACATGACCAGCGCGCCGCACACCAGGAACGAAAACGTGTTGAAGACGAATGCCGTTTCCGCCGAGACCTCGGCGGCGGCGGGTGTCGCCGTCAGCGCTACCGGAACAGCGACCAGAGCCGCCAGCCCGACCCCCCTGCTCAGCTTTGCAGCGAGCCTATTGAACCCCATCATCATTGCCTCCTCCGCAATCCTTAAAGCGCGTCCGCGTCGGTTTCGCCGGTGCGGATGCGGATCGCCCGCGCCACGTCCAGCACGAAGATCTTGCCGTCGCCGATCCGGCCGGTATTGGCCGCTTTCTGGATCGATTCGACGACGGATTCGGCGAGATCGTCGGAAACCACCAACTCGATCTTCACCTTCGGCAGGAAATTCACGGCATATTCGGCGCCGCGATAGATTTCGGTCTGTCCCTTCTGACGCCCAAAGCCCTTCACTTCACTCACAGTGAGGCCCTGGATGCCCAGCTCGGTCAGCGCTTCGCGCACTTCGTCGAGCTTGAAGGGCTTGATGATCGCCATAATCAGCTTCATGTCGCCCGCTCCCCTTCCTTCCGGGTGTACCATCAGCCCGCAGACGCGGGTCTGACGGGACTAACTCAAGAAGCATGCCGTTTATGATGCGGTGATGAGATACCAGCGATTCCGGGCGACTCCGCTGTCATCAACCCGTCATGATCAGCAACGCATCGCTGTTTTGCCTATTTTTTGTGCGTATTTTGCCGACGGTGACTAATATTTAACCCCCTCGCCGCGACATCGCGCCTCTGGACAGGGTGCCGGTCCCGGACCAGAGTCACTGGCAGGATCTGTCGGCGGGCCGAAACCAGGCCGAAACCAGAGAGCATCGGGCATGAGCGCACAGCAAAACGAGACCGGCATGCGAATCGAAACCGACATACTGATCGTCGGCGGCGGCCTGGTCGGGCTGACGCTGGGCCGGGCGCTGGCGCTGAAAGGCATACGCAGCGTGGCAGTGGACCGCGAGCCCGCCGAGAGTCAGACCGATGCCGCCTATGACGGGCGCGGATCGGCCATCGCGCTGGGGTCAAAGCAGTTGCTGGACCGCATCGGTCTATGGGACCGCATCGTGCCGGAGGCCGGTCCAATCCTCGACATCAGGGTATCCGACGGCGATTCCCGCCTGTTCCTGCATTACGACCACCGCGAGGTCGGCGACCAGCCGATGGGCTGGATCGTCGAGAATACCGTGACTCGCCGCGCCTTGTTCGATGGTCTTGCCGAGGTGCCGGGCCTGACCCTGCTGGCGCCGATGAATGTGGCGACGCTGGAGCGCCGGCAAGATGGCGTGGCCGCGACGCTGGCCGATGGCCGCATTGTCTCCGCACGCCTCGCCATCGCCGCCGATGGCCGCGGCTCCCGGCTGCGCGAGGAGGCCGGCATCAAGGTCACGCGCTGGAGCTACGGCCAGACCGGCATCGTGTGTTCGGTGTCAATGGAACGGCCACACCGCAATATCGCGCATGAGCGCTTCCTGCCGGCCGGACCCTTCGCGCTGCTGCCGATGACCGGCATTCCGGGCCATCCGAACCGGGCCTCCATCGTCTGGACCGAGCGCGACGATCTGGTGCCGCAGATGCTGGCGCTGGACGATGATGCCTTCAGCGCCGAGATGAACCGGCGGTTCGGCGATTATTGCGGCAGGCTGACACTGCTCGGCCGGCGCTGGCACTATCCGCTGTCGCTGCTGCTGGCGGAACGCATGACCGACCGCCGGCTGGCGCTGGTCGGCGATGCCGCGCACGGCATCCATCCGATTGCCGGGCAGGGCCTCAATCTTGGCCTGCGCGACGTCGAGGTGCTGGTCGAGCTGCTGGCCGAAGCGCAAGGGCTTGGCCTCGATCTCGGTTCGGCGGCGCTGCTGGCCGATTATGACCGGCGGCGGCGGGTCGATACGATGACGCTGGTCGCCGCGACGGACGGGCTAAACCGGCTGTTCTCGAACGATATCGCCCCGGTCCGGCTGGCCCGCCGGCTGGGCCTCGCCGCCGTCAACCAGCTGCCGCCGCTGAAGCGGCTGTTCATGCGCCACGCCATGGGCACAATCGGCGGCTGAAGCCGCTCAGGAGCGCCGCTTCGGCTCGCGCGACAGGCCGAGCTTCTCGAGCTCCGCCAGATATTTCGCCCACAGCTCATCCTGACGCTCGCCCAGTTCGTAGAGATAGCGCCAGGAAAAGATGCCGCTGTCGTGCAGATCGTCGAACTTGATGCGGATGGCGTAATTGCCAACCGGCTCCAGCCCCATGATGCCGACATGGGCGCGGCCGTGAACGGTCTTCTTCTGGCCGGCGCCATGGCCCTGCACCTCGGCCGACGGGCTTTCAACACGCAGATATTCCGCCGGCAGGCGAAAGCTCCGGCCATTGTCGAAGCTGATTTCCAGCAGCTTCTCGGCCTTCTTCAGCGTGACCTCGGTCGGCCAGTGCGCGGTATCGAATTCCTCGCTCATCGGCGCTTCAGTTCCGTATCGTCGAGCTGCCGCGCCTCATCGACCAGCATGATCGGGATGCCGTCGCGGATCGGATAGGCGAGCCGCGCCTGGTCGCTGATGAGTTCCTGCCGGGCCGCGTCGTAGCGCAGCGGACCCTTGGTCAGCGGACAGACCAGGATTTCCAGCAATTTCGGATCGACGCTTCCTGTGGCCCCATCTCGCCCTGTGGCCTTGGCCTGGCCAGCCTCATGTTCCGTCACGTGCAGCCTCTTTCGTCAGTGCCGTGTTCATCAATCAGTGCCGGGCCGTATCGCCGCTGCCGCGCTCGGCAACGGCCATCTCGATCAGCGTGTGGATGACACGCGCCCGGTCTGCCAGGGTCGGCGCCTCCAGCAGCGCCTGCTTTTCGGTCGGCGCGAAGGGGCAGATCATCGCCAGCGAGGTGATCAACCGCTCGTCCGGCGCCTCCTTGATGGTCGCCCAGTCGGCCTGAATGCCGTAGAGCCGGAAATAATGCGCCAGCGTCGATTCGAAATCGTCGCGGCGCAGCCCGGAGGGGGCCGCCATCTCACGGTCGGCGGCATAGCCGCTCCAATCGACCCGCACGCTACGATAGCCCTGCTTCAAAGGCAGCTCTTCCTGCACCTGGAACCGGCAGAAGCCGGTCAGGGTAATGAGGTAGCGGCCATCGTCGGTCTCCGCGAAGGCCGTGAGCCGACCGGCGCAGCCCACCGGATAGATCTCCGCCGCGCCGGAATCGCGCGCACCGGCATCGCCTGCCTTATGCCCATCGGGGCCGGGTTTCGGCTGCACCATGCCGATCAGCCGGTCACCCGCCAGCGCATCGCGGGTCATCGCCAGATAGCGTGGCTCGAAGATGTTCAGCGGCAGGCGCCCGCGCGGCAACAGCAGCACGCCCGACAGCGGAAAAATTGGCAGGGTCTGCGGTAATTCGTCGAACTTTGGGTCGAAGGGCGATTCGGTCATGCAAACAATATGGAGGACAAGGCCCGCCGCGACGAGAGCGTGACCTCATCTTTCGGTCCCCAGGCCTCGAAAAACTTCAGCAGCTGGGTGCGCGCGGCCTCGTCGTTCCAGGCGCGATTGCGGCGGATGATCTCCAGCAATGCCCCGGCGGCCGCCTCGTTGTCGCCGGTGGCGTAATACGCCATCGCCAGTTTGAAGCGGCTGTCATGATCGGCTGGATTCTGCGCCAGCAGCGCCTCCAGCTGAACCAGCTCGCCGGCCGCGGCCTGGGCTTCCTCGGCCAGCTCCAGCGCCTGACGCGCGCTCTCGACCTCGGCGCTTTTCGTCACTTCTTCCGGCAAATCAGCCAGCAGGGCCTTGGCCTGGTCGATCTGTCCGGCGCCAATCAGCGCGCGCAACAGGCCGGCGATCGCCGGCAGACTTTCCGGATCGTGCTGCAGGATGCGCGAATACAGCGCCGCGGCATTCTGGAAATCGTCCGTGGCCAGCAATTCCGCCGCCTGATCGAGCGCCGCCTGCACGGCCTCGGCCTCGCCGCCACCCGCGCCGGCGGCATCGACCAGCCGCTTCACGAACTCCTTCACCTGGCTTTCCGGCAATGCCCCCTGAAAGGCATCGACCGGACGGCCCTGGAAGAAGGCATAGACGGTCGGAATCGACTGCACGCGCAGCTGTGCGGCGACCTCCTGATTCTCGTCCACATTGATCTTCACCATGCGGACCGCGCCCTTGGCCTCCGCCACCGCCTTCTCCAGCGCCGGGCCGAGTTGCCGGCAGGGGCCGCACCACGGCGCCCAGAAATCGACAATCACCGGCTGCTGCTGCGAGGCCTCGACGACATCCGCCATGAAGCTCGCCGTCGTGGTGTCCTTGACGTAGGGGCTCTGCGTGCCGCCGCCGGATGCGGGCTTAGGGCCGCCGCCGATCAGAAAATCCATCGGTATTCACCGTTATTGACCGTGTTTGCTGGTGGGGCGGACATGCGTGCAATCGGAAGCACCGGCCGCCGGATCGCAGCAAATGTGGCGGCAATACGCGCCGGATACAAGCCGCGAAAGCCGCATGGCGGCCCCATACCGCACGCAGCTTGTGCAGACGGCTATTCCTCCAGATCGAGGATCGCCGGATCATGGCCGGTGTCACGCAGGAAGGCCAGCAGCCCCTCCGGGCTGAGCGCGATGGTACGGTCATTCACCAGCGGATGATAATTCAGCGGGTCATGCGCCAGCATGCCCTTGTCGAGCACCAGATTCACCTGGCCGGCCTTGTCGTTGACCAGCGCCAGGGGCGTCACCGCGCCCGGCCGCACACCCAGCACCTGCCACAGCCGCTCGGCACTGCCGAAGGACAGCCGCGCCGCGCCGATCTTCTTGTCCAGCGCTTTCAGGTCGATTGGCCGGTCCTCCAGCGCCACCACCAGCCAGTACTGGCCCTTCTTGTCCTTCAGGAACAGGTTCTTGCAGTGCCCGCCCGGCAGTTCGCCGCGCAGCGCCTTCGAATCCTCCACCGTGAACAAAGGCGGATGCCGGTGTTCCGTATAGGCGACGCCGAGTGCGTCCAGCCGCGCCAGCAGCGCGTCAGCCGTGGTTGGGGCAATCGCCGCCATCGCCCCGTCGTCCTTCGCCTTATCGTCTTGAGATTGCTCCATCATGGCCAGCAGCCTAACGAACCGGCGGAGAAGAACTCAACCGGAAAGATCGGCCGAAAGCGGCCCTTCATGCGGCTTGGAATTTTTCCGCGATTCACCGCTTGCAAAGGAGATCGCAATGGGTATTATCGCGGCCTCGCCACGGCCTGACGGTCGGGACGTACCCAATGCGGGCGTAGCTCAGGGGTAGAGCACAACCTTGCCAAGGTTGGGGTCGTGAGTTCGAATCTCATCGCCCGCTCCAATAGAGGCGCGAAAGCGCAACGAAAAGGCCGCTGACTCAGCGGCCTTTTTCATGCCCTCCGCCTTCGTGCCCATACTTCCCCACCATGATACCCCACCAGCCCTCCGGCATTACGCTGGCGCGCAGGCGCCAATCAAGCTTCTGCTCATATTTTCGCCACTTGCCGATTTCTTGCGCTTTTTTTGGCCTTTTAAATAACCATGGCCTCTGTTCTGTAGTCAGAACTCCATACTTTCCCGGCTACTTGGTAAAAACCGGAATTGGCCTGTATATTGCAGAAATACGGCAACGCATAAGGCGTCAAACCCGACGCGACTGCCCGGAAGACCGGGATTACGGGTCGGGAAACAGGGGCAATCGAAGCAAGAGGCATAGCAAATGAAGCAATTGCTTTTGGGCAGCACCGCCTTGGTGGCGGCGGGGACGGCGATGGGGGCAATGGCGCAGCCGGCTCTGGCATCCGATCCGATCAAGCTGTCGGTGAACGGCTATTACAGCAATGTGGTGACCTATTCCGACCAGGATGGCAGCGCGACCGATTTCAAGAAAGTCGCCTTCCGGCATGAGGGCGAGGTCCAGTTCAATGGCGAAACCAAGCTGGACAACGGCCTGACCGTCGGCTTCCTGGCCAATCTGGAAATCGTGAACACCGGTTCGACCAACGGCCCGACCGACGAAGTCTTCATGTATTTCGAAGGCGGCTTCGGCAAGGTGCAGCTCGGCTCCAAGGAGACCGCAGCCTATCTGATGCATTATCAGGCGCCCTATGTCGGCATCGGCGTGAACACGCCGGACATCGCGCCCTACGAAAATAACGGCGCGCCGACCTCGACCTATCTGGTGCAAACCAACGACGCCAACAAGATCACCTATTTCACCCCGCAGTTCAGCGGCTTCCAGCTCGGCCTGTCCTACGTGCCGGACACCACCAACACCGATGGCAACACCCAGGGCTTCGGCGTTCTGCCCAAGGGCGGGATCGGCGAGCAGGAGGACTGGGTCAGCCTGGCGGCCGCCTATACCCGGGAAGTCGGCGGGGTGGAGCTTGGCCTGTCGGCCGGCTATGAGTTCGCCAGCCTCGGCGGGAACGACGGTGCGGGCACCTTCGATGACTTCAAGGGCTATTCCTTCGGCGCCAATGTCGGCTTCTCCGGCTTCACCGTCGGCGGCTCCTACGCCAAATTCAACAACGGCCTGTCCGGCGACAATGACAGCAAGGCCTGGGATCTGGGCGTAATCTACGAGACCGGCCCCTGGGGCTTCGGCCTGACCTACTTCAACGGCGATAATGAGGGCAGCAACGCCGAAGCGAAGCTGTTCGACATTGCCGCCTCCTATACCGTCAATGACGGCATCAAATTCGCCGGCGGCTTTATCCTCGGCGATTTCGATCCCGCCCCGGCAAGCGGCGCCGACGACAAGGCGGTTGCCGTCTATTTCGGCACGTTCCTGACCTTCTGATCCGCATCCCCCCTATTTGCGGAGGAGACGGCCGGCGCCTGACAGCGCCGGCCGTTTCTTTTTGTTTTCCGCCTTGTCCCTTCTTTGTGCCCGCGGATTGCGCTAGTTTTTGGTTAAAGATTGCGCAGGGCCGGAGACAGCATCGACCCGCACCGGCGATCCAAGGGGGAGAAGGTCATGCTCGGCAAACTCGAGACCCGCAAGCAGGAAGCCATCGACGCCGTTATCCGGCTGGCACGGCAACGTCTTTCGCCCGGGCAGAGCGAGGCGCTGGAAACCTTCGTCCGGCTGTTCTACGCGCATGTGCCGCCCGACGACATACTGGACCGCGATACGGAGAATCTGCTCGGCGCCGTGCTCTCGACCTGGAGCTTCGTCGCACAACGCCCCGCCAATACGCCGAAAGTTCGCGCCTTCGCCCCCACCTTCGAGGCAAATGGCTGGCACTCGCTGCACAGCGCCATCGAGATCGTCAATGACGACATGCCGTTCCTCGTCGATTCGGTCACGGCGGAACTCAGCCGCCACGGCATGACCGTGCATCTCGTCATCCACCCGATCGCCCGCGTCCGCCGCGACGAAACCGGCAAGATGATCGAATTGTTGCCGCCGGACGCCGAGGCAAAAGACGGTATCGGGGATAGCCGGCTGGAATCGATCATGCACATCGAGGCCTCCGAACAATCGGACCTGGCGGCATTGGAGCATATCGAGGAGCGGCTGGCCGGCATTCTGTCCGATGTGCGCGCGGCGGTGGAGGACTGGCGCAAGATGCGCGCCGCCGTGCTGACCGAGGTGGAGAGCATCGAAAAAGCGCCGCCAGCCAATCTGGCCGCCGACGAGCTGGCCGAGGCCTGCGCCTTCCTGCGCTGGATGGAAGCGGATCACTTCACCTTCCTGGGATACCGCGAATATGGCTATACGGGCCGCGGCAAGCAGGCCAAGCGCGAGGTGGTGCCTGATACCGGACTCGGCATCCTGCGCGACCCCGAGGTGCAGGTGTTCGACGGCATGCGCGAGCTGGGCCAGCTGCCCGACGATGTGCGCGACTATCTGCTGACGCCAACCATCCTGGACGTGGTGAAGACCAACCGGCTGGCCACGGTGCATCGCCCGGTGCATATGGATTCCATCGCCGTCAAGAAATTCGATGCCGCCGGCAAGGTGATTGGCGAGCGGCGCTTCGTCGGCCTGTTCACCTCGGTCGCCTACAATCAATCTCCAACCAGCATTCCGCTGCTGCGCCTGAAGGTCGCGCGCATCCTGGCGCGCGCCGGCTTCCCGCCGGCCAGCCATGATGGCAAGGCGCTGGTCAACATTCTGGAGACCTTCCCGCGCGACGAACTGTTCCAGATCAATGATGACGAGCTGTTCGAGATGACGCTCGGCATCCTGCATCTGCAGGAACGCCAGCGCACCGCGCTGTTTGTCCGCCGCGACGCCTTCGAGCGCCACATCTCCTGCCTGGTCTATGTGCCGCGCGACAATTTCAACACCGACCTCAGGCTGAAGATCCAGGCGCTGCTGGAAAAGAGCTTCAACGGCACGCTTGCCGCCTTCTACACCCAGCTCTCCGATTCCGTGCTGGCGCGGGTTCATTACATTATCAAAACGACCCGGGGCGAAATTCCGTCCTACGACGTAAAGGAACTGGAAGCGCAGATCGTCGAGGCCGGGCGATCCTGGACCGACCGGCTGTCCGAAGCCCTGATCGAGGCCAAGGGCGAGGAGCGCGGTATGGCGCTGTTCAAGACCTACGGGCGCGCCTTCCCGATCGGCTACACGGAATATTTCAACGCCCAGTCCGCCCTGCTCGACATCGACCGCATCGAAGCGCTGCGCGGCGACCGCAACCTCGTCATGAATCTCTACCGGCCGATCGGCGCGGCGGAGCATGAGGTTCACTTCAAGGTCTATCGCACCGGCCAGCCGGTGCCGCTGTCGGATATTCTGCCGATGCTGGAGAATATGGGGCTGCGGGCGATCAGCGAGGTGCCGTTCGAGATCGAACCGGCCGGATTCGGCTCCTCAATCTGGGTGCATGATTTCCATCTGCACGCAGCCGATGCAATCGCTATCGACCTCACGCGCGCCAAGCAGAAGTTCCAGGATGCCTTTGCCGCCGTCTGGGATGGCGAGACGGAAGACGACGCCTTCAACCGGCTGGTCCTGCGCGGCGGGCTGAGTGCGCGCGAAGCCGCGATCATCCGGGCCTACGCCAAATATCTGCGCCAGACCGGCTTCACCTTCAGCCAGGATTATATCGAGCAGACTCTGGCGAAATACGCCGACATCGCCCGGCTGGTGGTGGCGCTGTTCACAGCCCGCTTCGATCCCGCGAACCGCAAGGATGCCGACGTCCGCGAGGGCGGCATCCTGGTCGAGATCGAACACGCGTTGGACGCGGTTTCCAGCCTGGATGAGGACCGCATCCTGCGGCGCTTCGTGAATCTGGTGATGGCGACCTTGCGTACCAACGCCTTCCAGAAAGGTGCGGACGGGCGTCCGAAACCCTACCTTTCCTTCAAGCTGGACAGCCAGCGCATCGACGAGCTGCCGCTGCCCCGCCCGATGGTCGAGATCTGGGTCTATTCGCCGCGTGTCGAGGCGGTGCATCTGCGCGGCGGCAAGGTGGCGCGCGGCGGAATCCGCTGGTCCGACCGCAAGGAGGATTTCCGCACCGAGGTGCTGGGGCTGATGAAGGCGCAGATGGTGAAGAACGCCGTCATCGTGCCGGTCGGCTCCAAGGGCGGCTTCGTGGTGAAACGTCCGCCCGCCGAGGGGGGGCGCGAGGCGCTGATGGAAGAGGTCATCGCCTGCTACAAGACCTTCATGTGCGGCATGCTGGACATCACCGACAATGTCGCCGGGTCCGACCTGCTGCCGCCGCCTGATGTGGTGCGGCTGGACGAGGACGACCCCTATCTGGTCGTCGCCGCCGACAAGGGC
Organism: Oceanibaculum nanhaiense; assembly: GCF_002148795.1. NCBI lineage: Bacteria > Pseudomonadati > Pseudomonadota > Alphaproteobacteria > Rhodospirillales > Oceanibaculaceae > Oceanibaculum > Oceanibaculum nanhaiense. Next base: position 240,610 of record NZ_MPOB01000001.1, on the reverse strand, counting down.
ACGGCCACCTTCTCCGACATCGCCAATTCGGTTTCCATCGACTATGGCTTCTGGCTGCATGACGCCTTCGCCTCGGGCGGCTCCGCCGGCTACGATCACAAGAAGATGGGCATCACCGCGCGCGGCGCCTGGGAAGGGGTCAGGCGGCATTTCCGCGAGCTGGGCCGCGATATCCAGGCCGAGGATTTCTCCGTGACCGGCGTCGGCGACATGTCCGGCGACGTGTTCGGCAACGGCATGCTGCTGTCCCGGCATATCAAGCTGATCGCCGCCTTCAACCATCTGCACATCTTCATCGACCCCACCCCCGACCCGGCCACAAGCTTTGCCGAGCGCCAGCGGCTGTTCGATCTGCCGCGCTCCAGCTGGGCGGACTACGACCCCAAGGTGCTCTCGAAGGGCGGGGCGGTGTTCGACCGCAAGGCGAAGTCGCTGAAGCTCTCGCCCGAGGCACGGAAAGCACTGGACATTGCCGAGGAGACCCTGACCCCCACCGCGCTGATGACCGCGATCCTGAAGGCCGAGGCCGATCTGCTGTGGTTCGGCGGTATCGGCAGCTATGTGAAGGCGCGCAGCGAGAGCCATGCCGATGCCGGCGACCGGGCCAATGACGCGATCCGCATCAACGGGCAGGACATCCGCGCCAAAGTGGTGGGCGAAGGCGCCAATCTCGGCATGACGCAACGCGGACGCATCGAATACGCCCTGTCCGGCGGGCGGCTGAACACCGACTTCATCGACAATTCCGCTGGCGTCGATTGTTCCGACCATGAGGTAAACATCAAGGTCCTGCTGGGCGGCGTGGTGCAGGCCGGCGACATGACCGAAAAGCAGCGCAACAAGCTGCTGGAACAGATGACGGAAGCGGTCGGCGAGCATGTGCTGCGGCACAATTACCTGCAGACCCAGGCGATCAGCATGGAACAGGCGCGCGGCGGCGATTTGCTGGACCTGCATGCCAGGCTGATGCGCCATCTGGAGCGCGCCGGCAAGCTGGACCGGGCCATCGAATTCCTGCCCGACGACGACACCATCGCCGACCGCGCGGCGGCCAATGCCGGCCTCACCCGGCCGGAACTGGCAATCCTGCTCTCCTACTCTAAGATCGCGCTCTATAACGACCTGCTGGCCTCCGATCTGCCGGATGACCCGCTGCTGGTCGAGGATCTGCTGCGCTATTTCCCGGAGCGGCTGCGCGTCCCCTACAAGGATTATATCGCCGGGCACAGGCTGCGCCGCGAGATCATCACCACCGTCACCACAAATTCGATGGTGAACCGGGTCGGCAGCGCCTTCGTCGATTCGATCCGCGAGAAGACCGGCCAGCCCGCCGTCGATATCGCGCGCGCCTACACGATCAGCCGTGAGGCGTTCAATTTGCGGGACCGCTGGGCCGAGATCGAGGCGCTGGACGGCAAGGCGCCGGCGGACGTCCAGATCGGCATGCTGCTGGAATATGGAAGGCTGGTCGAGCGGGCCACCTTGTGGTTCCTGGCGAACGCCGCCCGGCCGCTCGACATATCCGCCGAGACCGGCCGTTTCGGCCCCGGCATCGCCACCCTCTGCAAGGCACTCGACACGGCGATACCGGAAGCTGACACGGGTGCCCTGAAACAGCGCAAGGCCGAGCTGGAAAAGCACGGCGTCCCGGCATCGCTGGCCTCGGAGATCGTCGCCATCGACTATCTGCTGAGCGCGCCGGATATCGTGAAGATCGCCGAAATGGCGGGCAGCAAGACTGACATTGTCGATGTCGCCCGCATTTATTTCGCCGTCGGCACCCGCTTCGGTCTCGACTGGCTGCGCAATGCCGCCGACGGACTGTCGCTCGACAATCACTGGCAGAAGATCGCCGTGGACAGTGCGGTGGGCGATCTCTACAGCCATCAGGCACTGCTGACCCAGAGCGTACTCGCCACCACGGGAAAGACCGCCAAGGGCAATAGCGAGGACAAGATCGAAAGCTGGGTCTCCCAGAATCGCGCGGCGACGGACAAGGCCGCGCAGCTGCTGGCCGATTTCCGCAACACGCCGGGTGGCGTCGATCTCGCCATGCTGACTGTGGCGAACGCGCAGCTGCGCGCGTTGCTGCCCGCCTAGACGCTAACCGATGAGCGATAGCGTGCCCTCCACCCGGCGGCCGGACCGCCGGGCGATCTTCTCCTGGTGCCTGTTCGACTGGGCGAACAACAGCTACCCGACGGTCATCACCACCTTCATCTTCGCCGCCTATTTCACCCGTGCGGTGGCGGAAACGCCGGAACAGGGCACTTTCCTGTGGGGGCAGGCGACCGGGCTGGCCGGGCTGGCCGTCGCGCTGACCGGCCCCGTGCTGGGGGCCATCGCCGACCGTGCCGGCGCGCGTAAACCCTGGATCTTCTGGTTCAGCCTGCTGTCAATCGCCGCCAGCGCCTGCCTTTGGTTCGTGAGGCCCGATGCCGGGGATATCCCGCTGGCCCTGGCTTTGGTGGCGCTGGGCGCGCTGGGCTACGAATACGCCACCATCTTCTATAATTCGATGCTGCCGGACCTGACCACGCCCGGTCGCACCGGGCGGCTGTCCGGCTGGGGCTGGGCCGCTGGCTATGGCGGCGGGCTGGCTTGCCTGGTCGTGGCGCTGTACGGGCTGGTGCAGGCCGATCCGCCACCCTTCGGCCTCGACCCGGAGCAGGCGGAGCCGGTGCGCGCCACCGCCCTGCTGGTCGCCATCTGGTACGCGCTGTTCATGATCCCGCTATTGCTGTGGACGCCGGACCGGCCGCGCAGCGCCCTGCCGATGGCACAGGCGGCACGGCAGGGGCTTCGGGAATTGCACCAGCTGCTGCGCGACATCGGCCAGCACCGGACCATCGTGCGCTTCCTGCTGGCGCGGATGTTCTACACCGACGGGCTGGTCACCCTGTTCGCCTTCGGCGGCATCTACGCCGCCGGCACCTTCGGCATGAGCTTTGCCGAAATCATCCAGTTCGGCATCGCGATGAATGTGACAGCGGGCCTGGGGGCCTTCCTGTTCGCCTGGGTCGATGACTGGATCGGCCCGAAACGCACCATCCTGATCACGCTGGTCTTCCTGATCGGCTTTGGTATTCCGGTGCTGGTGGTCGAAAGCGTGACCTGGTTCTGGATCCTGGCGCTGACGCTGGGGCTGTTCGTCGGCCCGGCACAGGCGGCCGGGCGCAGCCTGATGGCGCGACTTGCCCCTGTGGGCAAGGAGGCGGAGATGTTCGGCCTGTTCGCGCTGTCCGGCAAGGCCACCGCCTGGGCGGGGCCGATGCTGCTGGGCGGCGTGACGCTGATGTTCGACAGCCAGCGCGCCGGCATGGCGACAATCCTGGCCTTCTTCGTCGTGGGGCTGTTGATCCTGCTGCCGCTGAAGGAACCGGCGGCGCGGCGGGATTAGCCTAACCTGCCGCCAGTTCGGCGCGGACCTGCTGGCGGAAAATATCGATCGGCAGTGCCATGCCGTCGCGCTGCACATGCCAGAAGGTCCAGCCATTGCAGGCTGGCGCACCCTGCACCGCCGCGCCCACGGAATGGATCGAGCCCTGCACGCCGCCCTCGCGGCTGGGGGCGATCAGCGTGCCATCGGCACGGATGCGCGCCGACCAGCGTCGGCGCTCGTCGAACAGGATTTCGCCCGGCCGCACCATGCCGCGCTCCAGAATGGTGCCGAACGGCACGCGTGGCTCGCTGCGCTTGGAGCGGATGGCGACGATGTCGGGGTCGCGCATCGGAATCACCTTGGCGATCCGCGCCTCGGCCGCAACCGCATAGGCGGGGTCGCGCTCCAGCCCGATATAGTGCCGGCCCAGCGCACGGGCGACAGCGCCGGTGGTGCCGCTGCCGAAGAACGGGTCCAACACCACGCCGCCCGGCTGGGTGGTCGCCATCAGCACACGGTAGAGCAGGGCTTCTGGCTTCTGCGTCGGATGCAGCTTGCGGCCCTCCGCATCCTTCAGCCGCTCCGGCCCGGTGCACAGTGGCAGCAGCCAGTCGCTGCGCATCTGCTGGTCGTCATTCAGGCTCTTCAGCGCGTCGTAATTGAAGCTGTAGCCCTTCTGGTCCTTGCCCTTGGTGCACCAGATCAGCGTCTCATGCGCATTGGTGAAGCGCCGGCCACGGAAATTCGGCATCGGGTTGGTTTTGCGCCAGATCACGTCATTCATGATCCAGAAGCCCAGATCCTGCAGGATCGAGCCCACCCGGAAAATATTGTGATAGCTGCCGATCACCCAGAGCGCACCATCATCCTTGAGGATGCGTCGCGCCGCCTTCAGCCAGTCGCGTGTAAAGGCATCGTAGGTGGCGAAATCGTCGAACCGGTCCCAATCATCGTCAACGCCATCGACCCGGCTGTTGTTCGGGCGCAGCAGATCGCCGCCAAGCTGCAGATTGTAAGGCGGATCGGCAAAGACGAGATCGACCGACCGCTCAGGCAGGCGGTTCATCATCTCGATACAGTCGCCGACCAGAATCTGGTCGAGCGGGAGAGTCTTGTTTGGCACCATTCGGCCAATGTGAGTCGAGGCCGACTCGCCGTCAAGCGAAAAAGGGTTCAGAGTCAGGAGTCTATAAACGACTCCTCAACCGATTCCTTCGGGCTGCTCCAGAAGCGCCTGAATCGGACGGAAGGACTGCCGGTGGTGACGGGTCGGCCCCAGATCGCGCAGCGCCGCCTGATGCACCGCCGTGCCATAGCCGGCATTGCTGGCCCAGCCATAGGCCCCATAACGCGCATCCAGCCGCTCCATCGCCCGGTCGCGCGTCACCTTGGCGACGATCGAGGCGGCGGCAATGGAGAGCGACAGCCCGTCGCCGCCGATCAGGGTGCGCGCCGGGCAGGGCAGGGCAGGCGCCCGGTTGCCATCGACCAGCGCCAGGCTGGGCCGCACCGGCAGCCGCGCGACCGCACGCTGCATGGCAAGATATGTCGCCTGCAGGATGTTCACCCGGTCGATCTCAGCGGCACTGGCCGCCCCGATGCCGATCCAGGCGCAGGCGCGGATCGCCGGCAACAGCGCTTCGCGCCGCAATTTTTTCAGCTTCTTGGAATCGTCGATCAGGGACAGCAGCTCCAAAGGCATGCGCTTGGCGTCGAAGATCACGGCGGCGGCCACCACAGGCCCGGCCCAGGGGCCGCGCCCGGCCTCGTCGATGCCAGCGACAAGCCCGCCATGCGCCTGTTCGAGACTGAAGTCCGGCATTGGTTCCGCCTTCGTTACGATCAAGGCCAGCATAGCGAAAGCAGCGGCGGGGGCAAAGGCTGGTACGATCAGAACAGGCTGAGCTGCCCGGTCTGCGGTGGCGGCACCTTGAACTGGCTGAGGTCTAGCGCCCAGCGGTCGCGATTCAGCCCCAGCCGTTTCACGGCGGCGCGAAAACGCTGGCCAATCAGCTCGGCATAGGGACCATCGCCGCGCATGCGCTTGCCGAATTCCGCCGTATAGAGCGCGCCGCCGCGCGTGTCGCGTACCAGTGAGAGAACATGTTTCGCCCGGTCGGGCCGGTGTGCCTCCAGCCAGTCGGCGAACAGATCCTTGATCTCCAGCGGCAGCCGCAACAGCACATAACCGGCCGATGTCGCCCCGGCCTCGGCCGCCGCCTGCAGGATTGCCTCCAGCTCAGTGTCGTTCAGCGCCGGAATCATCGGCGCCGCCATCACCCCGGTCGGAATGCCGGCCTCGCTCAGCTGCCGGATCGCCTCCAGCCGGCGCGGCGGGGTGGAGGCGCGCGGCTCCATCACCCGGGCAAGATCGCGGTCCAGCGTGGTGACCGACAGGCTGACCGCCACGAGGCGCCGTTTCGCCAGCCGCGCCAGAATGTCGATATCGCGGGTGACCAGCGCCGATTTGGTGACGATGCCGACCGGATGGCCGAACCGTTCCAGCACCTCCAGCACGGCGCGGGTAATGCGCAAGCTGCGCTCCGCCGGCTGGTAGGGGTCCGTATTGGCGCCCATAGCGATCACGCTGGGTTTGTAATTCCGGCCCCGGAATGTCTTGTCGAGCAGCTGCGCCGCGTCGGGCTTGGCAAAGATCTTGGTCTCGAAATCCAGCCCCGGCGACAGGCCGAGATAGGCATGGGTCGGCCGCGCGAAGCAGTAGATGCAGCCATGCTCGCAGCCCTTATAGGGATTGATTGAACTGCTGAACGGGATATCCGGCGAGTCATTATGGCTGACGATGCTGCGGCTGCTGTCGGTCCGGATCTCCGTGCGCGGCCGGTTCTCATCGGGGAATTCATCCTCGGATACGCGGTCCCAGCCATCCGACACGGCGATGCGCGCGAATTTCTCGTAGCGGCCGCTCTCGTTGCGGACGGCGCCACGGCCCTTCTTGGGCAGGATGGGGGCTTCCTCGACCATGTCTGGAAACATGATCGCGAAATCGGAACAAATCAAGAACAAGAATCGAGGCTAGCGCTCTTCCGGATCGAGGCGGTGGCCGTCGAGCTTCTTGTCTTCCCGCTTTTTCCCGGCCTCTGTCGTGCGCTTTTCCGCCTTGGTGCGGCCAAAGGCGGCGCGGTTTTCCTCTGCCCGGCGTTCTTTTTCCCGCCGGTCGCGTTCCTTGCGGGCCTGCCGCAGATTGACGATCTCTCCCATGCGGCGACTCTAGAAGCTAAGCCGCGCCGGGCCAAGCCATTCGGCGCGGATGGCGGATATGGTGGCGGGGTCGAGATAATCCGCCACCCGGCCCTCGACATGGGCGGTGAGGGCCGCATCCACATCCTCGGTGGACCAGTCCTCGGTGCTGGCGGCCAGATGCTTGTCGCGCCGCCGGGCCCTGGCCGATTCGACCCGGTAATGCACGCACCAGGTGACCGAGCGCAGCCAGGTCAGGCGGCGCAACGGCAGCAGCCAGGGCATCAGCGCCTCCCGCATGGCCGGTGGCAGGAGATCGAGATAGGCGGCATAAAAAGCTTCGATCTCGCCGCGCGACAGGCTGGCGGCAGCGTCCACATCCCAGGTGGTTGAGGTGTGCAGGCTGGCATGGGCGAGGTCGATCGCCGGCGCGCCATAGACCGCCTTCTCCAGATCGACGCACACCACCTGGCCTGACGCCGCGCGCAAATAATTGCCTGGATGGGTGTCGCTCAACACCAGCGCCAGCGGCTGCGGCCACTGCGCCGCCTCGGCGGCAAAACCGCGCGCCCAGGCAAGCTCCTTCTCGATCTGATCCGCGGCCTCCCTGTCGAGTGCCGCCTGCGCCAGCCCCAAGGTTTGGCGTTCGATGATGGCTAGCGTGCCGGATACTGCCTCGCGATGTTCCTGCAAGGGCGGACGATCCGCTTCGAGCGGCAAAGGCAGCGTATGGATGGCGGCAAGGCAGGCGGCAATACCCGCCATGTCGCCTGGAAGAGACAGCACTACCCCGTCAATATGTTCGACCAGAAGCGCGCCCATCGGCACTTCATCCGATGGCTCCAGAACGCCCAGCAGCGCCGGGGTATGGCCACTGGGCTGGCAGCGTTCGAAGCAGGCCTTCTGGTAGGCGAGATTGTCGCGCGCCGAAAAGTCGAACTGGCTCTGCCTCGGCACCCGCAGCAATGCCCTGGTGCCGGCGATTTGCACATGATCATGCGCCAGCCCCTTTTCCGGCAGGGCGGCCAGCGCGCCAAGCGGCACCTGCTCATAGCCCGGCAGCCGGACCAGCGCCCGGTGCAGCGCCGACAGATCGACCAGGCGCGCCATGCCTCCTCCTCACCACTTCGTTAACAGCCTCGACCTCCGGTCTATGGTAGGAACGAGACACACGCAATCCCCAGCCATAGGCGCTCGCCGGAACGTGACCGAAAAGCCGACCCTGTCCATCGTGATCCCGGCGCTGAACGCGTCGAAAACCCTGCCTTCCTGCCTCGCGGCACTCAGGCTGGTGGGGCGCGCCGGGCTACCGCATGAGATCCTCATCGCCGATGGCGGTTCCAGCGACAGCACCGTCGCGCTCGCCAAGCAGGCCGGCGCCCATATCGTCACGGCCGAACGGGGGCGCGGCAGGCAGTTGCGGGCCGGCGGACAGGCGGCGCGGGGCGACTGGTTGCTGTTCCTGCATGCCGACACGATTCTCGCTGGCGACTGGCCCGACGCGATTGCCGGTTTTATCGCCGGTCCGGCAAACCGCCAGCGCGCCGCCTATGCCCGCCTCGCTTTTGACGACACCCGACCGGCGTATCGGCTGATCGCGGCAGCGGCCATGCTGCGCAGCCGGCTGCTGGGGCTCCCCTATGGCGACCAGGCGCTGCTGATTCAGCGGGACTACTACCGCAGTCTCGGGGAGTACGCGGCGCTGCCGCTGATGGAGGATGTGGCGCTGGTTCGGCGTATAGGACGGCGCAACCTGATTCTGCTGCCCGGCGTGACGGCCATCACATCCGCCGGGCGCTACCGCCGGAATGGCGCAGCCCGGCGAGTAGTCCGTAACTGGGTCTGCCTTGGTGCCTACTTCCTCGGTGTGCCGCCGGAGCGTATCGCGCGGTTCTACCCATGAGAGGGCGGCCCAATCTGATCGTTTTCGCCAAACAGCCGCGGATCGGCCGGGTGAAGAGCCGTCTTGCCCGGGATATCGGCCGCGTTCCCGCCTGGCGCTTCTACCGTGCGCAGCTTGCCGGCCTGCTGCGGCGGCTCGGGCGGGATCCGCGCTGGCGCTGCTGGCTGGCGGTGACGCCCGATGCCGCAGCCCGCCAGCACCGCTGGCCAGCCGGCTGGCGCGTTCTGCCCCAGGGGCCAGGCGATCTGGGCGCCCGTATGCTGCGGGCTTTCAAGCGGATGCCGCCGGGCCCGGCGCTGCTGATCGGCAGCGACATTCCGGAGGTTTCACGCCGCAACACCGCCGGCGCTTTTCGCCTGCTGAAGCGTCACGATGCCGTGCTGGGGCCGGCCGGCGATGGCGGTTACTGGCTGATCGGCCTTAATCAGAATTCCCGGCCCCGGCGTCTGGACCTGTCAGCGGTACGCTGGTCGGGCCCGCAGGCAATGGCCGATACAAGGCGCGCCATGGGCGGGCTTTCTGTCGGTCTGGCCGCGACGCTGGAGGATATCGACACCGGCGCCGATCTGGCGCGCTGGCGGGAAAGACAGAAAGCAACCGGTTAGGTCAGGATTTACGGCCCCAGCCCTCATGCTCGCGCAGGCGCGGCATCAGCTCCACGAAATTGCAGGGCTGGTGGCGGATATCGAGCTGCTGCGCAAGGATACCGTCCCAGGCATCCTTCACGGCACCGGTCGAGCCGGGCAGGGCGAACAGGTATGTCCCCCTGGCCACGCCGGCGACCGCGCGCGACTGAATGGTAGAGCTGCCGATCTTCTGGTAGCTCTGCCAGCGAAACAGCTCGCCGAAGCCCGGTATGTCCTTTTCGAACACCTGGGCAAAGGCCTCCGGCGTCACATCGCGGCCGGTCACGCCGGTACCGCCGGTGGAAATCACGCAATCCACCGCCGGATCCTCGATCCAGCCTTGCAGCCGGGCGACGATATCAGCGATCTCGTCCTTCACGATGGCGCGGTCGGCGAGCCGATGGCCCGCCGCCGCGATGCGCTGCACCAGCGTGTCGCCGGAGCGGTCCTCGGCCAGGCCGCGCGTATCGGAAACGGTGAGAACCGCGATGCTGATCGCGACGAAGGGAATACGCTCGTCAATAGCCATGATCGGGAGCCGCTCTCTGTGCGCTAATGCGTCGCCGAGATGGTCTGGGCAATCGAACCGTTGTCCGGGGCCTGCGGGTCCAGCGATTCATACATCGGCCATTGGCCGGCCGCCACCTGGTCCAGCGACGGGGAGGGCTGGCCCATGCGCATGCGGTAGGTCCAGAAATTCGCCACCACCCGCTCGACGAAATTCCGTGTCTCGCGCGACGGGATCGATTCGATGAACAGCAGCGGATCATCGCGGTAATCGACCTGCTTCAGCCAGCGCCGCAGATTGCCCGGGCCAGCATTATAGGAAGCAACCACCCAGAACAGGTTGCCATCCAGCGTGTCCAGCCCGATCAGATGCTGCAGATAGCGCTGGCCCAGCGTCAGATTCAGGTCGGGGTCGAACAGCTCCGACCGGTTGCCAGCATATTCCTCATCGGTCGCCATCAGCCGCGCCGTGCTCGGCATCAGCTGCATCAGGCCGCGCGCGCCGCTGCCGCTCTGGGCGCGGACATCGAAGGCCGATTCCTGGCGGATGATGCTGAACAGCAGCGCCTTATCGACGATGAAGCCGCCCGGCGGCTCCCATTGCGGCATCGGAAACAGCCCGACCTTGTAGCGCTCGCCGGTCGCAACCTGCAGCCGGCTGGCCAGCCGCAGGGCCAAGCCGGCCATATTGGCGCGGTTGGCGACGGCCAGCACTGCCGTGGCGCGCTCCGGCTCGATCCGGGGGTAGAGCTTGCGCAGCTCCATCTCCGCCAGTTCGGTCATGTCCAGCTGAATCAGCGCCAGACTGCGCTTGCCGCCCGGCTGCGCCATCAGATAGCGGAAATCCGAAGTATCGAGCGGCGGCTCGCCCCAGTTCGCCGGCGTCTCGACGCCCAGCGCCCGGCGCGCCAGCAACCCGTAGAAGCTCGCCGGGAAGGTCGCTGCGCGGGCCAGCCAGCGCGTCGCCTCGGCCGGGCGGCGCTGCTTCAGATGCACGCGCGAGGCCCAATAGGCAGCGGCAGCGGCGGTCCAGCCGGAAACATCGTCGTCAAGCGCCACCATTTCGAAATAGCGGCCCGAGGCATCGAACTTGCCAAGCCGCCAGGCGGCAAGGCCAGCAACCCAGGCCGCCATCATGTCGCGGTCGGCCGACTGGCGCACCGCCTTGGCGGCATGCTCCAGCGCCAGATCGTCGCGGTTGGCGAGGTAATAGCCGGCGGCGATCTCGCCGCGCGCAAGCGCGAGGGGCAGGGCATCGATCTCGCCCGTCAGCCGCTCTTCCAGAAGCTTCAGCGCCGCGCTCGGCGAGCCGTCACGCGAGAGCGCCGTGATCTGCCGCAACACCTGATCGGCGGCGGCGTTCTTGACCAGCTTGCCGGCCCGGTTGCGGATGCTGATACGCTCCGGCATGCCCGAGCCTTCGGTACCATTGCCGTACAGAAAGCCCTGCACCGGGGCCGTCGGCGCCTTCGCGCCGGCGGGCTTGCGCTTCAGGGCCAGGCCATGGACCCGGCTGGCCTCAGGATGATCGGCATACAACTCCAGCCAGCGCCGCAATTCCTCATAGGAGGAGCGGTAGGCGGTCGGATGCATATAGCGCTGATAGAGGACATGCCCCATCAGCGACCGGTCGTTCAGTTTAGCGATTTCACGATCGGCCGCTTCCCACCGCCCCAGCGTCTGCAGGGAGAAGATGCGCTTGTAGAGTTGCGCATCCGACGGCCGCAAAACGGCAGGCAAACCAGAGGCTTGCCCCTCGAGAGCTTTCTCGAGCGTGCCCGGCGACAGGAGCGCGGTTTCGATCGGCAGCCCGTCAAGGGCCTTCGCCGGCATCGCCAGCCCGACCGCCAAAAGCGCTGCGAGCATTGATGCCTTTGAAATCGCTATGATTTTTCTAGTATCACGCGGATTCATAGCGCTAGGTAAAACAGAAGAAGAGGGGTCTGGCAAGACGTTGAATCGTCTCAGCCCCTGGCGGTTATTTAACGTCAACTTTCTGGAAATTTGGCTTCGGGTGTGAAGTCAATAAGTTATACAGAAGTTCCTAATTTCGACTTTAGCTCGAGAAAATCACGCCAGGCGCTCCGCTTCTCCTTCGGGCTTCGCAAAAGGAAGGCCGGATGAAGGGTCGCGAGACAGGATACCGGTTTATCGAGCCCCTCGACCGGGTGCTCATACCAGCGTCCACGCAGCCGCATGATGCCCTCGCTGCGATTCAGCAGGGATTTCGCCGCCGTGCCGCCCAGCAGAACGACATGGCGCGGCTTCACCAGCGCGATATGCCGTTCGATAAAGGGCAGGCAAGCAGCAATCTCGGCGGCGGTCGGCGTGCGGTCGCCGGGCGGCCGCCAGGGCAGGATATTGGCGATATAGACGGCCTGTTCGGGCTTCTCGGCATGGCGCTCCAGCCCGATGGCCGCCAGCATACTGTCCAGCAGCTTGCCGGAGCGGCCGACAAAGGGCAGGCCCTGCCGGTCCTCGTCACGCCCCGGCGCCTCACCGATGAACATGATTGGTGCGGCCGGGTTGCCGTCGGCGAACACCAGATTCATCGCGGTCTGCTTCAGGGCGCACCCATCGAAGGCGGCCAGTGCCGTGCGCAGCGCGTCCAGCGAGTCGGCCGAGGCGGCACGGCGCCGCGCATCGGCCGCCCCGTCAAAGCTGCTGGCCGCTATACCAGGAGAGGCTGGGGCTACGGCTGGGCGAGGCTGCGCCAGCGCCGCAGGCAGCGGTCGTGACCCCGCCGGAACGCTCTGCCGCCCCTGGTCTGCGCCGGTTGCGGCGGCGGACGGCCGGGCGCGCGCCGCAATAGCGTAGCGATCGATCGGTTGATCCTCGATCGCCTCGTCGATTCCGGCCTCGGCATACCATTGCAACAGGCGGATCGGATTGGAATATTGCGGTTCTGGCATGGCAATCGCCATCGCGTTGCGCTAAGGGATAGGCGGTTTCTGATTTGACGAACTATATAGGAAGCTGCGGCCCGAGAGGACGAAAGATCGACCGACCGGCCGCAATTCCGGTCCGCCACGATTTGGTCTAGCGCAGCAGGACAGGGTAAATGGAACGCGAAAGCATGGAATATGACGTCGTCATCGTCGGCGCCGGCCCGTCGGGTCTGAGCGCAGCGATACGGCTGAAGCAGCTCTGCGCCGAAAGCGGCAAGGATGTCAGCGTCTGCATCGTCGAGAAGGGCTCCGAGGTCGGGGCGCATATTCTTTCCGGCGCGGTGCTGGAACCCCGCGCGCTGAACGAGCTGATTCCCGACTGGCAGGAAAAGGGCGCGCCGCTGAACACGCCGGCCGCCGATGACCGCTTCATGTTCCTGACGGAAAACAAGGCGTTCAAGCTGCCGACCCCGCCGCAGATGAACAATCACGGCAATTATATCGTCAGCCTGGGCAATGTCTGCCGCTGGCTGGGCGAGCAGGCCGAGGCGCTGGGCGTGGAAATCTACCCCGGCTTCGCCGCCGCCGAGGTGCTGTATGACGAGAATGGCGCGGTGCGCGGCGTCGCCACCGGCGACATGGGTATCGGCAAGGATGGCGAGCCCACCGCCAACCACACGCCGGGCGTTGAGCTGCACGCGAAGATCACCCTGTTCGCCGAGGGTTGCCGTGGCTCGTTGAGCAAGGGGCTGTTTCAGAAATACGAGCTGCGCAAGGAGTGCGACCCGCAGACCTTCGGGATCGGCATCAAGGAACTGTGGGAGATCGACCCGGAAAAGCATCAGCCCGGGCTGGTCTGGCACTCCATCGGCTGGCCGATGAACAGCGCCACCTATGGCGGATCCTTCCTGTACCATCTGGAGGGCAACCAGATGGCGGTCGGCTTCGTCATCGGACTGGACTACCAGAATCCCTATCTCAGCCCGTTCGACGAATTCCAGCGCTTCAAACTGCACCCCGCCGTGAAACCCTTCTTCGAGGGCGCGCGCCGCATCTCCTATGGTGCCCGGGCGCTGAACGAGGGCGGCTTCCAGTCGATTCCGAAACTGACCTTCCCGGGCGGCGCGCTGATCGGCTGCACCGCCGGCTTCCTGAACGTGCCGAAGATCAAGGGCACGCACACCGCGATGAAATCCGGCATGCTGGCCGCCGAATCCGCCTTCGAGGCGCTCACCCAGGAAGGCGCCGGCAACGGTATCGAGCTGACCGCCTATCCGGAAGCGCTGAAGGCAAGCTGGGTATGGCAGGAGCTGCGCGGTGTGCGCAACATCCGGCCGGCCTTCCATAACGGGATGTGGGCGGGCCTTGCCTATTCGGCTGTCGATACTTACCTGTTGCGGGGCAAGGCGCCGTGGACCTTCCGTAACCACGCCGACCATCCGCAGCTGAAGAAAGCGTCCGAGTGCACGCCGATCGACTACCCCAAGCCCGACGGCAAGATCACCTTCGACAAGCTCTCCTCGGTGTTCATCTCGAACACCAATCACGAGGAGAACCAGCCGGCGCATCTGACTCTGCGCGACAAGAGCGTGCCGATCGAGGTGAATCTGGCGCTCTACGACGCACCGGAGCAGCGCTACTGCCCGGCCGGCGTGTACGAGATCGTGCGCGACGACGACGGATCGAATCCCCGGCTGCAGATCAACGCGCAGAACTGCGTGCATTGCAAAACCTGCGACATCAAGGATCCGTCACAGAACATCAACTGGGTCGTTCCGGAAGGTGGCGGCGGGCCCAACTATCCCAACATGTAGAAGGCCGCCGGGGGCGCCGCACAGCCGCGGCGTTTCCGTCAGGCCGATGGGTGGAAAACCGATCATGACACGCCCGTTGCCGCCCTGCCGTCTTGCCCGTCTGGCCTGTGCCGCCCTCATCGGCGGCTCCGTTCTGGCCTGGCATCCGATGGCCGCGCGGCCGGCTCACGCCGCCGCCACGGCCGCCTCGGGCAGCTATCTGGCCGGCCAGCACGCCTACCGCGAGGCCGACCTCGGCGCCGCCGCCGACTATATGATCCAGGCGCTGGCCGCCGATCCGGACAATCCGACGCTGCTGCGCCGTGTTCTGGTGCTGCAGATCGCCGAAGGCCGGCTCGATTCCCTGGGGTCGCTGGCCCGTCGGGTGGCCGATCTGGCGCCGGGCGACCCGGTCGCCGCCCTCTATCTCTCGCTCGAGATGGCCCGACAGGAGAATTTCGACGGTGCCGCCACGCAGTTGCTCGACCAGCCGGCGCGCGGGCTGATGCAACTGACCCGGCCCTTGCTGCTTGCCTGGCTGCTGCAGGGGCAGGGCGATACCGATGCGGCCCTGAAGCTGCTGAGCGATATCCGGCAGGAGGATGGGCTGTCGCTGCTGGCCAGCTTCCATAGCGGGCTGCTGCTGATGGTGGCCGGCCGTCCGGAGGAGGCCACCGCATCGCTGGAAGCGCTGATGGGCAGGCTGGAGGCCCCGCCCTTGCGGCTGGTCATGACGCTGGGCTGGATCTACGAAAGCCAGGGCAAGACGGACAAAGCGCGGGCGCTGTACAATTCGGCACGCCGCGACCAGTCGGACGGGCGGATCATTGACCTCTGGATAGCGCGGCTGGACCGGGGGCAGGCACCGAACCCCGTGGCGACGGATGTGCTCGGCGGCCTCGCCGAAGCGCTCTACGACATCGCCACCGGATTGCGCAATGACCGTGCCACCGAAGCCGCACTTATCCATGCGCAGCTGGCGCTGCATCTCGATCCCGGCCATGCAAGCAAAATCCTGCTGATTGGCGACCTGCTACAGGACCAGCGCCGCTGGGAAGAGGCCATCGCTGCCTTCAGGGATGTCCCGGACGACTCGCCCTATGGCTGGAACGCCGCCATGGCAATCGGCGAATCGCTGAATGCGATGAAGCGGCGCGACGAGGCCGTCGCCCATTTCCGCGCCATGTCGGAACGCCACAAGGACCGCCACGAAGCGCTGGTCCGGGTCGGCGATCTGCTGCGCGGACAGGAGAAATATCAGGAAGCGATCGCCGCCTATGACGCAGCGATGGCCCGCATCGATCAGGGAACAGGGGCGAACTGGACTCTGTACTATGTGCGCGGCATCGCGCATGAGCGCGCCAAGCAGTGGGCGCTGGCCGAATCCGATTTCCAGAAGGCTCTGGACCTGCAGCCCGAGCAGCCGCTGGTGCTGAACTACCTGGCCTATTCCTGGATCGACCAGGACATCAAGCTGGACGAGGCGCATGAGATGATCGAGCGCGCCGTGGCACAGCGGCCGACCGACGGCTATATCGTCGATAGCCTGGGCTGGGTGCTCTACCGCAAGGGGCGCTTCGAGGATGCGGTGCGGCAGCTGGAACGCGCCATTGAGCTGCAGCCCAACGATCCCGTCATCAATGACCATCTCGGCGATGCCTACTGGCAGGTCGGACGCCGGCTGGAAGCCCGGTTCCAGTGGCAGCGCGTGCTGACGCTGAAACCCGAGGACCAGAGCCTGATCGAGGCCGTCGATAAGAAGCTGAAAGACGGGCTGCCGGAGTCCGCCAAGCGCGACGCCAAGCGCGGCGGATGACCGCCGCCTCCGTAACGGCGGAGGCCCCCGCCAAGCTGAACCTGTTCCTGCATGTCACCGGCCGCCGCGCGGACGGCTATCACCTGCTGGACAGCCTCGTCGCTTTCGCGGAAACCGGCGACCGGATTACCGCGAAATCCGCCGATTCCCTGAGCCTTTCCATTACCGGGCCGTTCGCCGGTGCCCTGGATGGCGAGGCCGACAATCTGGTGCTGCGTGCCGCCCGCCTGCTGGCCGGGGACGCTGACATACCGCCCGCAGCTTCGCTGACGCTGGAAAAGAACCTGCCGGTCGCCGCCGGCATTGGTGGTGGCTCGGCTGACGCCGCCGCCACGCTGCGCGCACTGGCCCGGTTATGGAACCTGGAAATACCAACGGAGCGGCTGATGGCGCTGGGGCTGGAGCTGGGTGCCGATGTGCCGGTCTGCCTGCTGGACCAGCCCTGCCGCCTGACCGGCATCGGCGAGACACTGGTACCGCTATCGTCGCTGCCGGCACTACCGGTGCTGCTGGTCAATCCCGGGGTACCTTTGTCAACCCCCGCCGTCTTCCACGCCCGTAGCGGCAAATACGGGGCAGCGGCACCGGTCCTACCTCTCGAAGAACCAGCCCGCTTGCTGGATTTCCTTCGCACCCAGCGCAATGATTTGACGGACGCCGCCCTGGCTCTCGTGCCACAGATCGGCACTGTGTTCAGCCATCTGGAAGCGCTGCCGGGCTGCCTGCTGGCACGATTGTCCGGCAGCGGCCCGACCTGCTTCGCGCTGATGCAGGATGAAGAATCGGCGGAATCCGGCGCCGCAGCGTTGCAAACGGTGCAGCCGAGCTGGTGGGTGCGGGCGACCAGGCTGCGGCCCGCCGGGCTTTAGACTTTAAGAAAACAGCCGCTCTAGCCTCGGGCGGCCCGGTCGGCGGCGGGTTTTTCGCCCATGGTTTGCAGCATATGCTGCAGCAGCAGTGCCGATGGCGTACCGTTGACCGGCAGGTCGTGGCGGCGCTGATAATCGCGGATGCCCTCACGCGTGCGATCGCCAAGCAGTCCGTCCGCCGCCCCGACTTCATAGCCGAGGCGGATCAGGATCTGCTGGATCGCGCGAATCGTCTCCCGTTCCGCGTCCGGCGACAGGGGCTTGGCGGAGGCCGGCGCCGCGCCCGCATCACCCCTGGCAGCACTACCGGTCGCTTCGGATGGTGGCGCGCTGTTGCTCAGCGGCATCGCAACCAACCGTTCCGCCGCCGCCTGATCGCCCAGCGCCGCCGCCTGGGCATAGAGCGCGCGCGCCTTGCTCAGGTCAGGCGCATCGCCCAGCCCGCGCTCCTCCATCTGCCCAAGCTCGAACAGCGCCGACGTCATATTCTGGTCGCCGGCACGGCGCAGCCATTTGCGGGCCTCGGCGTAGTTCACCGGTATGCCCCGCCCCTGGGCATAGAACAGGCCCAGATTATACTGCGCGCGCGGATGGTTGCGCTCGGCCGCACTGTGATACCAGAGCAGCGCACGAACATCGTCCTGCTGCACACCAGTGCCTTTTTCGTAGAGCACGCCGAGATTGTACTGTGCGCCGGGAATCCCCTGGATTGCCGCCTCACGGAACCAGTAGGCCGCTTCCCGCATATCCTGGGGGCGGCCCTCACCCGTCGCATAGAGCACCGCCAGATCGTGCTGCGCCTCGGGATCGCCCTGGCGCGCACGCTGTTCCATCAGCCCGGCGAAGCCCGGCGCTGATGCGCTTGGACTGACAGTGGAGCCCTTGAGATCCGGGCTTTTGGGAGCCGGCCCCTTGGTATCCGGCAGGGCCGCGACCTCTGGCTTTGCCGCTGGCCGCGCATCGCCAGAGGCTGTACCAGCCGCTGTCGGCGCAGGTGCTGCCTTCGGTGCCACTGGCAAGGGTGCTGCGGGCTCGGGCGATGGCGCCGGTTCAGATCGGTCTGATGCAGCCGGGGATAACGCTGGCGGCGCTGAGGCTTGCGCCGGTTCGGGCTGCACCAAAGGCGGCGAAGCGGACATGTCGGGCGTCGCCGGATCGGGTGCCGCAGACTCTGACGAAGCGCCGCCCTCGACGCCGTCCCGGCCGCCACGCAGCTGCCAGGCCCGCTCCTCAATCCAGCGCGTGCCGCTCTGCAAGACCTGCCTGGCGTCCTCGCCGAGCCCGATGACGCCGTCCGCCGCCCGCTGCAGGGCTGGCGCCATACCCAGCCGCTCGCTCTGGCTCATCAGCGCGATCCCGCTGCCCACACCGATGACCAGAACGAGGCCGCCGACTATGAGCTTGCCCGGGAAATGCCGCCTTACCGGCCGTTGATCCGCCGCGGTTGGCGGGGAGCCGGGCGGAGACGGGGTGTTTTCGCCGGCCGCTACCGCTGCTGGCGGTTCCGGCGCGTCGTCCCGTGTCTCCTCAGAACTTTCACCGGCCAGCTCCGTCTTGAAGCGGTCCCAGCGCGCTTCCCAGTTCTCTTCCGGCGATTCAGGCTTTTCGCCCGCTGGCTTTTCGCCCGCGGTCTTTTCGCCTGTCGCCTCATCGTCCGTTGTTGAGGGCGGAAAAACGATCTCATCGTCCGGCGCATCGTCATCCGGCGTATCGTCGGCGACGCCGCCAGCCATATGGTCCTCGCCCACAGGGTTCTCGTCCACAGGCAGAGACGGATCCGCTGCGCCGCCGGGCATGGTCACGGTGGAGGGCCAGTCCGGCGGCAGGGATTTCAGGCCGCGCTCCAGCAGGACCATCCGCTGCGCGATGCGCGCTACCGCCAGGCCGACCGGCCGGAGATGGTCTTCGATCCGCCCTTCGGCAACGGCGACCTGGGTTTCCAGCGTCTTTGGATCCGCCTCAGTCCCTGTACCGGCATCCGGCATATCATTGGCGGGAACCGGGGTTATGCCGGCATGCCGCAAAATGGCGCGGTCGATCCAGGCGCCTAGGGTCAGCCCGGCCTCCTGCGCGGCTTCGCGCGCGACGGCCCGCGTCGCGTCATCGATCCCTTTCACGCTCCAGGGCGTGGCTTTCGAACCAGCCTTCCGCATCCTATAGCCTTTTCCCGATCGGCGTGTCGGCGCCCGGTAGTCCCAACCCTACCATCCTATACCGCGAAAGGGGCCGCTGTTAAGCCGGGTAGTACCAGCACCGTCAGCCACGGCCGAAAAGCCGCCTCAGAAAACCGGCGGAAGCCCCGGTGCGTGCCGCCTCGGCTTCAGACTCCAGCACCCGAAGCCGGTCGGAGAGCCGCAGAACCGCGCGTTCCAGCGCCTTCTGCGTGGCCAGGGCTTCCGGCGACAATTCTCCCGGCTGGTCCACTGACGGTCCGTCCGGATCATTGGACGGCGACCGGCTTTCAGCCAGCGCCGCAAATTCCGCCTGCAGCCCGGTCATGCCGTCGCGCAACGCCTCCAACCGACCGGCCAGGGTCGTGACTTCCGCGCGCAGCGCCCGGATTTCCGCCGCCGAATCGGGATCAGAGGGAGCCGCCGCCGGCGTCATGCCGGCGCCAGGCTCATGGCCGGCATGGCGGATGGTCTGGCTGAGCCAGGCGCCCACCGGCAGCCCCGCCTGCCGCGCGGCCCGCTTCGCTGCCTCGCGGTCCTCGGGCGAAACTCCCTTAACACTCCAGGGCGATATCTGCGCCATGCCGGCCCTCGAATACGGGTAATGCGGATTTCAGTATGTCCGAAAAAGCAGCGGAATACCAACAGGCCCAGTCAGAATAAGGTCAAGGGCAGGGTTAGATCAGGGCCGGTCCGCTGGCGGCGCACTGTCCGGCGCCGGCGTATCATCGGATGGCGAGGGCGCCGTCAGCTGCTCCCCGGAAGGCACCGGTGGCGACGGCAGGCGGCTTTCCAGCCCTTCCAGCCGCCGGGCAATGGTCTCCAGCAATTCGTGCAGCGGCGCTACCATCAGGGCGGTGCGGCGCTCGGCGGCGGCGATGCGCTCGGCCAGCGGTTCCAGCATTTCCGGGGTCATCTCGGGCGCCGCCGGCACCGCATCCGGCATTTCCGCAACGCCGCGTTCCTCGGCGGCGACCGCACGGATCGCTTCGCCCAGCCACTCGCCCATGGTGCCGCCAGAGGCCTCGACAGCCGCCCGCGCCGCGTCCCGCGCCTCGGTCGAGACGCCCTTGATGCTCCAGGGCATATTGCGCTTGGCCGTACTGTTTTTCCCGGCCGTCTTCGCTTTGGGCTTTGCCTGTGCCAAGCCGATCTCCCGACTGGATGGCGCCGCCAAGCGGCGGCACTACCAACCCATAACAAAGAATACCCATTCTGTTAAGCCGCCGCGCATCGCCACAGGTTGCACCGCGCCGGATTTGCGCCTATCTTGCGCGCCGCCCGTTCAGGGCACCCGGCGATGGGGCGTGGCCAAGCGGTAAGGCAACGGGTTTTGGTCTCGTGATCCCAGGTTCGAATCCTGGCGCCCCAGCCAGCCGATAAATGGCTTTGTATCAAATAGTTAGTGGAAGCGCCCTACTCCGCCAGCACGACAAGGTCGAGCGGACCGGCAATGCCCTCCACAACACAGGCGGCCAGCACGCGATGCTGCTGCACCGGGCGATAGCCCTGCTGTTCCGCCAGTTCCAGCGCCATCCGGGTGGATAAGGCGCGCACCCCTTCCGCCTTGGTGTGTTTTTCCAGCTTTGCCGCCAGATTCACCGCCTCGCCGATCACCGTATATTCCAGCCGCGTCTCGTCGCCCACCGCGCCGAACAGCACCGGCCCGGCACTGACCGCCGCGCCGACGCGGATCGGCGACTGCCCGGCAGCCAGCCGTTCGGCGTTCCAGCCATCGATGGTCGCCATGATGGCGGTAACGGCGCGCAGCGCATCGGCGGCATGGCGGCCGGTCGGCAGGGCGGCGCCGAAAGTCGCCATGATGCCATCGCCCAGGAACTTGTCGATGGACCCGCCATGCGCCTGGATCACCGGCACCACACGCGCCTGGTAGTCCGCCAGCAGGGCCAGCACCTGGCGCGCGGGCAGCGCCGTCGACAGGGCGGTGAAGCCGCGCAGATCCAGCGTCAGAATGGCCGCCTCGCGGACCTCGCCCTCGCCGGCGCGAATCTGGTGCTCGGTCCCGGTGATCTTCGCCGCCACCTCCGGCGCGAAGAAGCGCGACAGGTCGCGCGCCGCCTGCCCTTCAACCACCGCACGCACCAGCAACCCGCGCGCCCTGAGGATGGCGAGGCCGAGAATGACGGTAACCATGGCGATGGAGATGATCTTGTCGAATTCCGCCCCCAGTAACACGCTGTTGGAGGTCAGATATTCCACATAGTTCCGCGTGATCATCGTGTCGTCCGGGCGGGACAGGGTGGCGTAGCCGACCAGACCGAGCCAGCCCAGCGCGGCCGCGGCGCCTGCCAGCAGCACGAAACGCGCCTCGAAACGCAAGGCGCGCAAGGCAATGAAGATGAAGACATAGAGCAGGGTCGGCGCCTTCAGATAGAAGGAGGGCGGCTGCTGATACTGCAGGTGAAAACTCCAGATCGCCGCCATCAGCAGCGCCATGTCGGCAAGGATCGAGACATAGAGCAGCCACCCCGGTAGTGCCCGCCGGTGCGCCAGCACCAGCCGCAGCAGGGTGAATACCGCATAGACGCCCAGCACCAGCGGCACCGGTTCGAACATGACGTCAGGATGGAAGGTCTTGGGCGCCAGCGTATAGAGCACCGCGAAGGTGACGACGACGCCAAGCTGGATCCAGCCGATCAGGATTTCGCTGTTTTCCTGCTGCCGGGCGATGGCCTCGCGCAGCCGCCCGGGCAGGACCAGCCGCCGGCCCGTCCCGAATGGCAAAAGGCCCGGCAGAAGGCGGGGCAGCCCGATCAGCCAGTTCCGCACCCCGTTGACATGATGGGCGACATGGCGGGCGATATGGCCGGCATTCTGTTCGGACATGCCCCTCATCTCCGTCGATGGCGATGTTTCTGCTTAACACTGCCTGCGCATCACGCGGCTTCAGAAGGTCGTGAAACCTGCGTTACAGCGTCAGTTCCAGCCCCTCACGCGCCACGATGGTGCCCGGCCGCGCCTGCGCCGCCGCCGTCGCGACGCCGTCCATGAAGCTGTCGTCATGATTCGGGTCGTGATGGAAGATCGCCAGCTGGCCGACACCGGCGGCCTCGGCCAAACGCACCCCCTCCTCCCAGGTGGAATGACCCCAACCACGGTACAGGGGATATTCGGCATCGGTGTAGGTGCTGTCATAGATCATCAGGTCGGCGCCAGCCGCCAAATCCAGGATTGCCGGGTCGCGCTGGCCTTCCCGATGCTCGGTATCGGTGATGTAGCAGACGGAACGCCCGCCATAGGCGATCCGGTAGCCGGTGGCCCCGTTCGGATGGTTCAGCGGCGCGGTCCTCACGGCAATCCCGCCGCCCAGCGGCAATTCCTCGCCGGCGCGGAAATCCTCATAGGCGATGATCGCACGGAAGATATCCAGCGGCACCGGGAACAGCGGCGGCGCCATCAGCCCGGCCAGAACCTCGCGCAGCCGCCGGATCGGATAGAGATGCCCGGCCCAGAGCCGGAGCCGGTTTCCCGGATCGAAGGCCGGACGGAAAAACGGCAGGCCGGTGACATGGTCGAGATGGGTGTGGCTCAGCAGCAGATCGGCCTCGACAGGCGCGCCGGTGGCGGCCCCCATGGCGGCGAGCGCCTCGCCCAGAGGCTTCAGCCCGGTGCCTGCGTCGAGGATGATGAGCCTGTCACCGCAGCGGACCTCGACACAGGAGGTATTGCCGCCATAGCGCATCATCGCCGGGTCAGCGCAGGCGATGCTGCCGCGCACCCCCCAGAAGCGGACGGTCAGGCCACCATCTGCCACCGTCCCGGCCAAACGTCAGGGCACCAGGCGATAGCCGCCCGGCTCCGTCACCAGGATCGCGGCATTGGCCGGATCGGTCTCGATCTTCTGCCGCAGGCGATAGACATGGGTCTCCAGCGTATGGGTCGTTACGCCAGCGTTATAACCCCAGACTTCGTTCAGCAACACATCGCGGCTGACCGTGCGATTGCCGGTGCGGTAGAGATATTTCAGGATCGCCGTTTCCTTCTCGGTCAGGCGGATCTTGCGGTTCTTCGCCGCATCGACCAGCAGCTTCAGGCTGGGCGTGAAGCTGTAGGGGCCGATGGTGAACAGCGCATCGTCGCTCTGCTCATGCTGGCGCAGCTGGGCGCGGATACGGGCCAGCAGGACGTTCAGGCGGAACGGCTTGGTCACATAATCATTGGCCCCGGAATCCAGGCCGAGGATCGTGTCCGCGTCCGACACCGCGCCGGTCAGCATGATGATCGGCGATTTCAGCCCGCCGCGCCGCAACAGCCGGCAAACCTCGCGGCCATCCATATCCGGCAGCCCGACATCAAGCAGCACGAGGTCGAATTGCTCGCTCTTCGCCCTGGCCAGCGCCTCGGCACCGTCGGCGGCTTCAATCGTGGTGAATTCCTCATGGAGCTGAAGCTGCTCGGCCAGAGACTGGCGCAGCAAATCCTCGTCTTCCACCAGCAGAATCTTCTTGCCGTTGCTCATCGCCTCTCCACGGCCTTACCTTTTGTAAGGGAACCATATCCCAGAACATCGTAACCGGGTAAGCCGAAGCCGGTTGATCACAGAAAATTGTCAGAAACGCGGCGCCAGGATCTGCCGCAACACGCCCTCGAACAGCGGTGAATCCGGCTCGGCCAGCGCATCGGCGGCACTGAAATGATGGCGACCCTCCAGAATAATCGCCTGCACCGGGTGGCGCGCGGCCCGCAGCCGGGCGGCATAATCGGCCTGCTGGCGGTGATATTCGGCACTTTCGGCACCGCCAACCGCCAGCAGCAACGGGCCGCTCGCCTTGGCCGGCAAATGCGGCATCGGGCTGAGCGCCGCCACTTCCGCCGTGTCCAGCGCGAGCGCCTCGTTCAGATAGCTGCGCCGGATCGGCTCCAGATCGTAAAGCCCGCTGATCGAACACACACCGCGCACCAGGCCCGACGGCAACTCGGGGGAGAGCGCCGGCCAGTCGGTCTGCGCCGCCAGTGCTGCCAGATGGCCGCCCGCCGAATGGCCGGCCAGATGAATCCGTGCCCGGTCACCGCCCAGCGATGGCAGTTCGCGGTAGAGAAAAGCCAGCGCCGTGCGGATATCCGAGGCGATTGCCGTCATCCGCTGCGCCGGCGCAAGCCGGTAGCCCAGCACCGCCACAGCGATCCCGGCGGCAACGAACAACGGCGCGACATGGCTGAAATGCTGCTTGTCCAGCGCCTGCCAGTAGCCGCCATGAATGAAGGCCAGCACCGGCGCGTCGCGTTGCGGGGCCGGAAAAAAATCCAGCCGCTGCCGCAGATCATCGCCATAGGCCAGGTCGAGATCGACGGAAAGATGCCGGCGGGCCTCGGCGCTACGCGTCGCCCAGCTGTCGATATAGGCGGCATGATCAGGCACCATCGCCCGGTTGTTATACTGGGCATCCAGCCCGGCCTGGTCGTAGTCGCGATAGGGCAAAGCAGGCGTCTCCGTATAGGCGGATAAAGCTTTCGGGCGCCGCCGCCCTTTTCAGCGGCCGGTGCAACGCCTAGATTGGGCTCAGTTTCCCGATCCGCAAGGCACTGTTCATGTCCTCGGCCCCTCCACCGGATTCCCCACCGGCCTCCCAGAACCTGTCGCCGGCCTCGCTGCGCGCGGCGACGGTGAAGCGCGTCGAGCGCGCCATCGCGGAGCTGCGGCGCGGCGGTCAGGTGCTGGTGCGCAACCGCGCCCGGGAAAGTGCCGGCATCCTGATGGCGGCCGAAATGGTGACGCCTGCCAGCCTGCCGGGCCTGACCCGCGCCGCCGGATCCCGGCCGACGCTGGTGCTCACCGCGCGGCGCGCGGCGGCCCTGAAGCCGGGCCAGCCTGTCGGCAGCGTCGAATCGCTGGCCCTGCCGGCCGAGGCCGATCCTGATTTCGTGCGCCGGCTCGCCGACCCCACCGCCGGCCCCGCGCCCGCCCTGTCGAAAGCGGTGGCGATCCTGCCGGAACCGGAGGACGGGCTTGCCGCCTCAGCGCTCGCCCTGGTGAAGCAAGCGCGGCTGATTCCCGCTGCCCTGCTTGCCCGGCTCGCCGACGCCGATTCGGAACGTATCGCTGCTACCGCCGAAGCCGCTGATCTGGTGCTGATCGAGGCGGAGGAGATCGCCGCCTATCCGGCGCTGGCCGCTGCCCGGCTGACGCTGGCCGCCGAGGCGCGGGTGCCGCTGGCCGATATCGAGGATGCCAGACTGGCCGCTTTCCGACCGCCCGATGGCGGGGTCGAGCACATTGCCATCCTGATCGGCAGCCCGGAAGCGGAGATCGCCGCCGGCAGGCCGGTGCTGGTGCGGCTGCATTCGCAATGCTTCACCGGCGACCTGCTGGGCAGCCTGCGCTGCGACTGCGGCGATCAGCTGCGCGGCGCGATCCGCGCGATCGCGGAACAGGGCACCGGCATCCTGCTGTATCTGGCGCAGGAAGGCCGCGACATCGGCCTCGTCAACAAGCTGCGTGCCTATCAGCTTCAGGATCTTGGCCTCGATACGGTCGATGCGAACGAGCATCTGGGGTTCGATGCCGACGAGCGGGCCTTCGCGCCGGCGGCCGAGATGCTCCACCAGCTGGGGGCAACCCGCGTGCGGTTGATGACCAATAATCCGGAGAAGGTGGACGGGCTGTCCCGGCACGGCATCGAGGTGACGGAGCGCGTCGCCCATGCCTTCCCGTCGAACAGCCACAACGAGGCCTATCTGAAGACCAAGGCGAAACGCTCAGGACATCTCTTTTAGGGCGGGCAGATTCTGCCGCCCCGCCCCGCCCGGACCGGCCAATCCTGCCGAGCACGGCGTCAACAGCCGGGCGCCTTCCGCGTAATTCCTTGATCTATAGACGATTTCCTTTTGGCATCCGGCTTGCACAAGCAAGGGCGGATGAAGAGAGGAATCCGATGTCCGTTAGTGCCTCACAGATACTGGCCTCCCAGCCGCCGTCCCTGCCTCCCTCCCAGCGGGACGCGGCCTCTCAGGGGGCGATGCGCCTGACCATCCCTGCCCCTGCCCCCGACAGGACGGAGCGCGTCGCCCCCGATTCTTTTAATAATGCCGAAGTTGGCGAAACACCCGACAATGGCACATCCGAGGGCCTGTCCTTCTTCGACTTTCTGGACCTCATCAATCCGCTGCAGCACATACCCATCGTCTCCAGCATTTACCGCGAGCTGACCGGCGACACGATCCGGCCGGAAATGCAGATGGCCGGCGCCGGCCTGCTGGGCGGGCCGCTCGGCCTTCTGGCTGCTGGCGCGCATGCCGTGTTCGAGGCGGAGAATGGCCGTGGCGTTGGCGAGGAAGTGCTGGCCCAGGCTGGCTTTGGCGGCAGCGGCGGCAACCGCATTGCCGAAGCGCCCGCCCCGGCAGCAAGCGAAACGGCCGCAACCGAAACGGCCGCAAACGAAACGGCCGCGCAGGCCGCCGCAAAGGCGGCGGAGCCGGAAAGAATGGCGCTGAATGCCGGCCAGGCGAATGGGCTGGATGCACTGATTGCCGCCAGCAGCCGCCAGCAGGAAGGCGAAGGCGCCAGGGTGATCGCCCGGTTCCAGGTGCCCCCGCAGGCGAATACGTCCGAGGCGAATGCTTCCGAAGCGAAGGCGCAGGATACCGCGCCGGCCGCGCCCACCCCGAGCAACCAGACCCCGAGCAAACAGACCGGCGGCGTGCCGTCACTGATGCAGGACGCCTTGCAGAAATATGAGGCGCTGATGCGGGCGCGTCAGCGCGGCGAGACCTAGCCCCAAGCGGAACTGGACCGCTATCGGTTGTTCCGGCATGATCCCTAAATGTCTGCTTTACTTACCCTAATTCGCGTGCTTGCCAAACCCGGTGCCCGGCAGGGCCGTCTGGAAACCGACGGGCTCAGCCTGCATTGTGCCCTGGGAAGGGGCGGGCCGGTGGCGGACAAGCGGGAGGGCGATGGCGGCACGCCGCTCGGCGACTGGCCGCTGCGCCAGCTGCATTACCGGGCGGACCGCGGCGGCGCCCCGCTGACCGCCCTGCCGAGCCGCCCCATCGGGCGGCTGGATGGCTGGTGCGACGATCCCGCCGACCCCGCCTATAACAGGCCAGTCCGCCTGCCCCACCCCGCCAGCCACGAAACCATGTGGCGCGAGGATGGTCTGTACGATCTGGTGGTCGAGCTTGGCTATAATGACGAGCCGGTCCTGCCCGGCATGGGCAGCGCCATCTTCCTGCACATCGCGCGCGCGGATTACGCGCCCACCGAAGGCTGCGTCGCGCTGGCCGAAGCCGATCTGCGCCGGTTGCTGGCGCGTTGCGGATCCGAAACGATCCTGCGCGTGGAACTCGCCTAGCGGCCGACCAGCTGCTTCCAGTCGCCACGGTCACCGAAGATCGCGGTGCCGACGCGGACCTCGGTCGCGCCGAACGGAATGGCGGCCTCGTAATCGGCGCTCATCCCCATCGACAGATGCTCAATCCCGTTGCGCCTAGCGATTTCACGCAGCAGGGCGAAGTGCAGGCCTGGCTCCTCCTCAACCGGCGGGATGCACATCAGGCCGACAATATCGAGGCCGAGCGTCCGGCACTCGGTGATGAAACCATCCGCCTCATCTGGCAGCGCGCCGGCCTTCTGCTCCTCCTCCCCGGTGTTCACCTGGACATAGCAGGGCAGGCGCCGCCCGGTCTTCTCCATCTCCGCCGCCAGCGCCTGCGCCAGCTTCGGCCGGTCCACCGTCTGAATGGCATCGAACAGCGCCACCGCCTCCTTCACCTTGTTGGTCTGCAGCGGACCAATCAGATGGATGTCGAGATCCGGGTGGCTGGCCCGCAAATCCGGCCAGCGCAGTTGCGCCTCCTGCACCCGGTTCTCGCCGAACAGCCGCTGCCCCGCCGCCAGCGCCGCCTGGATTCGGTCGGCCGGCTGCGCCTTGGAGACCGCGATCAGCCGGATTTCCGCCGGATCGCGCCGCGCCGCCCTGGCGGCCTTGGCGATACGGTTGCGAATCGTGGCGATATTGCCGGCAATGGCCTTTGCGAGGCCGGAATCGAGATCGGAGTCGGACGGGGCGTCGGACATGAAGGCTCCAGAACGCGGGATGTTGAGTTGCAGGACAAAACAGCGTTAGCTTCGCCAGCATGCCAAGAAGCGGCGGGCAAGGGAACCGGCCTTGCGCGTCGAACACTAGCTGAGGATACGCCATCATGCTGCTGAAGATTCCCGATGTGCTGAGCCGCGAGGAACTTGCCAAGCTGCGCATGGAACTGGGCCGCACCCAATTCCAGGACGGCACCGTGACGGGCAAGAAAGGGCTGAAGCAGAATCTGCAGAGCGATCAGGTCTCGCAGCAGCTACCGCAGCTCCTGCAGACGGTCACCAACGCGCTGATGCGCACCGATGGCTTCACCATGTATGCGCTGCCGCGCAAGCTGCACCTTGTGTTCAACCGCTACGATGTCGGCATGCATTATGGCGAGCATATCGACGCGGCACTGATCGGCCCGTCGCAGGACAAGGCGGTGCGGTCCGACGTGTCTTTCACCCTGTTCCTCAGCGACCCCGCGACCTATGAGGGCGGCGAGCTGGTTATGGTTACGCCCTATGGCGAGCATTTCTGCAAGGAGCCGGCCGGCACCGTCGTGGTCTATCCGTCGCTGGTGCTGCACCGGGTGGAGCCGGTGCGCAAGGGCACGAGGCTGGCCGCCATCGGGTGGGCGCAATCCTTCATCCGCGACCCGTTGCAACGCGAAATGGCCTATGAGATGGACAGGTTGCGCCGCGACCTGGCAGCGGAAATGCCGGGAAGCCCCTATCTGGAGCGGTTCGGCCGCATCCACCAGAATACACTGCGGATGTGGACCGACAATTAGGCCCTACCCAGCCGCAACCCCGTCGGGGATATAGCCGAAGCGGCGCATCTGCGCGCCCTGCAGCTCGACGATCCGCGCGATCTGATCTCGTGTCAGCACCTCGCGCCACTGGTCGCGCCGGCCAACCCGGAAGAAGCTCTGCGAATTCTGGCTGCGTTCCCGGAATCCGGCTTTCTTTTCCTGCTTGCTCAGCTCCTTGAAGGAGGAGAAGCGCAGCGCCTTGTCCAGCCGCTGCGGGCTGGGTGGCAGCCGCAGGAAGCTGACGACACGGCTGAAGGCGTCCTTCGGATTTTCCAGCATGTCCTCGTAGCGCAGCACCAGCAGGGCGGGATGCGGGTTCTGTGTCCAGCTTTTCACATGGGATGACCAGGAGCTGAGGACTTCCGGCACATTGCTGGCGCTGTTCAGGGTCGCGGCCCCTTCCGTCGCCATGAAATCCACGGCCTGGTCGATGGTCAGGCCGAAATGGTCGGCTGCAGACAGGGTTACGTCGAGCGGGTTGCGCACGATGTAGATCGCGCCGGCCGTCACCGCCTGGTTCACCAGCGGGTGACCGTGCGATTCGCCGAGAAAATTATGGGTTTTCACAAAAACGGAATCGGGAAAGGCGCGGGTCATGTCCTGCTGGGCACGCGGCCGGATCGCCATGATCTCTGCCAGCGACAGGTTTTCGGTCGGCTGGCCGCCCGTATAGGGCAGATACCAGTGCGGCTTGGACTCGCTGAGGCAGAACTGGTCCAGCTCGTTGATGCCG
Organism: Oceanibaculum nanhaiense; assembly: GCF_002148795.1. Lineage (NCBI taxonomy): Bacteria > Pseudomonadati > Pseudomonadota > Alphaproteobacteria > Rhodospirillales > Oceanibaculaceae > Oceanibaculum > Oceanibaculum nanhaiense. The sequence goes on along the minus strand of NZ_MPOB01000001.1, from coordinate 210,875 downwards.
GCCGGTTTTGGCGGGTTGCGGAAGAGATTGTGCAGGAAGGCCCGCATCCATGTGTTGCCGGATTTCGGATAGGAGGCGAGCCAGATCAGACGTCCCATGCGCGCATCCTTGCCCGAAGCGGCCCGAAAGAAAAGCGGGCAAAAAGAAAAGGGCGCGACCGAAGCCGCGCCCTTTCCCCAAGTCCTTTCGGACCGACCAGAGCTTTAGAAGCTCAGGAAGGTGCCGACGAACAGGGTGGTGGTGTCCGGCAGGGTGTTCAGATCCATGTCGGCATGGATCAGACCACCGCGCAGCTGGACGCCAGCGCCCAGCTGGTAGCTGGCAGCCAGCTCATACTCGTCGGCGGTACGGCTGGTGGCCACACCGGCGATCTCGTAGTCGGTCTTCTGGTAGCCGGCAGAAACGCCCCACGGGCCGGTCTTGTAGGCCAGGCCCAGAGCCATGACGTCGCCGTCCGCACCCGGGTTCAGGCTGCCGCTGTCGTAGTTCTCGCTGTCAGCATAGACAGCGCCCACGGTGAAGCCGCCGAAGCCGACATTCAGGCCGACGGACCAGATCTCCGGATCGACATTGCTGCCGCCGCCGACGACTTCGCCGGTCTCGTAACTGCCCGACACGGCAACCGAGGCGCCGCCGAACTTGCCGGAGTACTTCAGGCCGAGGCCGACAACGTCCTCAACCGAGCCGGTGCCGACGGTCATCACGCCGAAGCCGTTGCCGCTCAGAGCCTGATGGTCGATGTTCGGGCTGTAGCTGACGCCAGCCTGGAAGCCACCCATGTTCGGGGTGAAGTAGGTGCCCTTGGCGGTGTCGCCCGAGATGTTCGGACGGCCATGGCCACCATTCGAGGCGGCAACGCCGAAGTTGCGGTCGTCGAAGCCGAGGCCGACCGACGGGATGCCGACATGCAGCAGGTAGGCGGCGCCGTTCTCGGAGCCGAGCTGCAGCTTACCGAAGCCGCCCGAGAAGTACATGTAGGTCTCGTCCATGTCGCGCGGCTGGCCGCCCGACAGGCCGACGTTGACGATTTCGAGCTGCGCGTCGAAGCCGACGGTCAGGCCGTTGTCGAGCTTGGTCTCACCCTTGAAGTGGACTTCGCCCTCATGACGGAACTGCGCGTCCTTGTAGTTCGCGGTCGAACCGGCCGGCTCGTCAACGTCCGAGAACGTGACCAGGTTCTGGTAGTAACCCTTCACCTGCAGCTTGATCGGATCGGATGCCAGAGCCGGCTGAGCCAGCAGGCCTGCGGCGACCAGAGCGGTCGTGCCGAGAAGAACCTTCTTCATTTGTGCCCCCTACTAAAAAGGTTTGCCTCACATAAAGCCACCAGGCGGGTTACCCGGCAGCCACTATCCCCCCGGTTCAGACGACGTATGCCGTGCCGCCCGTTTGGACTGGGTGAAGGCTATCCATGCGAGGGCGTTAGTCAACCAAACTCGGCCTTGCCGCGTGATAATTGTGCACACATGTTGCAGGAAGGACACATTTTGGGCGCGCTCATATGTCCTTCATATCCAGTCAGTTACCGCTGCGGTGCTTATATATGGCATTAAGGGCTGCTGTGATTTTGCCTTAGTCTTGACCGGATCGTGGCGTTAGAATAGCGGTGTTTGGCTTGTTTATCTCCTTGTTCGACAGGATTGGACCGACTGTGGCGCTTACCCTCAAATCCGATCGCGGTCTTCTGGCCGCTTGTCTGGTAACGACGGCACTGCTGGCCGGCTGCGGCGAGACAAAATACGAATACCCGACGATGCGGCCTGGCGACACCAATCCCAGCATCTATGGCAAGGAAGAGAACGGCAGCATCCTGGGCCCGGCCGGCCTCAGCCTGTTCGGTGGCGAGGAAGAAGCGCCGGCCGGCGGCACCGGGATTGGCGTGAACGCCTATCTGTGGCGCGCCTCGCTGGATACGCTCTCCTTCATGCCGATCGCCTCGGCCGATCCGTTCGGCGGCGTCATCATCACCGACTGGTATTCGGCACCCGAGAACCCTGCCGAGCGGTTCAAGGTCAACCTGTTCATCCTGGACCGGGCCCTGCGCGCCGATGGCATCCGCGCCGCGATCTTCCGGCAGCAACGCACCACCACCGGCCAGTGGCAGGATGCCGCGGTAGAGACAGCTATCGGCAACGAACTCGAGAACACCATCCTGACGCGCGCCCGGCAGCTTCGGGTTTCCAGCGCCCAGCGCTAGGCGCCCGGAATAACGGGAAACCATCGAACGGCTTGCCTTTGCCCCCGCTGTTGGGCGAATAATCCCGGCCGAAACCGCGCGACGCGGACCCGCGACAGATCAGGCCGAGCGAGATGGCACGCTATAATTTCAAGGAAACCGAGGCGAAGTGGCAACGCATCTGGACACAGAAGCGCTGCTTCAACGTGACCGAAGACGCCTCCCGGCCGAAATATTACGTGCTGGAGATGTTCCCCTACCCGTCGGGGCGCATCCATATGGGCCATGTCCGCAACTACACGCTGGGCGATGTGGTGGCGCGCTACAAGAAGGCGCGCGGCTTCAACGTGCTGCATCCGATGGGCTGGGACGCCTTCGGCCTGCCGGCGGAGAACGCCGCCATCGAGAACAAGGTCCATCCCGCCAAATGGACCTATGAGAATATCGCCTCGATGCGCACCCAGCTGCAGGGCATGGGCCTGTCCTATGACTGGGAGCGCGAAATCGCGACCTGCCATCCGGATTATTACCGGCATGAGCAGAAGATGTTCCTCGATTTCCACAAGGCCGGCCTCGCCTACCGCAAGGAAAGCTGGGTCAACTGGGACCCGGTCGAGAACACGGTTCTGGCCAACGAGCAGGTGATCGACGGCAAGGGCTGGCGCTCCGGCGCGCCGGTCGAGAAGAAGCGGCTGTCGCAATGGTTCCTGAAGATTACCGACTATGCCGAGGATCTGCTGCAGGCGATCCAGACACTGGAGCGCTGGCCGGACCGGGTGCGGCTGATGCAGCACAACTGGATCGGCCGGTCCGAGGGTGCCCGGGTCTTTTTCCCTATTGCCAATCTCCCTGGGGGACGTGACGAGAAGCTGGAAGTCTTCACCACCCGGCCCGACACGCTGTTCGGCGCCTCCTTCTGCGCGATCTCGCCCAACCACCCGCTGGCCGGCGAACTGGCAGCAAACAATCCGGCACTGACCGACTTCATCGCCGAATGCAGCCGCATCGGCACCAGTGAGGCGGCCATCGAAACGGCGGAGAAGAAGGGCTTCGATACCGGGCTGAAGGCGGTCCATCCGCTGGACCCCTCCTGGCAGGTGCCGATCTATGTCGCCAATTTCGTGCTGATGGAATATGGCACCGGCGCGATCTTCGGCTGTCCGGCACACGACCAGCGCGACCTCGATTTCGCCCGCAAGTACGGGCTGCCGGTCATCCCGGTGGTGAAGCCGGCCAATGCGGAGACTGTCGAGATCGGCGACACTGCCTTCCCCGGCGAGGGGGTGCTGTTCAATTCCCGTTTCCTGGACGGGCTGCCGGTCGAGGACGCCAAGCAGCGCATCGTAACGGAGCTGGAGAAGAACGGGCTGGGTCAGGCCAATATCAGCTACCGGCTGCGCGACTGGGGCGTATCGCGCCAGCGCTATTGGGGCTGCCCGATTCCCTTCATCCACTGTGCCGATTGCGGCATCGTGCCGGTGCCGGAGGACCAGCTGCCGGTCGTGCTGCCGGATGATGTCACCTTCGACGCGCCGGGTAACCCGCTGGACCGGCATCCGACCTGGAAACATGTCGCCTGCCCGTCCTGCGGCAAGCCGGCGCAGCGCGAGACCGACACCTTCGACACCTTCTTCGAATCCTCCTGGTATTTCGCCCGTTTCGCCGATGCAAGGGGAGAGACAGCCTTCGACCGTGACAAGGCCGGCTATTGGCTCTCAGTCGATCAGTATATCGGCGGCATTGAGCATGCCGTGCTGCATCTGCTGTATTCGCGCTTCTTCATGCGGGCGCTGAAAAAATGCGGCTATACCGACGTGGAAGAGCCCTTCGCCGGCTTGCTGACCCAGGGCATGGTCTGCCACGAGACCTACAAGGATGCGGACGGCAAATGGCTGTTCCCCGCACAGGTCACGAAGGATGCAAACGGCAACAGCGTGACTGTCGAGGGGGGCCGTCCGGTCACCGTCGGCCGCTCCGAGAAGATGAGCAAGTCACGCAAGAATGTCGTCGATCCCGTGCACATCATCGGCAGCTATGGTGCCGACACGGCCCGGCTGTTCATGCTGTCGGACAGCCCGCCGGAGCGCGATCTGGACTGGACCGATGCCGGCATCGACGGCGCCTGGCGCTATCTGAACCGGTTGCACCGGCTGATTGACGAGGGGCTGGACACGCTGGCCCCGGTGAAGGGCGCCCGGCCGAACTCGCTGGACGGCAAGGCCGCCGCCGCCGAGAAGGCGCTGCACAAGACGATTGCCGGCGTTTCCGACGATCTGGACCGGTTCCATTTCAACAAGGCCGTCGCCCGGATCCGCGAGTTCAGCAACCAGCTTGAAGATCTGGACGGCCAGGATGAGGGCAGCCGCTGGATGAAGCGGCGCGGGCTGGAGACGCTGGTGCAGCTGATCGGCCCGATGACGCCGCATCTCGCCGAGGAACTGTGGGGCCTGCTCGGCCACCAGACGCTGCTGGCCGAGACCCCATGGCCCGAGGCCGACCCGGCGATGCTGGTGGATGACAGCGTGACCATCGCCGTGCAGGTCAACGGCAAGCTGCGCGGGACCATCGAACTGCCGCGCGACATCGATAAACAGACAGCGGAAACAGCCGCCCTTGCACTTCCGGCCGTCCTGCAGCAGCTTGAAGGCAAGGCTCCGCGCAAGGTGATCGTCGTGCCCAATCGTATTGTCAATGTTGTGGCGTAAAAACAACGGCATAGCCGCGCTGGCGCTGCTTGTCGCGGCGCTGACGCTGGCTGGCTGCGGCTTTCGCCCGCTCTATGGCGAGCAGGCGAACAGCCCGGCGACCACGCAATATATGGCAGCCGTCGAAATCGCGCCGATTCCGGAGCGTATCGGCCAGGAATTGCAGAATCACCTGCGTGTCAGGCTGAATCCGCGCGGCGCGCCCGCCAGCACCCGATACCGGCTACAGACACGCCTCAACGAAATCCGCACCGATCTGGCGATCCGCGACGACGCCTCGGCGACGCTGGCCAATCTTCAGCTGATCGCCAATTACACACTGCACGACGCCGCCAGCAATGATGTGCTCTATAAGGGGCAGAGCCGCTTCACCGCGAGCTACAATCTGGTGCGCTCGCAATTCGCCAATCTGGTGGCCGAGGATGATGCGAGAAGCCGTGCCGTTGAAGCGATCAGCGACGATATGCGCGTGCGCCTAGGCATCTATTTCGACCGCCAGGCAAAAGCCGCTAACTAGGGGCAGAACCGGCGGATGAAGATCAGTGACCGCCAGATCGATGCCTTCCTTCGTGCGCCGGACCCGGCCATACGGGCGGTCCTGCTTTTCGGGCCAGATACCGGGAAAATAAAGGAATTTTCGGACAGGCTCGGCCATACCGTCCTGCCCTCCTTCGACGATCCGTTCCGCCTTGCCGATCTGACCGGCGCCCAGCTGCGCGACGATCCGGCCCGGCTCGCGGACGAGGCCGCCGCACTCTCCCTGACCGGGGGGCGGCGGCTGATCCGGGTGCGCGACGCCGGCGACGGCAATGCCGAGATTTTCCAGAATATGCTGGAGACTGTTCAGGGCGATTGCCTGGTCCTGGCCGAAGCAGGAACGCTGGCGGCCGGCTCCAAGCTACGGAAACTGTTCGAGGGCGCCCGGAACGCCGCGGCCATCGCCTGCTATGCCGATGAAGAGCGTGATCTGCGCAGCCTGGTGCGCACCCATCTGCAACAGGCGAATATCCGCTGCGGCGACGATGTCATCGCCTTTCTTGCCGACCATCTGGGCGCCGACCGGCTGCTGACCCGCATGGAGCTGGACAAGCTGATCCTCTATATCGGCGAAGGCGGCACCGCTTCCCTGGAAGAGGCACGCCAGGCCATCGGTGACAATGCCGCCCTGCGGCTCGACGATATCGTCTTCGCGATGGCCGAGGGAGATCCGGAATCGCTGGACCGGGCGCTGGTCCGGGCACGGGCGGAAGGGATGAATTTCCAGCCGGTCCTCCGCGCCGCGCAACAGCATCTGCGTGTGCTGCATCTGGCGAGCAATCTGGTGGCGGGTGGACAATCCATCGATGCCGCCTTCAAGGCGGCCGGCTTTCGCGGCGCACTGTGGAAAGTGTCTGATCGGCTGGCGCGCCAGCTTCGTGGCTGGCCGTCAAACCGCCTCAGCGAAGCGATGAACCGGCTGGTAGAGGCGGAAATGCAGTGCAAGACAACCGGCCTGCCGGCCGACGCCATTACCGGCCAGACCCTGCTGGGCATTGCGCTGTCGGCACGCAATCGGTCCCGTGGCGGTGCTCGGGCCTAAGGGGCCCTAAGGGCGCGTCAGCCTTGCGGCTCTTCCGGTTCTTCTTCAGTGTCGGGTATCAACGGATCCTCGGGGTCGAATGAGGCCATCATGGCATCTTCGCCGAAACCTTCCCCCGCCTCCTCACCTTCAACATCGGGCTGGCGTCCGCCGCGGCTCAGGCGCGACAGCACATCGTCGAGCTGTTCGAGCGTGCGATATTCGATGGACAGCACCCCACCCTGACCAGGCCTGAAATCGATGCTGACCGTCAGTCCCAACAGGGCAGACAAATCGCGCTCCAGGGCCAGCGTATCGGTGTCCTTCTCGCGCGCCGATGCCTTGCGGCGCTTCGGCCCGTCCGCTGCGGCCGTGCCCTCGGCATCGTCGGTTTCCGGCGCTTTCGCCCGCTGCACCAGCTTTTCCGTATCGCGGACGCTGAGCCCCTTGGCGATGACCTGCCCCAGCAGGTTTTCGCTGTTCGGCACGACCAGCAGCGCCCGGGCATGACCGGCGCTGATCTTGCCTTCTTCCACGGCTTCACGCACCGCAACCGGTAGCCCCAGCAGACGCAGCATATTGGCGATATGGCTGCGGCTCTTGCCGATGACCTGCGCCAGCGCCTCCTGGGTATGACCAAATTCCTCCATCAGCCGCCGATAGCCTTCGGCCTCCTCGATGGGGGTCAGGTCCTGGCGCTGGATATTCTCGACCAGCGCGACTTCCAGCGCCTCGCGGTCGTCGAATTCGCGGATAACGACCGGAACTTCATGCAGTTGCGCCGCCTGCGCCGCGCGCCAGCGCCGCTCTCCGGCGATAATCTGGTAGCGCGTCGGATCGGACGGGTGCCGGCGGACCAGGATGGGCTGCAGCACGCCCTTGTCACGGATCGAATCGATCAGCGATTCCATCTCCTCGGCGGCGAACAGTCGGCGCGGCTGAAACGGTCCCGGCTCCAGATACTCGATCGGCGCGGTCTTGCCCTGCCGCACCTTGTCGAGCTCGGCATAATCCTCGCTGTCCTCGCCCAGCAGCGCGTCGAGGCCCCGCCCCAGATTCTGTCTCTTTTCGCGTGCCATCAGGCGGCCAGGCTCCGTTCGCGTTTCATTACTTCGCTGGCCAAATGGATATAGGCCTGCGCGCCCGGGCAGCGCATGTCATAGACGATGACCGGCTTGCCGTGCGACGGCGCTTCTGAAATCCGCACATTGCGCGGAATCACGGTGGTGTAGACCTTGTCGCCCAGATGGCCGCGCACATCGGCCGCCACCGCTTCCGAGAGGTTGTTGCGGCGGTCGAACATGGTGAGCACCACGCCCTGAATTTCCAGCCGCGGGTTCAGATTCTTCTTCACCCGCTTGATCGTATTCAGCAGATGGCTGAGCCCTTCCAGCGCATAGAATTCGCACTGCAGCGGCACCAGAACCGCATCCGAGGCAACCAGCGCATTCAGGGTAAGCAGCCCGAGCGAGGGCGGGCAGTCGATCAGGACATAATCGAAGCTCTCGGTGAGGCCGGTCAGCGCTTCCTGCATGCGGTATTCCCGGCGCTCGAAATTCACCAGCTCGATTTCCGCACCGGACAGATTGACCGACGACGGCACGATGGACATGCCCGGAATCACGGTCGGCGTCACCGCAGCCCCGATATCGAGCCCATCACAAATCACGGCATAGATGTCTTGCTCCCGTGCGGCCCGCGGAATGCCAAGGCCGGTGGAGGCATTGCCCTGCGGGTCGAGATCGATCAACAGAACCGTCTTGCCGCAAGCGGCGAGCGCCGTACCCAGGTTGATCGTGGTCGTCGTCTTGCCGACCCCGCCCTTCTGATTGACCACGGAAATGATACGCGGCCCATCCTGAACCATCGCGACCAGCGACTCAGACTCGTCAAGCATCTCCAACATGACGTATGCCCTCCAGTTGAAGGATCACCCCGTCCGGCGCGGTCCGGCTGGGATATTTGGTGACCCGCATTTCCCAAAGCGATTCTGCCGCTTTCAGCTCATCATCGACGCCCCTGCCCTTCAGGAACAGACAGCGCCCCCCAGGCTGTAGGTATGGCCAAGTATAGCCGAGGAGTCCGGCCACGGATGTCAGGGCGCGGGCGGTTACCAGATCCACTTTCCGGGCCGGGAGCGTCTCGATCCGGCCATGAAAGACTTCCAGTTCCGTCTCGGTCACCCGGGTCGCCTCCCGCAGGAAGGCAACCTTACGCGCATCCGATTCGACCAGCGTCATCCCCTTCACTCCTGCGATTGCCAGGATAAGTCCCGGCAATCCGGCCCCGCTTCCAAGATCGAGCGCGGAAGCACTCTGTTCTGGACTATACGGCATAAGCTGAAGGGAATCGAGGATATGGCGACGCCAGACATCTTTTAGCGTGCTGGGGCCGACCAGATTGACTGCCTTTTGCCATTTGGCGAGCAAATCGACATAGGCCTCGAGGCGGATCAGTGTTTCACGTGAAACATCCGTGGCCGCCCGAACGTCCTCAGCTGTCAAAACGCCCTGCTCCCGATCAGCCGACAAGGCTCGCCTCATCCGTCAGCGCCACAGAGCGAGCGCGGACATGGCGCAGCAATGCCGTCAGCGCCGCCGGCGTCACGCCCGGGATGCGCGCCGCCGCCCCCAATGTCGTTGGCCGGGCACGGCTCAGCTTGTCGCGGATTTCCGTCGAGAGCCCGCCAACGGATGCATAGTCGAGCCTGTCCGGCAGAAGCAGCGATTCGTCGCGGCGATAGGCATCGACATCTGCCTGCTGGCGCTTCAGATAGCCCGCATAAAGCCCGTCGATTTCCAGCTGTTCGGCAATCGGCGCGGCGATGGCGGAGAGCTCCGGCCAGATCTGCGTCAGGCGCGTGAGACTAATGTCCGGATAAGACAACAGCTCGGCCGCTGACCGGATCACACCATCCTGATTGATCGGAACACCCTGACGGGCCAAAGAGCTTGGCGTCGCCCGGAGATTTTCGAGCATGCCGCGCGCCTCGGACAAAGCCTTCTTCTTCTGTGTGAACGCGCGGCCGCGCTCGCTGCCCACCACACCCAGCGCCACGCCTTTTTCGGTCAGGCGCTGGTCAGCATTATCGGCCCGCAGCAACAATCGGTATTCCGCGCGCGAGGTGAACATCCGATAGGGCTCGTCCGCCCCGCGCGTCACCAGATCGTCGATCATTACGCCGATATAGGCTTCCGCCCGATCCAGCGTAAACACGTTTGCCGCCCCGCCCGCGAGCAGCGCCGCATTGATGCCGGCGATGAGGCCCTGCCCCGCCGCCTCCTCATAGCCGGTCGTCCCGTTGATCTGCCCGGCCAGGAACAGTCCCGGCAGGCGGCGCGTTTCCAGGTTCGGCTTCAACTCGCGCGGGTCAATGAAATCATACTCGATGGCGTAGCCCGGCTGCAGGATGCGCGCCCGCGCCAGGCCCGGCATAGTCGCAATCAGCGCTTCCTGAACCTCGACCGGCAGCGAGGTCGAAATGCCATTGGGATAGACGGTGTCGTCGTCCAGACCCTCCGGCTCCAGGAAAATCTGGTGCCGTTCCTTCTCGGCAAAGCGCACCACCTTGTCCTCGATGGACGGACAATAACGCGGCCCCGTCCCTGCGATCTGCCCGGAATACACCGCCGACCGGTGCAGATTGGCGCGGATGATCGCGTGGGTCTCGGGCCGGGTCTCGGTGATATGGCAGACGATCTGCGGTGTCGTGATCTTGTCTGTCAGGAAGGAAAACGGGATCGGCGGATCATCGCCCGGCTGGACCTCAAGCGCCGCCCAGTCGATGCTCTTGCCGTCCAGCCTTGGCGGCGTTCCGGTCTTCAGCCGCCCCATCGCGAAAGCGGCGCGTTCCAGCGTCCGTGCCAGCCCGATAGATGGCGCCTCGCCAACCCGGCCCGCCGGTGTCTGCTCCTCACCGCGATGGATGATGCCGCGCAAAAAAGTTCCCGTAGTAACCACCACGGCAGCCGATGCTATTTCCTCACCACCAGACAGAATGACGCCCGTCACGCGGCCATCGGCATCAAGGCGCAGATCCTCGACCGCCCCTTCCTGAATAGTCAAACCGGCCTGCTCCGCGAGCAAGGCCTGGATTGCCTGCCGATAGAGCTTGCGGTCGGCCTGGGCGCGCGGCCCACGCACGGCCGCCCCCTTGCTGCGGTTCAATAGACGAAACTGGATGCCGGCACGATCTATGGCGCGCGCCATCACACCATCCAGCGCATCAATCTCCCGCACCAGATGCCCTTTGCCCAACCCGCCAATGGCCGGATTGCATGACATGGCGCCGATCGTATCGCGCCGATGGGTCAGCAGCAGTGTACGCGCGCCCAGGCGCGCCGACGCGGCAGCTGCCTCGCAACCGGCGTGACCGCCGCCAACCACAATTACATCGAAATTCTTCATGGCCGGACTTTAACGATTCCAAGGGCGATCATAAAGCGATGTTTCACGTGAAACAGCATATGCCCCGACCCAGCGACGGCTAATCCCCTACTTGCCGAGGCAGAAATCGCGGAAGATCACATCCAGCAGATCCTCGACATCGACCCGCCCGGTAATCCGACCGATCTCCCGCACCGCCAGCCGCAAATCTTCCGCGGCCAGATCCGGAGACGCTGCTGCAGAGAAACGGTCCAGCGATTCCTGCGCCGCCTGCAGGGCCATACGGTGCCGTATCCGCGTCAGGGCGGGTGCCTCCCCGGGTGCTGCCAAGCGCGCTACCTCCTGTTCCAACCGCATCAGAAATTCCTGCAACCCCTGACCGGACGAGACCGAAATTGTAATACAATCCGCTTCTGACGTAGCGCTGGTAGGCCCCGACATCATGAGGTCTGCCTTATTAAGAACCACAATAGATGGATTTTCCTGTGCGATGAGGGCCAGAGACTGCGCATCCCTCGCTACCGAGCCGTCGAGCAGCAAAATGCGGTAGTCCGCCTCCTGCGCCCAGCGCCGCGCGCGCCGTATCCCCTCTTCTTCCAGGGCATCCGGCGTCTCCCGTAATCCCGCCGTGTCTGCGAGCAAAACCGGGTAGCCGCCCAGATCCAGATGTACTTCGATCACATCGCGCGTTGTGCCCGCCACGGCCGAGACGATGGCGGCATCGCGTCCCGCGAGCCAGTTCAGCAGGCTGGATTTTCCAGCATTGGCCGGGCCGATGATGGCGATACGGACCCCTTCGCGCAGCCTTTCCCCGCGCCTGGAATCACCCAGATGCGCAGCTATTTCCGCGCGCAACGCCGCCACATCGGCCTGAAGCTGGGTGCTGGTCTCCTCCGGTAAATCCTCGTCGGCGAAATCGATCACCGCCTCGGCATGCGCCAGCACCCGCAACAGCCGGCTGCGCCAGCCCTCATAAAGCGTGGCCAACGCCCCGCCCATCTGGCGCAGGGCCTGGCGGCGCTGGGCCTCCGTCTCCGCATCGATCAGATCGGCAAGCCCCTCGACCGCGGTCAGGTCCATCTTGCCGGCAAGGAAGGCGCGGCGGGTAAATTCCCCTGGTTCCGCCAGGCGCAGGCCCGGCTGCCGGGCGAGAAGCTGCATCACCGCGGCGATGACCGCCCGCCCGCCATGCAGATGCAGCTCCGCGACATCCTCGCCGGTGAAGCTGGCCGGTGCGGGAAACCAGAGAATCAGCGCCGCATCCAGCATCTCCCCGCTCTCCGGATCACACACGGGCCGGCGCACCGCCTTGCGCGCCGGCGGCAGCGGGCGCCCGGTCATGGCCTGCAGCGCCGCCCCCGTCGCCGGACCGGACAGCCGCACGACAGCAATGCCGGAACGGCCTGAAGGCGTCGCCAGCGCGAAGATCGTCTGGTCAGTCATGATTGGGCCGTTACGGTAAGTGCGGTCAGCCCGCCTGGTCTGGCCCGTCTTCCGGGCGCAGCATCAGACGCGCCACGCGTCCGCCATCGCGCAGATGCACGGTCAGAATTTCATCGATATCCGCCTGTGTCTGATATTTGTACCAGACGCCTTCCGGATAGATCACCAGCACTGGCCCCAGCTCGCAGCGGTCGAGACAGCCGGCATTGTTGATCCGGACACCGGGTATGGCGAGTTCCTTGGCGCGCGCCTTCATATAGGCACGCAGCGGTTCGGAACCGCTCGCCGCGCAGGAACCGCGCTTGTGGCCATCGGGTCTGCGATTCGTGCAGCAGAAAACATGGCAGCGGTAGTACGACTCGAAGTCCTCTTGATTCTTATCAGCAATTCCGGTCGAGATATCGGTCACTCTGGCTTTTCTCCCTTGTTTCCGCTGTCGCCGAACTGACTCCAGAACATCTTCTGAAGCGCCTCCATGGAGGCCATACCACCGGGCACTCCCTGGAACCAGCTCTTCAGCATGGCGTCCGGATCCATCTGCTTGATGCCGCCGAGCAGCCGCTCCTGCATTTCGGCCATCACGGCCTCCTGCATCGGCTGGACATCGGGCAGCCCGAAGAAGCGCCGCGCCTCTTCCGGTGTACAATCGATATTGACCGTGATCTTCATCGGCGCCTCATATACCGCTTACGTAACGATTAAATCGCCCTGCGCTGCCATCATCCGCCCCTCAGACTGTGCGGACTTGAACTCAAGCCTGTAACGGCCAACCATTAAGACTGGCTCTGCCAAGCCGATATCAACCCTATACCGGGCACAGCAGGCGGGAAAGGCCACAGATGAGCGGCAATCTTCTGGCGCAGGAAGCCAGCCCCTATCTTCTTCAGCACAAGGACAACCCTGTACATTGGATGCCATGGGGACGCGACGCGCTCGACCGCGCGCGCGCTGAGGGCAAGCCGATCCTGCTCTCCGTCGGCTATGCCGCCTGCCACTGGTGCCATGTGATGGCGCATGAGAGCTTCGAGGACGAAGAAACCGCCGCCCTGATGAACCAGCTGTTCATCAATGTGAAGGTGGACCGCGAAGAGCGTCCGGACATCGACCACATCTACCAGTCCGCGCTCGCCCTGCTGGGCGAACAGGGCGGCTGGCCGCTGACCATGTTCCTCACGGCCGAGGGCGAGCCCTTCTGGGGCGGCACCTATTTCCCGAAAGAGCCGCGTTACGGCCGGCCGGGCTTCACATCGGTCCTGCAGACCATCGCCGACGCCCATGCCGAAGGTTCGGACAAGGTCTCGCGCAACGCCACCGCCCTGCGCGAGGCGCTGCGGCAGCTCGCACAGCCAGCCGCCGGCGAGTCCGTCGAACCGGCCCTGCTCGACCGCATCGCCGAGCGCCTGCACCGCGAGATCGATCCGATCCATGGCGGTATCGGTGGGGCGCCTAAATTCCCCCAGCCCGGCATCCTGATGATGCTGTGGCGGCACTGGCTGCGCCGCGGCAACCGCGATTCGCGCGATTATGTGCTGCTCACGCTGGAGCGCATGTGCCAGGGCGGCATCTACGATCATCTGGGCGGCGGCTTTGCCCGCTATTCCACCGATGCGCAATGGCTGGCCCCGCATTTCGAGAAGATGCTGTACGACAATGCCCAGCTCATCGAATTGCTGACTCACGCTGCCCTGGAAACCGGCCGGCCCTTGTTCCGGCAGCGCCTGGAAGAGACCATCGGCTGGGTGCTGCGCGAAATGGTCACCGAGGAAGGCGGTTTCGCCAGCTCGCTCGATGCCGACAGCGAGGGTGAGGAAGGCAAGTTCTATGTCTGGCGCGAGACGGAGATCGATCGGCTGCTGGCCGATCAGCCGGACGAGGCCCTGGAGAGTTTCAAACGCGCCTATGACGTGACGTCGGAAGGTAACTGGGAAGGCGTTACCATCCTGCACCGCAATCGCCGGCCTGACCTCGGCAATGGCGCGGCGGAGAGCCAGCTCGCCCAGCTTCGCCAAACCCTGCTCAGCCATCGCGAGAAACGCGTGCGGCCAGGCTGGGACGATAAAGTGCTGGCCGACTGGAACGGCCTGATGATCCGCGCGCTCGCCCATGCCAGCTTCGCTTTCGCCCATGCCGACTGGCTGCGGGTCGCGATCCGCGCCTTCGATCATGTGATCGAAAAAATGACGATCGACGGCCGGTTGCGTCACAGTCGGCGCGGCCATATCCTGCGCCACCCGGCAACGCTGGAGGATTATGCCAACATGGCATCCGCCGCGCTTGCGCTGTTCCAGGTCACGCGCCATCAGCGGTTCCTCGACCAGGCCCGCAGCTGGGTTGAGACCCTGGACACCCATTACTGGGATCAGGCGGATGGCGGCTATTTCGCAACCGCGGACGATACCGATGATGTCTTGCTGCGCGCCAAGAACGCCCAGGACAATGCCGTACCCGCCGGCAATGGCACGATGTTGCAGGTGCTGACGACCCTCTATCATCTGACAGGAAATGAGAAATACCGGGAACGAGCCGATATTCTGATTCCCCGGTTTGCCGGAGAGATCGGCCGCAATTTCTTCCCGCTGGCCACCTTCCTCAATGCCTGCGATACCGCCCAGCGCCCGCTGCAAATCACCCTAACCGGCGATCCGGCCACGCCCACCTATGTCGGCCTGCTGCGCGCCATCGCTGAAATTTCCGCGCCGGGCCTCATTCTGCATCAGCTGGGGCCCAAGGGCAGCTTACCCCCGAACCATCCGGCCAGTGCCGCTCTGGGGGCCCCTGCGCAGAGCGCTGCGTACCTCTGTGTCGGTCAGAGCTGTTCCCTGCCCCTGCTTGATCCAAAGGCGCTCAGCGAGGCCCTGCTGGCCGCCCGGGGCGATGCATGACGGAGTCCCTCGCCCAACTCACCCTGGACAGCCCCGTCGGCCCGATGACCGTGACCGCGCGGCAGGGCGCCATCTGCGCATTGCGTTTCGCCGCTGGTGGTCCGCGCCACAGCGACGACCCTGTCCTGCAGGAATCCGCCCGGCAGATATCCGGCTATTTCGCGCGCCAGCTGAAAGATTTCGATCTGCCGCTCGATCTGCGCGGATCAAACCATAATCTGGCGGTCTGGCACGAAATGCTCACCATCCCCTATGGCGAGACCCTGACCTATGGCGATATCGCGGCGCGGATCGGCTCCAACCCGCGTGTGGTCGGAATGGCCTGCGGCGCCAATCCCATCCCCCTCATCGTTCCCTGCCACCGGGTGATCGGCAAGGACGGTTCCCTGGTGGGCTTCAGCGGCGGCGACGGCAAAAAGACCAAGGCCCGGCTGCTGGATCATGAAGCACCCGCCCTGCCTCTGCTGTCCGGCCTGATGACGGAATTGTAGGAGCGGCTTGAATCTTTGCCTCAAGCCGCCATGATCTCCCCATCTGTCCAAACTCGGAGGAACCAATGCCCGAGATAAAGATCAAGGCCGCCGATGGCGGCTCCTTCATGGCCTATATGGCCACACCAAAAACGACTCCCGCAGCCATCATCGTCGTGATCCAGGAAATCTTCGGCGTCAATGAGGTGATGCGGGATATCTGCAACGATCTCGCCAGCGATGGCTTCATCACCATCTGTCCCGACCTGTTCTGGCGCCAGGAGCCGGGAATCCAGATTACCGACCAGAGCGAGGCGGAATGGGCCCGCGCCTTCGAGCTGTTCAACGGCTTCGATGTCGAAAAAGGCGTTTCCGATCTCATCGAGACGGTCAAGGTCGCCCGCTCTATCGATGGCAGTAACGGCAAGGTTGGCACGATGGGGTTCTGCCTAGGCGGCAAGATGGCCTATCTGATGGCAACCCGCTCCGATGCCGATTGCAACATCAGCTATTACGGTGTCGGCATTCAGGATTTGCTGGGCGAAGCCGCGAGCATCAAGAAACCCTTGCTCATGCACATCGCAGCCCTTGACAAATTCGTCCCAAAACCAGCCCAGGACAAGATTCTGGCTGGCCTCAAAGACCACCCGCGCGTCGAGGCGCATGTCTATCCAGAGGTCGATCACGCCTTCGCGCGGGTCGGCGGCGAGCATTACAACAAGGAAGCGGCCACGTTGGCGCATCAGCGCACGGCCGCCTTCCTGAAAAACAACCTGTCCTGAGGAAATTCCCAATGGTCCAAGCAATCCGCATCCAGCAGCCCGGCGGTCCGGAAGTCATGCAATGGCAGGAAATCGACCTGCCGGCGCCCGGTCCCGGCCAGGCCCGTGTCCGCCACACCGCGGTCGGTCTCAACTATATCGACACCTATCACCGCAGCGGCCTCTATCCCCTGCCCCTGCCAGCCGGCATCGGCATGGAGGGCGCCGGCATCGTGGAAGCCGTTGGCCCCGACGTGAAGGACCTGGTGGAAGGCGACCGCGTTGCCTATGCCGCCGGCCCTCCCGGCAGCTATTCGGAAGCCCGCATCATCGCCGCTGACCGGCTGGTGAAAATTCCGGAAGGCGTCAGCGATCAGCAGGCGGCCGCGATGATGCTGAAAGGCATGACCACGCAGTACCTGATCCGCCGCACCTACAAGGTAAAGGCTGGAGACACCATCCTGATGCACGCCGCCGCCGGCGGCGTTGGCCTCATCCTCTGCCAATGGGCGGCCGCGCTGGGCGCCACTGTGATCGGCACCGTCGGCGATGAGAAGAAGGCCGAACTGGCCAAGGCTCATGGCTGCCACCATACCATCCTCTACAAGAAGGAGGATTTCGTCGAACGGGTGAAGGAGATCACCGGCGGCAAGGGGGTTCCCGTGGTCTATGACGGTGTTGGCAAGGACACCTTCATGAAGTCGCTGGACTGCCTGTCGCCGCTCGGTCTGATGGTCGCTTTTGGCCAGTCATCGGGCAATGTACCGCCGCTGGAACTGGGCGTGCTCTCGGCGAAGGGGTCACTGTTCGTCACCCGGCCTACACTGATGACCTATACCGCCAAGCGCGAGGATCTGGTGGCAACCACCAGCGATCTGTTCGATGTCGTGAAATCCGGCAAGGTGAGGATCGACATCAACCAGACCTACCCACTGAAGGAGGTGGTGAAGGCGCATCAGGATCTGGAAGCCCGCAAGACCACGGGGTCCACGGTGTTCCTGCCGTAACCGGCCCTAACCGATAGGACTCTGTTTCACGTGAAACAGGCGACAAAAGAAGGGCGGGAGAATTTTCCCGCCCTTTTTCATACAAGGTCGTACTGGGTATCGATCAGGTGTTCATCGAATCGAAGAAATCCGAATTCGTCTTGGAGTATTTCAGCTTGTCGAGCAGGAACTCCATCGCATCCACCGTGCCCATCGGCATCAGCACACGGCGCAGGACCCACATCTTGGAGAGCGTGCCCTTATCAACCAGCAGCTCTTCCTTGCGGGTGCCGGATTTGGTGATGTCGATGGCCGGGAAGCTGCGCTTGTCGGCCAGCTTGCGGTCCAGGATCAGCTCGGAATTGCCGGTGCCCTTGAACTCCTCGAAGATCACCTCGTCCATGCGGCTGCCGGTATCGATCAGCGCCGTGGCGATAATGGTCAGCGAGCCGCCTTCCTCGATATTGCGGGCAGCACCGAAGAAGCGCTTCGGGCGCTGCAGCGCATTGGCATCGACACCGCCGGTCAGCACCTTGCCAGAGGACGGCACGACCGTGTTGTAGGCACGCGCCAGACGGGTGATCGAATCCAGCAGGATGACCACGTCCCGCTTGTGCTCGACCAGTCGCTTGGCCTTTTCCAGCACCATCTCGGTGACCTGTACGTGCCGGCTGGCCGGCTCGTCGAAGGTGGAGCTGATAACCTCGCCCTTCACTGACCGATCCATGTCGGTCACTTCTTCCGGCCGTTCGTCGATCAGCAGGACGATCAGATACACTTCCGGATGGTTCGCCGAAATCGCATGGGCAATATTCTGCAGCATCACCGTCTTACCGGTGCGCGGCGGCGCCACGACCAGGGCGCGCTGGCCCTTGCCCATCGGTGAGATCAGGTCGATGACGCGCGTCGTCGGGTCCTTGGCCGTCGGATCGTCGATCTCGAATTTCAGCTTCTCGTCCGGATATAGCGGCGTCAGATTATCGAAATTGATGCGATGACGGACCGCTTCGGGCTGCTCGAAATTGATCTCGTTGACCTTCAGCAGCGCGAAATAACGCTCACCATCCTTGGGCGCTCGAATCTGCCCGGACACTGTATCGCCGGTGCGCAGGCTGAAACGCCGGACCTGGCTGGGCGACACATAAATATCGTCCGGGCCCGGCAGATAGTTCGATTCCGGTGACCGAAGGAAGCCAAAGCCGTCCTGCAGCGTTTCCAGCACGCCTTCACCAAAGATCGGTATGTCTTTTTCCGCCAGTCTTTTCAGAATGGCGAACATCATGTCCTGCTTGCGCAGCGTGCTGGCGTTCTCGACCTCCAGCTCCTCGGCAAAGGCCAGAAGCTCGGACGGCGTCTTGGATTTAAGTTCCTGCAAATGCATGGATATTTCTTGATATCAGGTGGTGGGAAAACCAGCGGCGCGATCCGACTAACGGTCCTTGTGTAAGGACGGCCAGCATCAGGGCTGGTAGGGGCGTGCGGTTTTTTTGGGAATGATATTTACGGCGAGTGACCGCCATATTTGCCAAACAAATAGTGTGTCCGGCGCCGCAAGTCAATCTGCCATTGCACGGCGTCGCTTTTGTTTCGTCCCTCTTGCCGCGGTTTAGAAGGGTTTTACGATGACCATGACGACAATCACGATCATCAGCACGGTCGGAATTTCATTGGCGAAGCGATAGAATCGCGCGGAGCGGCGATTCCGGTCCGCCTCGAAATCACGCCGCCAGCGCGACAGAAATCCGTGATAGGCGCTCATGAGGATGATCATCGTCAGCTTCACATGCCACCAGCCTTCCGACCAGACAGCGCTGCCCAGCAGCGACAGCATCCAGATGCCGAAAACAAAGCTGGCGATCATTGCCGGGTTGATGATCGCCCGCAGCAAGCGGCGCTCCATCACCTTGAAAGTCTCGGACTGTGGCGAACCCACCGGCGCATCGACATGGTAGATGTAGAGCCGCGGCAGATAGAACATACCCGCCATCCAGGCGATCACGCTGATGACATGCAGTGCCTTGATCCAGGAATAGAGATCGCCGCCCATTTATCCGCCTCCGGATTTTTTCATTTCTACCAAGTCGCCGGACCGTATCATGCGGCGTCCCGGCAGGGACATTTGCCAAACTCCGCGGGGCAAATTCGTGACCCTTCGCCGGCACAGACACCAACCGGCCGTTGCAGCGCAAGACGCACCAGATCAGCCAGGGCTTCGATGAACAGCGGATCCGCCCCCGGCGTCGGGACGCGGGCAAAGGCCGAAACACCGGATTCTTCCGCCAACTCTCGATATTCCAGTTCGATTTCTACAAGAGTTTCAGAGTGTTCTGAAACGAAGGCAATCGGGCAGACGATGATGCCGACACCGTCTTTCCCGGCCCGCAGGATCTCCGCATCGGTGGAGGGACCAATCCATTCCAGCGGTCCGACACGGCTCTGATAGCAAACAATCCAGTCAAGATCCGGGATATTCAGTGTCTTGACGACCTCTTCAGCGCTGCGTTCCACCTGCCATTGGTAGGGATCGCCCTTGTCGATCACCTTCTTCGGCAGGCCATGGGCGGAAAACAGCACCCGCTTGCGGCCTTCCATGCCATCCAGCGCCTTGCGGACCAATCCGGCAACCGCGTTCACATAGCCTGAAGCCCTAGGATAACAGCCAATAACATGGGTCGGCACACGCAGGCCGGCGGCTTCCGCCCGTTTATTCCATAAACGTAATGAAGAGCCTGTCGTCGTCGTTGAAAATTGCGGATAGAGCGGCAGCAGGACCACGCGATCGGGCGCAAAGGCCTTCACCGCCTGCACGGTTTCGTCTGTCATCGGATGCCAGTAGCGCATGGCGATAAAACACTTCACCTCACCCAGATCCGGCAAGGCAGCCGACAGCGCCTCTGCCTGCGCCTCCGTATTGGGCAGCAGCGGCGAGCCACCACCCAGATTCTCGTAAATCTCGCGGGCAATCGGCGCGCGCTTCCGGGAAATCAGCTTGGCCACCAGAAACCGGAACGGATTCGGCAAGGATATGATTGCCGGGTCGTTGAACAGGTTGAACAGAAAGGGCTCAACCGAGTCAGGGCGATCCGGTCCGCCGAGATTGAAGAGGACGATGGCTGTCTTTGTCATGGCGATGATGTGGTACTCCTATCCGTCCTTACCAGCCCCTCCTGTCTTCATGCGCGCAAACGCCGCGCCAACCTTTCCACAGTTTCTGGCGGGGTTGTCTGGGTCACACCATGCCCGAGATTGAAAATATGCGCGCCGCCTGAAAAACCACTCAGGATGCGCTCGACCTCGCGATCCAGGGCATCGCCGCCGGCAACCAGCAAGATCGGATCGAGATTGCCCTGTACCGGCAGCTTCGATTGCAGCGCCTCGGCTGCCCAGGCAACCGAAACCGTCGTATCCAGCGACACCGCATCGATCCCCGTTTCCGTCGCATAGGGAACGTAAAGCGTCCCGGCACCACGGGGAAAACCAATAATCGGGATATCCGGATGTCTTGCCTTCAACGCGGCCACGATACGGATGGTCGGCTCGATACACCAGCGCCGAAAACCCGGCTCCGGCAGCGCGCCGGCCCAGCTGTCGAACAATTGCAATACTTCGGCACCGGCCTCGACCTGATGGCTCAGATAGCTGACAGTGGCCTCGACCAGCAGGTCGATCAGCTGCCCGAACCCTTCCGGGTCGCCATAGGCCCAGCGCTTCACGGCAACGAATTCCTTGCTGCCGCCGCCTTCGGCGATATAGGTCGCAACCGTCCAGGGTGACCCCGCGAAACCGATCAGCGTGGTTTCCTTGGGCAGAGCTTCGGCAATTCGCGAAACGGTCTCATAGACCGGTGCAACGCGTTCGTGAAAACCATCCAATGACAGGCGTGAAAGATCGCTGGCGTTGCGGACCGGATCGAGGACTGGCCCCTCGCCTTCCTTGAAAGCGACCCCCTGGCCCAGACCGTAGGGCACGATCAGGATATCGGAGAACAGGATGGCCGCGTCCATGCCATAGCGGCGGATTGGCTGGAGGGTCACTTCGCAGGCCAGCTTCGGTGAGAAGCAGAGATCGAGGAATCCGCCAGCCTGGCTGCGTATCTCGCGATATTCGGGCAGGTACCTTCCTGCTTGGCGCATCAGCCAGAAGGGCGGTTTGTCGAGGCGCTCTCCCTTGAGGGCACGTAACATCCGTTTGCCGGGTGTGATCGCCATTATGGTCTCCTGCCAAGGTGGGAAGGGCCGCATTCCCTTACCTAAACTAGATTCTAAAATATAGTGGTAGTAGTAGTTTATCCGCATGATGAATGGGGATTATTGCAACCGCCCGGTTTCTCCACAGTCTTGGGCACAGCACCTTAACCCCGCTGCCGGTTTGTGGGTTACATCGATCATCGCGGAGATTCTCCAAGCCTAACGGCGACAGAGTAGCTTTCCCGAAAAATCTGAATCATGGGGATAGAATTGGAATCTCGGCACCGCAGGAAAGTTTCCCCGGACGGGTGCGATTTTTCATCCCAAGCCGAACAAAACCGGGTGGCGGAAACCGGGTGCCGGGATGGTTTTCGCGAGCACCGGGATAAGTCCGGTCTTATCCCCTGGATTCACCGATACTCACAGCCTGTGACGGGTTCCCTATGACGCCTTCGGAGTCGACGATTCATCTGCATCTCGTCTCGGATTCCACCGGCGAGACGATCCATCAGGTGGCCCGCGCCTGCCTCGTTCAGTTTGAAGGGGTGAAGGCGATAGAACATACCTGGTTCCTGGTACGCACGCCGGCCCATGTCGATAAGGTGATCGCCGGTATCGAGGCGCATCCCGGCCCCGTCCTGGTGACGCTGCTCGACCCGCATCTTCACAGCAAGCTGGAGGCGGCCGGCCGCAAGCTGCAATTGCCGGTGATCTCGGTGCTCGATCCGGTACTGGGCGCGCTGCATCATTATCTGGGGAAAAAGGCACGTGGCCGTCCAGGACGGCAGCATGAGATGGACGCTGCCTATTTCAGCCGTATTGAGGCGATGCAGTTCACCCTGATGCATGATGATGGACAGCATCTGCACGATATTGATCATGCCGATATTGTGCTGGTCGGCGTGTCGCGCACCTCCAAGACGCCGACCTGCCTCTACATCGCCAATCGCGGCCTCAAGGTTGCCAACGTGCCGCTGGTGCCGGGGATCAGCCTGCCGCGCGAAGTGACCACGGCAACCCATCCGCTGATCGTCGGGCTGACCAACGATCCGAACCGGCTGGTGCAGATAAGGCGAAATCGCCTGCTGATGCTGAACCAGGGCTCTGAGAGCGACTATATCAATCTTGATGAGGTGCGCCGTGAGGTCACCGAGGCGCGCCGCCTCTTCGAACGCCAGGGCTGGCCGGTCATTGACGTGACCCGCCGCTCCATTGAGGAAACCGCCGCCGAGATTCTCCAGCTTTATCAGGACCGCAGAGACAGTGACAGCGATCGAGACTGAAACAGACACCACCCGGGTCATGGGGCCTGCCGCAATGGCCACAGCGCTGATTCTGGCGTCGGGCAGCCTCATTCGCGCCCAGCTTCTGCGTGGTGCCGGGCTGGATTTCAGCATTGAGACGGCGCCGGTCGATGAGGCCGAAATCCGCATCGCGCTGCAGGCTGAGGGCGCCAGTGCCGGCGACACGGCTATCGTGCTGGCCGAGGCGAAAGCCCTTAGGGTTTCCCGTAAGCGGCCCGGTGCCCTGGTCATCGGCTGCGACCAGATGCTCGATTGCAATGGTGTCTGGTTCGAAAAACCCGGCGACCGCGATCATGCCCGCGCGCATTTGCAGGCCTTGCGCGGCCGCGACCACACCCTCTCAAGCGGCATTGTCGTCGCCCGCGACGGGCAGCGGATCTGGCACCATCTCTCGACGGCCCGGCTGAGCGTGCGTCCCTTGAGCGAGGCGTTCATCGAGGCCTATCTTGATGCTGCCGGCGAGGCCGTGCTCAATTCGGTCGGCGCGTATCAGCTGGAAGGGCTCGGCGCGCAGCTTTTCAGCCGGATTGAGGGTGATTATTTCACCATCCTGGGCCTGCCATTGCTGCCGCTGCTCGATTTCCTGCGGCTGCAAGGTGTCCTGAAGCGCTGATGATCATTCTCGGCCTCACCGGTTCCATCGGCATGGGTAAGACCAGCGCCGCGCGGGCGCTGCGCCGCCTCGGCGTGCCGGTCCATGATGCCGACGCGGCCGTGCACCGGCTGCTCGGCCCCGGTGGCAAGGCCGTACCGGCGATCCAGGCGCTGTTTCCCACGGCTGTCGAAGCTGGCGCGAACGAGAAGGCAGCGGTGAACCGGCAGAGGCTGGGCGGCATCGTCTTCGCCGATCCGGCCGCGCTGCGCCGCCTCGAATCCGTGCTGCATCCGTTAGTACGCAAGGAAGAGCAGGCCTTCCTGAAACGGATGCGCCGCCGCCGTAAGCGGATCGTCGTGCTCGATATTCCGCTGCTTTACGAGACCGGGGGCGCTGCCCGTGTGGATGCGGTGATCGTGGTGTCCGCCCCCGCCATCCTGCAGGCGCGGCGCGTTCTGGCCCGTCCCGGCATGACCCAGCAGAAATTCGCGCAGATCCTGCAGCAGCAAATGCCCGATGCCGAGAAGCGCCGCCGCGCCGATTTCGTGGTGTCCACCGGGCTTGGCCATGATCGGAGCTTGCGGCAGCTGAAACGCATCGTCAGACTCCTCCGGGAAAATCCGGATTCCTATCGCCGCCGACGGAGAAACCATGCGTGAGATCGCGCTCGACACGGAAACCACTGGCCTCGATCCCAAGGCCGGCCACCGCATCGTCGAGATTGCCTGTGTCGAGCTGGATAATTTCCTGCCGACGGGCCGCACCTACCAGCAATATATCAATCCTGAGCGCGATATGCCGGAAGAGGCCTTTCGGGTGCACGGCCTGTCCGCCGACTTCCTTGCCGGCCATCCGGTCTTCTCCGAGGTCGCCCGGGAATTCCTGGATTTCATCGGCGATGCCAGGCTGGTAATCCACAATGCCGAATTCGACATGCGGTTCCTGAATGCCGAGCTGACCCAACTCGGCCTTTCTGCTCTGCCGAAAGAGCGCGCCGTCGATACGCTGGCCATCGCGCGCCGCAAGTTCCCCGGTGCGCAAAGCAGTCTGGACGCCCTGTGCCGCCGCTTCGGCATCGATAACAGCCACCGCGATCTGCATGGCGCGCTGGTCGATGCCGATCTGCTGGCGGGGGTCTATCTGGAACTGATCGGCGGCCGTGAACCCGGACTGCTGCTGGCCGGAACCGGCGAGGAAAGACAGGCCGGCGAAACCATCCTGGTGGTGCCGCCAGGGGCCGAGCAGAAACGGCCACCACGCCCGCATGCGCCAACCCAGGCAGAGCTGGAGGCGCATACGGGTATGCTGGAGAAGCTGAAAAATCCGATCTGGCTGAAGCAGGGCTAACCCAGAGCCAGCCGGGCGATGCCTGCCTCCGCTCAGGCGGTGCCTTCGGCCTCGCTGGAGGCCAGCGAATCGCTCTGCTGGGCAACGCGGCGGCGGTACAGCTCCACGAAATCGATCGGCTGCAGCATCAGCGGCGGGAAACCGCCATCGCGCGTGGTTTCGGAGACAATGGCCCGGGCATAGGGGAACAGCAGGCGCGGGCACTCGATCATCACCATCGGGTGCAGATGTTCTTCCGGCGCGCCGCGCAGGCTGAACACGCCGCCATAGGTCAGTTCCAGCAGGAACAGCTGCTGCTCCTCATTCTTTGTCGTGGCGCGGATGGTCAGCAGCACTTCGAAGACCGGATCGTCCTCGCGCAGCCGGCGCGCCTGCACATCGACACCGACATCGACATCGGGCTGCTTGCCGGTCGGCTGCAGGCTCATCGGCGCGTTCGGATTCTCGAAGGAGAAATCCTTGATGTACTGCGCGTGCACCACCAGCGGCAGGCCGCCCGCCTGTGCTGTCTGATCCTGGCCGTTGCTCGCCGTCGTGTCGCTCATCTTGCTCTCGCCCCTCGGTTCGGAAACTGGCCGGCTCGCTATCACGGATCGGCCATGTGTACAAGCGCGGCCCAAAGAAACTATCCCCGAAGAAACCGGCGGGCCGCGCTCAGGTCGCTGCGTTCAGGCTGTCTCGCGCGGATGCAGCAGTTCCGCAGCACCAGGTGCGGTGAAGCGCACCAGATGGCCATTGCCAACCCGCAGGCCGGTCAGTGCCCGGATGAAACCCCAATGGGTGACGACCAGCGTGCGCGGTCGTGCCGCGTGGGTTTCCACCAGATCCCAGAAACGCTGGCAGCGCGCTTGTAGCTGCTCTTCTTGCTCGGATTCTGGCCACCAGCGGTCCGGCAGATGATCGAAGCGCCAGTCCGGCCAGCGTTTGGCTAGATCGCCGGCCGGCGTGCCGATATCGCAGATGAAGGCGGCATGCTCATGCACCAGAGGCTCGATCTCGACCGGCAGCTTCAGCGCCCCGGCGATGATCTCCGCGGTTTGCAATGTCCGGGTGAAGGGGCTGGCCAGCACCCGTTCAATCTCATGCGCGCGCAGAATCTCGGCGGCGGCCTGCGCCTGCAGCCGGCCTTCCTCGGTCAGAGCCGGATCGACAATACCGGGGTCGATCCGGGTCTTGGCATAATGCACGTTGAATTCGGACTGGCCGTGGCGGACCAGGATCATGGCTGTTTTTCCGTCTTGTCGGTGGGGTGGCCAGGAGAAGCATCTGGCGCGGTTTCGTCGGGCAGCTGGCGCCAGGGCGAGGCCGGGTTGCCGGCCTTGCCGTCATCGGCCTCGGTGATGTCGCGATATTCTCCATCGATCACGGTGCCGCCGCCCCGCGCGGCAGCACCGGAGCGCGGCCCGCCGGGGAAAGGCGTGCCAACGACATGAAAACGCCCGCTCTTGACCAGGAAGCTCCAAAACCCGCGGCCGAGCCAGCGCCGCACCGCGGGTATGAACAGCAACAGCCCCACCGTGTCAGTGGCGAATCCGGGCGTCAGCAGCAGGGCGCCGGCGATGGCAAGGCCGATGCCATCCAGCATTTCCCGCACCGGCATCTGGTCACGCGCCATCGCGGCGCGGGCCCGCATCAGTGTCGATAGCCCCTGGACGCGCAGCATCAGGCTGCCGGCCAGCGCCGTGGCAATGCACAGCCCGATGGTCGGCCAGATGCCGATCTCGTCGCCAATTTCGATGAACAGGGCAATTTCGATCAGCGGAATGCCGATCAACAGGGCCAGGATTATAAGGGGCATGCTTGCTCTTTCGTCTGTTCGCCCCTATGTAGGGTTTGATTCGTCTATTGAAACAGCACGCATCATGCTGTCAGCCTGACAGACGTGATATTACTTAGCGCAAAGGGCGGGTGACGGTCCAGTTCGGTCCGGCCCGGTATATATAGATGGGCGACGGGCTTCCTTTTCTGGACATCATCTTTTTCGCCATGGTAGCGGCGTTTCTTATTCTGCGCCTGCGCAGCGTGCTGGGGCGACGCACCGGCAATGAGCGGGATCGGCCGGATCCGTTCAGCCCGAAGCCGGAAGCCGAGAATGACGCCGACAATGTCGTGGCATTGCCGCAGCGCGCGAAACAGGCCGCTGATCTGGAAGACGCGCCGCCGGGTTCCGTGGCTGCCGGTCTGACCCAGATCAAGCTCGCGGATTCCAGCTTCGAGGAAAAATATTTTGCCAACGGTTCGCGCGCAGCCTTCGAGATGATCGTCGAGGCGTTTGCCCGCGGTGACCGGGAGGCGCTGCGCCCGCTGCTGGCCAACGAGGTCTATGAGCGGTTCGCCGGCGCCATCGACAGCCGCGAAGCCCGCAAGGAAACCCTGGAAACACGCCTCATCGCGTTGAATGCGGCTGACATCACCGAGGCCCGCATGAATGGTCCGCTCGCCGAGGTGACGGTGGAATTCGTCAGCGAGCAGGTCAATCTGACCCGCAACGCGGCGGGCGAGGTGATCGACGGCGATCCCGATGAGGTCGAGACCGTCGTGGATATCTGGACGTTCCGTCGGGATACAAGATCGGACGATCCGAACTGGCTGCTGGCCGCGACCCGTACGCCGAACTGACGGTTCATGTCTGCCCGCCCCTGTTCCGGCCGTGCGTTTAACAGTCTCGCCCTGACGGCGGCCTTCTTTCTGCTTGTGCTGGCGGCCTGCGCCCCAGTGCCCGAGGCGCCGGACCGGCTGACACTGAAGCCGGTCAGCTTCGCCGAGCTTCCTGGATGGCGGGCGGATTCCCTGACCGAGGCCATGCCGGCGCTGCTGAAATCCTGTGATCGGCTGAAGCCCCAGCCGCCGACGCGTAATTTCGGGCCGGAAGCGCATTTCGGCACCATCGCCGACTGGCTGCCGCTCTGTGATGCGGCGCGATCCGTACCCGCCGGCGACACGGCTGCGGTCCGCAATTTCTTTGAAGCCAGCTTCAAGCCCTATCGCGCCGCCAATAACGGCTCAGCCGACGGCCTGTTCACCGGTTATTACGAGGCGGAGCTGCGCGGTGCTTTGCAGCGCTCGGCCCGTTATCCGGTGCCGCTGCATCGTCGGCCCGACGATCTGGTCATGGTCGATCTCGGCCAGTTCCGCGAGGAACTGAAGGGCCAGCGCATCGCCGGCCGGGTGGTCAGCGGCAATCTGAAGCCCTATGAGGACCGCAAGGCCATCGTGGAAGGGGCGCTCGATCCCCGGAATCTGGAGATCGTCTGGGTCGATGATCCGGTCGATGCCTTCTTCCTGCAGATCCAGGGTTCCGGGCGGGTGACGCTGGAGGATGGAAGGGTGATGCGCCTGGGCTATGCCGGGCAGAATGGCCATCCCTATGTCGCCATCGGGCGGGAACTGATCGCCCGCGGTGCGCTGACCCGCGAGACCGTTTCCATGCAGTCGATCCGCGCCTGGCTGGCGGCCAATCCGGCCGAGGCCGCGGCCCTCATGAACGCCAATCCGTCCTATGTCTTCTTCCGTGAACTGCCGGGCGACGGGCCGGTCGGCGCGCAGGGCGCGGCCTTGACGCCACTGCGCAGCCTGGCGGTAGACCGCCGCTTCGTGCCGCTGGGCACGCCGGTCTGGCTTGACGCCGAACATCCGGACCCGGGCACCGCGCGGCTGCGCCGGCTGGTCGTGGCGCAGGATGTCGGCGGCGCGATCCGGGGCCCGGTGCGCGGCGATCTGTTCTGGGGCCATGGCGACGGCGCGGCCGATCTGGCCGGCCGCATGAAATCCCCCGGCCGCTATTATCTGCTGCTGCCCAAGGGGCTGATCCCCGCTTCCTGACTGGTAATACCGGTCCGGCTTGTCAAGCAAGCCGGCAGAAGTCATCTTAACGGCGAAGCAAAAACGCCACGGCAGGAAGCGCCTAAAATGGTCGAGGAAACGCCACAGAAGAAACCCCGGGTCGGGCTGTTCGTTACCTGTCTCGTCGATCTGTTCCGCCCGTCCGTCGGTTTCGCCGCGATCCGGCTGCTGGAACAGGCGGGCTGCGATGTGGAGGTTCCGGAGGCGCAGACCTGCTGCGGCCAGCCGGCCTATAATTCCGGCGATTTCGCGGATACCAAGGACATCGCGCGCAACACCATCCGCGCCTTCGAAGGGTATGACTATGTGGTCGCGCCGTCCGGCTCCTGCGCCGGCATGCTGCGCAAGCATTATGCCGAGCTGTTCAAGGAGGACCCCGAATGGGGCCCGCGCGCCCATCATGTCGGCCACCGCACCTATGAGCTGGTCTCTTTCCTGGTCGATGTGATGGGGATGAAGAGCGTCGAGGCGCATTTCGACGGCACGGTGACCTATCACGACAGCTGTTCCGGCCTGCGCGAGCTGGATGTGAAGCAGCAGCCGCGCAGCCTGCTTGGCTCGGTCGCGGGGCTGAAGCTGACGGAGCTGCCGGGGGCGGAAATCTGCTGCGGCTTCGGCGGCACTTTCTGCATCAAATATCCGGATATTTCCGATCGTATGGTTTCCGACAAGGCCGATGACATCGTGAAGACCGGGGCGCAGACGCTGCTGGCCGGCGATCTCGGCTGCCTGCTGAACATGGCCGGCAAGCTGAAGCGGCGCGGCGAGAAGGTGCAGGTCCGCCATGTCGCGGAGGTACTGGCGGGTATGACCGATACGCCGGCCATCGGCGAACCCGGACGCGGGAATTAGCGCCATGCAATCCACCAGCCATTCCTTCAAGAGCAACGCCACCACCGCCCTGCATGACGAACGGTTGCAGCGGGCGCTGGGCAACATGCGGGTCGGTTTTCAGGACAAGCGCCGCGCGGCCATCGACCGGCTGCCGGAGTTCGAGGCGCTGCGCGACATGGGCCGCGACATCAAGAACCATACGCTGGCCAATCTCGATTATTACCTGGAGCGCTTCGAGCGCCGGGTGACCGAGAATGGCGGCCATGTGCACTGGGCGCGCACGCCGCAGGAAGCGCGGGAGAAAATCCTGGAAATCTGTCGCTCCGTGGAGGCGAAAACCGTCACCAAGGGCAAGTCGATGATCGCCGAGGAGATCGCGTTGAACGATTTCCTCGAAGAAAGCGGCGTCGAGCCGATCGAGACCGATCTCGGCGAATATATCATCCAAATCCGCAAGGAACCGCCGAGCCACATCATCGCGCCGGCGGTCCATCTGAACCAGTCGGATGTCGAGGAAAGCTTCCGCAAGATCCACACTGACCTGCCGGTTGACCGACCGCTGTCGGAGCCGCGCCAGCTGCTCGACGAGGCGCGCGCGAAACTACGGAACAGGTTCATAAAGGCCGATGTCGGTATTACTGGGGCCAACTTCCTGATCGCCGAGACTGGATCGACCGTCATCGTGACCAACGAGGGCAATGGCGATCTGACCCAGACCCTGCCGAAAATCCATATTGTACTGGCCAGTCTGGAAAAAGTGGTGCCGACGCTGGAGGATGCCTCGACCATATTGCGGTTGCTCGCGCGGTCGGCCACCGGGCAGGAAATGTCGGTCTATACCACCTTCTCCACCGGTCCGAAGCGGCCGGAGGATCTGGACGGGCCGGAACAGTTCCATGTGGTGCTGCTGGATAATGGCCGCAGCGGCATGCTGGGCACCGAGTTCCAGGAGATGCTGCGCTGTATCCGCTGTGCTGCCTGTATGAATCACTGCCCGGTCTATAGCGCGGTCGGCGGCCATGCCTATGGCTGGGTCTATCCGGGGCCGATGGGGGCGGTGCTGACACCCACCCTGGTCGGGGTCGAGGAGGCCGGACACCTGCCGAACGCCTCCACCTTCTGTGGCCGCTGCGAGAGCGTGTGCCCGATGCGCATTCCGCTGCCGCGGATGATGCGGCATTGGCGCAAGCGGGAATTCGAGAAGAAGCTGTCGCCGGCACCCTATCGCGCTGGCCTCGGCCTATGGGCGTTTTTTGCCAAGCGCCCGGTGCTCTATCAGCGGGTGACGGGTCTCGCCATGGGGCTGCTCGGCCGCTTCGGTCGCAGCAAAGGCCGGTTCAGGAGCCTGCCGCTGGCCAGCGGCTGGACCTCGGTGCGCGACATGCCGGCGCCGCAGGGCCGAACCTTCCAGCAGCTCTATCGCGACAAGAAGGGAGCCGCCTGATGCCCGACATGTCGCCGCGCGACCAGATCCTGGCCGGTATCCGCCGCTCCCTTGGCCGTGGTGCGCTGGAAGGCGAACCAGCCGACGCGCTGGAGACGCGGATCGCGGAACACAGGCCCAACCTCATCCCGCAGCGCGCGCAGCTTCCGCATGAGGCGCAGGTGGCGTTGTTTGTCGAGATGGCGGAGGGCGTGCAGACCACCATCAGCCAGGTTGCCAGCGCGCAGGAAGTGCCCGATGCCATCGCCGAGTATCTGGCCCAGCATAATCTGCCGGCCGATTTGCGTGTCGCGCCCGATGCGTGGCTCTCCGGCCTGCCCTGGGGCAAGCGCCCGACGCTGACGATCAAGACCGGCAGGGCGGAAGAGCCGGATACGGCCAGCGTCACGCCGGCGCTTGCCGGCATCGCCGAGACCGGCACGCTGATGCTGACCTCCGGCCCGGACAGCCCGACGACGCTGAATCTGCTGCCCGAGACCCATATCGTGGTGCTGAAGAAAAGCCAGATCGTCGGTTCCTATGAGGATGGCTGGACGCGGCTGCGCGACATTCAGGACAAGGACACGATGCCGCGCACGGTGAATTTCATCACCGGCCCGTCGCGCACCGGCGATATCGAGCAGAAAATCCTGATGGGCGCCCACGGACCACGCCGGCTGCACATCGTCCTGATCGACGGCTAGGCATGGTCCGGCGGCGCGCCAGCAAGGACGAGGCTGAGCTTTTCCGCCAGGTCGTAAAAGATGCCAAGCCGCTGCCCGCCGAGGCCAAGCGCCGTCTGAGCGCGTTCGAGCTGCCGCCCGATGTCGAGGCGGTTCCGGCGGCGCCGATGGCCGAGGGCGTTGCCCCGGCCAAGCGCAAGCGCGGCCGGGTGCCGAAGGACGATCCGCTGCCGCAGCCGGCTGCGCCGCCGGTAAAGGCGCCGGTGACCCTGCCCGCTCTCAAGCATGACAGCGCGCCGGGCCTCGACAAGCGCACGCAGATGCGCCTGAAGCGCGGCCAGGTCGCCATCGAGGCGCGCATCGATCTGCACGGCATGACCCAGGATGCCGCCCATGCGGCGCTGAACGGGTTTGTTGCGCGGTCGCAGGCGCGCGGGCTGCGCTGTGTCCTGGTGATCACCGGCAAGGGAACGAGGCGCGATGATTTCGGCCGCTACGAGGCGGGCGTGCTGAAGCGCGAGGTGCCGCGGTGGTTGAATGAGGGCGGCAACCGGGAGAAGGTGCTGGCCTTCGCCCATGCCCAGCCGAAGGATGGCGGTGGCGGCGCGCTCTATGTCCTGCTGCGCCGGGTGCGGGAGGGGACATGACGCCGTTCGGAGAAAAGCTGCGGGCACTGCGCGCCGGGCGCGGAATCACGCTGAAGGAGATGGCGGCGGCGCTGCAGGTCTCCTCGGCCTATCTCTCGGCACTTGAGCATGGTCATCGCGGCCAGCCCACCGATGGGCTGATCCATCAGATCTGCGGCTATTTCGGGCTGATCTGGGATGATGCGGAAGCGCTGCATCACCTGGCGGAGATTTCCCATCCGCGCGTGGTTATCGATACCGCCGGCCTGTCGCCGACGGCCACCAGGCTGGCGCATCGGCTGTCGAAGAACATTGCCGACCTCGATGAGGAGGCGCTCGTATCGCTGCTGTCGCAGGTCGAAGAGAAGCACCGGAAATCGGAATGACAGGCCGATAAACGGCAATATATTCGTATTTTACATTAATTTCTTATATAGCGGCCTGCCATGGAAAGGCAGTGGCCGGACTTCAGGCATATTGCGGGGCGACGGCGTCCAGCGCATAGCCTGCGGAGCGCACGGTACGGATCGGATCGCCCTCGGCTTCCTCGTTCAGCGCCTTGCGCAGCCGGCGGATATGCACATCCACGGTGCGCGGCTCGACATAGACATCCGCCCCCCACACCGAGTCCAGCAGCTGCTCGCGGGAGAACACCCGGCCCTGATGCTCCAGGAAATGGCGCAGCAGGCGGAATTCGGTCGGCCCCAGATGCACATCCCGGTCCCCGCGCTTCACCTTGTGGGCGGCGATGTCCATCACGATGTCGCCGCAGCGCAGCGTCTCCGCATCGGCGGACGGCCGGGCTCGGCGCATGACGGCACGGACGCGCGCCAGCAGCTCGCTGGGGCTGAAGGGTTTGGTGACATAATCGTCGGCGCCTGCATTCAGGCCGCGCACCCGGTCGCCTTCCTCACCCCTGGCTGTCAGCATGATGATCGGGATGCTGCGGGTCTGTGGCGTGCGGCGCAGCCGGCGGCAGACCTCGATGCCGGACAGCAGCGGCAGCATCCAGTCGAGCAGGATGAGGTCAGGCCGGCGTTCGGTGGCCAGCAGCAGCCCTTCCTCGCCATCGCGCGCTTCGAGAACCTGAAAGCCCTCGCGCTCCAGATTGTAGCTCAGCAGCGTGACGATCGCGGCCTCGTCTTCGACAATCAGGATCAACGGCTTCATGGTGTGGTCCATTCTCGGCAGGCGATGGGAAATGCTTCAAGCCGCGTGCGTCAGCTCTCTGGCTCGATGACGGTGAAAGCACTGGTGTCGCCCTTCGGGCGCTCGGCGGTCAGCGGCCGGCCGGTCACCTGGTAATACAGCGTCTCGGCGATGTTGGTGGCATGGTCGCCGATGCGCTCGATGTTCTTCGCCATGAACAGAAGATGCGTACAGGGCGTGATGTTGCGCGGGTCTTCCATCATGTAGGTCAGCAATTCGCGGAACAGGCTGGTGTACATCTCGTCCACTTCCTCGTCCCGGCGCCACACCAGCAGGGCCTTCTCGGCATCCTGCTCGACATAGGCGTCCAGCACTTCCTTCAGGATCTGCTGGACCATCTTGCCCATGCGCGGAATGCCGGCCGCCGGCCGCGCCGGCGGCAGCTGGTTCAGCGCGACCGCGCGCTTGGAGATGTTGGCGGCATAATCTCCGATGCGCTCCAGATCCGCGGAAATCTTCAGGGCGCCGACGACGCGGCGCAGATCCTCGGCCAGCGGCTGGCGCAACGCCAGCATGCGAACGGTCAGATCGTTCACATCATATTCCAGCCCGTCGATCTTCAGGTCGCCCTGGATCACCCGCTCGGCGATATTGCTGTCCCGCTTTGCCAGCGACAGAATGCAGTCCTGGACCTGAGTTTCGACCAGCCCCCCCATCTGTGAGATCAGATTCATCAGCCGCTTCAACTCTTCATCGAAGGACTTAACGGTATGGGTGGGCATGAAACTTCCTTTCCACGGGCAAGAACGTCAGCGGACCGTGCGCTTGGGCTTATCAATACCGGGCTTGCACGGCATAAATACTACGTTTTGGTGACATTTTTATTACATCGATGCGGAATTCGGGTTCGCCACCCGGGCATTCAGGCGGCCGGAGCGGGCGCTGGACCAGAGATGGCCGCAGGAGAGGCGACCGGCAGATAGACCGTGAAAGTGCTGCCCTTGCCGACCTGGCTCTCGACGGCCAGCGCGCCGCGATGGCGGCTGACGATATGCTTCACGATGGCCAGTCCAAGGCCGGTGCCGCCAAGATCGCGGCTGCGCGCCTTGTCTACCCGATAAAACCGTTCCGTCAGACGCGGAATATGTTCGCGCGGAATGCCTTCGCCCTGGTCCTGGACGCGGATCAGCACAGCGCCGTGAGGCGCTTTCGGAAACGCCGCCGGCACGCTGTCGGCCCGTCGCGCCACCACGCGGATCGGGGTGCCGGGCCGGCCATATTTCGTCGCATTGTCGATCAGGTTCTGCGCAACCTGCGCCAGCTCGTCCTCGTCGCCGGTGACGGGCGGCAGCCCGGCCTCGAGCTCGAGCTGGATTGCCATGTCCTTGGTTGCGGCCTGCATGTCGAGCGTGGCTTTCACGCTGGCCAGGATGCGCGACAGGTCGGCCAGCCCCCGCGGCGGGGTATGTTCGTTCAGCTCGATACGGGAGAGTGACAACAGGTCATTCACCAGCCGCGACATGCGCAGGCTTTGCTCGTGCATGATCTCCAGGAAGCGTTCATGTGCTTCTGGATCGTCCTTGGCCGGGCCACGCAGCGTTTCGATAAAGCCGACCAGCGTGGACAGCGGCGTGCGCAGCTCATGGCTGGCATTGGCGACGAAATCGGCGCGCATCTGCTCGGTGCGCTTCATGGCCGTCAGCTCGTGCATCAGGATCAATGCCTGGCTGTTGTCCGGCCCCGGCTCGGACAGGGGCTCGACACTGACCGCGAAGCTGCGCTCGATCGGGACCAGCATGGTCATCTCGACCGTGCGCGCCCGCCGCTGCTCCAGCGCCGATTCCACCGCCTTCAGCACTTCCGGATGGCGCAGATTGCTGGCCACGGCGCGGCCCGCCAGCGCCTCGCCGAAAATCTCTCGGGCGGCCCGGTTGGTGGAGACGATGGTCGCTTCGGCATCGATCAGAAAAAGTGGATCGGGCAACGATTCCAGCGCCACATGGGCGGCATGCAGACGTTGCCGCAGGGCGGCGAGGCTTTCCGCATGTGCGCGGTGCAGCGATTCGATGCGACCGGCCAGCGGTGCAAGCGGACTGTTGGGCTCGATATCCGCCGATCCGCCTTCCACCGTCGCCTCCAGCCGGGCGATGCGCTCGAAATGGCGCTGCACCAGAAGGGCGAAGATACCGGGAGTGACGGCCCAGGCCAGCAGAGCGGGCCAGCCATTCAACAGGCCACCAGCCACCAGCATCAGCAGCACCATGCCGACCGGCAGCGACAGCAGCAGGCTGGTCTTGACGATCGCGGATCGCGATGGCCGGAATGCGGGCATGGGGGCCTCGGGCTGGCGGAAGGCTGAAACTGACTTTACAGCATAGGCCCGTAGGGATGCCGCCGGTCAACCGCCGTTTCGTTACATGACGGCGCCAACCTGCCAGGGAATGAATTCCGCATCGCCGAAGCCCTGTGCTTCGCTCTTGGATTTTTCACCGGAAGACACGCGCAGGATCAGCTCGAAAATGCGCTGGCCCATCTCCTGAATTGACACGCCGGCATCCAGCACGTCGCCGCAATTCACGTCCATATCCTCTTCCAGCTTGCGGTACATGGCGGAATTGGTGGCGAGTTTCAGCGAGGGCGAGGGCTTGTTGCCGAACACCGAGCCGCGCCCGGTGGTGAAACAGACGATATTGGCGCCGCTGGCCACCTGCCCGGTCACCGAACAGGGGTCGTAGCCCGGCGAATCCATGAAGACGAAGCCCTTGGTGTTGATCGGCTCGGCATATTTGAACACGCCGGTCAGATTGCTGGTGCCGCCCTTGGCGGCCGCGCCCAGCGACTTCTCCAGGATGGTGGTGAGGCCGCCGGCCTTGTTGCCGGGCGAGGGGTTGTTGTTCATCTCCCCGCCATTGCGCCGTGTGTATTCCTCCCACCAGCGAATGCGCTCGATCAGCTTCTCGCCGGTCTTGCGGTCGATGGCGCGGCGGGTCAGCAGATGTTCGGCGCCATAAATCTCCGGGGTTTCGGACAGGATCGCGGTGCCGCCATGCCGGACCAGCAGATCGGCCGCCGCGCCCAGCGCCGGGTTGGCGGTGATGCCGGAATAGGCGTCGGAGCCGCCGCACTGCAGGGCCAGCGTCAGATGGCTGGCTGGCAGCGCGGTGCGCTGCGCCTCGTTGGCCGCGGGCAGCATGGATTTCACGATCTCGACGCCGCGATCCACCGTCTTGCGGGTGCCGCCAATATCCTGAATCGTCATGGTCTGGAAGCGCGGGCCGCGTTCCAGCCCGTAGGCCTCCAGCAGGAAGTCGATCTGGTTCACCTCGCAGCCGAGGCCGACCATCAGGATGCCGGCGAAGTTCGGATGCCGCGCATGGCCCCACAATGTCCGCTGCAGATTGGCATAGCCCTCGCCGCTATCGGCCATGCCGCAGCCGGTGGAATGCACCAGCGCCACCACGCCATCGACGTTCGGATATTGCGCCAGAATCTCCGGCGTGATCGCGGCGGCGATATATTTCGCCACCGTGGCCGAGCAGTTCACCGAGGTCAGGATGCCGATATAGTTGCGCGTGCCGGCCATCCCGCCGGGCCGGAGGAAGCCCTGGAAGGTCGCGCGGTTGGCTTCCGGCACATAGTCGGTCGGTTTCACGGCACTGGAAAAGGCATAGTCACGCTCGAAATCGCGCATCTCGACATTATGGACATGAACATGATCGCCCGGCGCGATGTCGTCCGTCGCGAAGCCGATGATCTGGTCGTATTTGCGGATCGGCTCCCCGGCGCTGATCGGCGCCGTCGCCACCTTGTGCCCAGCCGGAATGGACGCGGCGGCGGCAATCCCTTCCGCCGGCAGGGCGGCGCCGGGCATCAGCGCCAGCCTGGCGACCACAACATTGTCCGCCGGATGCAGGCGGATGCTGAGACTCTCGGTTCCGGACATTGGCTATGCCCCTCCTACAGGGCGCCCGCCCGTGGCGGGATTTAGCGATAGATCAGGGTCGGCAGCCACAAGGAGAGCTGCGGCACGAAGGTGACCAGAATCAGCACCGTGACCAGCGGTATGAGGAACGGCGCGGTCGCGGCCACGCACCGTTCGAAGGATACGCCTGACACGCGCGAAAGCACATAGAGCACCATGCCAACCGGTGGCGTCAGCAGACCGATCATCAGGTTCAGCACCATGATGATGCCGAAATGCACCGGATCGATGCCCAGCTTCTCCACCACCGGCAGCAACACCGGCACCAGGATGGTGATGGCGGCGATGGTCTCCATGAAGCAGCCGACCACGATCAGGATTACATTGATCATCAGCAGGATCAGGATCGGGTTTTCGGTGATGTGCAGCACCAGATCGGCAAACTGTTCGGTGGCGCGTGTGCTGGTCAGGATCCAGGCGAAGATCGAGGCGCCGGCGACAATCAGCAGGATGATCGCCGTGGTCTCGATGGTGTCCATGGTGACGCGCACGATGCGCCGCCAGCCCAGCGTGCGATAGACCAGCACGCCCAGCAGCAAGGCGTAGAACACGGCGGCGATGGCCGCCTCTGTCGGGGTGAACAGGCCGAATAGGATGCCGCCGATGATGATGACCGGGGTCATCAGCGATGGAATGGCATAGAAAAAGCTCATGACCAGGCGGCGCACCGAGAAGGCGGCATCACGCGGATAGCCGCGCCGGCGCGAATACCAGGCCACCATGATCATCAGCGCGACGGCCATCAGCAGGCCCGGGATGAAGCCGGCGGCGAACAGCTGGCCGATGGAGGCATTGGCCATGACGCCATAGATCACGATGGGCAGCGAGGGCGGGATGATCGGCCCGATGGTCGAGGAGGCGGCGGTGACACCGACGGCGAATTCGTCGTCATAGCCGGCATCGCGCATTGCCTTGATCTCGATGGTACCGAGACCACCGGCATCGGCCACCGCCGCGCCAGACATGCCGGCGAAGATCACGCTGGCGCCGATATTCACATGGCCCAGGCCGCCGCGCATCCAGCCGACGCAGGCCTTGGCGAAGTCGAAGATGCGGTTGGTGATGCCGGCCGAGTTCATCAGATTGCCGGCCAGGATGAAGAACGGAATCGCCAGCAACGGGAAGCTGTCCACGCCGTTGATCATCCGGTGCAGCACCACCACGTCCGGGGCGCTGCCGGCCAGCAGGATGTAGATCAGCGAGGAGCCGCACAGCGCGACCGCGACAGGCACGCCCATGATGAGCATGCCGAAAACCATCACGAAGAGCAGGGTCAGCAGCAAGGTGCGGCCTCCGACTGGATAGAAAAGAGGGAAAGGCTGGCGGCGTCAGTCCGTCGTCTTGATGGCGCCGGTCGGCTGCGTCAGGTCGCTATAGCCCTGGCGCCAGTGCTTCAGCGCGACCAGCACGGCATAGATCGTCATGCCAACGAAACCGGCCACCACAACCCAGTAGACGATGGATTTCGGCAGATCGACCACGGCCATGTACTGCCGGGTGCGCATCGCCAGCTTGATGCAGATCCAGGTGGCGGCGGCGTAAAAGACGATATTGCCGAGATCGACCAGGGTGGACAGGGCGCGGCCAACATTGACCGACAGGTAGCGGTAGAAGAACTGCACCGCGATATGGGTGTTCTTGCGCGTCGCGATGATGGAGCCGAGGAAACCGACGCCGATCAGCAGATAGCGGGCGATTTCCTCGGTCCAGCCAATGGAATTGTTCAGCGCGTAACGGGTAAAGAACTGCAGGAAAACGACGCCGGCCAGCGCCCAGAACACCAGCAGGTTGACGATATCCTCCGGCCGGAAGTCGGAAAGATCGACCGCCGAATCAGGCTCATCCTCGGGAAACAGCTGGGTTTTCGCGATTTCATCGCTCATCGCAGGATTCCGCTTCTGGGGCCAGTTAATGGATCGGGCCGGCGTCGCGCTTCGCTTACTTCAGCGCCTGCAGCTTGTCGTAGGTGGCCTTGTCCCAGGTCGCGGACGGGCCGTTATGCAGCTTCACCACGGCCTCGCGGAACGGGCCGCGATCCACCTTGTTCACGGTGACGCCTTCCTTCACGAACCAGTCGGCCAGCTTCTGCTCCGACTCGACGATATCGGCGGTCGCCTTGGCGGCGGCCTCCTTCAGCACGCTGGCGAAGATCTTCTGATCCTCCGGCTTCATGCTGTCCCAGCGCGTGCCGCTGACGATGGTCAGCAGGGCGTCGGTGATGTGGCCGGTCAGGTTGATGTGCTTCTGCACCTCATAGAATTTCTTGGCCTGGATGGTCGGCAGCGGGTTTTCCTGCGCGTCGGCCACGCCCTGCTGCAGGGCCAGATAGACCTCGGCGAAGGCGATCGGCGTCGGATTGGCGCCCACGGCTTCCGGGAACATCCGGTAGAGCGGCGCGTCCGGTACGCGGATCTTCAGGTTCTTCATGTCCTCGGGCTTGAGGATCGGCTTGTTCGAGGTGACGTGGCGCTGGCCGTAATAGGTGAGCGCCAGCACGGTATGGCCGGTCTTCTTGCGATAGCCTGCGGACAGTTCCTGGAACAGGTCGCTGGCGGCGTAGGACTTCCAGTGATCGAGGTCGCGGAACATGAAGGGCGCGCCGGAAATCGCGATCGGCCCGTAGAACCGGCCGGCGAACAGGGCGCCGGTATAGATGATGTCCACCGTGCCGAGGCCGAGGCCTTCATTGATGTCGGATTCCTTGCCGAGCGAGGAGGCCGGGAAGACCTCGATCTCATAGCGGCCATTGGTCTGCTTCTTGATCTCCTCAGCCGCCCACAGCGCCCGCTTGTGATAGGGCTCGGTGGTTTCGTACACATGGGCGTATTTCAGCTTCTCGGCGGCTTGCGCGCCGGAAAGCCCGGCAACGCCGACAATGGCGGCTGCGGCAAGAGACAATACGAGTCTTTTCATTTTGGTTTCCTCCCATTCCCTGTTTTTAAGGCGCAGTTGAGTCTGGCCGTACGATCATTAGTTATTAGTTTTTATGCGTGCAGCGTAAGTCGGAAAAACAGAAAAGGGCAAGGGTTCTAAGAACCCCTGCCCTTTTCGACGGTCAATCCTGCCGATTCACGGCAGGCCGGCTATGCGTCAGCGTACCGCGTCGTGCGCCGCCAGGGCTGCCGCGTTCACAATGTCGGAGACGTTGGCGCCCATCTGCACGATCTGCGCCGGTTTCTCCAGTCCGATCAGCAGCGGTCCGATAACCGAGGCGCCCGACAGTTCCTGCATCAGCTTGTAGGAAATATTGGCCGAATGCAGGGCCGGCATGATCAGGATATTGGCCGCCCCGGTCAGCCGGCAGAACGGGTAGAGCTTGCGCAGTTCGGGGTTCAGCGCGACATCGGCGGACATTTCGCCGTCATATTCGAAATCGACCTTGCGGCTGTCGAGGATCTCCACCGCCTCGCGGATGCGCAGCGCCTTCTCGCGGTTCGGATTGCCGAAATTGGAGAAGGACAGCAGCGCCACCCTCGGCTCGTGGCCCAGCGTCCGTGCCTTGGCCGCGGTCTGCACGGCGATGTCGGCCAGCTCCTCCGCGCTCGGCAGTTCATGCACCGAGGTGTCGGCGATGAACACGGTGCGGTTGGCGGCCACCACCATGGCCAGCGCGAACAGCAGCTGGCCCGGCTGCGGATCGATGACGCGGGTAATGTCCTCGAAACAGACCGAGAAGCTGCGGGTCAGGCCGGTGACCATCGCGTCGGCGTCGCCACTGGCCACCATGCAGGCGGCAAAGACGTTGCGGTCCTGGTTCACCAGGCGCTGGCAGTCGCGATAGAGCGTGCCCTTACGCTGCACGCGCCTGTAGAGGAAATCGGTGTATTTCTTGTTGTTGGTCGACAGGCGCGCATTATGCACCTCGATGCCGCCCGGATCGTTCAGGCCGATCTGCGCCATGGTGGCGCGCACCCGGTCCTCGCGGCCGACCAGCACCGGCGTGCCGTAGCCTGCATTCTTGAACAGCACGGCGGCGCGGATCGTCGGCTCCTCCTCGCCCTCGGCGAAGACGACGCGCTTGGGCTGCTCCACGACCCGTTCGAAGATGCGTTGCAGATTGGAGGCGGTCGGGTCGAGGCGGGCCGACAGTTCCTTGCGATAGGCCCGCATGTCGGTGATCGGCTTGCGCGCCACCCCGCTATCCATCGCCGCCTGGGCGACGGCGGAGGAAACCGCGACGATAAGGCGCGGGTCGAACGGCGCAGGGATGATGTATTCCGGTCCATAGCGCAGGCGCTGGCCGGAATAGGCCTTGTCCACCTCATCCGGCACATCCTCGCGGGCCAGCGCGGCAATCGCCTCGGCGGCGGCGATCTTCATCTGGTCGTTGATCTCGCTCGCCTGCACATCCAGCGCGCCGCGGAAGATATAAGGGAAGCCCAGGACATTGTTCACCTGGTTCGGATAGTCCGACCGGCCGGTGGCGACGATGGCGTCGGGCCGCACCTCCTTCACCTCTTCCGGCGTGATCTCCGGGTCCGGGTTGGCCATGGTGAAGATGATCGGCTTTTCGCCCATCTTCTTCACCATCTCCTGGGTTACCGCCCCCTTGGCCGACAGGCCGAAGAACACATCCGCCCCGGCCATGGCGTCATCCAGCGTGCGCGCCTTGGTCTCGGCGGCATGGGCCGATTTCCACTGGTTCATGCCCTCGGTGCGGCCCTTGTAGATGACGCCCTTGGTGTCGCACATGATGACGCTGTCATGCGGCATGCCCATCGCCTTCACCAGCTCGGCGCAGGCGATGCCCGCCGCGCCGGCGCCGTTGATGACCATCTTGGCCTGCTTGATGTCGCGCCCGGAGATATGCAGTGCGTTGATGATGCCCGCAGCCGCTATGATCGCGGTGCCATGCTGGTCGTCATGGAACACCGGGATGTCCATCAGCTCGCGCAGGCGCTGCTCGATGATGAAGCATTCCGGCGCGCGGATATCCTCCAGATTGATGCCGCCGAAGCTGGGCGACAGGAAGCGCACGGCGTTGACGAATTCCTCGACATCCTTGGTATCGACTTCCAGATCGATGGAATCGACGTCGGCGAAGCGCTTGAACAGCACCGCCTTGCCTTCCATCACCGGCTTGGAGGCCAGCGCGCCGATATCGCCCAGCCCCAGCACCGCGGTGCCATTCGAGATCACCGCCACGAGGTTGCCCTTGGAGGTGTACTCATAGGCAAGGCGCGGATCTTTCTCGATATGCAGGCAGGGCACGGCGACGCCCGGCGAATAGGCCAGCGACAGGTCGCGCTGGGTGGTCAGCGGCTTGGTCGGCGCGATCGAGATCTTGCCCGGCCGGCCGGTGGAATGGAAGGCGAGCGCCTCCTCGTCGGTGATGCGCTTGTTGGTGTTCTCGGTGCTGTCCATAGACGGAATCCTCGGGTTTCCTCCGGCGCGATGATGGCGCCACTTTTCTTCCCCAACAGGCTACTTGGGCGAAAGTGGCATTACCAGCGGCTCTTTCGCAGGACCGGCTTGCGGCCTTCCGGGTAGCGGACGCGAAATGCTATGGTCGGCGACCGCCACCGAAACCCTTGCGATGCCGCCTTGAACGCTCAGACAGATATCCCCCCGGGGGCCGCCCCGGAACCTGCCGCCACCACGCCGATGCTGGCGCATTACATCGAGACCAAGCGGTCGCATCCCGACTGCCTGCTGTTCTATCGGATGGGCGATTTCTACGAGCTGTTCCTGGACGACGCGGTCACCGCCGCCGCCGCGCTGGACATCACGCTGACCAAGCGCGGCCAGCATGCCGGCCAGGACGTGCCGATGTGCGGCGTGCCGGTGCATGCCTATGACGCCTATCTCTCGCGCCTCGTCCGGCAGGGCTACAAGGTGGCGATCTGCGAGCAGGTCGAGGATCCCGCCGAGGCGAAGAAGCGCGGCGGCAA
The DNA here is from genome assembly GCF_002148795.1 of Oceanibaculum nanhaiense. Taxonomy (NCBI): domain Bacteria; kingdom Pseudomonadati; phylum Pseudomonadota; class Alphaproteobacteria; order Rhodospirillales; family Oceanibaculaceae; genus Oceanibaculum; species Oceanibaculum nanhaiense. The sequence goes on along the minus strand of NZ_MPOB01000001.1, from coordinate 167,644 downwards.
GTCGCTCGTGAAGCGCGAGGTGGTGCGCATCGTCACGCCGGGCACGGTGACCGAGGATGCACTGCTCGACGCACGGCGCAACAATCATCTGGTTTGCCTGGCAGACGCGCAAGGCAAGCTGGGCCTCGCCTGGGTCGATATGTCCACCGGCGAGTTCCAGGTGCAGCCGGTGGCGGAGGCGGCGGTGGCGGCTGCGCTGGCCCGGCTCGACCCGCAGGAATTGCTGCTCCCCGACCGGCTGTTGCAGCGCGAGGGGCTTTTCGAGGCCTTTGCCGACTGGAAGCAGGTGATGACGCCGCAGCCCGGCTCGCGCTTCGACAGTGTGGCCGGCGAGAAGCGGCTGATGGCTCTCTATGAGGTGCAGGCGCTGGACAGTTTCGGCGTGTTCGAGCGGGCCGAGCTGGCCGCCGCCGGGGCGCTGGTGGACTATGTCGAGCTGACGCAGAAGGGCAAGCTGCCGCGCCTGTCCGCGCCGCGCCGGTTGCAGGCCGGTGCGGTCATGGAGATCGACGCGGCGACGCGCCGCTCGCTGGAGCTGACCCGCACCCAGACCGGCGAGCGCAAGGGCAGCCTGCTGGCCGTCATCGACTGCACGGTGACCGGGACCGGCGCGCGGCTGCTGGCGGCCTGGCTGGCCGCACCGCTGACCGAGGTGCCGGCCATCGAGGACCGGCTCGACCGGGTACAGCTCTTCTTCGACCAGGAATCATTGCGCGCGAAGCTGCGCGAGACGCTGAAGCGCTGCCCGGATATCGAGCGCGCGCTGACAAGGCTGACGCTGGACCGGGGCGGCCCGCGCGACCTGGCGGCGATCCGCGACGCGCTGGCGGAAAGTGCGGTGCTGCGCGATCTGGCGGGCGCACCATCGCTGGCGCCGCTGCCGAAGGGGATCGCCCAGGCGCTCGACGATCTTGGCCGGCATGGCCCGCTGGTGGACCGTCTCGCCCGCGCGCTGGCGGCCGATCTGCCGGTGCTGACCCGCGATGGCGGCTTCATCGCGCCGGGCTACGCGCCGGAGCTGGACCAGCTGCGCACGCTGCGCGACGAGAGCCGCCGGCTGATCGCCGGATTACAGGCGCGCTACCAGCAGGAGACCGGGGTTTCCAGCCTGAAGATCAAGCACAACAACGTGTTGGGCTATTTCATCGAGGTCTCGACCAATCACGGCGACAAGCTGCTGGCCCACGAGGATTTCATCCACCGCCAGACCATGGCGAGCGCGGTGCGTTTCACCACGGTGGAACTGGGCGAGCTGGAACAGAAACTCTCCAGCGCCGCCGACAAGGCGCTGGCGGTGGAGCTGGCGCTGTTCCGCGATCTGGTCGGCGAGGTGACGGCCCATGCCGACGCCATCGCGCTAGCCGCCAGCGCCATCGCCCGGCTGGATGTCGCCTCGGCGCTGGCCGAGCTGGCCACCGACAACCGCTATGTCCGCCCGGAAATGACGGAGGGCACTGAGTTCGCCATCGCCGGCGGCCGCCATCCGGTGGTTGAGGCCGCCCTGCAGGCGGCGGGCGAACGCTTCGTCGGCAATGACTGCGTGCTGGAGGGCGAGAAGCGGCACTGGCTGCTGACCGGTCCGAACATGGCCGGCAAATCGACCTTCCTGCGGCAGAATGCGCTGATCGCCATCCTGGCGCAGATCGGCGGCTTCGTGCCGGCGGAGACGGCGCGGATCGGGGCAGTGGACAGGCTGTTCAGTCGGGTGGGTGCCGCCGACGATCTGGCGCGTGGGCGTTCCACCTTCATGGTCGAGATGGTGGAGACCGCGGCGATCCTGAACCAGGCCGGCCCGCGCTCGCTGGTCATCCTGGATGAGATCGGCCGCGGCACGGCGACCTATGACGGGCTCTCCATCGCCTGGGCGACGGTCGAGCATCTGCACGCGGTCAATCGCTGTCGCACACTGTTCGCCACGCATTATCACGAGCTGACGCAGCTGGCGGAGAAGCTGGAAAACCTCGCCTGTCACACCATGCGGGTGAAGGAATGGCAGGATGAGATCGTCTTCCTGCACGAGGTGGGGCCGGGCGCTGCCGACCGCTCCTATGGCATCCATGTCGCCAAGCTGGCCGGCTTGCCGGCGCCGGTTGTCGCCCGCGCCGAAACCGTGCTGAAGAAGCTGGAGGAAGGCGAGACGGGTGCCTCCTCCTCCCGCATCGCCGAGGATCTGCCGCTGTTCGCCGCCATGGTGCAGCGCCCGGTCGCAGCGCCGGCACAGCCCGCCGGCCCTTCGCCCGCCGAGGCGGCGCTGGCCGGGATCAATCCCGACGAGCTGACGCCGCGCCAGGCGCTCGACGCGCTCTACCGGCTGAAGGGGCTGGCGGGGGAGTGATCCCTACAGGATGAACTTGCTGAGGTCGGCGTTCTTGGCGAGGTCGCCGACATGCTTCTGCACGAAGGCGGCATCCACGGTGATGGTCTCGCCGGCCTTGTCGGTGGCGGTGAAGCTCACCTCCTCCAGCAGCCGTTCCATGACGGTGTGCAGCCGGCGCGCGCCGATATTCTCGACCGAGGCGTTCACCTCCGCCGACAGGGTGGCCAGCGCGTCGATGGAGTCCTCGGTGAAGTCGAGCGTCACCTGCTCGGTCGCCAGCAGCGCTACATATTGCTTGATCAGGCTGGCCTCCGGCTCGGTCAGGATGCGCTTGAAATCGTCGCGGGTCAGCGCCTGCAACTCGACACGGATCGGCAGCCTTCCCTGCAGCTCCGGCAGCAGGTCGGACGGTTTCGCCAGGTGGAAGGCACCCGACGCGATGAACAGGATATGGTCGGTCTTCACCGGGCCACGCTTGGTGGCGACCGTGGTGCCCTCGATCAGCGGCAGCAGGTCGCGCTGCACGCCCTCGCGGCTGACATCGGCGCCGGAACGCTCGGAGCGCGCGCAGATCTTGTCGATCTCGTCGAGGAACACGATGCCGTTCTGCTCCACCGCCTGGATCGCCTCGCGCACGATCGCATCCTCTTCCAGCAGTTTGTCCGCCTCCTCCTCGATGAGCAGGGTGTAGCTGTCGGAGACCGAGAGCTTCTTCTTCTGGGTGCGCTGGCCGAACGCCTTCCCGAAAATGTCGTTCAGATTGATCATGCCCATCTGCGCGCCGGGCATGCCGGGAATATCCATGGTCGGCATCGCCGAACCGCTGGTGTCGGTCACCTCGATCTCGATCTCGCGGGCATCGAGCTGGCCCTCGCGCAGCATCTTGCGGAAGCGGTGGCGGGTATCGGCAGCGGCGCCCTCGCCGACCAGTGCGGTGATGACACGCTCCTCGGCGGCAAGCTGTGCCTTGGCCTCGACCTCGGCGCGCAGGCGCTCGCGGGTCTGGGTGATGGCGATCTCCAGCAGGTCGCGCACGATCTGCTCGACATCGCGGCCGACATAACCGACCTCGGTGAATTTGGTGGCCTCGACCTTCATGAACGGGGCCTGCGCCAGCTTGGCGAGGCGGCGGGCGATCTCGGTCTTGCCGACGCCGGTCGGGCCGATCATCAGGATGTTCTTCGGCAGCACCTCCTCGCGCAGCGCCTCGGGCAGCTGCTGGCGGCGCCAGCGGTTGCGCAGCGCAATGGCGACGGCACGCTTGGCGTCATTCTGGCCGACGATGTAGCGGTCGAGTTCGGAGACGATCTCGCGGGGGGTGAAAGCGGTCATGGTGGAATTCTGTCTCTATCGGGTCGGAATGCGTTAGATGGGACTTTTGCGGAACGGAAACTAGGGTTGCACGGCAAAAGCGGCGGGCAGCGCCATGTTCTTTTCCGCCAGCACGGTGCGCAGCCGGTCGGGATAGTCGGTAATGATACCGTCCACCCCGCGCTCGATGAGATTGGCCATGTCCTGCGGATCGTTCACTGTCCAGGGAATGACCTGAAGCCCAAGCGCGTGCGCCGCCGTCAGATCCTCGTCCGTCAGGTCGCGGAAGAAGGGCGACCAGATCGCGCCGCCGGCTTCCTTGATGGCCTTCGGTGCGGAGCCGGCGAAATCGTCGATATCCAGCCCGCCCATCCAGGGTGAGGTGCCGGGCCGGCCGCGCTGGATATTGTCGTTGCGGCCGCGCGCGATGGTCAGGTAGGCGGTCTTCAGCGCTGGTTCCAGCTGCTGCGCCTGCATCGGCACCGCCCAGTCGAAGGATTGCAGGGTGGTGCGCCCGGCAATGCCGAGCCGCACGATTTCCGCCACCGCCGCTCGCGTGAAGGTTTCACGATCCACGGTCAGCTCCGGCCGCGTCGGGTTCACCTTCACCTCGATGTTGAAGCGCATGGCGGTGGCACCGGCGCGTTCGGTCAGCGCGACCACCTCGGCCAGCGTCGGCATGGGTGTGCCGGGCACCGCCTGCTGATCCTTGAAATTGCCGGCATAGCCGCTGCCGGGGCGCAGCGTGCCGACATCGTAGGATTGCACCTGCGCCAGCGTCAGATCGCGGATCAGCGGGCCGTCCTCGCCGAAATAGGCGCCGTCCGGGCCGCGCACGAGGTCGCCATTCAGCCTCGGATCGTGGGTGACGACCAACTGCCCGTCGGCGGTCATCGCCAGGTCGAGTTCCAGCGTGGTTACGCCCAGGCTCAACGCCCTGGCGAAGCCGGGTAGCGAATTTTCCGGCAGCAGCCCGCGCGCGCCGCGATGGCCCTGCAGATCAAACGCGACAGCAGGACCGGCGCTCAGCAGCAGCGCCAGCGCCGCGATCAGGGTTATTCCCCTCACAGGCTTTCCAGCGTGACGTTGGTGTTGGTGTAAACGCAGATATCGGCGGCGATGCCCATGGCGCGGCGCGCCACCGCCTCGGCGTCCATATCCTCGCGGTCGATCAGCGCGCGGGCGGCGGCGAGCGCGTACATGCCGCCGGAGCCGATGGCGATGATGCCGTCCTCCGGTTCCAGCACGTCGCCGGTACCCGAGAGGATCAGCGAGACATTCTGGTCGGCCACCGCCATCATCGCCTCCAGTCGGCGCAGATAGCGGTCGGTGCGCCAGTCTTTCGCCAGCTCGACGCAGGCGCGGGTCAGCTGGGTCGGATATTGCTCCAGCTTCGCCTCCAGCCGCTCGAACAGGGTGAAGGCGTCGGCGGTGGCGCCGGCAAAGCCGGCCAATACCGCGCCGTTGGCCAGCGGGCGCACCTTGCGCGCGTTCGACTTGATGACGGTCGAACCGAGACTGACCTGGCCGTCGCCGGCGACGACCACCCGGCCGCCCTTGCGTACGGAAAGGATCGTTGTGCCGTGCCAGACGGCCTGGTTGCTATCGGACATGAAGGCTTGCTTTCGTTGCGGGTGGGCGGGCGTCAGGGAGACCCGCCGAAACTAGCAGAGCATGTTGGGCCGCGCGATCCTTCGGTCAAGATGCCGCCTGCCCTTGGCCCGGGGCCTCGCAACTGCTACATAAGCCTCGTTCTGATCATTCCAGCGAGGAGAGTGCCGATGCGCGAGGGCAGCGTCGTGCGCAATACCAAGGAAACCCGCATCTCCGTCGAGCTCAACCTCGATGGCACGGGCGTCTATGACGTGAAGACCGGGATCGGCTTCCTCGATCATATGCTGGAGCAGCTATCGCGCCACTCGTTGATCGACCTGAAGGTCCGCGCGGAAGGCGATCTGCACATCGATTATCACCACACCACCGAGGATAGCGGGATCGCCATCGGCGAGGCCTTCTCCAAGGCGCTGGGCGAGCGCAAGGGCATCACCCGCTATGGTTCGGCACTGATTCCGATGGACGAGACGCTGACCCGCGTGGCGCTGGATTGCTCGAACCGGCCCTATCTGATCTGGAAGGTGAATTTCACCCGGCCGAAGCTGGGCGAGATGGATACCGAACTGTTCAAGGAATGGTTCCAGGCCTTCGCCCAGGCCGGCGGGGTGACGCTGCATGTGGAGAATCTCTACGGCGAGAATAATCACCACATCGTCGAGAGCTGCTTCAAGGCACTGGCCCGCAGCCTGCGCCAGGCCATCGAGATCGACCCGCGCAAGGCCGATGCCGTGCCCTCGACCAAGGGCGTCCTCGGCGGCACGCTCTAGGAGGCGGCGATGACAGGGAAGAAGCGGGCCGTCATCATCGATTACGGCTCCGGCAACCTTCGTTCGGCGGCCAAGGCCTTCGAGCGCGCGGCGCGCGACAATGGCATCGATGCCGAGGTGACAGTCACCGACGAGGCGGCGGTGCTGGCCACGGCCAGCCATATCGTGCTGCCCGGCGTCGGCGCCTTCGCCGATTGCAAGCGCGGCCTGACAGCGGTGCCCGGCATGATCGAGGCGCTGGAGGCGCAGGTGATCCAGGGCGGCAAGCCGTTCCTCGGCATCTGCGTCGGCATGCAGCTGATGGCGGATCGCGGCCTGGAATTCGAGACCAGCCAGGGGCTGGGCTGGATTCCCGGCGACGTGGTGGCGCTGACGCCGTCGGACAAGACGCTGAAAGTGCCGCATATGGGCTGGAACGAGCTGGAGCTGAACGGCGCGGAGCATCCGGTGCTGGCCGGCATCCGCTCAGGCGACCATGCCTATTTTGTGCATTCCTATCATCTGGCGGTTGCCGATCCGGCACATAGGCTGGCGACGGTCGATTATGGCGGGCCGGTCACCGCCATCATCGGGCGCGATAATCTGGTCGGCACGCAGTTCCATCCGGAAAAGAGCCAGGAGGCCGGCTTGCGGCTGATCGCCAATTTCCTGGGCTGGACACCATGACGGAAATCGCGGTCAGGACATCGGCCGAGCGGCTGGAAGAATTCTCCGGGAACGATCTCGAGGATTTGTGCGACGCCACCGAGGGCGCCATTCTGGATGGCGGCGGCTTCGGCTGGGTGACGCCGCCGGCGCGCCATGTGCTGGAAGCCTACTGGCGCGGCGTGCTGCTGGTGCCGGAGCGGCACTTGTTCGTCGGCCGGCTGGACGGCACCATCGCGGCGGCGGCGCAGACTCTGCGCCCGGCCCGCAATAATGAGGCGCAGGCTTTCGCCTTGCAGCTGACCGGTCATTTCGTGGCGCCCTGGGCGCGCGGGCATGGTCTGGCGCGCGCCATTGTCGTGGCTGCCGAGCAGGCGGCGCGGGCCTGGGGCTTCCGCAGCATCAACCTTGATGTGCGCGACAGCCAGTCGGCGGCGATCAAGCTTTACGAATCGCTGGGCTATGTGCGCTGGGGCACGCATCCCTATTATGCCCGGGTGGGGGGCGACATTATCGCCGGCCATTTCTATTACAAGAACCTCAGCGAGACCGAGGCGCCGAAGCAGGAGATTCCGCTGTCATGATCCTCTACCCCGCCATCGACCTGAAGGGCGGCGAGTGTGTCCGCCTGCTGCATGGCGAGATGGACAAGGCCACCGTGTTCAGCGACGACCCGGGCGCGCAGGCCGCCAAGTTCCAGGCCGCCGGCTGCCAGTGGCTGCATGTGGTCGATCTCGACGGCGCCTTCGCCGGCAAGGCGGTGAACGAGGTGGCGGTGCGCTCGATCCTTGCCGCCGTCTCGGTGCCGGTGCAGCTTGGCGGCGGCATCCGCGATCATGCCGGAATCGAGCGCTGGCTGGCGGCCGGCATTTCCCGAATCATCCTGGGCACGGCGGCGCTGCGCAACCCGCAGCTGGTCATCGAGGCCTGCAAGGCGCATCCGGGCCGGATCGCGGTGGGCATCGACGCGCGCGGCGGCCGGGTGGCGGTCGAGGGCTGGGCCGAAACCTCGGACGTGACCGCGCTCGACCTCGCGCGCCGCTTCGAGGATGCCGGCGTTGCCGCCATCATCTATACCGATATCGACCGCGATGGCGCCCTGCAGGGTGTGAATGTACAGGCGACCGCCGATCTGGCGCGTGCCATCTCGATCCCGGTCATCGCCTCGGGCGGCGTCGCCTCACTGGACGATCTGCGGGGTCTGATGGCGGTGGCCGAGTCCGGCATCGAGGGCGTGATCAGCGGCCGCGCGCTCTATGATGGGCGCATCGACCTGACGCAGGCGATTGCCGTTCTCGATGGGAAGGAGGCCGCCTGACATGCTGAAGACCCGCATCATCCCCTGCCTCGACGTGAAGGGCGGGCGCGTCGTGAAGGGCGTGAACTTCGTCGATCTGCGTGATGCCGGCGATCCGGTCGAGCAGGCAAGGCTCTATGACCGTGAGGGCGCGGACGAGCTGTGCTTCCTCGACATCACCGCCTCTTCCGACAATCGCGGCATCATCCTCGATGTGGTGTCGCGCACCGCCGAGCAATGCTTCATGCCGCTGACCGTCGGCGGCGGCGTGCGCACGCTCGACGATATCCGCAAGCTGCTGCTGGCCGGGGCCGACAAGGTGTCGATCAACACCGCCGCCGTGAAGGACCCGGATTTCGTGCGTCAGGCCGCCCAGAAGTTCGGCAGCCAGTGCATCACCGTGGCGGTGGACGCCAAGCGCGCCGGCGATGGCTTCGAGGTGTTCACCCATGGTGGCCGCAACGCCACCGGCATTGAGGCGGTCGGCTGGGCGCAGCGCATGATGGAATATGGCGCCGGCGAAATCCTGCTGACCTCGATGGACCGCGACGGCACCAAACAGGGCTTCGACCTGCCGCTGACCCGCGCCATCGCCGATGCCGTCACCATCCCGGTCATCGCCTCGGGCGGTGTCGGCAATCTGCAGCATTTGATCGAGGGCGTGACCGAGGGTCATGCCTCGGCGGTTCTGGCGGCCTCAATCTTCCATTTCGGCGAATACCGCATCGCCGAGGTGAAGGCGGCGATGGCGGCCGCCGGCATTCCCGTCAGACTGACCCCGGAAAGGCAGGCGGCATGAGCCAGAGCACGCTGGACGAACTGTTCCGTATCCTGGAATCGCGCAAGGATGCCGATCCCGACGTCAGCTATACGGCGAAGCTGCTGGGCGACCGCAAGAAGATCGCCAAGAAGCTGGGCGAGGAGGGCGTCGAGGCGGCGCTGGAAGTGCTGATGGGTGACCGCGACAAGCTGGTCTCGGAAAGCGCCGACGTGCTCTATCACCTGCTGGTGTCCTGGGTGGCGCTGGGCATTCAGCCGGAAGAGGTCTGGCGCTCGCTGGAGGCGCGCATGGGCCGCTCCGGCCTGGAGGAGAAGAAGTCCCGCAAGGCGGACTGACTGGTAACAGGGGGAAGCACGATGGCCTACGATCCGAACAACATCTTCGCCCGCATCCTGCGCGGCGAGATTCCCTGCAAGAAAATCGCCGAGGACGAGCACACGCTCGCCTTCCACGACATCAATCCGATGGCGCCGGTGCATGCGCTGGTGATTCCGAAGGGGGCCTATATCTCCTTCGACGATTTCTCGGCAAACGCCTCGGAGGCGGAAATCGCGGCGCTGATCCGCATGGTCGGCAAGGTGGCGCGCGATCTGGGCTGCGCCGAGGCCGGCTACCGCATCCTCTCCAACATCGGCCAGAACGGCCATCAGGAAGTGCCGCACCTCCATATCCATGTGTTCGGCGGCGCCTCGCTGGGCCGCATGATCAACAAGGTGACGGCGTAAAGCAAAACCCCCGCCGGAGCGGGGGTTTTTTTTACCGGATATATCCGCCTACTTCCTACTTCGCCGTCTTGTCGCGCTCGATGGCGGCGGTGATCATGGCCCGCGCCTGCTCGGCATCGCCCCAGCCATTCACCCGGACCCACTTGTTCGGCTCCAGATCCTTATAGTGGGTGAAGAAGTGCTCGATCTGCTGCAACAGCACCTCGCGCACATCCTTGTAGCTGGCGATATTGTTGTAATAGGGGTGCAGTTCGTCCACCGGGACGGCCAGAATCTTCTCGTCTGGCCCCTTCTCGTCTTCCATCAGCATGACGCCGACCGGGCGCGACCGCATCACCGAGCCCGGCACCACCGGCACATTGCCCAGCACCAGCACATCGACCGGATCGCCATCCTCGGACAGGGTGTGCGGGACGAAGCCGTAATTGGCCGGGTAATACATGGCGGTGTGCAGGAAGCGATCGACGAACATCGCGCCGGATTCCTTGTCCACCTCATACTTCACGGGCGCGCCGCCAAGCGGAATCTCGACGATGACATTCACGTCGTAAGGCGGGTTCTTGCCGATCGAAATCTTGCTGATGTCCATAACGGTCTCGCTGGCTGAATAGGCTGCAGGCCGCAAGGGCCGGAGTTGGCGCGCATCCTACGCATTTGTTGCGGCGCAGCAAGCCTTGTCGCACCGCTGCGGCAAAAATTCACTCGGCGGGACGGTCCTGGCGCAGCGCAGCGGCGTGTGCCGGCAGCGCGCGCATCAGCCAGATCAGCATCACAAGGCCGGGCAGTGCGGCCACCGCCGACAGCAGGAAGAAGCCGACCCAGTCCATGTGATCGGCCAGCCAGCCGCCGGAGGAGGCCAGCACGGTGCGCGCGAAGGCCATCAGCGAGCTGAGCAGCGCATATTGCGTCGCCGTATAGGCAACGTTGCACAGGCTGGAGAGATAGGCGACGAAGGCCGCCGTGCCCATGCCGCCGGTCAGATTCTCCAGGCCGATGGTCACGGTCAGCAGGGCAAGGTCGTAGCCGGCCATCGCCTGCACCGCGAACATCAGGTTGGAGGCCATCTGCAGCACGCCGCAGACCATCAGGCTTTTCAGCAGGCCGAACCTGGCCACCATGATGCCGCCGATCAGCCCGCCGGCGAGCGTCGCCACCAGGCCGAACAGCTTGGAGACATTGGCGATCTCGATCTTGGAGAAGCCCATCTCGATATAGAACGGGTTGGCCATCACGCCGGCCAGCGCGTCACCGAACTTGTACAGCACGATGAACAGCAGGATCGCCAGCCAGGACGGCCGCGTCAGGAAATCGGCGAAGGGGGCGACCACCGCGCCGTGCAGCCAGGCGGCGAGACCCGGCGTGCCCTCCTGTGCCGGCTGGCCATCCGCCGGTTCCGGACTCAGCAGGATGGCGAGACTGCCGGTGAGCGCGAGGACCGCCATGATCGCGTAGGTCGCGAACCAGCCATGGAAGGCAGCGAGATAGAGCGATCCCGCCCCCGCCACCAGCATGCCCATGCGATAGCCGAACACCAGGATGCCCGCCCCCGCACCCTGCTGGCGCGTCTCCAGGCTTTCCACGCGGAAAGCGTCGATCACGATGTCCTGGCTGGCGGAGAAGAAGGCGACCAGCAGCGCGAAGATCGCAGTGCGGCCCGCATCGACCGCGGGATCGCTGGCGCCGAGGCCGAGGATCGCCAGCACGAGGCCGGCCTGGCAGGCCAGCATCCAGCCGCGCCGGCGGCCGAACAGCCCGGTCAGCACCGGGATCGGCAGGCGGTCGATCAGCGGCGCCCAGGCGAATTTGAAGGTATAGGGCGCGCCGACCAGGGCGAACAGGCCGATGGCGGTCTTGGAGACGCCGGATTCGGCCAGCCACACGGTCAGCGTGGACAAGGTCAGCAGCAGCGGCAGGCCACTGGCGAAACCGAGGAAGAACTGGGTAAGGACCGGCCGTTCCAGATAGATGGTGGAGTCCGCCAGCCAACCTCTCAGGCTACGGACGAAACGGCCCGCCAGACCACCCGTTGCGTTCACGCATGCACCTTGTCCGCCACCAGCTCTGCCAGGGACCGTTCCGGACGGGCACCGAAATGCGAGATCACCTCGGCGGCGGCCAGCGCGCCCAGCGAACCGCAGACCGCGACCGGCAGGCCGCGGGTCAGCCCGTACAGGAAGCCGCTGGCGTACAGATCACCGGCGCCGGTGGTGTCCATCACCGCCTCGACCGGCTCGGCATCCAGCACATGCACCTCGTCTGCGGTGACGATCACCGCGCCCTTCTCGCTGCGGGTCAGCGCCGCGACCTCGACCTTGCCGCGGATCGCCTGCATCGCGTCGTCGAAGCTGGCGACTTCGAACAGCGCCTTGATCTCCGCCTCGTTGGCGAACAGCACATCGACATGCTTTTCCACCAGCGCGCGGAATTCCCGGCGGTGGCGTTCCACGCAGAAGGCATCCGACAGCGACAGCGCAACCTTGCGGCCGGCCTCATGCGCCGCGTTCGCCGCCTTCAGGAAGGCGGCCTTGGCCTGCGGCGGATCCCACAGATAGCCTTCGAGATAGGTGTAGGCGGAGGCCGCGACGAGATCGGTATCCACATCGTCGGGCGTCAGCTCGATACAGGCGCCAAGAAAAGTGTTCATGGTGCGCTGCGCGTCCGGGGTCACCAGAATCAGGCAGCGCGCGGTCGGCGGCCCGTCACTGGCGGATGCGGTCTCGAAGCTGACACCGGCTGCCTTCATGTCGTGGCGGAAGATGTTTCCCAGCGTATCGTTGCGCACCTTGCCAATGAAGGCGCCGCGCCCGCCCAGCGAGGCGATGCCATGCAGCGTGTTGGCCGCCGATCCGCCGGACATCTCCACCCCTGGTCCCATCTGGGCATAGAGACGTTCCGCCTGTTCCGCATCGATCAGCCGCATCGCCCCCTTGTCCAGGCCGTGGGTTTCCAGGAAGGCATCGTCGGTGCGGCTGAGCACGTCCACGATGGCATTGCCGATGCCGAGAACGTCGAAGCGGGTTTCTGTCATTACTTTATCTTCCCGGCGGATGGCCAAGCTTGCGGAATCATCGTCGATGGCGTGGCAGTATAACCGCCGCGCCGCTGGCAACAAGTGGCGCTTGCCGTTGCCCTTTGCCATTCCGATCTCTACGGGATTCTGCCCCTAACCGAAAGCTGCCTTCCATGCTGGACGCCCTTCTGAAAGCCCTCAGGCAATTCTCCGATCCGCGGCTGCGCAGCGTGGTGTGGCTGGGCATCGGTGCGGCGGCGCTGGTGTTCGGCTTGCTGTTCTGGGCCATCGGCTGGCTGCTGTCGGGGGTCAGCCTGACCGATCTCGGTCTGTCGCCGGAAACCGCGTCGCCGTTCGAATATCCGTTCCGCCTGCTGGTCGATGTGCTGGGCGGACTGGCGGTGCTGGGGCTGACCTGGCTGCTGTTCCCCGTGGTGGCGACGGCAGTGAGCGGGATTTTCCTGGATCGCGTCGCAGTCGCCGTGGAGGACCGCCACTATCCGGGGCTGCCGGCGGCGCGCGAGCAAGGCATCGTCGAAGCAGTTGCAATGGCGGCGCGGTTCCTTGCGCTGTCGCTGTTGCTCAATCTTCTGGCCTTGCCGGTTTATCTCCTTTTGCCCGCCGTCAATTTTTTGCTGTTTTATTTGCTGAACGGCTATCTGATCGGGCGTGAGTATTTTGAACAGGCCGCGCTGCGCCGCCTCGACCCGGCAGAGGCTGCCGCGTTGCGGAAACGGTATGGTGCGCGCATCGTGACGCTCGGCGCGCTGTTTGCCTTCCTCATGACGATTCCCCTGGTGAATCTGATGGCGCCGGTTTTCGCAACTGCGGCCATGATTCATCTATTCGAGGGCTTGCGGCGGCAAGCAAATCCGGCATAATTTCGAAGCCATAATGTTCGGCTTGTCCGAAGCCGTACGGAAACCATTAATAATTTATTTACATGTTCAGGCGCAAAAAAGTATCTCCTGAAGTAATCGCTGCGCAGGATGCGATTTCGGACCGTTCCGAAAAAGCCGGGGGGCAGGCGGATACGGAAGGAAAACGGGGGAGCACAATGTCAACGATCAAGCCGAACTCGCCGAATTTCGTGCCGGAATTGCCGCGCCGCAGCCTCGATATCCCGGGTGCCGGGCGTCGTGGCGATGGCGCCGTGCGCAGCAATGTATCGGACAGCCGGCGCCTGACCGTCGGCCGGGAGATCGTGCTGAGCGGCGACATCACCGCCTGCGAGGTGCTGGTGGTGGAAGGCCGGGTGGATGCCAAGCTGAAGAACTGCCAGGCCATCGAGATCACGCCTTCGGGTGTTTTCAAGGGCGAGGCGGAGATCGAGGAAGCCGATATCAGCGGCAGCTTCGATGGCGCGCTTACCGTGCGTGGCCGGCTGACCGTCCGCAATGGCGGGCGCATCCAGGGCTCGGTGCGGTATGGCCAGCTTGAGGTCGAGGCCGGCGGCGAGATCAACGGCGATGTGCGCTCCGGCGCGCCTGCCAAGGCGGACGCCAAGGGCGAGATCAAGACGGAAGAAAAGCCGACCGCCGCGTCGTAACGCGGGGTAGTGGGGCGGCAAACCGGATTCGGGCAGGTACGGCATGAAGGTGGCGGGCAGGCATATCGGGCGGAACAGGCAGGAGGGCCGCAAGAGCGGCCTGTTGCCCCGTCTTCTGTCCGTTTCGGCGCTGTTGCTGGCGGGTTGCGCCACGGAAGCGCCATCCGGCCCGACAATCGCATCCACGGCAGCGTCCGCCGCGCCGGTGCAGGGTTCCGACATGGTTGCCCAACCGTCCGCCTTGCCTGGTTTCGCCAGCGGGCTCTCTGGTGGGCTGGCCGGGCTGCTGCCGGAACCGTCGGCCAGGCCGGATAATATGTCTCTGGCCCCGCAGGCCGGGACGGGGGCCGCGGCGCCGGAACTGGTTGGCATGACGGCGCAGCAGCTGGGCGGCCTGCTGGGCCAGCCGCGTTATCTGCGCCGCGAGAGCCCGGCCCAGGTCTGGCAATATACCGACCGCCGCTGCATCCTCGACATCTTCCTCTATCCGGAGCAGGGCGAATATCGCGTCGTCCATGTCGAGACGCGTGACCCGCGCAGCCTGTCGGCACTGAATGTCGGCTCCTGCCTGAACGGGCTCGCCGTGCTGCCCGCCTCTCTGCGCGGCAGCTAAGAACCGCCCCAGCTAACCGTCTCACGGGCCAGGCCGGTTACAGGCTGGCGGGATCGGGTGTCTTTTCCTTGAATTTGCAGAAATCAGCGACGATGCAGCGCCAGCAATCCGGCTTGCGCGCCTTGCAGATATAGCGGCCGTGCAGAATCAGCCAGTGATGGGCATGCCGCAAATAGGGCGCGGGAATGCGCTTCTCCAGCCCCAGCTCAACCGCCAGCGGCGTCTTGCCGGGGGCGAGGCCGGTGCGGTTCGAGACCCGGAAGAGATGCGTGTCGACGGCGATGGTCGGCTGGCCGAAGGCGATGTTCAGCACTACGTTCGCGGTCTTGCGGCCAACCCCGGGTAGTGCCTCCAGCGCCGTGCGGTCGGCCGGCACCTCGCCGCCATGCCGCTCAATCAGCAGGCGGCTCATCTCGATGACGTTCTTCGCCTTGGAATTGAACAGGCCGATGGTCTTGATGTGCTGCTTCAGTCCCGCCTCGCCCAGCGCCAGCATCTTTTCCGGCGTATCGGCGATGGGGAACAGCTTCGCGGTCGCCTTGTTCACCGACACGTCGGTCGCCTGCGCCGACAGCGCGACCGCCACCAGCAGCGTATAGGGGTTCACATAGTCGAGCTCTCCCACCGGTTCCGGATTGGCGTCCTGGAGCCGGGCGAAAAACCCCTCGATATCGGCCTTGGTCATGCGTGCCATGAGTGGCTTTCTAGCCGGGGTGCGGGCAGCGGGCAAGACGGCTCATGGCGGGGGTTAACGGGGCGGGCTTTACGCACCCCTCCGACAATCCTACCTTTGATCCCATGGAGATCGCGGAAACCCCGGAGAGCGGCGCGGCGCGCCGGCTCTATTTCGATGCGACGCTGACGCCGCACCGCAGCCTGCCGCCTGCCGGCTTCTATCTGCTGATGGGCGCGGTTGGCGGCGTGTCGCTGACCATGGGGATCATGTTCCTGCTGATCGGCGCCTGGCCGGTTTTCGGCTTCCTCGGGCTCGATGTCGCCCTGCTCTATTTCGCTTTCAGAATGAATTACCGCGCGGCGCTGGCCCGCGAGACCGTCCGGCTCGACGAGTCGGAGCTGACGGTGCAGCGATTCAGCCCGTCCGGTCATGAGCGGCGCTGGAGTTTCCAGCCCTACTGGCTGAAGGTGCGGCATGAGGCGGCCAGCGAGTATCCGGTGCCGCTGGTGCTGGCGAGCCATGGCAGGCAGCTGGAGATCGCCAGCTTTCTGAGCCAGCCGGAGAAGACAGAACTGGCGGAAGCGCTGCGCGAGGCGCTTCAGCGCAGCCGCGCGCCGGATCTGGGTTAGTTAAGCCCCAACACGTCATCCATGCCGTAGAAGCCAGGCGCGCGCCCACGGGTCCACAGCGCGGCGCGCAGCGCTCCATCGGCGTAGATGGTGCGGTTGCTGGCCTTGTGGGTGAGTTCGATGCGCTCGCCCTCGGCCGCGAACACCACCGTATGGTCGCCGACCACATCGCCGCCGCGCAGTACGGCGAAACCGATATCGCCGGGGGTGCGCGGCCCGGTATGGCCATCGCGGGCGCGTTGCTGCACTTCGGCTAGATCGACACCCCTGCCGGCCGCCGCGGCCTCGCCCAGCCCCAGCGCCGTGCCGGAGGGGGCATCGACCTTGCGGCGATGGTGCATCTCAACAATTTCGATATCGTAATCATTATCCAGCACGGCGGCGATCTGGCGCGTCAGCGCGAACATCAGATTTACGCCGATGCTCATATTCGGAGCGAAAACCAGCGGGATTTTCTGGGCCTGCAGCTGCAGCGCCGTGCGATCCGATTGGGTGAGGCCGGTGGTGCCGACCACCAGGGCGGTGCCGTGGCGGGCGGCCAGTTCGGCATGCGCCAGGCTGGCGGCTGGGGCGGTGAAATCGATGATCGTTTCGGCAGCGGCGAAAAGTGCCTCGGCATCCTCGGTGATCGGGACGTCCAGCGCCTCGATTCCGGCAACCAGCCCTGCATCCTTGCCGATATGCGGCGTGCCGGGTCGGTCGGTGGCACCAACCAGCACGGTCTTGTCCGAGCGCGCCACGGCCTGGATGAGCATGCGGCCCATGACGCCGCCGGCACCGACGATTCCGATCTTCATGGCCGTCATTTTCTTCCCCCTGCCCGGTAGCGCCTTGCTTGACGCCCGTTATAACCGGTTTTCCGGTGGATTACCAAGCGGCACTTCCGGTCCATGACGGTGTGATCGCGTGGCGGGGCCGGCACTCCGAATTTTCGGGCTGTTCGGGGTTGGCGGGAAATGTTATTTGAAATATATGATAAATTCTTCTCGATATGCTGACCAGAACCGAGGGTTTCCGGTATGATCGACATTCGTTGCCTCTGTCTTGGCGTGCTCAGTCTGGGCGATGCCACCGGCTATGAGATCAGAAAGCGGCTGAAGGACAGTTTCGGCCCCTATCAGGGCATGAGCTATGGCGCGCTGTACCCGGCGCTGGCGAAATTACTGGCCGCTGCCGAGATCGAGAGCCTGGATGGCGACAAGGTGTCGGCGCTCGATAAGCGGACCTATCGGCTGACCGAAAAAGGACGGGAATCCTTGCATTCCAGCCTGATTCGCGCAAAGGGCCAGGAACAGACCCGCTCCGAATTCCTGGCCGCCATGTTCTTTGCCGACATGCTGGATCGGGACACGCTGGACCGGCTGCTGGATGAGCGGCTGGCGGAATCGCGCGGTGTGCTGGCGCATTTCCAGACCTATCGCGGTAGTCCGCCGACCGAAGGCCAGCGTTTTGTCGCCCGCTTCGGCCAGGTGATGGCGCGCGCCGCTATCGACTTCCTGCAGGGCGAAGGCCGCGCCATCGTGAATGCGATCGAACGCGACCGCAAAGCCCGCTAGGGCGATGCAGATAGCTGGATAGGGCGCCGAGTTGCGGTATTACCTCTCGATAGATCAAATACTTATCTTGGACTACGGTATCATGGCGTCAGCGCTCCCGCAGGTGAAGGGCGCTTCCCTGAAAGGCTGAATTCCGGCACATAAAAAAGCCGGGGAGCAGCAGCGCTACCCCCCGGCGATACCGCGATAATGCGGGTGTGAGGACTAGTCTCGCAGGTCTTCCCACAGCTCCTTCACCTTGGCGAAGAAGCCGGCGGATTCCGGGTTGGTCTTGTCGTGGTTGCCGCTTTCCTCGAACTGCTTCAGCAGCTCCTTTTGCTGCTTGGTCAGGCTCACCGGGGTCTCGACAGTAACTTCAATATAGAGATCGCCGCGCAGATTGCTGTTCAGCACGGTCATGCCCTTGCCGCGCAGGCGGAACTGATGGCCGTTCTGGGTGCCCTCGGGCACGCTGACCTTCACCCGCTTGCCTTCCAGTGTCGGCACCTCGATGGAGCCACCCAGCGTGGCCTTGGTCATCGGGATCGGCACCCGGCAATGGATGTCCGCCCCATCGCGCTGGAAGAAGCGGTGCGGGGCGATGGTCAGGAAAATATAGAGATCGCCGGTGGCGGCGCCGCGCAACCCGGCCTCGCCCTCGCCGGACAGGCGGATGCGCGTGCCTTCCTCGACGCCGGCCGGGATGGAGACGGAGAGGGCCTTCTCGCGCTGCTGGCGGCCGCTGCCACCGCAGGAACGGCACGGATTCTCGATCACCTTGCCGGCACCGCCACAGGTCGGGCAGCTGCGCTCGATGGTGAAGAAGCCCTGTTGCGCACGCACCTTTCCGGCACCGGCGCAGGTCGGGCAGGACACCGGCTGGGAGCCGGCCTCGGCGCCGCTGCCATCGCAGGCTTCGCAGGCCACGGAGGTCGGGATGCGGAGTTCCTTGGTGGCGCCGGCGAAGGCGTCCTCCAGGGTGATTTCCAGATTGAGCCTAAGGTCGGCGCCGCGGCCACGCTGGCCGCCGCGGCCACGCTGGCCGCCCATGAACTCGCCGAACATCTCGTCGAAGATATCGGCAAAGCCGCCGCCGAAATCGAAGCCGCCGGCGCCGCGCCCGTTGCCGCGCGGGCCGCCGCCATTCTCGAAGGCGGCGTGGCCGAACCGGTCATAGGCCGCGCGCTTTTCCTCGTCCTTCAGGACGTCATAGGCCTCGTTCACTTCCTTGAAGCGTGCCTCGGCCTCGGGATCGTCCGGATTGCGATCCGGATGATATTGCATGGCGAGCTTGCGGTAGGCCCGCTTCAGCCCGTCCTTGTCGGCCCCGCGATCGACGCCGAGTGTCTCGTAATAGTCCCGCTTCGCCATTGTTTAGCGGCCCCTGGACTGACGATGAGTAGGCACCGCGACCTCCGGGGATGATGCCCCGGAGGTCACAGGCATTTCGGTTGCGTAACGGACTGTGCCGTTCGCGGTCATCGGACTTTAGGCCGACTTCTTGCGGTCCTCGTCGTCCACTTCCTCGAAATCGGCGTCGACGACCTTGTCGTCGCCCTTGGCCGCCGCGTCGCCGCTGCCGGCATCGCCGCCGCCCTCGCCATCACCGGAGCCACCGGCCCCGCCATCCTGCTGGGCCTTGTACATGGCTTCACCGAGCTTCATGGCGGATTGTGCCAGCTTCTCGGTCTTTTCCTTGATGAGGGCCGCATCGTCGCCGGCCATGGCTTCCTTCAGCGCGGCGATATCGGCCTCGATTGCCGATTTCTCGTCGGCACCGATGTGGCTGCCATGCTCGGCCAGGTTCTTTTCGGTGGTGTGCACCAGCGATTCGGCGTGGTTGCGGGCTTCCACCGCCTCGCGCCGCTTCTTGTCCTCGGCGGCGTTGGCCTCGGCGTCCTTCACCATCTGCTCGATATCGGCATCGGACAGACCGCCCGAGGCCTGGATGCGGATGGCCTGCTCCTTGTTGGTCGCCTTGTCCTTCGCCGAGACGTTCACGATGCCGTTGGCGTCGATGTCGAAGGTGACCTCGATCTGCGGGATGCCGCGCGGCGCCGTCGGCAGGCCGACCAGATCGAACTGGCCCAGCATCTTGTTGTCCGCCGCCATTTCGCGCTCACCCTGGAACACCCGGATGGTCACCGCCGTCTGATTATCCTCGGCGGTCGAGAACACCTGGCTCTTCTTGGTCGGGATCGTGGTGTTGCGGTCGATCAGGCGGGTGAATACGCCGCCCAGCGTCTCGATGCCCAGCGACAGCGGGGTCACGTCGAGCAGCAGGACGTCCTTCACCTCGCCCTTCAGCACCGCACCCTGAATGGCCGCACCCACGGCCACCACCTCATCCGGGTTGACGCCGCGATGCGGCTCGCGCCCGAAGAAATTCTTCACAGTCTCGAGGATCTTCGGCATGCGGGTCATACCGCCGACCATGATCACCTCGTTCACCTCGCCGGCGGTGATGCCGGCATCCTTCAGCGCCGCCTTGCAGGGCTCGATGGTGCGCTTCACCAGATCATCCACCAGCGCTTCCAGCTTGGCGCGCGACAGCTTCATGGTCAGATGCTTCGGACCAGACTGGTCGGCGGTGATGAAGGGCAGGTTGATCTCGGTCTCGGTGGTGCTGGACAGCTCGATCTTCGCCTTCTCGGCGGCTTCCTTCAGGCGCTGCAGCGCCATCTTGTCGCCACGCAGGTCGATGCCGGCTTCCTTTTTGAACTCGTCGGCCAGGTACTGGATGATCCGGCTGTCGAAATCCTCGCCGCCCAGGAAGGTGTCGCCATTGGTGGACTTCACCTCGAACACGCCGTCGCCGATCTCCAGGATCGACACGTCGAAGGTGCCGCCGCCAAGGTCATAGACCGCGACGATGCCGCTGCCCTTCTTTTCCAGGCCATAGGCGAGCGCTGCGGCGGTCGGCTCGTTGATGATGCGCAGCACTTCCAGCCCGGCGATCTTGCCGGCGTCCTTGGTGGCCTGACGCTGGGCGTCGTTGAAATAGGCCGGGACGGTGATGACCGCCTGCGTGACCTTCTCGCCCAGGTGGTTCTCGGCGGTTTCCTTCATCTTCTGCAGGATGAAGGCGCTGACCTCGCTGGGGCTGTACTTCTTGCCGCGGCTCTCGACCCAGGCGTCGCCATTATCCGCCTTCACGATCTTGTAGGGGACGAGGCCCTTGTCCTTCTCCACCATCGGGTCGTCGATCCGGCGGCCGACGAGGCGCTTGATCGCGAACAGGGTGTTTTCCGGATTGGTTACTGCCTGGCGCTTCGCCGGCAGACCGACCAGGCGTTCGCCGCCCTCGGTAAACGCGACCATCGACGGCGTGGTGCGCATGCCTTCCGCGTTCTCGATAACGCGGGCATTGCCGCCTTCCATCACGGCGACGCAAGAGTTGGTCGTACCAAGGTCGATGCCGATAACTTTGGACATGCTCTATTTCCTTTCTTCAGCAGGGCTCACTCGGCCCGTCAAGGCACCGGTCGGAGCCCCCTTATGCGATGGGGTTAAGCTGACCTGACGGAACTGCAAGGGTATATAGGCAGCAGTACTTGGCGCTGCAACGGTGAAAATCCGCCAATTCAGACGCAAAAACCGGCAAAACCGCACATGATCGTCTCTGCGAGCTACCGTACCGACATTCCGGCTTTCTATGGCGAGTGGTTCCGGGAACGGCTGCGCGCGGGCCATTGTATGGTCGCCAATCCCTATGGCAGCAGGCCTTACAGGGTGGCGCTCACGGCGGATGCCGTGGACGGCTTCGTGTTCTGGACGCGTAACGTCGCACCCTTCCTGCCGGCGCTCGAAGAGGTCACGGCGCGGAGGCTGCCTTTTATCGTCCAGTACACGGCGACCGGCTATCCGCGCGAGTGGGAGCGCGCCACCCTGCCGGCCGATGCCGCCATCGCCCAGATGCGCGCGATGGCGACGGCCTATGGGCAGCGTGCGGTGGTCTGGCGCTATGATCCGATCCTGTTCGCCGACGGGATGGGTGCGGACTGTATGGATGCCGACTGGCATCGCACCACTTTCCGCCGGATGGCGCAGGCGCTTGCCGGGGCGGTGGACGAGGCGGTGGTCTCGATCCTCGCTCCCTATCGCAAGGCCGTGCGCAATCTGGATCGGGCGGCGCAGCGTCACGGCCTGGCCTGGCGCGTGCCGGAACCGGCGGAATCGTCGGCATTGCTGACCGATCTTGCGGAGATCGCGAAGGATGCGGGCATGCGGCTCACGCTGTGCGCCCAGCCCGACCGGCTGACGGATGGCCTCTCGCCTGCCGCCTGCATCGATGCAGGGCGCCTGTCGGATGTCGCGGGCCGCGACATCGCGGCCCGGGTGAAGGGCAACCGGCCGGGCTGCCTGTGCGCCGAATCGCGGGACATCGGCGGTTATGACAGCTGCCCGCATGGCTGCACCTATTGCTATGCGGTTGCCGATCATGACAAGGCGCGGCGTCGCCACCGGGCGCATGACCCGGCGGCCGAAAGCCTGTTGCCGTAAAGCTTGGCGCCGAAAGGGCGACAGGTCAGGCAGAGGTATCGACGCGGTCGGCCGGCTTGGCCTCGCCCTTGGCGACGCCGACCATGGCGGCCTTCAGCAGCCGTTCATGGATGACATAGCCCGGCTGCAGCAGCTGCACGACGGCGCCTGCCGGCTGGCCGCTGTTCTCCACTTCGAACATGGCCTGGTGATAATTATAGTCGAAGGGCTCGCCCGGCTCGGGCGCCACCCGGCGCACGCCGTGCTTTTCCAGCGCCGCGAGCAGCACGCGCTCGGTCATCTCGACGCCTTCCATCAGCGCCTTCACGGCGGGCTCGTGCGCCGCCTCGGCCGGCACGGAAGACAGCGCCCGGCGCAGATCGTCGGCCACCCCGACCACGTCCCCGGCGAAATTGGCGATACCGAACTTGCG
Source organism: Oceanibaculum nanhaiense (assembly GCF_002148795.1). Classification (NCBI taxonomy): domain Bacteria; kingdom Pseudomonadati; phylum Pseudomonadota; class Alphaproteobacteria; order Rhodospirillales; family Oceanibaculaceae; genus Oceanibaculum; species Oceanibaculum nanhaiense. The sequence goes on along the minus strand of NZ_MPOB01000001.1, from coordinate 145,260 downwards.
GTCCTGCTCGCGGTCGCGCTCGGCGCGCTTGCGCATATTGTCGATCTCGGCGACGGCGCGCAGCAGCTTGTCGCGGGTATCCGCCAGCTCCTGGGCCAGCGCCCGGGTGGCCTCATCGATCTCGGCGTCCCCGGCGGTGGAACCGGCCTCGTCCATGGCTTCCTGCGCCTCGGTCTCGGCGGTGGCGGTCACCTCCGGTTCCTGGGTTTCGGCGGCATCGTTCTGCGGATTGGTGTTCTGTGTCATGGTTCGCTGCTTGCTTCCGGTTTTCTTGAATCAGCCGATCATGCGGCCGATGGTCTTGGCCGTGTAATCGACCATGGGAATGATGCGGGCATAGTTCATCCGGGTCGGGCCGATGACGCCGATGGCCCCCAGCACCTGCTCGCGGCTGTTGGCGTAGGGGGCGACGATCATCGAGCAGCCGGCCAGGCCGAACAGCTGGTTCTCCGCGCCGATGAAGATCTGCACGCCCTCGCCCTTGTTCGTCGCCTCCAGGAGCCGCATCAGGCTTTCCTTGGTTTCCAGCGTCTGGAACAGGGTGCGGATGCGCTCCAGATCCTCCAGCGCGGTCACATCCTCCAGCAACCGCGCCTGCCCGCGCACGATCAGATAGCCTGAATCGTCACCGGCCGTCCAGGTCGCGAGCCCGGCCTCGACCACCTTCTGCGACAGCGAGTCGAGCTGCGCGCGGTGCTGTTCCAGCTCCTGCTGGATAAACAGCCTTGCCTCCTCGATGGTGCGGCCGTTCAGCCGTGCATTGACATAATTGCCCGCCTCCATCAGCGCCGAGGGCGGCATGCCGGCGGGCAGCTCGATCACCCGGTTCTCGACCATGCCATTGTCGGACACCATGACGACCAGCGCGCGGTCCGGCGCCAGGCTGACGAATTCCATGTGCTTCAGCCGGTCATCCTGCTTTGGCGCCATGACGAGGCCGGCGCAGTTCGCCAGGCCCGACAGGGTCGTCGTCGCCTGCTCCAGAACGTCGCCGAAGGAGCGGCCAAGCGCGGCGCACTTCGCCTCGATGGCGGTGCGTTCGTTCTCGGTCAGCCGGCCGACTTCCAGCAGGCCGTTCACGAACATACGCAGGCCGGCCTCGGTGGGCAGGCGGCCGGCCGAGGTGTGCGGCGCGAACAGCAGGCCGGCCGCTTCCAGATCGGCCATGACATTACGGATCGTCGCCGCCGACAGCGACAGATCGAGCCGGCGCGACAGGGTGCGCGAGCCGACCGGTTCGCCGGTTTCCATATAGGCATCAACGATGAGGCGGAATATCTCCCGCGACCGTTCATTCAGCTGACCGACCGCCGACATTGGTGGCGGCGTTGAAATTCCGTACAAATCCATGGCTTTCGGGTTGTTCGAAGCCCTCCGAATCTAGGTACGCCCCGGCACAGCGTCAATGTGTCCTCGACGCGCCGCGCGCATGGGGCTAGCTTGCGCGCCGAAAGCTGAAGACCAGTCAAGATCGTGGAGGACATTATGCGACCCTCGGGCCGTGCGCCGGATCAGATGCGCGCCGTTACCCTTGAGCCCGGTGCGTCCAAGTACGCCGAAGGCTCCTGCCTCGCCAAATTCGGCGACACACATGTGCTGTGCGCCGCCTCCATCGAGGATCGCGTGCCGCCGTTCCTGCGCAATGCCGGCAAGGGCTGGGTGACGGCGGAATACGGCATGCTGCCGCGCTCCACCCATACCCGCACGGACCGCGAGGCGGCAAAGGGCAAGCAGAGCGGCCGCACCCAGGAAATCCAGCGGCTGATCGGCCGTTCGCTGCGCGCCATCACCCGCACCGAGAAGATGGGCGAGATTACCATCAAGATCGATTGCGACGTGCTGCAGGCCGATGGCGGCACCCGCACGGCGGCGATCACCGGCGCCTATGTGGCGCTGTATCAGGCATTCCAGCATCTGCTGAAGCTTGGCATGATCAAGGAAATCCCGCTCAGCGATTCAGTGGCGGCGATTTCCTGCGGCATCTACAAGGGCCAGTCGGTGCTTGATCTGGACTATCCGGAGGATTCCGATTGCGGGGCTGATGCCAATTTCGTGCTGACCGGCACCGGCGGTATCGTCGAGGTGCAGGGCACCGCCGAGGGCGCGCCCTTCAGCCAGGCGCAGCTTGCCGAGCTGCTGGATCTCGCCAACAAGGGCGTGGCCGATCTGGCGATCCTGCAGCGCAAGGCGCTGGGACTGGACTGAGCCATGGCCCGCCGGTTCACGGAGAAGAAGCTGGTCATTGCCAGCCACAATCCCGGCAAGGTGCGGGAGATCGGTGATCTGCTGCGCGCCTTCGCGGTGGAGGTGGTGTCTGCCGGCGATCTCGGCATTTCCGAGCCGGAGGAGACCGGGACCACCTTTCGCGCCAATGCCGAGCTGAAGGCCCGGCATTCGGCGGAAGCCTCGGGCCTGCCGGCGCTGGCCGACGATTCCGGCCTCGCCGTCACCGCGCTGAATGGCGATCCCGGCATTTACTCCGCGCGCTGGGCCGGCCCGTCGAAGGATTTCGGCCTGGCGATGCAGAAGGTCGAGGACGCGCTGGCCGGCAAAACGGATCGCAGTGCCCGCTTCGTCTGCGCGCTGGCGCTGGCCTGGCCGGACGGCCATGTCGAGATTTTTGAGGGCACGGTCGCGGGCGGTCTGGTCTGGCCGCCGCGCGGGGACAAGGGCTTTGGTTATGACCCGATGTTCCGCCCGGCGGGCCAACCCACAGGCGAGAGCCTGACCTATGGCGAGATCGACCCCGACCAGAAGCACGCGACCAGCCACCGGGCGGCGGCGTTCCGGCAGTTGGTCGAGGCCTGCTTCAAGGCCTGAGATATGACGGCACCGGAAACGTCCCGTACCCCGGACAGTTTGGCCGTCTATGTCCACTGGCCGTTCTGCCGGTCGAAATGCCCCTACTGCGACTTCAATTCCCATGTCTCGGCCAGCATCGACCATGCGCGCTGGCGGGCGGCATTGCTGCGTGAGATCGATCATTATGCCGACCGCACGCCGGGCCGCACCGTCAGCTCGATCTTCTTCGGTGGTGGCACGCCTTCGCTGATGGAGCCGGCGACGGCGGCGGCGGTGATCGAGCAGATCGGCAAACGCTGGCGCCTTGACGATGGCGTGGAGATCACGCTGGAGGCCAACCCGACCTCGGTCGAGGCGGCGCTGCTGGCAGGCTTCCGCAGCGCCGGGGTGAACCGGGTCTCGCTCGGCGTGCAGGCGCTGAACGATGCCGACCTTAAATTCCTGGGCCGCGAGCATTCTGCGCGCGAGGCGCTGGAAGCGGTCGATATAGCCGCCCGGCTGTTCGATCGTTTCAGTTTCGATCTGATCTATGCCCGGCCCGGCCAGACGGTGGAAGCATGGGAAGCGGAGCTGCGCCAGGCACTGTCCCATGCGGTGGGCCATATCTCGGCCTATCAGCTGACCATCGAGGAGGGCACGCCCTTCCATCTGCGCCATGCCCGCGGTGAGTTCAAGATTCCCGACGAGGATACCGGCGCCGCCCTCTATGAGGCGACGCAGGCGGTGCTGGAACAGGCCGGCCTGCCGGCCTACGAGATTTCCAACCATGCAAGGCCGGGCGAGGAATCGCGGCACAACCTCGCCTATTGGCGCTATGCCGATTATGCCGGCATCGGCCCCGGCGCGCATGGAAGGCTGAGTATTGAGGGCGAGAAGCTGGCGACCCGCCAGCACCGCGCGCCGCAGATCTGGCTGGAGCGGGTGGAGCGCGACGGCCATGCCACCCAGGCCGAGCTGCCGGTACTCCCGGAAGAACGGCTGACCGAGATGCTGATGATGGGGCTGCGCACGGTCGAGGGCGTGCCGGCGGACCGCTTCATCCGCGAGACCGGCCAGGAGATGCGCGGCGCACTGGATGCGGAACGGCTGGATCGGCTGGTCGAAGGCGGGTTCCTGATCGCCGACGCGGTCGGCCTGCGCGCGACATCCGAGGGCCGCCAGCGCCTGAACGCCCTGCTGCCGGCGCTGCTGGGCTAAACCCTACCGTCCCCCCTTTATCGTCCGGGGGCGACGCGGCGGTAACTGAGCGCCTCCGCGATCTGGATACGGCCCACCTGCTCCACCCCGGCGAGGTCGGCCAGCGTGCGGGCGACGCGCATCACCCGGTGATAGCCGCGCGCCGACAGTTTCATGCGCTCCGCCGCCTCGGCCAGCAGCGCCTTGCCGGCGGCGTCGGGTGTGGCGACCTCCTCCAGCAGTGTGCCGTCGGCCTGCGCGTTCACCCTTATGTCCGTGCCGGTATAGCGTGTCCGCTGGATCGCCCGTGCCGCTGCGATGCGCGCCGCCACCTCGGCCGATCCCTCGCGCGGGCTGGGCAAGGCGAGGTCGGACGGGCTGACCGCCGGCACCTCGACATGCAGATCGATGCGGTCGAACAGCGGGCCGGAAATCTTCGACTGGTAGTCCAGCGCGCAGCGCGGTGCGCGCCCGCAGGTCAGCGCAGGATCGTCCAGATGGCCGCAGCGGCAGGGATTCATCGCCGCCACCAGCTGCACCCGGGCCGGATAGGTGACATGGGCATTGACGCGGGCGACCACGGCGCGGCCGGATTCCAACGGCTGGCGCAGCGATTCGAGGGTGCCGCGCGCGAATTCGGGGAGTTCGTCCAGGAACAGCACGCCGTTGTGGGCGAGGCTGATTTCCCCCGGCTTGGCGCGGATGCCGCCGCCGACCAGCGCCGGCAGCGAGGCGGAATGGTGCGGGTCGCGGAACGGCCGCCGCCGGCGCATCCGCCCGCCTTCCAGATGGCCGGCGATGGAATGGATCATGCTGACCTCCAGCGCTTCCGCTGGGTCGAGCGGCGGCAAAAGCCCCGGCAGGCGCTGCGCCAGCATCGACTTGCCGGAGCCGGGCGGCCCGATCATCAGGAGGTTGTGGCCGCCGGCTGCCGCCACCTCCAGCGCCCGCTTCGCCGTCTCCTGCCCCTTGATGTCGCGCAGATCGGGGTAGCGTTCTTCCTCCCCGGCCAGCAGCGCCTCGGGCGGGGTCAGCACCTGGGTGCCCTTGAAATGATTGATGAGGGACAGCAGCGTCGGCGCCGCCAATATCTCGATGCGCCCGGCCCAGGCCGCCTCGCCGCCGCAGGCCGCCGGGCAGATCAGCCCGCGATCCGCGGCGCTGGCGCCGATGGCGGCAGGCAGCACCCCGGCGACGGATGTTATGGAGCCGTCCAGTCCCAGCTCGCCCAGCACGGTATAACCGGATATCTCCTCACCCGGCAGCACGCCCATGGCGACCAGCAGCCCGACCGCGATCGGCAGGTCGAAATGGCTGCCTTCCTTCAGCAGGTCGGCGGGGGCGAGGTTCACCGTGATGCGCTTGGGCGGCAATGCCAGCCCCATGGCGCCAAGGGCGGCGCGCACCCGCTCCCGGCTTTCGCCGACCGCCTTGTCCGGCAGGCCGACGATGGTGAAGGCGGGAAGGCCGGCCGCCATCTGCACCTGGACATCGACCGGCAGCACCTCGATGCCCTGGAACGCGACCGTGTTGACCCGCGCGACCATCCGTCCTCCCCGCTGCTACCTGCGATGGTATGGGGCGCAGGGAGTTCGGGCCAGCGGAAAGTTTGTGGGGACTCAAGAATCCCTCGCCCCGGAAGGGGAGAGGGATTTTATATACGGCTGGAAACCAGCTTCTATGCCGACGCAACCCCGGTGCGGCTGGTCAGCTTGCCCTCGATGGCGTCCCAGATCTGCGCCGCCAGGCTGACACCGTCGAAACGGTCGATTTCCTGCAGGCCGGTCGGCGAGGTGACGTTGATCTCGGTCAGGTAATCGCCGATCACGTCGATGCCGACGAACAGCAGCCCGCGCTCGCGCAGGGCCGGGCCGATGGCGTCGCAGATATCCTGCTCGCGGCGGGTCAGCTGGCTGGCGATCGCCTTGCCGCCGGCATGCATGTTGGCGCGCGCCTCGCCATCGGCCGGGATGCGGTTGATGGCGCCCGCCGCCTTGCCGTCGATCAGGATGATGCGCTTGTCGCCCTGGCGGATTTCCGGCAGATAGCGCTGCACGATGATCGGCTCGCGGTAGAGCTGGGTGAAGGTCTCCAGCAAGGCCGAGAGATTCTCGTCATCCGGCTTGATGTGGAACACGCCGGAACCGCCATTGCCGAACAGCGGCTTCACGATGATGTCCTTGTGCTCGGCCCGGAAGGCGAGAATTTCCGCGCGGTCGGTGGTGATCAGCGTCGGCGGCATCAGATCCGGGAAATGGGTGACGAACAGCTTTTCCGGCGCGTTGCGCACATGGACCGGGTCATTCACCACCAGCGTGCCCGGATGCACATGCTCCAGGATATGCGTGGTGGTGATGTAGCTCATGTCGAAGGGCGGGTCCTGGCGCAGCAGCACGACATCCATGGTGGCGAGGTCGATGCTCTCAGGCGCACCCATGCTGGCGTGGTTGCCCTTCTCGCGCCGGACGGTCAGTGATCTTGCGCGGGCGATGGCGCGGTTGCCCTTCAGCGACAGATCCTGCGGCGTGTAGTGGAACAGCGCGTGACCGCGGCGCTGGGCTTCCAGCGCCAGCACGAAGGTGCTGTCGGCGTCGATATTGATCGGCTCGATCGGGTCCATCTGGATGGCGACGGCAAGGCTCATGGCCGGCATAACTCCCAAAGAGGAATGGTTTTGCCGGCACTATAGAGCCTCTTACCAAGCAACCCAATCGGGTTAGTTGCCGGCTTAGTTGTTGGTTTAATTCAGACGACCGCGCCAGGCCTGCAGCAGCGCCGCCGCCTCGTGCCGCTCCGTGCTGGACGGTGCCAGTTCGACGAAGCGCTCCAGCGCCTCGATGGCGGCACCCATGCGTTCCAGCCGGGCATTGATCAGCGCCGATTCGCGCCACAGCGGCACATGGTCCGGGGCAAACAGCAGCATGCGGCCGATGACCGACAGCGCGCGCTCGAACTCGCCCTGCCGGACCGCCCGCAGCAGAATATTGTTTTGCAGCCGTAACAGAATATCGCGGTCCGGTACCGGCTCGTAATAGTCCGGCAGCAGGGTCGCGTCCTGGCCGGCGATGGCGGTCAGCAGCTGGCGCAGATCGACCGCCTCCAGCGCCCGACCGCCATGGAACGGGTCGAGGATGGCGCGGCCGCCGGCAGCCTGCAGGCGGATCAGAAAATGGCCGGGGAAGTTAAGCCCCTCGGCCTGCCAGCCCTGGCTGCGGGCGGTGTGGATATAGAGGATGCCCAGCGCCACCGGCAGGCCGCGCCGGCGCTCGATCACGCGCATCAGATTGGCGTTCTGCATGTCGTCATAGGTCAGCTCGTCGCCCTGATAGCCGAAGCGCCCGGCCATCACGTCGCTCAGCGCCCCGGCGCAGCCGGCGATGTCGCGATCCTGGCCGGGGGCGGTGTCGGCCAGTGTCTCCGTCAGGGCTTCGCCCAGTTCCGACAGATGCCGGCGGTACCAGGAAAAGCTGACGCCCGGCCGGTCGAAGCTGGCCAGCGCCAGGCCGGCCCCGGCAATATCGAACGGTGCCGCGCCGCAGGTGGCAAGGCCGGCAAGGATGGCATTCGCTTCCGTGCCGCTCTCCATCTGTTATTGCAACGGCACGCGCTGTATCGGCGCCGATTGCGAGGAGGGCGCGGGTTCGATGGGCGTGACCGGACTGTCCGCCGATGGGGCGGCAGGGGTGGCATTCGGTGTCGGGCCGCTCTCCGGGGCGCCTGAGGGCGCGCGTATCTTCGGATCGCCCTTCAGCAGCACATGGTTCACGACCTTGTTCACGCCGCTGATGTTGCGGGCGTGGTTGATGACGCGTTCCAGCTCCTCGCGGCTGACCGCCACGCCCATCAGATAGACGATGCTGTGGATGGTCTCGACGCTGTAATTGATGGCGTTGATCTGGCTGTCGAACAGCAGCTTGCTGCGCAGCTGCGTGCTGATCCACACATCGGTGGCGTAGCTGCCGCCGCGCGAGCCTTCCTCGCCATCGACGCGGATTTCGTTGATCACCTCGCGCACGCCCTGGACCTGCCAGACCAGCCGCACGGCTTCCACCCGGTCTTCCGGCTTTGGCACCACGCCGGTCAGCAGCACCCTGCCATTGGAGACCGACAGGCCGACGCGGCGCATCATCTCGATGTCCTTCTCGAACCAGAGCCGGTTGATCTGCGCGCGGATGCCGGTGTCGCTGGCGGCGGTGTTCAGCCCGCCCTCCTGTTGCGCGGCAACGCCGGCGGTCGCACCGGCGCCTACCGCGATGCCGAGCGGCGTGCAGGCGGCGAGGACCGGGAGGGAAAGGGCGAAAAGGATGGAAAGCAGCAGAAAACGAGAGCGGATCATGGAGTCTGTGGTTCCCGAATCGGCGCGTGAGGCGAAGATGAGCGGTACTGTGCCTCTGAAATGTCGCAGAAAAAGGGCCGTCATGCAGCCCGTAAGATTGCGGCGGCTAGACACCTTCCCGCCAGGCGTCACGGATATGGCGGGGCAGCAGGCCGCCATCCAGCAGCATGGCGTCGAATCGCAGGGAAAGCCGGTCCCCATCCGGCTGGCGCTGGGCGAACCAGCCGAGCGCGCGCAGGATGCGGCGGCGCTGGTCCCGGCCAATGGCCTCGGCGGCATCCTCCAGCCGGCCGCGCCGCTTCACCTCGACCGCGACCAGCGTGCGCCCGCGCCGGGCAACGATATCGATCTCGCCGACCGGGGTGCGCAGGTCGCGCGCCAGGATGCGGTAGCCCTTCAGCCGCAGCAGCCACAGGCACAGCGTCTCCGCCGCGATGCCCCGCCGGCGCGCCCGCTGCCGTTCCTGCCGGCTGCGGCGCTTCATTTTTGCTCCCGGGTTTGCTCCCGGGCCAGCTCCAGCGCGCGGGCATAGACCTGCTTGCGCGGCAGACCGGTCTCCCCGGCCACCAGGGCGGCGGCGTCGCGTGTGCTGTTGTCCGCGAGCGCCCGGCGCAGGGCCGCATCCAGCGTGTCGGCACTGGCCGCTTGCGCTGCCGGTGCGCCGACCACGACGACGATCTCGCCCTTCGGCGGCCCGGCCTCGGCATAATGCGCCGCCAATGCCGAGAGCGGATTGCGGCGCACCTCCTCGAACAGTTTGGTCAGCTCGCGCGCCACGGCGGCGGGACGGTCGCCCAGCACGGCCGCCATATCGGCAAGGCTGGCGGCGAGGCGCGGCCCGGATTCGTAGAAGACCAGCGTCGCCGGTACCGCGGCCAGTTCGCCCAGCGCGGTGCGCCGCGCGCCGGATTTGGGCGGCAGGAAACCGGCGAACAGGAACCGGTCGGTTGGCAGTCCGGCCAGCACCAGCGCCGTCAGCAGCGCCGAGGGGCCAGGGGCTGCGGTGACCGCCAGCCCGGCCGCCGCCACGTCGCGCACCAGCTTGTAGCCCGGGTCCGACACCAGCGGCGTGCCGGCATCGCTGACCAGCGCCACCGCCTTACCCTGACGCAGCGCGTCCAGCAGGGTCGGGCGAACCTTATCGGCATTATGGTCGTTATAGGCAATGAGTGGACGCTTCAGGCCGAAGGCGGTCAGTAATTTGCCGGTGATTCTTGTATCCTCGCAGGCCACCAGATCGGCGGCAGCGAGAATGTCGCGGGCACGCATGGTAAGATCGCCCAGGTTTCCGATCGGCGTGGCGACGATGTAGAGTGCCGGCGTCAGCGCCGTGACCGGCTTCCGGTCACCCGGTTTAGGGCGATCACCTAGTGTAGGGGCAGCCGGCCTCTGGCTGGGCGGTTTGCGGTCGATCACGGAGCGCGACATGGGTTTACCGATGGCAGCTTGGAGAAACAGGTGTCTGGCCTTTCTACGCTAAAGCGTCGCGGCGTGCCGCAAAAGCGTTCCGCCTATGCGGCGATCGCCCTGGTGTGTGTTCTGGCGGTGCCGCTGCTGGCCGGCTGCGGCGGCTCGCGGGGCCTTGGCAGCGATATATTCGGCGATTCAGCCAGCGGGCCGGCGCTGGCCACGCCGGCACCATCGGCGCCGGCAACGCCGCCGCCGGCCACTCAGGGGCCGCTCTCCACCGTGCCGGCCGCGCCATCGCTGATTCCGCCGTCGGTCCGCGCGCCCGGCGGCCAGGTCAGGATCGCCATTCTGCTGCCGTTGAGCGGCCCGGAGGCGCGCATCGGCCAGGCGCTGCTGAACGCGGCCCAGCTTGCCTTGTTCGACGTGGCGGATGCCGATTTCCAGCTGCGCCCCTACGATACCGGCGCCGACCCCATGGAGGCTGGCGCGGTGGCGCAGCAGGCGCTGGCCGACGGCGCCGAGATCATCCTGGGGCCGCTGTTCGCCGCGGCGACGACCGCCGTCGCCCCCTACGCGCATCAGGCCGGCGTGCCGGTTCTCAGCTTCTCGAATGACGAGGCGGTCGCCGACCAGGGCGTGTTCGTGCTGGGCTTCCTGCCGCGCGACCAGGTGGCGCGGGTGGTGCGCTACGCTACCGCGCAGGGCATTGTGCGCTATGCCGCGCTGGCCCCCGACACGCCTTATGGCCGTTCGGTCACGCGTGCCCTGCAGGAGACGACGCAGGAAGCCGGGGCGACGACCGTACGCGCCACGCTGTACAATCCCGGCACTGGGGATTTCACCCAGATCGCCCGCCAGTTCGCCGATTACGACCAGCGCAAGCGCGCGCTGGCATCGGATAAGGCAAGGCTCGCCGGGCGCGATGACGAGGCCTCCAGGCGTGCGCTGGCGCGGCTGGAACGCATGGAAACGGTGGAGGAACTGCCCTATCAGGCCGTGCTGCTGCCCGATGCCGGCCAGCGGCTGCGCAGCCTGGCCCCGATGCTGGCCTATTTCGATGTCGATAACCGCAAGGTCCGGATGCTGGGCACCACCTTGTGGGACGATGCCTCCATCGCCGGCGAGCCGACACTGGGCGGCGGCTGGTACGCCGCTCCCGCGGCCGATATGCGGGCGACCTTCGAGAACCGCTATCAGCAGGCTTTCGGCGCCCGCCCGCCGCTGGTGGCCGGCCTTGCCTACGATGCCACGGCGCTGGTGGCGCTGCTGGCGCGCGACCGTGACCAGCCGGATTTCAGCCTGGAGACGCTGACCTCGCCGGAGGGCTTTGCCGGGGTGAACGGCATTTTCCGGCTCAAGCCCGACGGGCTGAACGAGCGCGGTCTCGCGGTCTATGAAATCGGCGATGGCCAGCGTCGCGTCATCGATCCGGCGCCGCAGAGCTTCCAGCCGCTTATAAATTGACGGATTAACTAGACGACGTTCAGCTCCAGGATCGGTTCGTCGCGGGCGAAGCGCTCATAGCCGAAGCGGGTCAGGTCGATGCTGCGATAGCCGCCCTGCAGGATCAGTTCGGCGACGGCACGGCCGACCGCTGGGCTCTGCTGCAGCCCGTGGCCGGAGAAGCCGTTGGCGAAGATCAGGTTGGCGATCTCCGGATGGCGGCCGACGATGCCGTTCTGATCGACGATATTGTAATCGTAATGCCCGGCCCAGGCGCCGGTCAGCTTGATCGCCTCGAAGGCCGGCACGCGCGCCGCCAGCGCCGGCCAGACGACCTCCTCGAACAGATCGTACTCAACCTCCAGATCGTCGGAATCCGGGTCGCGGTCCTCGGGCGGCGAGACGCCGCCGATGAAGCCCTTGCCCTCGGGCCGGAAATACACCCCGGACGGATCGATGGTCAGTGGCGCCAGTGGCGCGATGGGTGTGCGGCAGTCGAACACATAGACGAAGCGCTTCCGGGGCGCGACTGGCAGGGCGATTCCGGCCAGCGCCGCAAGCCGGCCGGCTTGCGCACCGGCCGCGTTCACCATCGTTCCGCAAGCGAGACGACCTCCCTCGCGCAGGGTGACGGCGGTAATGCGCCCCCCTTCCCGCCCAGAATCCCGCTCGATGCCGACCACCTCGTCCTTCAGATAGGTGACGCCCAGTGACCGCGCCTTGCGCTTGAAGGCCTGCAACAGGGTGAAGGGGTCGAACCAGCCCTCGTCGCGCACGCCGAGGCAGCCGAGGGCGAGGCCGTCGAGGCTGAGCCAGGGGAAGCGGCGGGCCAGCTCGTCCGGTTCCAGCAGCACCGTGCCATCGACGCCCTGGGCGCGCTGGGTGGCGTGGTTCCGCTCCAGGATGGCGCGGCCGGCCTCGCTGGCCAGGAACAGATAGCCGCCCTCGACGAAATGGATGTCGGGGCGCTCGCCCTCGACCTCCAGCAGATCGGGTACGCGCTTCAGGAAAGCCGCACCGAACTGGCCGATGGCGATGTTCTCCGGGGTGGAGAATTGCTGGCGGATGCCGCCGGCCGACAAGGGCGTGGAGGCGCGGGCGTAGGTCGGGTCGCGCTCGATCACCGTGACCCGGTCGGAAAAGCCGGGATCGCTGGCCAGGAAATAGGCGATGGCGCTGCCGATGACGCCGCCGCCGACGATGGCGATGTCCGTGCTGTTCACGGGGCTGTTGGGAACCTGGTCGCTCACGATAGGGCGCTTTCCTGATGGTTCGGCCGGGCACGATCCCGGATAGGCGTGGTGCGGGGGCCTTAAATCGCTTAGCTTTAGCGCTATCTTATAGCGAGGGAACGGGCTTCCCGAAACGGCTGAAAGCAAGAGGATGTTGTCTTCGATTCTGGGCAAGGCCCCGCTGGGTAAGGAATCGGGCAAGACGCCCGGCAAGGCGGTCGCCGGACGGCCCGGCGGCGCTGTCGCCGACAAGGCCGCGATCATCGATCCGGTCAGGCTGCGCCGCGATCTGGCGGCGCTGGCGGCGCGTGACGATCTGAAGGCGCAGGAGCTTCGCAACGGCGTGCTGTCGCGTCTGCGCGACGCGCTGGCGGCCGGCCATGACGAGGTGGAGCGGCGCTTTCTTGCCCACAAGCCGGGCGAGCGGATCGGCGAAAAGACCGTGCGCAGCCTCGCCTTCCTGATCGACGAGCTGGTGCGGGCGCTGGCCGATTTCGCTGCCGGCACGGCCTACCCCTCCGCCAATCCGACGCTCGGCGAGCAGCTGGCGGTGGTCGCGGTCGGCGGGTACGGACGCGGCGAGCTGGCGCCGCAATCCGATGTCGATCTGCTGTTCCTGCTGCCCTACAAGCAGACTCCGCGCGGCGAGCAGATCGTCGAATACATGCTCTACATGCTGTGGGACATGGGGCTGAAGGTCGGCCATGCCACGCGGTCGGTGGATGAATGCCTGCGTCAGGCCCGTGAGGATGTAACGATCCGCACCGCGCTGCTGGAATCGCGGATCATCTGGGGCAACGAGGCGCTGCATGAGGATCTGCAGCAGCGTTTCTGGGACGAGCTTGCTGACAGCACGGTGCTGGAGTTCGTCGAGGCGAAGCTGGCCGAACGCGCCGCGCGGCATAGCAAGGTCGGCGGCTCGCGCTATGTGCTTGAGCCGAACATCAAGGAGGGCAAGGGCGGCCTGCGCGATCTGCACACGCTCTACTGGATCGGCAAGTATGTCTATCACACGGAGACGGTGAGCGGGCTGGTGGAGGCTGGCGTGCTGACCGCCGCCGAACGCCGCAAATTCGCCAAGGCGCAGGACTTCCTGTGGACGCTGCGCTGCCACCTGCATTATCTGACCGGGCGCGCCGAGGAGCGGCTGACCTTCGACGTGCAGAGCGAGATGGCGCGGCGGCTGGGCTATACCGACCATGCTGGCGCCATCGCCGTCGAGCGCTTCATGAAGCATTATTTCGTGGTGGCGAAGGATGTCGGCAATCTGACCCGCATCGTCTGCGCCGCCATTGAGGCGAAGATTCAGCGCCGCCCCAGGCTGCGCCTGCCGTCCCTGCCGTTCCGCAAGCGCAATTTCGACGGTTTCGTTCTGGATGGCGAGCGCCTGTCGGTGCCGCGCCCGGATATGTTCGAGGCCGACCCGGTGAACTTCATCCGGCTGTTCCATACGGCGCAGGAACATGATCTCGACGTGCATCCCGACGCGCTGCTGCTGATCACGCAGAATCTGCGGCGGGTGGATGCGGCGCTGCGCAACGATGCCGATGCGAACCGGCTGTTCCTCGATATCCTGATCTCACGCAAGGGGCCGGAACGCATCCTGCGGCTGATGAACGAGGCCGGCGTGCTGGGTCGCTTCATCCCGGATTTCGGCCGCGTCGTGGCGCAGATGCAGTTCGACATGTATCACGTCTATACGACGGATGAGCACACCATCCGGGCGATGGGCATCCTGCACCAGATCGAATCCGGCGCGCTTGCCGAGGTGGCGCCGGTGGCCAGCGAGGTGGTGCACAAGGTGCTGTCGCGCCGCGCGCTCTATCTTGGAATGTTCCTGCACGACATCGCCAAGGGGCGCGGCGGCAACCACTCGCTGCTGGGCGAGAAGGTGGCCCATCGGCTGGGGCCGCGTCTCGGCCTCAGCGACGAGGAGACCGAGACGGTCGCCTGGCTGGTGCGCAACCATCTCTGGTTCACCGCCTTCGCCTTCAAGCGCGATATCGGCGACCCGAAGACGGTTCAGGATTTCTGCGAGATCATCAAATCGCCGGAACGGCTGCGCCTGCTGCTGGTGCTGACCGTGGCCGATATGCGCGCGACCAACCCGGCGATCTGGAACAACTGGAAGGCGGCGCTGCTGCGCAGCCTCTATTACCGGGCCGACGAGGTGCTGTCCGGCGAGGTGTCGGAGGCGGCCCTGGCCAGCGGCCAGCAGAACATGGCGCGCGCCGAACAGGCCAAATCTGCGCTGCGGGCGGCACTGCCGGACTGGCCAGCGAAGACAATCGAGGCGCATCTCGCCAAGGGGCCGCTTTCCTACTGGCTCGGCCACGACACCGAGGCACTGGTGCGCCACGCCCTGCTGATGCGCGAGGCGGCGGAGATCGACCAGCCGCTGCTGATCGATACCCGCATCGACGGCCAGCGCGGCGTTACCGAGATCACCATCTGCACGCCCGATCATCCCGGATTGTTCAGCCGGCTGGCCGGCGCTATGGCGGTTGCCGGGGCCAGCATCGTCGATGCCCGTATTTTCACCATGGCCGACGGCATGGCGCTCGACACCTTCTGGGTGCAGGACGCGACCGACGGGCCGTTCGACCAGCCGAGCAAGCTGGCGCGGCTGTCGGCGGCGATCCACAAGGCGATGTCGGGCGAACTGAAGCCGCGTCAGGCGCTGCGCGAGAAGGCGGCGGGCGCGCTGCCCAGCCGGACCCGCGTGTTCAAGGTGCCGCCGCGCGTGCTGATCGACAACAAGGCCAGCGCCACCAACACGGTGATCGAGCTGAACGGTCGCGACCGGCCGGGCCTGCTGTCCGATATCGCGCGGGCGCTGAACCAGCTTTCGCTGCAGGTCTCCTCGGCGAAGATCTCGACCTATGGCGAGACCGCCATCGACGTGTTCTATGTGAAGGATGTGTTCGGGCTGAAGGTCGAGCATGCCAGCAAGCTGTCGGCGATCCGCGAGAAGCTGCTCGCCGCCCTGGCCGAGCCTGGAGCGGCCTCGGCCCCGGTACAGGCCCAGGGGCACTCGGGCGAAAAGCGCCGCAAATCGGCCACGGTGCAGGCGGCGGAATAGCGCCGCCCGCGAAATCGGGATCGCCAGACTCTCACAAATCGGCTAGAGCCTTTCGCCATGTCGATGCTGCGCCACATCGCCACGGTCGGCGGCTATACGCTGGCAAGCCGGGTCACCGGCTTCGCCCGGGATATCCTCATCGCCGCGCTGGTGGGCGCGGGGCCGGTGGCCGACGCCTTCTTCGTCGCCTTCAAATTCCCGAACTTCTTCCGCCGGCTCTCTGGCGAGGGCGCCTTTACCATCGCCTTCGTGCCGATGGTCTCCGGCCTGCTGGCAACGCAGGGACGGGCGGCGGCGCTGGATTTCGCGCAGCGCACCCTGGCGGTGATGGCCGTTGTGATGCTGGGCTTCCTTGCCGTGATGGAGGCGATCATGCCCTGGGCGATGCAGGTCATCGCGCCCGGCTTCGTCGCCGACCCGGCCAAGTTCGATCTCGCGGTCGATCTGGCCCGCATCACTTTTCCCTACCTGCCGCTGATTTCCTTCGTCGCGCTGATCGGCGGACTGCTGAACGCGACCGACCGGTTCGCGGCGATGGCGGCGGCGCCCATCCTGCTGAACATCTGCCTGATCCTGTCGTTGTTCGCGCTGGTTCCCTATGCCGAGACGCCGGGCCATGCGCTGGCCTGGGGCGTGCTGGTCGCAGGATTCGCGCAATTCTTCTTCCTGCTGGCGGCGGCGCGCCGTAACGGCCTGCCATTGCGCCTGGTGCGGCCGCGCCTCACGCCCGACATCCGCAAGCTGTTCCGGCTGATGCTGCCGGCCGCGGTGGGGGCCGGCGTCATGCAGATCAACCTGCTGGTCGATGTGCTGCTGGCCTCGCTGCTGCCGACCGGGGCGATCTCCTACCTCTATTACGCCGACCGGATCAACCAGCTGCCGCTGGGTGTGGTCGGCATCGCCATCGGCACGGCGCTGTTGCCGCTGCTGTCGCGCCAGGTGAAGGCCGGCGAGGATGCGGCGGCGCTGGTCAGCCAGAACCGCGCGCTGGAGATCGCGCTGCTACTCACCTTGCCGGCAACGGCGGGGCTGGTGGTGCTGGCCGGCCCGATCGTCGAGGTGCTGTTCCAGCGCGGCGCCTTCACCGCCGCCGACGCGCAGGCGACCGGGCTGGCGCTCGCCGCCTATTCGCTGGGCCTGCCGGCCTATGTTGCGGTGAAGGTGCTGGCACCCGGCTTCTATGCCCGCGAGGATACGGCGACGCCGGTGAAGGTGGCGATCGCCGCGATGGCCGCCAACATTGTCGTCGGCGTGGTGCTGATGCAGTTCATCGCCCATGTCGGGCTTGCCCTGGCGACGGCTTTCTCCTCCTGGCTGAATGTCGCGCTGCTGGGCACGATCCTGGCGCGGCGCGGCGGCTTCGTGCCGGATGCAAGGCTGCGCGGCCGGGCCTGGCGCATCCTGGTCGCCTGCCTCGCCATGGTCGGGCTGCTGCTGGCCGGGCTGGAGGTCTGGACCCTGAGCCAGGGCATGGCGCCGGCGCTGCGCGCCGCGGTGCTGGCCGGGCTGGTGGCCGCCGGGGCGGCGCTCTATGGCATCGCCTGCCAGCTCACCGGCGCGGCGCGCTGGGGCGAGCTGAAGGGCATGCTGCGCCGAAAGCCCTGAGAGCCGAAAGCCCTGAGAGCATGCCGCGAGCATGCCGCACTTGACCCTGGCCGCGCGATGCGGGAATAGTCCCCGGCTCTTATCCACAGCTTTCCCCATCAGGGTTTTCGCGCATGTCCAATAATCTGATCTTTTCCGGCATCCAGCCGACCGGAAACCTGCATCTCGGCAATTACCTGGGCGCGATCCGCAACTGGGTGAAGCTGCAGAATGATTTCGACTGCATCTTCTGCGTCGTCGATCTGCACGCCATCACCATCCCGCAGGACCCCAAGGTGCTGCATGCCAGCATTCGCGAGGTCGCGGCCGGTCTGATCGCGTCGGGTGTCGATCCGAAGCAGAACATCCTGTTCAACCAGAGCCGCGTGCCGGCGCATGCGGAGCTTGCCTGGGTGCTGAACTGCATCGCGCGCATGGGCTGGCTGAACCGGATGACCCAGTTCAAGGACAAGGCCGGCAAGAACCGCGACAACGCCACGGTCGGGCTCTACGTCTATCCGAACCTGATGGCCGCCGACATCCTGACCTACAAGGCAACCCATGTGCCGGTCGGCGACGACCAGAAGCAGCATCTGGAGCTGGCGCGCGACATCGCCCAGGCCTTCAACAGCCAGTATGGCGTCGAATTCTTCCCGCTGCCGGAGCCGCAGATTTTCGGCGCGGCGACCCGCGTCATGAGCCTGCGCGACGGCACCAAGAAGATGAGCAAGTCGGACGCTTCCGACCAGAGCCGCATCAATCTGACCGACGGGCCGGACGAGATCGCGCAGAAGCTGAAGCGCGCCAAGACCGACCCGCTGCCGCTGCCGGAATCCGTCGAGGATATGGCGGCGCGCCCGGAAGTCGCCAATCTGATCGGCATCTATGCGGCCCTGTCGGATCGCGATATTGCCGATGTGGTGACGGAATTCGCCGGCAAGGGCTTCGCCGAGTTCAAGACCCGGCTGGCTGATCTCGCCGTGTCGGTGCTGGGGCCGATCGGGCTGGAGATGCAGCGCCTGACCGCCGACCCCGGCTATGTCGATTCCGTGCTGCGCGAGGGCGGGGAGAAGGCCAACGCCATTGCCGCCCCGATCGTCGATCAGGTGCACGATATCGTCGGCTTCCTGCGTTAGAATTCCTTGGTTTTGCCGTTTTCGCGCCGCAATCCGGCGCTATCCGATTACCTGCCATGATGCGCGTCCGCTTGATCCGGCAGGGAATTCGGACCATATAGGTCCTGAATTGATCCTGTCAGCAAAGCAAAACGCGTGTCGCGTGGAGTGATAGCCATGTTCATCCAGACCGAATCGACGCCGAACCCGGCAACCCTGAAGTTCCTGCCGGGGCGTAGCGTGATGGAAGAAGGTACGGCGGATTTCGCCGATGCCGAGTCCGCCCAGCGCTCGCCGCTGGCCAAAAGGCTGTTCGCCGTCGATGGCGTGACCGGCGTGTTCTTCGGTTCCGACTTCGTCAGCGTCGCCAAGCGGGACGACAAGGAATGGTACGTGCTGAAGCCGGCCGTGCTGGGTGCCATCATGGAGCATTTCACGGCGGGCGACCCGCTGCTGCTGGCCGATGATGCGGCCGACGCGGCGCCGGCCGGCGAGGATAGCGAGATCGTGCAGACCATCAAGGAACTGCTCGATACCCGTGTCCGCCCGGCGGTTGCCCAGGATGGCGGCGACATCGTCTTCAAGGGTTTCGAGGATGGCGTCGTCTATCTTCACATGCAGGGTGCCTGCGCCGGCTGCCCCAGCTCGACCGCGACCCTGAAGATGGGCATCGAGAATCTGCTGAAGCATTATATCCCCGAGGTTGCGGAGGTACGCGCCGCGATGTAGCGGCCGCCCCCGCCCCGATCCCCCGACCGTTCCCGCGTTCGATGGCCGTGCCGCAAGGCGCGGGCGGAAGGGGTTTGTTTTAACAAGACGGAGCGACACGAGGATGCGGAAGCCCGATTTCGCGACTTCTTCCCTCGGCCTGCTGGCCGCCGCCGTGGTTGTGCTGCAGGCGACGGCGATCTTTGCCGGACCCACCCTGCCCTATTATCCCGCATCGGGGATCGGGCAGGCCGTTCCGGCGGCGACCGCCACCGTGATGCAGCCGCCGCAGGCGGACGCGGCCATAACCGCCGCCAAGGCCCGATATGCCACCGCCCTTCCCCGGGTGCGGCTGTTTACCGGTGCAGCTGATGCGCCGCTGCCGGGCACCGTTACCAGCGTCCGGCGCAGCCATGAGGCGCGCCAGCTGTTCGAGCTGGCTGGCTATGATCTGGCGGCGGTGCGGGCCGGCGAAAGCGATGTCCCGCGGCTGTTTCTGGCACAGGTGCCGAACGATCTGCGCAAGCTGCGCGAGGTCGAGGAACGCAAGAGCATCTTCATCAAGACGGTGCTGCCGCTGATCCTGCGGGTGAATGAGGAAATCGCCGAGGATCGCAGTCGGCTGCTGGCGCTGGACGCGCGGCTGAAGGCGGGTGCGGTGCCCGGCCCGGCGGAGCGGCGCTGGCTGAACAGCCTCGCCGCCGCCTACGGTCTTGAGGCGGCGCAGCCGGGCGGCCTGCCCGATCTGGCGGCGCTGCTGCTTCGGGTGGATGAAATTCCGGTGGCGCTGGCGCTGGCGCAATCCATCGAGGAGAGCGGCTGGGGCACCTCGCGCTTTGCCCGTGAAGGCAATGCGCTGTACGGCCAGTATGCCTGGAGCGAATCGGCCGGGCTGAAGCCGGCGGGCAGCGGACCGGACACCGCCCATGTGGTGCGCAGCTTCGACCGTGTCATCGATGCGGCGGCGGCCTACAGCCTGAATCTGAACACCCATCCCGCCTATCATGATTTCCGCGCGGCGCGGGCCTCGCTGAGGGCTGCCGGCAAGCCGCTGGATGCCGAGGCGCTGGCCGGTCATCTGCTGCGCTATTCGGAACGCGGGCAGGATTATGTGCGCACGCTGCGCATCATCATCCGCGCCAATCGCCTGGACGAGTTGCAGCAGGCCAGCCTGGCCAGCGGCATGGTCGTGGCGATGGCGGATGAGGCCCCGAACCGGCGGGACGAGAGCTGAGGGTCAGTTTTCGCTTCAGTTCTCCGGCACGTAGAATTGCAGGCCGAACCAGCGCCAGCGCGACTCCGGGCCAGGCATGGTGCAGTTGAGACGCGCGCGGCCGGCGGGCAGCGGCTCGCTCAGGCGGATTTCGATCCGGCCGGCGGGCAGCCGCTCGATAATGGTGCGACCCTGGCGCGAGGCGAAACAATCGAGCTGCGCCGTATCGCCGATGCCGGGCATCACGGTGAATCCGATGGCCGGCGGGTTCCTGCCGGTCAGCACCGGATCGTTCGGAGTCAGCTCGGTGACCGGCAGCGGCAGCGCGTTGGCGACCAGCCGGAACCGGTCCAGCCCGCCATAATTCTCGTTCAGCGGAAAGCGCGGCAGCTGATGGCGGTCCATCTGGCTGTGCGCCACGCCGGAATGCTGGCCGAAGGCGGCAAGGAAGCCCTCACCCGCCACCAGATCCCGGATCGCCGCCGAATATTCCCCGTAGGGATAGGCCAGCAGGGTCGGTTTTTGCCCGATCTCGGCCTCGATGCGCGCATTGGCCGCGCGGATATCGTCGCGCACCCGGTCGAGCGGCAGGGTCGGCAGATGGTCGTGACTGGCGGTCTGGTTGCCGATCTCCACGCCGCCCCGCGCCATTTCTCGGATTTCGTCCCAGCTCATATAATCGCCGCCGCTGCGCTGCACCACATCGGTCGAGACGAACAGGGTGAAGGGCAGGTCGGCGGCGCGCAGCCGCGGCCAGGCCTCCAGATAGACCGAGCGGTAGGCGTCGTCGATGGTGATCGCGACGGCGCGGTCGGGCAGCGGCTTGCGGTCGCGCAAGGCGGCCACGATCCGCGACAGCGGCAGCACCTGGTAGCCGCCGCTCTTCAATTCGGCCAGATGCGCCTCGAACTGGTCGATGCGGATGCTGGTGGAGGGCAGATCCTCTTCGCCGAACCGGTGATACATCAGCACGACGGCCGAGCTGTTCTCGCCAACGGTCTGGCTGCCCGTGGCGTTCTGGGCCGTGGTGTTCTGGGCCACGGCGTGCGGCGTCGCCGCCGCGACGGATACCGCCAGGACGGCACCGCAGAGAGAAGTCCTGGCAAGAAAAGCTGGGGTCATCCGCACCATGTCTAGCTGCAGTCCTTGTGACAATACTGGGTCGCAAACCGGGTCGATATTCAGGTCGGGGCCAAGGTTTTCGCGTTATTTTATGTTTAATAATAACATGAAAGACCGTTTTGACGCTCGCGAATCCGCGTGCCGCTCATGCCTGTTTCATCAGGCCGGGCCGCAGGACGCTGTCGCTGAGGATCGGCAGGCGGCGCGGCTGGAACAGCTGATAATGCCACCATTCCTTGTCATAGAAATCCCAGCCGGCGGCCGACATGATGCCCAGCAGCAGATGCCGGTTGCGTTGCGCCGTCACGGAGACGCCCAGGCTGCCATGCCAGGACAGTGGCGTCGCCGCATCGAAGCCGGTGCCCATGTCGAGTTCGGCGCCACTGCCGTCGATCAGCGTGAGATCGACCGCGGCACCCCGGCAATGCGGCCGCGCGCCGGTGCGCGGGTCGGAGACGAAATCCGGGTCAGGCAGGGCGTGCCACAGCGCCCATTGCGCCTCCAGCGGGCGGAAGGCGTCCAGGATCTTCAGGCGATATCCGAGTGCGCCGGCCAGGGCGGCGGCCCGGCGCAGTTTCGGCTCCGCCTCGACATGCAGATAACAGCCGGCGCGGCCATAGATCGGCCGGCCCGTCAGATTGTCGGCTGTGGCATAGGCGAGCGCCAGGACGACGCCATGCTCCGCTTCGGTAATTTCAACAAGCATCGTGCCTTCCTGTCGCGGTTTGCCTCTTGTGCCGAGGCCGTGTATCTCCATTTGCAAAGGCGTTCTAGCATGACCCGGCGCGGCGCGGGAGAGCGCCGGATGAATGCCGGATTGGATGGATCGAAAGGGCGGCGGTGAAGATTCTGGCTCTCGATAGCGCGCTTTCCGCCTGCTCCGTCGCGGTGCTGGCTGACGGTGCGGTGCGTGCCGTGCGGCGCCAGGCGATGGCGCGCGGCCAGGCGGAGGCGCTGCTGCCGATGGTGCGCGCGGCGCTGGATGAGGCCGGTCTTGGTTTCGCCGATCTCGACCGGCTTGCCGTGACCGTCGGTCCGGGCTCCTTCACCGGCCTGCGCATCGGGCTTGCGGCGGCACGCGGGCTGGCGCTGGCAACCGGATTGCCACTGACCGGAATCACCACGCTGGAAGCGCTGGCCGCCGCTGTCGATCCGGCGGCGCGGCAGGGCCGCGTGACCGTGGCGCTGATCGATTCGCGGCGCGGCGATGTGTTCGTGCAGATCTTTGGCGAGGATGCGGCGCCGCTGTCGGCGCCGGCGGCGGCCGATCCGGCGGCGCTGGACGCGCTGCTGCCGGCCGGTCCGCTGTTGCTGGCGGGCGATGCCGCACCGGCCGCGCTGGAAGTCTTGGCAAGGGCCGGCCGCGATGTCGCCCTGGCAGCCGACAGTGCCCTGCCCGACCCGGTCGCGGTGGCGCGGCTGGCGGCGGCGCGGCCCCTGCCTGACGGGCCGGTCACAGCCTCGGTCACGGCACTATATTTGCGCGCGCCGGACGTCACCCTGCCGCGCCCGCCGGTGCTGCGCGCCCTGGCGTAACGTGAACGGATCGAAAGACGGGCAGGCCGATGGCTGAAGAGGCGAGGGACATTCGGGCCAGTGCGGTTCTGGCCGGGCCATTCGATATCGATCTGCTGGCGCGGCTGCAGGCGCTGTGCTTCGACCAGCCCTGGGGCCGGGACTTCGTCGCTCGCATGTTTGCCGTGACCGGCGGCTTTTCCGTGTTGCTGAAGGTCAATGCCCGGACCGGTCGCGTGCCGGTCGGCTTTGCGATGTGCCAGTTGGTGGCCGGGGAGGCCGAGTTGCTGACGCTGGGCGTGCTGCCGGATTATTCCGGCCGCGGCCTTGGCCGGTACCTGCTGCGCTCCTGTATGGACAAGGCGGTGGCGCGCGGTGCCAGCGTTATGTACCTCGAGGTTTCGGAAAAGAATCAGGCGGCGCAAAGACTGTATGAGGCCGCCGGCTTTTCCGTGATTGGCCGCCGCGCGAAATATTACAAGGAAATAGATGGAAGCCAAACTGACGCCCTGAACATGCGCTGCACCCTTGTCGGTTAGGGCGTCGCTATTAGCGCCTCCGCATTTTTGCCATGAATATTGTAGAAAATTTCATCGTCGCGAAGACGTAAGTATTGAATTTCAACAAGGGACACTCTAATTCTAGAGCAGTCTTTAATTCGGAGTTGTTTTATGTCGATTCAAATGACGGACGTTGTCGAAAGAGACGAAATGCTTCGCCTTACGGTCGAAATTGTCTCTGCCTACGTCTCGAATAACACTATTGCGATGCATGACGTGCCGCAGCTGATCGAGCAGGTGCATGGCAAGCTTGGCAATCTGGGTGAGGCCGTCCAGGCGCCGCAGGAAAAACTGCAGCCGGCCGTGCCGGTGAAGAAATCGGTGACGCCCGACTTCATCATTTGCCTGGAAGACGGCAAGAAGCTGAAGATGCTGAAGCGGCATCTGAAGACCGCCTACGACATGACGCCCGAGGAATATCGCGAGAAGTGGGGTCTGCCGGCCAGCTATCCGATGGTGGCGCCGAATTACGCCAAGCAGCGCAGCAAGCTGGCACGGGCCATTGGCCTGGGCACGCGCGCGCGTCGCGATGCGGCGGAATAAGGCTTTTCAGCCGTCCGCCGCCACGTTGCCCGCCCGCCCGCTGTCACCTTCTTGCCACTCCGGTGGTCAGGTTTGGGGCCGGGCGGGTTTTATCTGTCAGGCGACGTCGCGAACCGCTTTGGTTTGCGGCGTCGTTTTGGTTATAGTCACGGCAGATAAAATGGGAGGCAATTGCACCGATGGAACCGTCACGCCTTGAGCGTTTGTGCCTGGAAAAGGGCCTGAAGATGACCGAGCAGCGCCGGGTCATCGCGCAGGTGCTGTCCAATTCAACCGATCACCCCGATGTCGAGCTGGTCTATCAGCGCGCCACGGCGATCGATCCGCGCATCTCTATCGCCACTGTCTATCGCACCGTCCGGTTGCTCGAAGAGGCGAGCATCCTGGAGCGGCACGATTTCGGCGACGGTCGGGCGCGTTATGAAGAGGCGCCGGAAGAGCACCATGATCATCTGATCGATATCGAAACCCGCACCGTGGTCGAGTTCCAGAGCGAGGAAATCGAAAAGCTGCAGGAAGAGATCGCGGAGAAACTCGGTTACCGGCTGGTGGGTCATCGCCTGGAGCTCTACGGCATACCGCTGAATTCGACGCGCCGGCGCCCGCTTAAGTAAAACGGCTGAAATAAGACGGCTGGCCAAACAATAGGAACGGCTTCTCATGTCGCACCCAGCGCATCCGCCCCAGTCTCTTGCGGCGGCCGCGGAACCTCCCGGCACTAAAACGACGGCCGGGGAGGCCGCTTTCTCGCGCGGACGTCCGACTCGCGGGGCCGGCGCCGAAGGCGGTGGTCCAGCCGATCTCGGCGATCTGCGCTCGGGCACGCTGGAAGTCCGGCTCGCCCGGACGCCGGAGGATGTGGCGGCAGCGCAGGCGCTGCGCTACCGCGTGTTCTACGATGAGATGAACGCCAAACCCTCGCCGGAGATGGCGGCGGCGCGCCGCGACTTCGACAGTTTTGACGATGTCGCCGATCATTTGCTGGTCATCGATCATGCGCTGGGTGACGGGCCGGAATCGGTGGTCGGCACCTACCGGCTGATCCGGCGCGAGGCGGCGGCGAAGCATGGCGGTTTCTACACGGCCGACGAATACGACATCGCCAAGATCCTCGCCTTCGACGGGCCGATCCTGGAACTTGGCCGGTCCTGTACCGATTCGCGCTACCGTAACCGCCCGACCATGCAGCTTCTATGGCGGGGTATCGCCGCC
Organism: Oceanibaculum nanhaiense; assembly: GCF_002148795.1. Classification (NCBI taxonomy): domain Bacteria; kingdom Pseudomonadati; phylum Pseudomonadota; class Alphaproteobacteria; order Rhodospirillales; family Oceanibaculaceae; genus Oceanibaculum; species Oceanibaculum nanhaiense. Next base: position 120,207 of record NZ_MPOB01000001.1, on the reverse strand, counting down.
TATGTCTTCCATCACGGCATCGAGTTGATGTTCGGTTGCGCCAGCCTACCCGGCAATGATGTCGAACAGCTGGCGCCGGCGCTGTCCTATCTCCATCACAATCATCTGGCGCCGGAGGAATTGCGGCCGCACGCCTTGCCGGAACTTTTCACCGAGATGAACCGGCTGCCGCCCGATGGCTACGACGCCAAGCGCGTGCTGGCAGGCCTGCCGCCGCTCATCAAGGGGTATCTCAGGCTGGGCGGCTTCGTCGGACAGGGCGCGGTGATCGATCCGCAGTTCAATACCACCGATGTCTGCGTCATCGTGAAGACCGGACAGGTGAAGGAGAGCTATTATCGGCATTATGCCCGGACGACGCAGGATGCCTGGGGTGAGTAGAAGGCTGGCGGTGCAGTAATGGGCAATTCCCTGCTTTCCTTCGCGCGACTGCTGGTCTATCTGGCCTTCACCCTGCCGCTGATGCCGGTGCAGGCGCTGGCGGTGGCGCTGCGCCTCGATCTCGCGCGCACGCTGCCGGTCTTCTATCACCGCAAATGCCTGCCGATCATGGGATTCAGGCTGGAGGTGCTGGGCGAGCGGCTGGAACGTGCGCCGGTGCTCTATGTCTGCAACCACGCCTCCTATCTCGACATCACGGTGCTGGGGTCGCTGATTCCCGGCAGCTTCGTCGCCAAGTCGGAGGTGAAGACCTGGCCGTTCTTCGGCTGGCTGGCCCAGCTCCAGCGCACCGTCTTCGTCGTGCGGCGCGGCAATCATGCCGGGCGCCAGCGCGACAATATCGCCAGCCGGCTGAACAAGGGCGGCAACCTGATCCTGTTCCCGGAAGGCACCAGCAATGACGGCAACCGCGTGCTGCCCTTCAAGAGCGCGCTGTTCGCCGCCGCCGAGACCCGCATCGACGGCGAGCGGGTGCAGGTGCAGCCGGTATCGATCTCCTATACGCGGCTGAACGGCATCCCGATCGGCCGGTCGTTGCGGCCGTTCTTCGCATGGTATGGCGACATGGCGCTGGCCGGGCATCTCTGGCGCGTGCTGGGGCTGGGCGTGGTCACCGTCACCGTGCGCTTCCACCCGCCGGTGACGCTGGACGATTTCCCCGACCGCAAGGCGATGGCCGCCTATTGCGGGCAGCAGGTGCTGCTGGGGGTGACGGCGGCCAATGCCGGCCGCGAGATGCCGGTGGTGCCGGGTCCCGGGGCCGGTGGGCCGGGAACCGGGCCGGAGAGTGTCCCTGCGGGTGTCCGTGGGGGTGTCCCGGAAGGCATCCCCGGGGCTTTGCCATCCGTCGTGCCGGGTGTGGCTCCCGGGGCGGTTGGCGCGGTGGCGTGACTCCGGGCTTTCGGATTCGTACTGGTTTTCCGGAGCATGGACGCCTAGATAAGGGCCTTCGAAGATAAACCCCCGCCGGCACGCCCGGCGGTTGCGGCAGGAGTTGGGACCGAGCGTTGGCGAAGAAGCTTTTCATCCGCACCTATGGCTGCCAGATGAACGTCTATGATTCCGCCCGCATGGCGGATGTCCTGGCACCGCTCGGCTATGCCCCGGCGGAGACGCCGGACGGCGCCGACATGGTCATCATCAACACCTGCCATATCCGCGAAAAGGCCTCGGAGAAGACCTTTCACGAGCTTGGCCGGTTGCGCCAGCTGAAGGACCGCAAGGCGGCCGAAGGCGGGCGCATGGTGCTGGCCGTGGCCGGCTGCGTCGCCCAGGCCGAGGGGGCGGAGATCATGGCCCGCGCGCCCTATGTCGATATGGTGTTCGGCCCGCAGGCCTATCACCGGCTGCCGGAAATGGTGGCCCGCGCCACCCGCGCGTCCGGCGGTCCGGGGGAAAGGGGCGTGCTGGATACGGATTTCCCGGTCGAGAGCAAGTTCGACCATCTGCCCGAGGAACAGGCGCTGCAGGGCCATTCCGCCTTTCTGACGGTGCAGGAGGGTTGTGACAAATTCTGCACCTTTTGCGTCGTGCCCTATACGCGCGGCGCCGAATTCTGCCGTCCCGCCGCGCAGATCCTGGAGGAGGCGCGCCGTCTGGTACGCGCCGGCGCGGTCGAGATCACGCTGCTTGGCCAGAATGTGAATGCCTATCAGGGCGAGGGGCCGGACGGGCGCGACTGGGGCCTCGGGCGGCTGATCCGCGCGCTGGCGGAGATCGACGGGCTGGCGCGCCTCCGCTACACCACCTCGCACCCGCGCGACATGGATGATGATCTGATCGCCGCGCATGGCGAGGTGCCCGCGCTGATGCCCTATCTGCACCTGCCGGTGCAGTCCGGTTCCGACCGCATCCTCGAGGCGATGAACCGCAAGCACAAGGCGGAGGACTATCTGCGCATCGTCGAGAAGCTGCGCGCCGCGCGGCCGGACCTGGCGCTGTCCTCCGATTTCATCGTCGGTTTCCCCGGCGAGCGCGATGCCGATTTCGAGGCGACCCTGCAGCTGGTGCGCGATGTGGGCTACGCCCAGGCCTTCTCCTTCAAATACAGCGCGCGGCCCGGCACGCCGGCAGCGCTGCTGGAGCTGCAGGTCGATGAGGCAGCCAAAACCGAACGGCTGGCCGCACTGCAGGCGCTGCTGGGCGAACAGCAGACCGGCTTCAACCGGTCGATGGCCGGCCGCACCTTGCCGGTGCTGGTGGAGAAGGCCGGCAAGTTCCCCGGCCAGCTGATCGGCAAGAGCCCCTATCTGCAATCGGTGGTGATTGAGGGCACGCCGCGGCTGATCGGCAGTATCGTACCGGCGGTCATCAGCGCCGGTTATCAGAACTCGCTGGCGGGTACAGTCGGGGCGGGAACGGTCGAGACGGCCGCGCCCGCCGCGCTGGCATCCTGACGAGGGGGCCGCTTGACCACGCCCGATCTGATCCAGCCGCCGATCCATCTGAAATTCGACGATGCGAGCCTGCTGGCCACCCTGTTCGGCGACCATGACCGCAATCTGGTGCGCCTCGAACAGAAGCTGGATGTCGCCATCACCTATCGCGGCGACCTGGTCTCCATCGACGGCGTGATCGGCAATGCGAATGCCGCCAAGCGCGCCATCGAGGGGCTGGCGAACCGCATCGGCCGCGCCGGCAAGCGCGCCACCGTGCCGGAATTCGCCGATGTCGATGCGGCGGCCAATTTCGCGCTGCGCGACCAGGACGAACCGGGCGCCGGGGGCATGGCGGAATTCGCGGACGAGGCCGAGGCGCTGCCGACCTGGAAGCGCGCCATCGCTCCGCGCTCGCCGACCCAGGCGGAATATCTGGAGGCGCTGCAGCGCAACGAGATGGTGTTCGGCCTTGGTCCCGCCGGTACCGGCAAGACCTATCTGGCGGTGGCGATGGGCGTGTGGATGCTGAAGCAGCGCCGCGTCGATCGCATCATCCTGTCGCGCCCGGCGGTCGAGGCCGGCGAGCGGCTGGGCTTCCTGCCCGGCGACATGAAGGAGAAGGTCGATCCCTATCTCCGCCCGCTCTATGACGCGCTCTACGACATGATGCCGGGCGACCAGGTGGAGCGCAGGGTCGGCAGCGGCGAGATCGAGGTGGCGCCGCTCGCCTTCATGCGCGGGCGCACCTTGTCGAATTCCTTTGTCATCCTGGACGAGGCGCAGAACACCACGCCGACGCAGATGAAGATGTTCCTGACGCGGCTCGGCGAGAATTCCCGCATGGCGGTGACCGGCGACCTGACGCAGACCGACCTGCCGATGGGGGCCAGGTCCGGCCTGCGCGACGCGCTGGAAACGCTGCAGGGTGTGCCGGGTATCGGTTTCGTGCAGTTCACGCACAAGGATGTGGTGCGCCATCCGCTTGTCACCCGCATCGTGCAGGCCTATGACAAGCGCGAGCGGCCGCTGCTGTCCAGCGGCGCGCCGGAGACACCGGCATGAGCGCGGCGGCGCTTGAGGTGGCGGTGGATGTCGCCGATCCGGCCTGGCAGGCGGCTGTTCCCGGCCTGGAAGGTCTGGTGGAGCGCGCCGCCCTGGCCGCGCTGGCGGAGGCTGGTGCGCCCGGGGGGTTTGTTGACGGGCCGGCCGAGCTGGCGGTGCGGCTCACCGACGATGCCGAGCTGCAGGCGCTGAACCGGCAATATCGCGGCAAGGACCGGCCGACCAACGTGCTGTCCTTTCCCGGCGATGCGGATGATGCGCTGCCCGGCGAACCGGCGCCGCTGGGCGATCTGGCACTGGCCTATGGCACGGTTGCGCGGGAGGCATCGGAGCAGGGCAAGAGCCTGGCCGATCACCTGTCGCATCTGATCGTGCATGGGACGCTGCATGTTTTGGGGTATGATCACGAGACCGAGGCCGAGGCTGCCGAAATGGAGGCCCTGGAGGTCCGTATCTTGAGCGGGTTCGGTATATCCGACCCCTATCTGCTCGGTCCCGCCGCAGAAGCGGGGGCCGGGTTTTTGAAGGAGGCATAGCGCCGCGCTACGATGAGTGAGCCATCTAGTACCCAGCCCCGTGTGGACGGGGCATCCGAAGATCCTTCGATATGGAGCCGCCTGGGCGGCCTGTTGCGGTTGAGACGCCGCCGCGCTGCCGATAATGGCATGCGTGACACCATCGAGGGGCTGATCGAGGGCAATGGCGGCGAACAGCACGCCATCGGCCCCGACGAACAGCAACTGATCGCCAATATTCTGGGCCTCCGGGAGATTACGGCCGTCGACGTGATGGTGCCGCGCGCCGACATTGTTGCCGTGGCCGAGGATACCGGCCTGTCCGACCTCGTGAAGGAAATGACCAAGGCGGCGCATTCGCGCATGCCGGTCTATCGCGAGACGCTCGACGATGTGGTCGGCATGGTCCACATCAAGGACGTGATGCAGTATTGGGGCGCGCAGAAACCGGTCACGCTGAAGAATCTGCTGCGCAAGGTGCTGTTCGTGTCGCCCTCCATGCGGGCGCTGGACCTGCTGCTGCAGATGCGGGCCGCGCGCATCCATCTGGCGCTGGTGGTGGACGAGTTCGGCGGCATCGACGGGCTGATCACCATCGAGGATCTGGTGGAGCAGATCGTCGGCGAGATCGATGACGAGCATGATGTCATCGAGGCGCCGAAGCTGATCGAGCATCGCGATGCCGACGGCACGCGCTGGCTGCTGGCCGATGCGCGCGCCACGGTGGAGGAGTTCGAGGAGATCGTCGGCCAGGTGCTGGACGAGGAGGAGCGCGAGGAGACCGACACGCTGGGCGGCCTCGTCTTCATGCTGGCCGGCCGCGTGCCGGCGCGCGGCGAGGTGCTGCGCCACGATAGCGGCATCGAGTTCGAGGTGACCGACGTCGATCCGCGCCGCATCAAGCGGCTGCGCATCCGCAATTTGCCGCAGACGCCGCAGAGCATGCCGGCCGACGCCAGCGGTAAATGAGCTTGTCCGGCCTGCGGACCATTGCGGATCGTCTTGCTTCCCGTAGCGCGGCATTCATAGGCTGGCGGCGCTATGGCCTGGCGGCCCTGCTGGGCGTTGCCGCCGCGCTGGCCCTGCCGCCCTTTCACGTGCTGCCGCTGCTCTGGGTCGCCTTTCCCGTTCTGCTCTGGCAGATCGAGGGCTGCGCCACGAAGCGGCAGGCCTTCGCGCTGGGATGGAGTTTCGGCTTCGGCTTTCTGGTCGCCGGCCTGTACTGGATCGCCAACGCGCTGACCGTCGATACGGCGCGGTTCTGGTGGCTGCTGCCGCTGGCCGCCGCCGGTCTTCCGGCGCTGCTGGCGCTGTTCACCGCCTTTGCCGTGCTGGCGGTGCATATGCTCAGGCTGCGCGGCCTCGCGCTGGCGCTGGGTTTCGCGCTGTTCTGGCTGGTCGCGGAATATCTGCGCGGCCATATCCTGACCGGCTTCCCGTGGAATCTGCTCGGCTATGTCTGGGCGCCCTCCGCCGCCATGCTGCAGCTGGCGGCGCTGACCGGTATCTACGGCCTCAGCCTTGTTACCGTGCTGGCGGCCTGCCTGCCGGCGGTGCGGTCGCGCGGCGCCGTGGCCGCGGCGGTGGCGCTGCTGGTGCTGGTCTGGGGCGGCGGTGCCGTCCGGCTGGCCGGCGCACCGGCGGTGGACGACCCGGCGCTGCGCGTCGAGGGTGTGCTGCTGCGGCTGGTGCAGGCCAATATTCCGCAGCGGGAGAAATGGGCCGGGCTCAATCCGCGCGACCATCTGATCCGCCATCTGGAGCTGTCGGCGCGACCGGCACCTGGAGCCCGCCCAACGCATGTGCTGTGGCCGGAAACCGCAATCGCCTATCTGCTGAGCGAGGATATCCAGGCACGCGAGGTGGTCGGCCGGGTGGCGCCCGATGGCGGCGCCGTGCTGACCGGCGCGATCCGCGTCGAACGGGCTCCCAGTGGGGCAGCGGGGGAGCCGCCGCGCTACTGGAACAGCCTGCACGCCATCGGCCCCGGCGGGCTGATCCAGGCGACCTACGACAAGGCGCATCTGGTGCCGTTCGGCGAATATGTGCCGCTGCGCGACATCTTCGGCTTTCTGCCGGCTGTCGCCACCAGCCTGGATTTCCAGCGCGGCCCCGGTCCGCGCAGCCTCCAGGTGCCCGGCCTGCCGCCGGTAAGCCCGCTGATCTGCTACGAGGCGATCTTCCCCGGCGCGGTCGCCGACCCGGACAACCGGCCAGGCTGGCTTTTGAACGTCACCAATGATGGCTGGTACGGCTACAGCACCGGGCCGTTCCAGCATTTCCAGATCGCCCGGCTGCGCGCCGTCGAGGAGGGGCTGCCGCTGGTGCGCGTCGCCAATACCGGCATTTCCGGCGTGGTCGACCCCTATGGCCGGGTCGTCGCCCGTCTGGGCCTCGAAGAGACAGGCTTCCTCGATGCGCCGCTGCCCGCCGCCCTGGCACCGACACCTTATGCGCGCTGGGGCGATGCGCCGCTGGCGGGCCTCGCCCTGCTTCTGGCGGCCCTTCTGGGCGCGGCAACATTAGGCTTCGGAAGACGTTCGACTAGATGATATGCTTCATCGAACAGCCATCTCCTGGTTGACGGCATACTTACGTATGGTTAATTAGTCATACATATCCTTTGAGACGGCAAAAAAAAGATCGAACAGAATGGCATTGACAGGACGGGGGCGTAAGGCCGGGGGCGTGGGAAGGACCGGGAAACCGAATCCAGTGGACGTTCATGTCGGCGGCAGGGTGCGCCTGCGGCGAACCCTGTTGGGTATGAGCCAGGAAAAACTCGGCGAGGCGCTGGGCCTCACCTTCCAGCAGGTCCAGAAATATGAACGCGGCGCCAACCGCATCGGGGCCAGCCGGCTCTATGATCTGAGCCGCGTGCTCGACGTACCGGTCTCCTTCTTTTTCGACGATATGGCCCCCGAATCCGACCAGGGTGCGCGGGCGGCGGCGCTGGCCGAAAGTGCCGGCCCCAGCTACGAGGCCGATCCGATGGCCAAGCGCGAGACGCTGGAACTGGTGCGCGCCTACTACAAGGTCTCCAATCCGGCGGTCCGCAAGCGGCTGTTCGAACTGGCCAAGGCGCTCGCCAGCAGCGACAGCGAAAAGAGCTGAGGGCGCAGCCTTCCATTTCCGGCGCGCCGATTTCACGACGCTAATTTTCCTTGACCCTGCCAGGAAAGATTGCAACTAGTTGCCGCTTTCCAGCTTCCGCACGGCCTTGCTTAGCAGGATGCGCGCCGGTGTGACCACGGTGTACGCAGGCGGAAGAGGGCGGCCTTAGACTGATACTAAGGGGCCGGTAGTCGGACAAGGTTCACAAGCGGGGGCAACGGTGGCGCGTAAGCATTATCTCTTCACCAGCGAGTCGGTTTCCGAAGGGCATCCGGACAAGGTCTGCGACCGCGTTTCCGATAGCATCGTCGATCTGTTTCTGGCGGGCGATCCGGAATCCCGCGTCGCGCTGGAAACCCTTGCCACCACCAACCGCCTGGTTCTTGCCGGCGAGGTGCGCGGTCCCGTCACCCACGATGCCATGGTCGAGGCCGCCCGCGAGGCGGTCCGTGCCATCGGCTACGAGCAGGACGGCTTCAGCTGGAAGACGCTGGATATCGACTGCTATGTGCATGAGCAGTCTGCCGATATCGCGATGGGCGTGGACGCCGCCGGCAACAAGGACGAGGGTGCCGGCGATCAGGGCATCATGTTCGGCTATGCCTGCCGCGAGACCGAGGCGCTGATGCCGGCGCCGATCCATTTCTCCCACGCCATCCTGAAGTCGCTGGCCGACGCCCGCCATGCCGAGGCCAGCAGCCCGTTCGGGCCGGACGCCAAGAGCCAGGTAACGCTGCAATACGAGAATGGCCGCCCGGTGCGCGCCACCTCGGTTGTCGTCTCGACGCAGCATGCCGGGCATCTCGACCAGAAGGAAGTGCGCGAACTGGTGCGTCCGCACGTGCTGAAGGTGCTGCCCGAGGGCTGGATGTGCCCGGAGGAGGAGTTCTACGTGAACCCGACCGGCCGTTTCGTCATCGGCGGCCCGGACGGCGATGCCGGCCTCACCGGCCGCAAGATCATCGTCGATACCTATGGCGGGGCGGCACCGCATGGCGGTGGCGCGTTCTCCGGCAAGGATCCGACGAAGGTGGACCGCTCGGCCGCCTATGCCTGCCGCTATCTGGCGAAGAATGTGGTGGCCGCCGGCCTGGCCGAGAAATGCACCATCCAGGTTTCCTACGCCATCGGCATCTCCAAGCCGCTCTCGGTCTATGTCGATATGCACGGCACCGGCCAGGTCGATGAGGATAAGCTGTCCGCCGTGCTGCAGGAGATGGTCAATCTCAGCCCGCGCGGCATCCGCGAGCACCTGCAGCTGAACCGTGCGATCTATGCCCGCACCGCCGCCTATGGCCATTTCGGCCGGGCGCCGGAGGCGGATGGCGGCTTCTCGTGGGAGCGGACCGATCTGGCGGATGCGCTGAAGCGCGCCTTCTGACGGACCTGTTTCCCGATGGCTTCCGACGAGGACGGCCACGCCCGTAAATTCTACGGGCGGCGGCGCGGCAGGCGTTTGCGCCCCTGGCGCGAGCAGCTGTTCGATGAGGCGCTGCCGCGCTACGGCCTGCCTCTGCCAGAAGAGGATGCGGCGGCGCCGCTCGACCCCGCCGCGCTGTTCGGCGAGCCGGTCGATGCGCTGTGGATCGAGGTCGGCTTCGGCGGCGGCGAGCATCTGGCGGCCCAGGCCAAGGCCCATGCGCAAGCCCGCTTCATCGGGTTCGAGCCGTTCGTGAATGGCGTGGCCAGTCTGCTGCGCTATCTGGAAGAAGCCCGGCTCGGCAATGTGCGCGTGCATGCCGACGATGCAAGGCCGGTGCTGGAGCGCCTGCCCGATGCCTCGGTCGATCGTTTCTTTCTGCTGTTCCCCGACCCCTGGCTGAAGAAGCGCCATCATTTCCGCCGCTTCATCCAGCCGGAGACGATGGCCCTGCTGGCGCGCCTGCTGAAGGACGGGGCGGAGCTGCGCATCGCCAGCGACGATATGGGCGTGGCGCGCTGGATGCTGGCGCATGTCACCGAACATCCGGCCTTCGAATGGCTGGCCCGCCGTCCGGGCGACTGGCGCGAACCGCCTGCCGACTGGGTGCAGACACGCTATGAGGGCAAGGCGCTGGCCCAGGGCCGCCGGCCGGTCTATCTGCGCTTCCGCCGCCGTCCGCGCGGGCAGGATGTCGGATAAATCTTGAGTGCCGCAGCGAATCGGTATATATCACGGCTCACGTTAATCAGGTTGCATGGCTGGGTTGGATGGAAGTGGGCGCTCGCCCACTTTTTTATTTCCCGAACCCTTGGTGGCCATGCGGCCGCCGGACCGACGGATAAGGGTTGATGGAGCTGACCGACCGGATTGCCGAGATGCTGGCGCCTTCGCTGCAGGCGATGGGATATGATCTCGTGCGTGTCCAGCTCATGGGCGGTAACCGGGCGGTGCTGCAGATCATGGCGGACCGGCTGGACGAGGCGCCGATGACGGTCGAGGATTGCGCGGACATCAGCCGTACGGTTTCCGCCCTGCTTGATGTCGAGGATCCGATCCAGCCTGCCTATACGCTGGAGGTCAGCTCGCCGGGCATCGACCGGCCGCTGGTCCGCCCGCGCGACTTCGAGCGTTATGCCGGCTTCGAGGCGAAGCTGGACGCGAAGGTGCCGGTCGAAGGCCGCAAGCGCTTCCGCGGCAAGCTGCTGGGACTCGATGACGATGGCGCGGTGGTGATGGATACCGATGCCGGGGAACTGCATATCGCCCTCGCCGACGTTGCCAGGGCGAAACTGATTTTGACCGACGAGCTTATCGCTGCCAGCCAGGCGGCGCATGACGGCTCCAAGGTCGCTTGAATGACTGCGTGACAGCCAGGTGAGACGCTGAAAAGATGGAAACTGCTGCAATTCTGCCCCGTACCGAACTGCTCCAGGTGGCTGACATCGTCGCCCGGGAGAAGAGCATTGACCGCGAGGAGGTGATTCTCGCGATGGAGATGGCGATCCAGAAGGCGGGTCGTTCGAAATACGGGCACGAGCATGACATCCGCGCCCATATCGACCGGAAGACTGGCGAGATCGCCCTGACCCGCCATCGCGAGGCGGTCGAAGAGGTGGAGAACGAGGCGACGCAGATGACGCTCGCCAAGGCGCGCGAGATCGAGCCGGGGATCGAGCCCGGCCAGTTCATCGTCGACGCGCTGCCGCCGATCGATTTCGGCCGTATCGCCGCGCAGACCGCCAAGCAGGTCATCGTGCAGAAGGTGCGCGAAGCCGAGCGCAAGCGCCAGTACGAGGAATACAAGGATCGCGTGGGCGAGGTTGTGAACGGCCTTGTGAAGCGCGTCGAGTTCGGCAACGTGACCATCGATCTGGGCCGCGCCGAGGCGGTGCTGCGCCGCGACGAGCTGCTGCCGCGCGAAAGCTTCCGCCAGGGCGACCGTGTGCGCGCCTACATCTACGATGTGCGTGAGGAGCCGCGTGGCCCGCAGATTTTCATGTCGCGCAGCCATCCGCAGTTCATGGCCAAGCTGTTCAGCCAGGAAGTGCCGGAAATCTACGACGGCATCATCGAGATCAAGTCGGTCGCCCGCGATCCGGGCAGCCGCGCCAAGATCGGCGTCATCAGCAAGGACAGTTCCATCGACCCGGTCGGCGCCTGCGTCGGCATGCGCGGCAGCCGCGTCCAGGCGGTGGTGCAGGAACTGCAGGGCGAAAAGATCGACATCATTCCCTGGTCGCCGGACCCCGCCACCTTCGTGGTGAACGCGCTGGCCCCGGCCGAGGTCGCCAAGGTGGTGCTGGACGAGGAGCTGCACCGCATCGAGGTGATCGTGCCGGACGACCAGCTCAGCCTCGCCATCGGCCGCCGCGGCCAGAATGTGCGCCTGGCTTCCATGCTGACCGGCTGGGATATCGACATCCTGACGGAGAGCGAGGAATCCGAGCGCCGGCAGGATGAGGTGAAGACCCGTTCCGCGCTGTTCATGGAAGCGCTGGATGTCGATGACGTGATTGCCCATCTGTTGGTTGGCGAAGGCTTTTCCTCGATTGAGGAAGTGGCCTTGGTGCCGGTCGAGGAAATCGCCGAGATCGAAGGCTTCGACGAGGATGTCGCGGCCGAGCTGCAGGCCCGCGCCCAGACCTATCTGGAACATCAGAACGAACTGTTCGAGGCGCGCCGCAAGGAGCTGGGCGTGACCGACGAGCTGGCGGCGCTGGAGAGCCTTACCCCGGCGATGCTGGCCAAGCTCGGCGAGGCCGGTGTGAAGACGCTGGACGATCTGGGCGATCTGGCCGGCGATGAGCTGCGTGAAAATCTCGGGCCGCTCGCCATGGGCGAGGAAGAGGCCAACGCCATCATCATGGCGGCGCGTGCACACTGGTTCGAGGATGAAGACGCGGAGGCGAAAGACTGATCGCGCCCGCTGAACAGCCGCCCGTCGAACAGCCGGAGGCCGTGACCGGCCCGGAATCAGAGGTCGAGTCCGGAGCCGAGTCGGAACGGGACGAGCGCCGCGCGACCAGCCGGCGCTGCATCGCCACCGGCGAGGTGCTGCCGAAGAAGCGGCTGATCCGTTTCGTTGTCGGGCCCGACAATATGCTGGTGCCCGATCTTGAGGAGCGCCTGCCGGGCCGGGGCCTGTGGGTCAGTGCCGACAGGGCCGCGCTTGACAGGGCGGCGGCGAAGGGGTTGTTCTCTCGGGCCGCCCGCGCGACAGTGCGCATCCCCGACGGTCTGACCGATCGTGTGGAGGCGCTTCTGGCGCAGCGGCTTGTCCGGCAGATCGGGCTGGCGCGCCGTGCCGGCAAGGCGGTCGCCGGCTACGAAAAGGTGCGCAGCTGGCTGCAGAACGGCACGGCTGTCGTGCTGCTGGCGGCTGTGGACGGGGCGGAAGACGGGCGCGGCAAGCTGCGCGCCCTGGCTGGCGGGCTTCCTGTGTTGGAAGTGCTGCGGGTCGATGAAATGGGTGAGGTCTTCGGGCGCGACCGGGCGGTGCATATCGCCATCGCGCGTGGCGGCCTTGCGGAGCGTATTTTGACAGAATCGTCGCGGCTGGTGGGGCTGCGGCGGTTCGATCTGGCTAAGCCTTCGCCGGGTACGACCATGGGGACGGCCCCTGGTACGGCCAAAACGGTGGGCAGGAATGGAACATGAGCGATAAAGAACGGACCGATACGGATATGAGCAAGGAGACCGATCAGGAAGGCAAGAAGGTGCTGAGCCTCTCTGGCCGCGGTCGCATGTCGCTGACCAAGACCGTCGAGGCGGGCCAGGTCCGGCAGAGCTTCTCCCATGGCCGCAGCAAGACGGTCACCGTTGAGGTGAAGCGCAAGCGCGCCATTGGCCGTTCCGACGAGGCCGAGGAGACGACGCTCGACACCGCCCCGGCGGAAGCCCCGGCGCCCGCGCCGGAGCCGAGCGCGCCCGAAGCGCCGCCGGCGTCAGCGCCGAAGCCGGCCACGGCCGCGCCGCGCCAGCTCACCGAGAAGGAGCGCGCTGCCCGTATCCGCGCGCTGGCCGGTGCGAAGCGCAGCGAGGACGAGCGGCCCGAGCCGGAGCTTGAGGAGGCGGCGCTTGCCGCCGAGCCCGAGCCGGAAGTCGAGCCCGAACCCGTCATCGTCGACCGCCGTACGGCCGAGATGGAGGAGATGCGCCAGATCGCCGAGGCCGAGGCGAAGAAGCGCGCTGACGAAGATGCACGCCTCAAGGCCGAGGAGGATGCCCGCAAGGCAGCCGAGGAAGCCGCCCGTCCCGCCGCGCCGGAAGAAGACCGGACGGCCGAACGGGCCGGTGCACGTGCCGCGGCGAAGATCGTCGAGGCAGCGCCCGCCGAGGATGATGAAGAAGGCCGCCGCCGCCGCGCCGGTGGTGGCGCCGGCAAGCCGGAAGTCCGCCGTCCTGCGCCGGCGCCGCGCCGGGGCGAACAGCGCCGCCGCAGCGGCAAGCTGTCGATCAACGATGCCCTGAACGACAGCGAGCGGCAGCGCTCGCTGGCCTCGGTCCGGCGTCAGCGCGAACGCGAGAAGCAGCGCCAGATGGGCGCCAACCAGGAGCGTCACAAGGTCGTGCGAGATGTCGTCATCCCCGAGACCATCACCGTTCAGGAACTCGCCAACCGTATGGCCGAGCGTGGCACGGACGTCATCAAGGCGCTGATGCGCATGGGCGTCATGGCGACGATCAACCAGCCGATCGACGCCGATACGGCGGAGCTGGTGGTCAGCGAATTCGGCCATAATATGCGGCGTGTTGCCGAGTCCGACGTCGAGTTCAGCATCCGCCGTGAGGCTGACGCCCCGGAGGCGACGCAGTCGCGCGCGCCGGTTGTCACCATCATGGGCCATGTCGATCACGGCAAGACCTCGCTGCTCGACGCGCTGCGCAAGACCGATGTGGCGGCCCGCGAGGCCGGCGGCATCACCCAGCATATCGGCGCCTACCAGGTGAATCTGCCCTCGGGCCAGCGCATCACCTTCCTCGATACGCCGGGCCATGAGGCCTTCACCGCGATGCGGGCGCGCGGCGCCAATGTGACCGATCTGGTCGTGCTGGTCGTCGCTGCCGATGACGGCATCATGGCGCAGACGGTCGAGGCGATCACCCACGCCAAGGCGGCGAAGGTGCCGATCATCGTGGCGGTGAACAAGATGGACAAGCCGGGTGCCAACCCGCAGCGCGTCCATCAGGAACTGCTGCAGCACGAGCTGGTGGTCGAGGATCTGGGCGGCGACGTGTTGTGCGTGAATGTGTCGGCCAAGGAAGGCACCAATCTCGACAAGCTGGAGGAGGCGATCCTCCTGCAGGCGGAAATTCTCGACCTGAAGTCCAATCCGGACCGTCAGGCCGAGGGCACGATCGTGGAAGCGCGGGTGGAGCGCGGCCGCGGTTCCGTGGCGACCGTGCTGATCCAGCGCGGCACGCTGAAGGTCGGCGATGTGTTCGTGGCCGGCGCCGAGTGGGGCCGCGTGCGCGCCCTGCTCGACGACAAGGGCAATCAGATCGAGCAGGCCGGCCCGTCCGCGCCGGTCGAGGTGCTGGGTCTCAACGGTACGCCGCAGGCGGGCGACGAATTCATCGTCGTCGATAACGAGAATCAGGCCCGCGACATCGCCGAATACCGGCAGGCGAAGCTGCGCCAGCAGAATGCCGCCACCTCCGGGCGCGGCACGCTGGAACAGATGTTCACCCAGCTGGCCGAAGGCGGGAAGAAAGAGCTTGCGGTCATCATCAAGTCCGACGTGCAGGGCTCGACCGAAGCCATTCGTGCCAGCCTGGAGAAGCTGGAAAATGACGAGGTCGCGGTGCGTGTGCTGCAGGCCGGCGTCGGCGCTTTCAACGAAAGCGACGTGACCCTGGCCAAGGCGTCGAATGCGCTGATGATCGGCTTCAACGTCCGCGCCAACCCGCAGGCCCGTGACCTGGCCCGCCGCGACGGTGTGGAGATGCGCTATTATTCGATCATCTACAATGTGGTGGATGACGCGAAGGCGCTGCTGACCGGCATGCTCTCTCCGGTGGTGCGCGAGACCCATATCGGCAATGCCGAAATCCGCGAGGTCTTCAACATCACCAAGGTCGGCAAGGTGGCTGGCTGTATGGTCACCGAGGGCATGGTGAAGCGTGGCGCCAAGGTTCGCCTGCTGCGTGACAACGTGGTGGTCCATGAGGGCACGCTGAAGACGCTGCGCCGCTTCAAGGACGAGGTCCGCGAGGTCAATAACGGCTATGAATGCGGTATGGCGTTCGAGAACTACGATGACATCCGCGCTGGCGACGTCATCGAGTGTTTCGAGGTTGAGGAGGTGGCCCGCGCCCTTTAAGCCGGGCCGGCCTTGTGGCCGGCTCCGCTTGCGCGGTCCGAAAACGTCATGGTGAAGCGAAAGCCTCATAGCGGCGGGAATGTTGCCGGTCCCAGCCAGCGCCAGTTGCGCGTTGGTGAGGAGCTGCGCCATGTCCTCTCCGGCATCCTCCTGCGCGGCCATCTGCGCGATCCGGCGCTGGAAGGCGTCTCGGTCACGGTGACCGAGGTGCGTATCAGCCCGGATCTGCGCAATGCAACGGCCTATGTCATGCCGCTGGGCGAGTTGACCAGTGATGCACCGCACGCGCCCGAGGTGCTGGCCGCGCTGAACCGGTCGGCCGCCTTTCTGCGCGGTCAGATCGCCCGCGAGATTACGCTGCGCCATGTGCCGGCGATCCGCTTCGTCTATGATTCGGCCTTCGAATCCTCGGCGCGGATCGACACGGTGCTGCTGCGTCCGGATGTGCGGCGCGATCTCGAGAGCCGCAAGCGCCGGGCCGACGAGGATGAAGGCGGGGCCGAGGACGGGGCCGGGGACCAGGATGGGGACGATGGCGCGTAAGCGCCGCGGTGAAAAGGTCGATGGCTGGGTCGTGCTCGATAAGCCGGAAGGGCTGAATTCGACCCGTGCCGTCTCCATCGTCCGCCGCCTGTTCGATGCCGCCAAGGCCGGCCATGCCGGCACGCTCGACCCGCTGGCGACCGGCGTGCTGCCGATCGCGCTGGGCGAGGCGACCAAGACCGTTCCCTTTGTCATGGATGGCCGCAAGGCCTATCGGTTCACCGTGCGCTGGGGTGAGGCGCGCACCACCGATGATCGCGAGGGCGAGGTCAGCGATACCAGCGATGTGCGCCCCGCCGAGGCCGATATATTGGCGGCGCTGCCGGGTTTCCTGGGCGAGATCGAACAGGTGCCGCCGCGCTATTCGGCGATCAAGATCGATGGCGAACGCGCCTATGATCTGGCCCGCGCCAATGTGCCCATCGAAATGAAATCCCGCATCGTGACGCTGACCCGGCTCGACCTCCTGCGCATCGTCGATGCCGATCATGCGGAATTCGAGGTGGAGTGCGGCAAGGGGACCTATGTGCGCAGCCTCGCCCGCGATCTGGCGCTGGTGCTTGGCACGGTCGGGCATGTCACTTCCCTGCGCCGGACCCGCAGCGGACCCTTCACCCTGGAGCACGCGATTTCGCTTGATTTGCTGGAGGAATCCGCGCAAGGTCCCGGCCTTCAATCGCACCTGTTGCCGATCGAGACCGCGCTGGACGACATCCCGGCCCTGGCCCTGAACGGCAGTGAAGCAAGCCAGTTGCGGTCGGGTCAGCCCATTCCCATGTTCCGGGCGGCTGATATCGGCAGGCTTGGCGATCTGGACAAGGTGGACATCGTCTGCGCCATGGCCGAGGGAAGGCCGGTGGCGCTGGCCAGGTTCGCCGAGGGCAGGCTTCACCCGGTGCGCGTTTTCAACCTCTGATATTGGAGGAATGACGATGTCGATTACGGCCGAGCGCAAGCTTGAAGTCATCAAGGAATACGCCCAGGGCGAGGGCGATACCGGTTCGCCGGAAGTGCAGATCGCGATCATGAGCGAGCGCATCCGCAACCTCACCGACCATCTGAATACCCATAAGAAGGACCATCACTCGCGCCGCGGGTTGCTGGTTCTGGTTGGCCAGCGCCGTGGGCTGCTGGACTATCTGAAGAAGAAGAGCCAGTCGCGCTACGAGGGCCTGATCGGCCGTCTCGGCCTGCGCCGCTGATCGCAAAATCTTCGGATTTACGGGAACGCCGCCGGGAAACCGGCGGCGTTTTTCGTTGGTGCCGCTCTCCGCCGGGGTTTCCCCTGCGTAAACTGGGGCGCCAAGCCCGCTTTGCTTTCGATTGACCTTGCGTGCGTTCCGTGACATAGAACGGGCGCGCAAAGAAGAGAAAAGCAGAAATTGGAACCCGACCATATGGGTCGTCGATAAGCTGGGCATCGCCGCCGACAAGGGTCGGCGAGGACGAGCCGGCCCCACCGCCTCCCATAGATCATGAGCTCTTCTGACCGGACGCGCGGGTTCCGCACGACGAGGATATATCCGTATGTTTACCGTTTACCGTAAAGAGATCGACTGGGGTGGGCGCACGCTGACCCTGGAAACCGGCAAGATCGCGCGTCAGGCGCATGGCGCCGTGATGGCCACCTATGGCGAGACAACGGTGCTGTGCACCGCCGTCGGCGCCAAGGCGCCGAAGGAAGGGCAGGACTTCTTCCCGCTCACCGTGAATTATCAGGAGAAGACTTTCGCCGCGGGCAAGATTCCCGGCGGCTTCTTCAAGCGCGAGGGCCGGCCGACGGAGAAGGAGGTTCTGACCTCCCGCCTGATCGACCGTCCGATCCGCCCGCTGTTTCACCCCTCCTACCGCAACGAGACGCAGGTCGTCTGTACCGTCCTCAGCCACGATCTCGAGAATGACCCCGATGTCATCGCGATGATCGGTGCTTCCGCGGCGCTGACCCTCTCCGGCATGCCCTTTATGGGCCCGATCGGTGCGGCGCGCGTTGGCTACAAGGATGGCGAATACATCCTGAACCCGCTGCAGGATGAGGTTTCCTCCTCCCAGCTGGACCTGGTGCTCGCCGGTACGCAGGAAGGCGTGCTGATGGTCGAATCGGAAGCCCACGAGTTGTCCGAGGAAATCATGCTGGGCGCCGTCAGCTTCGGCCATGACGCCATGCAGGCGGTGATCGATGCGATCATCGACCTCGCCGAGCAGGCCGCCAAGGAGCCGTGGGATCTGACCCCGCCGGCCGAGGGGCTGGACAAGCTGCAGGCGCGCGTCGCCAAGCTGGGCCGGGCCAAGCTGGTCGAGGCCTACAAGGAGACCCAGAAGGCCGAGCGCTACGCCAAGGTCGGCGCGGTGAAGCAGGAGGTCAAGGCCGCGCTGGAAGGCGAGGAAGGCCTGCCGCTCGACAAGTTCGGCGCCGTGTTCAAGGAGATGGAGGCCGACGTCGTCCGTGGCGCCATCCTGGATACCGGCCTGCGCATCGACGGCCGCGACACCAAGACGGTCCGTCCGATCCTGTCGGAAGTGGGCATCCTGCCGCGCACCCACGGGTCGGCGCTGTTCACCCGTGGCGAAACCCAGGCGATCGTCGTGACCACGCTGGGTACCGGCCAGGATGAGCAGATCATCGACGCGCTGGAAGGCGAACGCCGCGAGAATTTCATGCTGCATTATAACTTCCCGCCCTATTCGGTCGGTGAAGCTGGCCGCATGGGCTCGCCGGGCCGTCGTGAGATCGGCCATGGCAAGCTGGCCTGGCGTGCCATCCGGCCGCTGCTGCCGGCCAAGGAAGATTTCCCCTACACCATCCGCATCGTCTCGGAGATCACGGAATCCAACGGTTCCTCCTCGATGGCGACGGTGTGCGGCAGCTCGCTGTCGATGATGGATGCGGGTGTGCCGCTGAAGCGCCCGGTGGCGGGTATCGCCATGGGCCTGATCAAGGAAGGCGACCGCTTCGCCGTGCTGTCCGACATCCTGGGCGATGAAGATCACCTGGGGGACATGGACTTCAAGGTGGCCGGCACCGACCAGGGCGTCACCTCGCTGCAGATGGACATCAAGATCACCTCGATCACCAAGGAGATCATGAAGATCGCCCTGGATCAGGCGAAGGGTGGCCGGATGCACATTCTGGGTGAGATGGCCAAGGCCCTGACCGGCGCCCGTGAAGGCGTGTCCGAGAATGCGCCGCGCATCACCACGATCAGCATCCCGAAGGACAAGATCCGCGACATCATCGGCCCGGGCGGCAAGATCATCCGCGAGATCTGCGAGGTCACCGGGGCCAAGATCGACATCGACGATGATGGTGTGGTGAAGGTTGCCGCGGTCAGCGACGAATCGAGCGCGCAGGCGATCAACTGGATCCGCGAGATCGTGGCGGAGCCGGAAGTCGGCGTGATCTACACCGGCAAGGTCGTGAAGGTCATGGATTTCGGTGCCTTCGTGAACTTCCTGGGCCCGAAGGACGGTCTCGTCCACATCTCCGAGCTGGCCGAAGGCCGGGTCGGCAAGGTGACCGACGTGGTCGATGTCGGCGCCACGGTGAAGGTGAAGGTGCTGGGCTTCGACGATCGCGGCAAGGTCAAGCTGTCGATGAAGAAGATCGACCAGGAGACCGGCGAGGATCTGTCGGCCAAGGACGACGCGGCCGAGTAAAACCGGCGCTTGTCTTAAACGGATCAGGGCGGCACTTTCGGGTGCCGCCCTTTTCGTATGTGGAGCTATCGAGACATGGACTTCCCGAAGATCGTCGGCCATCGCGGCGCGGCTGCGCTGGCGCCGGAGAACACGCTGGCCGGTTTCCGCAAGGCGGCCGAGGCTGGTGCGCAAATGGTGGAGCTGGACGCCAAGCTGAGCGCGGACGGCATCGTCATCTGCCATCACGACAATGAGCTGGGCCGCACCAGCGACGGCAAGGGGCTGGTGGCGGTCCAGGATTTCGCGGCGCTGCGCGCGTTGGACGCCGGCGGCTGGTTCGGCCCGTCCTTCAAGGGCGAGCGCATCCCGACCCTGGCCGAGGCGCTGGCGTTGATCGCCGAGCTGGGCATGGGCGTGAATGTCGAGATCAAACCCTGCCCGGGCCGCGAGCGCGAGACCGCCGCCGCTACGGTCAAGGTGGTGCGCGATCACTGGAAGGGCAGCTTCCCGTTCCAGTTCTCCAGCTTCAAGCTGGCGGCGCTGGAGGTGGCGCTGGAGCAGGCGCCGGACCTGCCGCGCGGCTATCTCACCGACGATTTCGCCGAAGGCTGGCTGGAGACGGCGCAACGCCTGCAGGCGGTCAGCGTGAATGGCAATTTCCGCCGCTACACGAAGCAGCGGATCGATGCCGTCCACGCCGCCGGCATGAAGGCGCTGGCCTATACGGTGAACGAGCCGGCCGACGCCGCCCGCCTGCTGGCGGACGGCATGGACATTCTGGTGACGGACTGCCCCGACCGACTGCTCGCGCTTTAGAGCCCGTCGAACAGCGCCGTCGAGAGGTAGCGCTCGGCGAAGGACGGGATGATGACGACGATGCGCTTGCCCGCCATCTCCGGCCGCTTGCCGACCTCGATCGCCGCCGCCAGCGCGGCCCCTGAGGAAATGCCGACCGGCAGACCCTCCAGCCGCGCCGCCTCGCGCGCCGTCTTCATCGCCGTCTCGTTGCCGATACGCACGACCTCGTCGATCAGGCCGGCATTCAGGATGTCGGGCACGAAGCCGGCGCCGATACCCTGAATCTTGTGCGGCCCGGGCTGGCCGCCGGACAGCACCGGGCTGTCCTCCGGCTCCACCGCGATTGTCAGGAAGCCGGGCTTGCGCTGCTTCAGCACCTCCGACACGCCGGTCAGCGTGCCGCCGGTGCCCACACCGCTGATGAGAGCATCCGCCGTGCCGGCGGTATCGGCCCAGATCTCCTCCGCCGTGGTGGCGCGATGGATCGCCGGGTTGGCGGCGTTCTTGAACTGTTGCGGCATGAACGCGCCGGGCGTGCTGGCGACCAGCTCCTCGGCGCGGGCGATGGCACCCTTCATGCCCTTGTCGGCAGGCGTCAGCTCCAGCTCCGTGCCCAGCAGTTTCAGCATCTTGCGGCGCTCGACCGACATGCTCTCCGGCATGGTCAGGATCAGCCGGTAGCCCTTGGCGGCGGCCACGAAGGCCAGCGCGATGCCGGTATTGCCGGAGGTTGGCTCGACGATGATGGAGCCGGGCTTCAGGGAGCCCGCCTTCTCGGCCGCCTCGATCATGGCGAAGCCGATACGGTCCTTCACCGAGGCCAGCGGGTTGAAGAATTCCAGCTTGCCGAGGATTTCGGCCCGCACGTCATGCGCGGCGGCCAGCCGGCTCACCCGCACCAGCGGCGTGGCGCCGATGGTGTCCAGGATGCTGTCATAAATCTTGCCACGGAAATGGGCCTGCTGTCCGGACATAACACACTCCAAGTTTGTGTAATTATAAAAAATACGAACTTGTAGCGTATTTGAGCAGACAGAGGCGTGTTGGCAAGGGGAAACAGAAACCCCCGCAGCCTTGAGGGGCGCGGGGGTTGCTGAAACTACCGATACCGAAGCGGTGACGGCTCAGTCGAAATCCTTGGCCAGCGCCTCGCGCACGGCATCGGGCATCACCGTCATATGCGGATAGTTCTCGTGGCTGAAGCCCAGCACCACCTCGGCGCCCGGCTTGCGGAAGGCCGCGATCTGCGCCTCGGTGAAGGGGAAATGCACGAACTGCACGGAAGAGGCCTTGCCGTCCGCCGTGGTGCGGTCGAGATCGTCCTCGGCCACGCCCTTCACGGTCTCGCTGCCGATCTTGATGAACATTTGGTGCTCGATGCCGCCCAGGGTGGACAGCACACGGCGGCGGCGCACCTCGTCATCGATCTCGAACATGACGGTGGCGACCAGTTCCCTGCCCTGCGGGATCAGCGGGTTGTAGGCGCTCAACTCATCCTCGAGCTGCTCGTCGCCGCCCTTCTCGATGTAGAGCATCTCCTGGATCTGGCTCAGCATCGTGTCGAAATTCTCGAAATAGAAGGTGGCGTGCGGGCCGACCGGCAGGCGCCGGTTCTTCTTCAGCGCCACGACGGCGCTGCGGCGTTCCTTGCGCACCTTCACATAGTCGGGCAGCGGCAGGATATCCGCGTGCGTGATCTGCTTGGCTGCGGCGGGCATCATGGAACCTCCGTCTCCTGTGTCAGCGGCCGCTCAGAGCCCGTAGGCCTTGGCGACCAGTTCGATGGGATGTTCGGACTGGCTGGGAATGGCGTCGGCGCCCTTCTCGATCTCCTCCATGCCCTGCAGGATGTGCATGCCGGCCAGCGGGCATTCGGAGACGACGTATTTGTTGGCCTCCTTCAGCGCCTGGCGCGAGACCGGCTTACCGACCTTCAGGGCGATGTCGTAATTCTCCTTGAAGATGCCCCAGGAGCCGCCGTGGCCGGAGCAGCGCTCGATCACCGAGACCTTGGTGTCGGGGATCAGGCGCAGCATCTCGGCCGCCTTCTGGCCGATATTCTGGGCCCGTGCATGGCAGGCGATGTGTACGGTGACACCGCCATCCAGCGCCTGGATGCCCTCGGCCAGTCCTTCCTTCTTGGCGATATCGACGACGTACTCGCTGATATCCTTCGTCGCCGCCGACAGCCGCTTCACATCCTCGTCGTCCGGCAGGATCAGCGGCCATTCGAATTTCAGCATCAGCGCGCAGGACGGCGTCAGTGCCACGATGTCATAGCCCTTGTCGATCCAGGGCTTCATCTCCTGGGCGACGCTGCGCGCCTTCTTCGCCACCGATTCGATATCGCCCTGTTCCAGCTGCGGCATGCCGCAGCAGGAGGGATAGACCACCTCGGTCTCGACGCCGTTCTTCGCCAGCACGCGCCGCGCCGCCATGCCGGTATCCGGGTTGTTGTAGTTCACGAAGCAGGTGGCATAGAGCGCCGCCTTGCGGCCATAGGCCGGGGCGGCCTTGTTCACTTCCGGCACGTCGCTCTTGGCGGCGCGGGTGAAGGTCTTGGCATGGAATTTCGGCAGGTCGGCGCGCTTGTCGATGCCGGCGACGCTCTGCATGACGCCGCGGGTCAGGCCGTTCTTGGTGTCGGTCGCCCAGTTGGCGATGCCGGCGACAGGGGCGGCCAGCTTGCCGTTGCGGTCGGTCTCCGTGACCTGCTTCATCACGAAGGGGGTGCCCTGCTTCTTCCGCTCGATGGCGCGGTAGCGCAGCATCAGATGCGGGAAATCCAGGTTGAATTCGTGCGGCGGCACATAGGGACATTTGGTCAGGAAGCACATGTCGCACAGCGTGCAGGCATCCACGACCGGCTTGAAATCCGCCGAGCTGACGGAATCCAGCTCACCCGATTCGGATTCGTCGATCAGGTCGAACAGACGGGGGAAGCTGTCGCACAGATTGAAGCAGCGGCGGCAGCCATGGCAGATGTCGAAAACCCGGCGCAGCTCCTCGTCGAGCTTCGCCTCGTCATAGAAATCCGGGTCGGTCCAGGCCAGCGGGTGGCGGGTCGGCGCCTCGAGACTGCCTTCCTTCATACTGCTTCTCCCCTTGGCGCGCCTGGATCGTTCCGGCGCGGCAATGATTAAAGGAATGCCTTGAAAGAAATAATTCAGGGAACGGCAAGGCTCCCCGCTGGTCCGCCAGCGGGGAGCCTTATCCGGACAGCTTAGCTGTTCAGGCTGTCGAGGGCCTTCTGGAAGCGGCCGGCGTGGCTCTTCTCGGCCTTCGCCAGGGTCTCGAACCAGTCGGCGATCTCGTCGAAGCCTTCCTCGCGGGCGGTGCGCGCCATGCCCGGGTACATGTCGGTGTACTCGTGCGTCTCGCCGGCGATCGCGGCCTTCAGATTCAGGTCGGTGGCGCCGATCGGCTCGCCGGTGGCCGGGTCGCCAACGCTCTCCATGAATTCCAGATGGCCGTGCGCATGGCCGGTCTCACCCTCGGCGGTGGAGCGGAACACGGCGGCCACGTCATTGTAGCCCTCGACGTCGGCCTTCTGGGCGAAATAGAGGTAGCGGCGGTTCGCCTGGCTCTCGCCGGCGAAGGCTTCCTTCAGATTATTGAAGGTCTTGGAACCCTTCAGATTCGACATGATTCTCTCCTCTTCCTGCTCTCGCATGTATGAAGCCGGAGCCGATGCCGTGATGTCCGATTGCGGATCGATGGCTGGGAGTCGGCGCCGGGCTGTCGATCACATTAACGAGACTGGATATGGAGCGAAGGGCGGGTGGAGTCAATAAATTTGAATCGTTCCAAAGCCAAATTTAACTGCTTGTTACATTTATATATTTTGAATGAAACTCATTCTCACAATGGCCGCCCGCAATAGGCTGCGGCGGCATTGGATAAAGCGGCCGCAGGCCCGTTCAGCCGGCCGTCTGCGGCGCGCGGCGGACGCGGATGATCACTTCCACACTGTCGATCCGGGTGCCCTCGGGCGGCAGCGGCAGGTCGCCCAGCGTGATCTCGCCGGCCGGGATATCCATCAGGGTGCCGCTGTCGGCGGCGAAGAAATGATGATGCGTGCCGGTATTGGTGTCGAAATAGGACCGACTGGCCTCCACCACGACTTCCCGCAACAGCCCCGATTCGGAGAACTGGTGCAGCGTGTTATAGACCGTGGCCAGCGATACCGGCACTTTCGCCTCCAGCGCTTCGCCATGCAGCTGCTCGGCCGTTACATGGCGGTCGCCATTGGCGAATAGCAGCTGGGCGAGCGCCAGGCGCTGCCGGGTCGGGCGCAGCCCGGCGGCCTTCAGCCGCTCGATGTTGTGGGTGTGGGTGCGGGGTCTGTCCATGTTCGTCTGCCTGCCTGCCGCGCAGTGCCTGGGGAAAATCCAATCCGTTTATATATAGTCGTTCTAAAAAAAGTCCATGCCGGTGCGCAAGGCGTTGCCTCACAGGAGACGATGGATGGCCTGGAGGCGGACCTGGAGGCGGGCCTGGAGACGGGTCGGGGGTTGCGCCGCGCCGCCGGGCCTGCCATTTGTGGTTTCGTTGGAACGCGCTGTTCGGCTAGAGTTGCTGGCCATGGAGGGCTGGCGGGTGCGTTTCGGCGTGACTTGCCAGATTTGGCCGCAAGCAAACAGGAAAGAAGCCTTAGCCAACATGGCCGACCGTAAGAAATCATACGATTATCAGGATCTGCTGGCCTGCGCGCACGGCGATCTGTTCGGACCCGGTAACGCCAAGCTGCCGCTGCCGCCCATGCTGATGTTCGACCGTATCACGGAAATCAGCGAGGAAGGCGGCGCGCACGGCAAGGGCGTGGTCACCGCGGAATTCGAGATCAACCCGGACCTCTGGTTCTTCAAATGCCATTTCGAGAATGATCCGGTGATGCCGGGCTGTCTCGGCATGGATGCGCTGTGGCAGCTGCTGGGGTTCTTCCTGGGCTGGGGCGGCTCGCCAGGCGCCGGCCGGGCGCTGGCCGTGGGCGAGGTGAAGTTCATGGGCCAGGTGCTGCCGACCGCGAAGAAGGTGGTCTATGCGCTGGATATCAAGCGGGTCATCCGCCGCAAGCTGGTGCTGGGCATCGCCGATGGCCGCGTGATCTGCGACGGCGAGACCATCTATGAGGCGAAGGATATCCGCGTCGGGCTGTTCCAGCCTGAATCGGCTTCAGAAACGACCCCAGAAGCCGCTACGGCGGCCGGGAGCTGATCATGCGTCGTGTCGTCGTTACCGGACTTGGCGTCATCTCCTCCATCGGCAACAGTGCCGACGAGGTCTCTAGCGCACTGCGCGCTGGAAAATCGGGGATCACCCCCGCCGATGACTACAAGGAAATGGGGTTCCGCTGCCAGGTGCACGGCTCCCTGAAGATCGACCTTGAAGAGGCGATCGACCGTAAGCTGTTGCGCTTCATGGGGCCGGGGGCTGCCTACAATTACCTCGCCATGGAGCAGGCCATCGCCGATTCCGGCCTGGAGGAGAAGGACGTGGTCAACCCGCGCACCGGCCTCATCATGGGGTCGGGCGGGCCATCCACCAGCAACATGATGCTGGCCTTCGACACGGCGCGCGAGAAGGGGCCGAAGCGGGTCGGCCCCTACCAGGTGCCGCGCTGCATGTCGAGCACCAACTCCGCCTGCCTCTCGACCTTCTACCAGATCAAGGGCGTGAACTATTCGATCAGTTCCGCCTGCTCGACCTCGGCGCATTGCATCGGCAACGCGGCGGAGCTGATCCAGCTCGGCAAGCAGGATGTCGTCTTTGCCGGCGGCGGCGAGGAACTGCACTGGACCATGTCGGTGCTGTTCGACGCGATGGGCGCGATGTCCTCCAAGTACAACGACACGCCGGAAAAGGCTTCCAGGCCCTATGATGCCGGGCGCGACGGCTTCGTGATTTCCGGTGGCGGCGGTGTGCTGGTGCTGGAAGAGCTGGAGCACGCAAAGGCGCGCGGCGCGAAAATCTATGCCGAGGTGGTCGGCTATGGCGCCACCTCCGATGGCTACGACATGGTGCAGCCGTCGGGCGAGGGCGCGGTGCGCTGCATGCAGATGGCGCTGCATGGCGTCGAGGGCAAGGTTGACTATGTGAACACCCATGGCACCGCCACGCCGGTGGGCGACCAGCGCGAAACCGATGCGCTGCGCCAGGTGTTCGGCGAGGCTCTGCCGGTCATCGCCTCGACCAAATCGCTGACCGGCCATTCTCTGGGCGCGGCCGGCGTGCATGAGGCGATCTATACGCTGCTGATGATGCGCGACGGCTTCATCGCCGCTTCCGCCAACATCGAGACCATCGATGAGGCGTTCGCCGACCTGCCTATCGCCCGGTCGGTGATGGACAAGCAGATCGACCTCGCCCTTTCCAACAGTTTCGGCTTTGGCGGCACCAATGCCGTCCTGGCCCTCCGGCGCTTTAACGGCTGATATACATGGCAAGCATCGACAAACCGGCGGTGGAAACCGCGGCGCCTGAGATTGAGGGTGCCGCACGGCCATTGATGGCGGGCAAGCGCGGCCTGATCATGGGCGTGGCCAACGACCATTCCATCGCCTGGGGCATCGCCAGGGCGCTGGCCGCGCACGGCGCGGAGCTGGCCTTCACCTATCAGGGCGATTCCTTCGCCCGGCGCGTCGGGCCGCTGGCGGAATCCGTCGGCTCCGATATCACCCTGTCCTGCGATGTGGGATCGGAGGCAAGCATCGATTCCGCTTTCGAAGGGCTGTCGAAGCGCTGGGACCGGCTGGATTTCGTGGTTCATGCCATCGCCTATTCCGACAAGACGGAGCTGAAGGGCCGCTATCTCGACACCACGCGGGATAATTTCCGGCGCACGCTGGATATCTCCTGCTTCTCCTTCACCAACATCGCCAAGCGCGCCGCGCCGATGATGACCGAGGGCGGCAGCCTGGTGACGCTGTCCTATCTGGGGGCGGAGCGGGTGACGCCGAACTACAATGTCATGGGCGTGGCCAAGGCGGCGCTGGAGGCGAGCGTTCGCTACCTCGCCGTCGATCTGGGCGACCGGAACATCCGCGTGAACGCGATCTCCGCCGGGCCGATGCGCACGCTGGCAGGGTCGGCGATCAGCGATGCGCGCTATGTCTATCGCTTCACCCAGACCCATTCGCCGCTGCGCCGCAACGTGACGCTGGACGAGATCGGCGGGGCCGGCCTCTATCTGCTGAGCGACCTGTCGACCGGCGTCACCGGCGAAGTGCTGTATGTGGATTCCGGCTTCAATACGACGGCGATGCCGCAGCCCGGCCGCGAGCCGGCGCCGGAAGAAGCGTAACGGGGCGAGGCGTAACGGTCCCGTTTCCCGGGAGTGGCCCATGGAACTGAACGACGAGCAATTCCATCGCTATGCCCGCCATCTCATCCTCGACGAGGTCGGGGAAGAGGGGCAGGAGAAGCTGCTGGGCGCCCGCGTGCTGGTGGTCGGGGCTGGCGGCCTTGGCGCGCCGCTGCTGATGTATCTGGCCGCCGCCGGTGTCGGCACGCTGGGCATCGTCGATTACGACGAGGTCGAGCTGTCCAACCTGCAGCGCCAGATCATCCACGGCACCGCCGATCTCGGCCGGCTGAAGGTGGACAGCGCCATCGATACGGTGGCGGCGCTGAATCCCGGTATCAAGATCATCGCCCATCGCGAGAAGCTGACGCAAGACAATGTCGCCGCCCTGGTGGCCGGCTACGACATCGTCGCTGACGGGTCGGATAATTTCGACTGCCGCTATCTGCTGAACGATGCCTGTTATTTCGCCGGCAAGATTCTGGTCTCCGGGGCGCTGCTGCGCTTCGAGGGGCAGATTTCCGTGTTCAAGGCGCATCAGCCGGGCAATCCCTGCTATCGCTGCCTGTTCCCGGAGAAGCCGCCGGCCGACCTGATCCCGCGCTGTTCCCAGGCCGGCATACTGGGGGCCGTCGCCGGCGTCATCGGCACGCTGCAGGCCACCGAAATCCTGAAGGAAATCCTGGGCCTCGGCGACAGTCTTGCCGGCCGGCTGATGCTCTACGACGCGCTGTCCAGCCGGTTCCAGACGGTGAAGATCGCCAAGGACCCGGACTGCCCACTCTGCGGTACAGCACCCAGCATCACCGAGATCCGGCAGGTCGCCTGAGGCTCTAGCGCAGGCCGATCCAGCGCAACGCCCGCCCATCGATGGCGGCCAGCCCGCAGGCGATGGCGAGCAACCCCAGAAGATGGCGCGGCGCCAGGCTTTCCCCCAGTATCAGCACACCGAGCAGGATGGCGCTGGCCGGCACCAGAAAGGTGACCAGCGCCATGTTGGTCGCCCCCGCCTTGCCCAGGATGCGGAAGAAAATCACATAGGCCAGCGCGGTGCTCGCCACCGCCAGTGCGGCAATGGCGGCGATGGCCTCCGGCGGCGGCACGGGCAGCGTCCAGGGCGCCTGCGTCGCCAGAATGACGGGGGTGACGATCAGCGCCGACATCGACAGCTGCCCGGCGGCCAGTGCCATCGGCGGGCGGTCGCGGAAGCGCCGGCCGAAGATGTTGGCGCAGCCATAGGAGAAGGCGGCCCCCAGCATGGCGAGCTGGGCCAGCGCGGCAGCCAGCCCCATTCCTGCCAATCCGTTGAGCGCGTCCGGCCCGATCATCGCGGCCACCCCGGCGATGCCGATCACCAGTCCGGCCAGCTTCGCCCCGGTGATGCGCTCGTCCCGCGTCAGCAAATGCGCCAGCAGCACGGTAAAGAACGGCGTCGTCGCGTTCAGGATGCCGGCCAGGCTGGCGCCGATCTCCTGCTGGCCCCAGAAGATCAGCGTGAAGGGGAGGACATTGTTCAGTACGCCCATGACCGCGACATCGCGCCAGAACCGCCCGTCGCGCGGCAGCTTCACGCCGAAGGCCGGCAGCAGTGCCAGCAGGATGGCGGCGGCGATGCTGACGCGCAGCCAGACCACCACCAGCGGCGGCACATGGGTGACGGCAATCTTGGCGAACAGGAAGGACCCGCCCCACAGCATCGACAGGATAATCAGCAGCAGCCATTCCGTTGGCCCCATCAGCGGGGCAGGCACGGTCGCGCGCATCGCGGTGTTGTTCCTTGGTCGTTGCCGGAGGAGGCACTGAACGGGATGGCAGGGGCTTCCGCCACCCGCTTCTTGCGCGGAAAGGGGCGGTGGGGAGGTCTAGAACATCTGTTCCAGCACGCGGTCGGGCGGGGTGTGGCCGTCGATGAAGGTCTTGATGTTGATGATGACCTTCTCGCCCATATCGATGCGGCCTTCGATGGTGGCCGAGCCCATGTGCGGCATCAGCACCACATTGTCGAGTTCCAGCAGCTTCGGGTTGATCGCCGGCTCGTGCTCGAACACATCGAGGCCGGCACCGGCGATCTCGCGGCCCGCCAGCGCGCGGGCCAGCGCATTCTCGTCGATCACCTCGCCGCGCGAGGTGTTCACCACGAAGCTGGTCGGGCGCAGCAGCTTCAGCCGGCGCGCCGACAGCAGATGATAGGTCGCCGGCGTGTGCGGGCAGTTGATCGAGATCACATCCATGCGGGCCAGCATCTGGTCCAGGCTCTCCCAGTAGGTCGCCTCCAGCTCGGCTTCGATGTCGGGATGCACGCGCCGCCGGTTGTGGTAGTGGATCGACAGGCCAAAGCCGCGGGCGCGCTTCGCCACCGCCTGGCCGATCCGCCCCATGCCGATGATGCCCAGGCGCTTGCCGCCGATGCGATGGCCCAGCATCAGCGTCGGCCCCCAGCCCTCCCAGGTGCCGGAGCGTACCAGCCGCTCGCCCTCGATCAGCCGGCGCGAGACGGCGAGGACCAGCGCCATGGTCATGTCGGCGGTGTCCTCGGTCAGCACGCCTGGCGTGTTGGTGACGGTGATGCCCTTCTGCCGCGCGGTCGCCAGGTCGATGTGATCGACGCCGGTGCCGAAGGAGGCGATGAGCCGCAGCTGCGGGCCGGCCTGCGCCAGAATGCGAGCGTCCACCCGGTCGGTGACGGTCGGCACCAGCACATCGGCCACCTTCACCGCCTCGATCAGCTCCGCCGGGGTCAGCGGCCGGTCGTCCAGGTTGAGGCGTGCGTCGAACAGCTCCATCATGCGGGTCTCGACCGCGTCCGGCAGCTTGCGGGTGACCACGATGGTCGGTTTCTTGGCGCTGTTCGGCATTGTCCCGTCCCTGCCTTCCTCTTGGGCCTTCCTCTTGGGTCTTGCCCTTGCGACAGACCCTAGCATGATGCGGCGCGGGCGCGCATCCCGCCTGCTTGACCTCTACCGGGCGAAAGCTGCACCGTTATAATACGCTGTCTGCTAGGGTCCAGCTTTCCAATACGCATCCATTGCCGAATCGATGACATCAGCCATATTTCCCCGACGCTTTTTCCGCCCTGTCCTGTTCTGTCTGGTGCTGCTGTTGCCGGTGGCGCTGCTGGCGGCGTTGCTGCCCGCGCTGGCCATGGCACAGCAGAGCCCGGCGCCGTCCGGCCTGCCGATTCCGCGCTTCGTCTCGCTGCGCTCCGGCGAGGTGAACATCCGCACCGGCCCCGGCGTGCGCTACCCCATCGACTGGGTGTTCCTGCGCAAGGACATGCCGGTGGAGATCGTCGCCGAGTTCGACACCTGGCGGCGCATCCGCGATGCCGAGGGCACCGAGGGCTGGGTGCATCAGAGCCTTCTGTCGGGCAAGCGCACCATCGTCTTCACCGCGCCGCTGGCCAGTTTGCGCCGCGAGCCGCGCGAGAGCGCGCCGCTGGTGGCGAAGGCGGAGCCCGGCGTGATCGGCGAGCTGCAGGAATGCCGCCCGGCCTGGTGCCGGGTGAAGGCGGCGGGCCTCACCGGCTGGGTACAGCCGATCGAGGTCTGGGGCGTCTATCCCGACGAATGGATGCGCTAGGCCGGTCTTGTTCTTCCTTTGTTAACCCTCGTCCGTTAATTCTTGGCGGACCGATCATCGCGAACCACATAGCACGGCATGTCCGACGGACCGCTTCATCTCTACCGGCAGCAGAAGGCCGATGGCGCTCTCCAGCCTGACCAGCATCAGGAGCTGGCGATCGAAAAGCTGCAGAGCCTGCACAATGCCTTGAAGAACCACCGCCCGAACGGCGGCGGCGAGGAGGGCTGGTTCGCGCGTTTCGGCTTCGGGCGCCGGCACAAGGATGTCGATCCGCCGCCGCAGGGCATCTATTTCTACGGCCCGGTCGGGCGCGGCAAATCCATGGTGATGGATCTGTTCTTCGCCGGTGCGCCGGTCGAGAAGAAGCGCCGGGTGCATTTTCACGAATTCATGGCCGAGGTGCATGGCCGCCTGCACCGGCTGCGCCAGCGCGCGAAGCAGGAGGGCGGCGACCCGATCCCGCCGACCGCGAAGGAGATCGCCGCCGACGCCTGGCTGCTGTGCTTCGACGAGTTCGATGTGAACGACATCGCCGATGCGATGATCCTGGGCCGGCTGTTCGAGGCGCTGTTCGATCTCGGCGTCGTCGTGGTCGCGACCTCCAACAAGGCGCCGGACGATCTCTATAAGGGCGGGCTGCAGCGCGAGCGCTTCCTGCCCTTCATCGAGCTGGTGAAGCAGAAGCTGGACGTGCTGTCGGTCAGCGGCGGCACCGACTACCGGCTGGACCGGCTGAAGGGCATGCCGGTCTATCACACGCCGCTGGACGAGAAGGCGGCGGCGGCGCTGGAGAATATCTTCCGCGAGCTGACCGATGGCGAGCCGGGGGAGCCGGACCGTGTGAGCGTGCTGGGCCGTACCGTCCCGGTGCCGAAGGCGGCGCGCGGTGTGGCCTGGTTTTCCTTCGGCGACCTGTGCCGCACGGCGCTGGGGGCTTCCGACTATCTCGCCATCGCCGACCGTTTTCACACAATCATCGTCGAGGGCATACCCCGCCTCGGCAAGGAGAACCGCAACGAGGCGCGGCGCTTCATCCATCTCGTCGATGCGCTGTATGAGCGCAAGGCGAACCTGGTCTGCTCCGCCGAATCGGCGCCGGAGACGCTGTATCAGGAGGGGGAAGGCGCCTTCGAGTTCCAGCGCACGGTCAGCCGGCTGATGGAAATGCAGTCGGCCGATTACATCGCCGCACCGCATCAGGGCCGGACGGCGGATGCGGCGGACCCGCAGACACTGGCGGCGGCGCAATGAGCGATTCTGGAGAAGGGATTGTTTCAGCGACCGCTTTCCCTTGCCCCCTCGGGCGAATCGCGCTAGTAACCCGACACTTTTTCGCGGCGCGGCAGGCCAAGGCGGCACGCGCGATGACCGGCCCTGTGCGGCCGGCCACCGGGCAGCCGGTAATGGGCTCTGAAGCGGCGCAGGCCGTAAGGATTTTTCAATAGACGGCCCTTACCATCGCAAGCGGAGCGGATTCATGGCACGGAACAAGATCGCACTCGTCGGCGCCGGCAATATCGGCGGCACCCTTGCCCTCCTGGCGGGGCTGAAGGAGCTGGGCGACATCGTCCTGTTCGACATCGCCGAGGGCCTGCCCCAGGGCAAGGCGCTGGACATCGCACAGGCCTCCCCGGTCGAGGGTTTCGACGCCGCCGTCACCGGCGCCAACGACTACAGCGCGCTGAAGGGCGCCGATGTGGTGATCGTCACCGCCGGCGTGGCGCGCAAGCCGGGCATGAGCCGCGACGATCTGGTCGGCATCAACACCAAGGTCATGCGCTCGGTCGGCGAGGGCATCAAGAACAACTGCCCCGACGCTTTCGTGATCTGCATCACCAACCCGCTGGACGTCATGGTCGGCGTGCTGCGCGAGGCCTGCGGCCTGCCCTACGAGAAGGTCGTCGGCATGGCCGGCGTGCTGGATTCGGCGCGCTTCCGCTATTTCCTGGCCGAGGAGTTCAAGGTCTCGGTCGAGGATGTGAACGCCTTCGTGCTGGGCGGCCATGGCGACACCATGGTGCCGCTGGTGCGCTACTCCGCCGTTGCCGGCATCCCGGTGCCGGACCTGATCAAGATGGGCTGGTCCACGCAGGAGAAGATCGACCAGATCGTCCAGCGCACCCGCGATGGTGGCGCCGAGATCGTCGGGCTGCTGAAGACCGGCTCCGCCTTCTATGCGCCGGCCTCCTCGGCGATCCAGATGGCCGACAGCTACCTGAAGGACAAGAAGCGCGTGCTGCCCTGCGCCGCCTATGTGAAGGGCGCCTACGGCCTCGACGGGCTCTATGTCGGCGTGCCGGTGGTGATCGGCGCCAAGGGCGTGGAGCGCATCGTCGAGATCGAGCTGAATGCCGACGAGCAGAAGATGTTCGACCATTCGGTCGGCGCGGTGAAGGCGCTGGTCGATGTCGTGAAGAACGTGGACGCTTCGGCGTCCTGAGCCCGAGGGCCGGTTGAACCCCGGCCATTGGGTGTTAGAGTACCAAAGGGCCGGCGGAGAGGCGCAGGAGTGGGGCCTGCGTTCAGCCGCCGGTTGATGGCGCATCCGCTTCTCCCCACATCGATGCAATTGCCGGGAAGGCTGACCGCATGAATATCCACGAATACCAGGCCAAGCAGCTCATGGCGAAGTACGGCGTCGCCGTGCCCAGGGGCGGCGTTGCCTATACCGCCCAGCAGGCGGTCGAGGTGGCCAAGGGTCTTGGCGGCCCCGTCTATGTCGTGAAGTCGCAGATCCATGCGGGCGGCCGCGGCGCCGGGCGCTTCAAGGACGATCCCGACGGCAAGGGCGGCGTACGCGTCGTGAAGTCGGTCGAGGATGTCCAGGCCAATGCCCAGGCGATGATCGGCAAGGTGCTGGTCACCAAGCAGACCGGCCCGGCCGGCAAGGAAGTGACGCGGGTCTATATCGAGGAAGGCTGCGACATCAAGCGCGAGCTGTATCTCGGCATGCTGATCGACCGCGCCACCAGCCGGATCACCGTGATGGCCTCCACCGAGGGCGGCATGGAGATCGAGGAAGTGGCGGCCGAGCATCCGGAGAAGATCCTGAAGGTCGCCATCGACCCGACCACCGGCATGCAGGCCTTCCACGCCCGCCAGATCGCCTTCGGCCTCGGCCTCGAGGGCAAGCAGGTGAATGCGGCGGTGAAGTTCATGCTGGCCATGTACAAGGCCTTCACCGAGCTGGATTGCTCCATTGTCGAGATCAACCCGCTGGTCGTCACCGGCGAGGGGCAGATCATCGCGCTCGATGCCAAGGTGAATTTCGACGACAACGCGCTGTTCCGTCATCCGGACATCGAGGAGCTGCGCGACGAGGAAGAAGAGAACCCGATGGAGCTTGAGGCCGCCAAGCACGGCCTCAACTATGTGAAGCTCGACGGCAATATCGGCTGCATGGTGAACGGCGCCGGCCTCGCCATGGCGACCATGGACATCATCAAGCTCTATGGCGGCGAGCCGGCCAACTTCCTCGATGTCGGCGGCGGCGCCACCAAGGAGCGCGTGACCACCGCCTTCAAGATCATTCTGTCCGACCCGAATGTCGAAGGCATCCTGGTGAACATCTTCGGCGGCATCATGCGCTGCGACGTGATCGCGGAAGGCGTGGTGGCGGCGGCCCGCGAGGTCAGCCTGCACGTTCCCCTGGTGGTTCGGCTGGAAGGTACCAATGTCGAACTCGGCAAGAAGATCCTGTCCGAATCCGGGCTGCCGATCATTTCCGCCGATAA
The DNA here is from genome assembly GCF_002148795.1 of Oceanibaculum nanhaiense. Lineage (NCBI taxonomy): Bacteria > Pseudomonadati > Pseudomonadota > Alphaproteobacteria > Rhodospirillales > Oceanibaculaceae > Oceanibaculum > Oceanibaculum nanhaiense. Next base: position 85,355 of record NZ_MPOB01000001.1, on the reverse strand, counting down.
TCTGGCCGATGCGGCCGAAAAGGTCGTCAAGGCCGTGAAGGAGGCCCAGTAATGGCTGTTCTGGTCGATCGCAACACCAAGGTCATCTGCCAGGGCTTTACCGGCGCGCAGGGCACCTTCCATTCCGAACAGGCGATTGCCTACGGCACCAAGATGGTCGGCGGCGTGACGCCCGGTAAGGGCGGCTCCACCCATCTCGACCTGCCGGTGTTCGACACGGTCGCCGACGCGGTCGAGCGAACCGGCGCGGATGCTTCGGTGATCTACGTGCCGCCGCCCTTCGCGGCGGACGCGATCCTAGAAGCCATCGATGCCGAGCTGAGCCTGATCGTGTGCATCACCGAGGGTATCCCGGTGATCGACATGGTCGCGGTGAAGCGCGCGCTCGCGGGCTCCAGCAGCCGGCTGGTCGGGCCGAACTGTCCCGGCGTCATCACCCCGGACCAGTGCAAGATCGGCATCATGCCGGGCCACATCCACCGTCCGGGCAAGATCGGCATCGTCAGCCGCTCCGGCACGCTGACCTATGAGGCCGTCGCGCAGACCACGGCGGCCGGCCTCGGCCAGTCCACCTGCATCGGCATTGGCGGTGACCCGGTCAACGGCACCAACTTCATCGACTGCCTCGACATGTTCCTGGGCGATCCGGATACCCAGGGAATCATCATGATTGGCGAAATCGGCGGCTCCGCCGAGGAAGAGGCAGCCGAATTCCTGATCCGAAGCAAGGTGAAGAAGCCGGTCGTCGGCTTCATCGCCGGCGTTACGGCCCCGCCGGGCCGGCGTATGGGGCATGCCGGCGCGATCATCGCCGGCGGCAAGGGCGGCGCCGGGGACAAGATGGAGGCCATGCGTTCGGCCGGCATCACCGTCGCGGATTCCCCGGCCAGTCTCGGCAGCAGCATGCTGTCCCTGATGAAGGGCTAGCGTCGTCAATTGACAAGGGAGCGCGGCGGACGCGCCGCGCCACAAGGCGCCATGGCAAGTAGCATCGATATCGATTCCGTTTTCTCCGGCGCCAATGCGCCGTTCATCGCCGAGCTGTACGCCCGATACCTGGACAATCCCGGGTCGGTCGATGCCAGCTGGCAGGCCGTGTTCGGAGAGCTGACTGAGACCAATGGGGTCGCGGTCGAACAGCCGAGCTGGTCGAAGGACCGTACCCGTATCATCGGCGTGCCCGACCCCGAGGCGGCGAAGCCGGCCAAGGGCGGGGCCAAGGCGGGGGCCGCCGCCGGCCTGTCCGAGGCGGAGGTGAAAGCCGCCGCGCTCGATTCGGTGCGCGCGCTGATGATCATCCGCGCCTACCGGGCGCGCGGCCATCTGGTCTCCAACCTCGACCCGCTGGGCCTTGCCGGCACGCGCTTCCCGCATCCGGAGCTCGATCCGGCGCATTTCGGCTTCGGCGAGGCCGACATGGACCGGCCGATCTTCCTGGCCAATGTGCTGGGCCGCGAAAAGGCCACGCTGCGCGAGATCATGTCGATCCTGCGCGACACCTATTGCGGCAATATCGGCGTCGAATACACCCATATCTCCGACCCGGCGCGGAAGTCCTGGCTGCAGGAGCGTATCGAGGGCATCCGCAACCAGACCGATTTCACCGAGAACGGCAAGAAGGCGATCCTGGAGCGGCTCACGGCAGCCGAATCCTTCGAGCGCTTCCTGCATGTGAAATATACCGGCACCAAGCGCTTCGGCCTGGATGGCGGCGAGGCGGCGATCCCGGCGCTGGAGCAGATCGTGAAGCGCGGCGGCCAGCTCGGCGTGCAGGAGATCGTCATCGGCATGGCCCATCGCGGCCGGCTGAACGTGCTGACCAATTTCATGGGCAAGCCGTTCCGCGCCGTGTTCTCGGAATTCCAGGGCAATCCGGCGAACCCGTCGGACGTACAGGGCTCCGGCGACGTGAAGTACCATCTCGGCACCTCCACCGACCGCGAGTTCGACGGCAAGAACGTGCATCTGTCGCTGACCGCCAACCCGTCGCATCTGGAAGTCGTCGATGCGGTGGTGCTGGGCAAGGTCCGCGCCAAGCAGACCCAGCTGAAGGACACCGAGCGCCGCAAGGTGCTGGGCCTGCTGATTCATGGCGATGCCGCCTTCGCCGGCCAGGGCATCGTCGCCGAATGTTTCGGCATGTCGGAGCTGAAGGGCTACCGCACCGGCGGCACCATTCACCTCATCATCAACAACCAGATCGGCTTCACCACCAGCCCGGCCTATTCGCGTTCCTCGCCCTATCCGAGTGACGTGGCGAAGATGGTCGAGGCGCCGATCTTCCATGTGAATGGCGACGATCCGGAAGCGGTCGTCCATGTCGCCCGCGTTGCCACCGAATACCGTCAGGAATTCGGCGTCGATGTGGTTATCGACATCTTCTGCTATCGCCGCTTCGGCCATAATGAAGGCGACGAGCCGGCCTACACCCAGCCGCTGATGTACCAGGCCATCGGCCAGCATCCCTCGGTGCGCAAGCTCTACGCCCAGCGCCTGGTCGAGGAGAAGCTGCTGACGCAGGACGAAGCCGACCAGGTCGAGAAGGATTTCATGGCCTATCTGGAGGAGGAGTTCCAGGCAGGCAACAGCTACAAGCCGAACAAGGCCGATTGGCTGGAAGGGGCCTGGAGCGGCATGGAAACCGCGTCGGGCGACGACCGCCGCGGCGAGACCTCGGTGCCGCTGGAAAAGCTGCGCGAGATCGGCCTGAAACTGTGCGAGATGCCCGAGGGGCTGGATGTGAACCGCAAGCTGGTGCGCCAGCTGGAGGATCGCAAGAAGCGCCTGGAAGCGGGCGAGAATCTCGACTGGGCGACCGGCGAGGCGCTGGCTTTCGGCACGCTGCTGACCGAGGGCTATCCGGTGCGGCTGTCCGGCCAGGACAGTGGCCGCGGCACCTTCTCGCACCGCCATGCCGTGGTCATCGACCAGACCACGGAGGAGCGCTATGTCCCGCTCGCCAATTTGTCGGAGAACCAGGCGCAGTTCGAGGTGATCGACAGCCCGCTGGCCGAGATGTCGGTGCTGGGCTTCGAATATGGCTACACCCTGTCGGAACCGCGCGCCCTGGTGCTGTGGGAGGCGCAGTTCGGCGATTTCACCAACGGCGCCCAGGTCGTGATCGACCAGTTCATCAGCTCCGGCGAGAACAAGTGGCTGCGCATGTCAGGCCTGGTGATGCTGCTGCCGCACGGCTATGAAGGCCAGGGGCCGGAACATTCCTCGGCCCGGCTGGAGCGTTATCTCCAGCAATGCGCGGAAGACAACATGCAGGTGGTGAACGTCACCACCCCGGCGAACTACTTCCACGTCCTGCGCCGCCAGCTGCACCGCAAGTTCCGCAAGCCGCTGGTCATCATGACGCCGAAATCGCTGCTGCGGCACAAGCTGGCGGTCTCCACCCTGGCCGACATGGCCGAGGGCACGACCTTCCACCGGGTGCTCTACGACAACGAGGTCCTGTGCGACGACAAGGATGTGAAGCGCGTCGTGCTGTGCTCCGGCAAGGTCTATTACGACCTGTATGAGGAGCGCGCGAAGCGCGGCATCAAGGATGTGTTCTTCCTGCGTCTGGAGCAGCTCTACCCGTTCCCGCACAAGGCGCTGGCGGATGAGCTGAAGCGCTTCCCGAAGGCCGAGGTGGTCTGGTGCCAGGAAGAGCCGGAGAATATGGGCTCCTGGACCTTTGTCGATCGCCGGATCGAGGCGGTGCTGACGGAGGTAGGCGCCAAGCAGAAGCGTCCGGTCTATGTCGGCCGCCCGGCGGCGGCGGCGACGGCGACCGGCCTGCTGAAGCGGCACAATCTGGAACAGGCGAAGCTGGTCGATGAGGCCCTGTCGGGCAAGATCTGACCGCCGGAATTTAAGATATCGGCGTCGGGATGGCGCCGTGGGACAGACAAACCGGCCTCTTCCCGGGGGAGGGGGCCGGTCAACGAAGCGGAGTAGGCATGGCTACCGAAATCAAGGTTCCGACGCTGGGCGAATCCGTCACCGAGGCGACCGTCGCCAAGTGGATGAAGAAGGTCGGCGACGCCGTCGCCATGGACGAGCCCCTGCTGGAGCTCGAGACCGACAAGGTGACGCTTGAGGTGAACGCCTCGGCCGCCGGCGTGCTCGCCGAGATCAGCGTGAAGGAAGGCGAGAATGTCGAGGTCGGTGCCCTGCTCGGCACCATCGACGAGAAGGCCAGCGCCGCCGCAAAGCCAGCCGCCAAGGCCGAGGAGCCGAAGAAGGAAGAGCCCAAGGCCGAGGCCCCCAAGGAGGCCCCCAAGGCTGCTGAGGCCCCGAAACCCGCTGCCGCTCCGGCCCCGGCAGCGGCGCCGGCGTCCGCCACTTACGACAAGGTGCTGTCCCCGGCGGTGAAGAAGCTGATCGACGAGAACAATCTCGATCCGCGCAAGATCCAGGCCTCCGGCAAGGATGGCCGTCTGGTGAAGGAAGATGTACAGAAGGCCATCGAGGCCGGCACCGCCAAGGTGACCTATGGCGCCCCCGCTGCCGGCAGCACCGCGCCGTCCGCACCGAAGGCGCCGCGCGCCGACCGCGAGGGCGAGGAGCGGGTGCGCATGTCCCGCCTGCGCCAGCGCATCGCCCAGCGCCTGAAGGAGGCGCAGAACACCGCGGCGATCCTGACCACCTTCAACGAAATCGACATGACCAACGTCATGGCGCTGCGCAACCAGTTCAAGGACGAGTTCGAGAAGAAGCACGGCGTGAAGCTGGGCTTCATGTCGTTCTTCGTGAAGGCCGCCATCGCCGCGCTGAAGGAACTGCCGGCGGTGAATGCCGAGATCGACGGCGATGACGTCATCTACAAGAACTACTACGACATCGGCGTCGCCGTCGGCACGCCGCAGGGTCTGGTGGTGCCGGTGCTGCGCGACGCCGATAACCTGTCCTTTGCCGGCGTCGAGAAGGGCATCAATGCGCTGGGCCTGAAGGCCCGCGACGGCAAGCTGTCGATGGAAGACATGTCGGGCGGCACCTTCACCATCTCCAATGGCGGTGTCTATGGCTCGCTGATGTCCACGCCGATCATCAACCCGCCGCAATCCGGCATTCTGGGCATGCACAAGATCCAGCCGCGCCCGATGGCGATCGGTGACAAGGTCGAGATCCGGCCGATGATGTATGTGGCGCTCAGCTACGACCATCGCATCATCGACGGCCGCGAGGCGGTCACCTTCCTGGTCCGCCTGAAGGATGCCGTGGAAGACCCGCAGCGCCTGCTGCTGGACATGTAATCGGCTTACGGAACTCTTGAGGAACCATCATGGCTGACAGCTTCGACCTCGTGGTGATCGGCAGCGGCCCCGGCGGCTATGTGGCGGCGATCCGCGCCGCGCAGCTTGGCATGAAGGTCGCGTGCGTCGAGAAGCGCGCCACCCTCGGCGGGACCTGCCTGAACACCGGCTGCATCCCGTCCAAGGCCCTGCTCGCCGCCTCGGAGAAGTATCACGAGGCGGAATCCGGCCTGGCCGCCTTCGGCGTCGATGTCGGCAAGCCGAAGCTGAACATGAAGCAGATGATGGCGCACAAGGACGGCGTCGTCGCCGCCAACGTCAATGGCGTCGCCTTCCTGTTCAAGAAGAACAAGATCGAGCATGTCATCGGCACCGGGTCCATCCCGAAGGCCGGCGAGGTGCTGGTGACCGGCGAGGATGGCAAGAAGCGCACGCTGAAGGCCGGTAAGATCCTGATCGCCACCGGCTCGGAATCGACCCCGCTGCCGGGTGTGGAGATCGACGAGAAGCAGATCGTCACCTCCACCGGCGCGCTGGAGCTTTCTTCCGTGCCGAAGCATCTGGTGGTGATCGGCGGCGGCGTGATCGGGCTGGAGATGGGCTCGGTCTGGCGTCGCCTCGGGGCCGAGGTGACGGTGGTCGAGTTCCTCGACCGCATCGTCCCCACCATGGACCAGGATATCGGCAAGCAGTTCCAGCGCGTGCTGACCAAGCAGGGTTTCAAATTCATGCTGGGCAGCAAGGTGACCGGCGCCAAGACGGCGAAATCCGGCGTCACCCTGACGGTCGAGCCGGCTGCCGGCGGCAAGAAGGAAGAGCTGAAGGCGGATGTGGTGCTGGTTGCCATCGGCCGCCGCCCCTTCACGCAGGGCCTCGGCCTTGAGGCGCTGGGCGTGGCGATGGACAAGCGCGGCTTCATCCAGGTCGATGATGACTACCAGACCAGTGTGAACGGCATCTACGCCATCGGTGACGCGATCCCCGGCCCGATGCTGGCGCACAAGGCGGAAGAAGACGGCATTGCCGCCGTCGAAATCATGGCCGGCGAGGCCGCGCATGTGGATTACAATCTGGTGCCGGGCATCGTTTATACCTGGCCGGAAGTCGCCTCCATCGGCAAGACCGAGGAGGAGCTGAAGGCGGCCAAAATCGAGTACAAGGTCGGCAAGTTCCCGTTCACCGCCAATGGCCGCGCGCGCGCGATCAACATGACCGACGGGCTGGTGAAGATCCTGGCCGATGCCAAGACCGACCGGGTGCTGGGCTGCCACATCCTGGGCGCCGAGGCCGGCACGCTGATCCACGAGGTCGCCACCGCCATGGCCTTCGGGGCCTCTGCCGAGGACATCGCCATGACCTGCCACGGCCACCCGACCCTCAACGAGGCCGTCAAGGAAGCCGCCCTCGCGGTTCACGGCCGGCCGATCCACATCTGAGGCGGGTCATCTATACGGAACAGAAAACCCCGGCCATCGTGCCGGGGTTTTGCTTACGCATTTTCCTGCTTTTTGCCGCACTCTCTGTCCGTCACCCCCGCACGTGTTGCGGGGGTCCATGTCTCGGCTTGCTGGAAGTCGCCAGAGTGGGTTGAACCCTGGATTCCCGGGACGCCCATGGGGGACAAGCCCGGGAATGACGGACAGAAAGGCCGTAGCCCTGCTTACAGCGGCCAGAAATACAGCAGTGCGGGCAGCGCCACGCACAGGATGACCCCATCCAGCGGCAGGCCCATGCGCCAGTAATCGCTGAATTTGTAGCCGCCCGGCCCCAGGATCAGCGCGTTGTTCTGATGGCCGATGGGGGTGAGGAAGGCGCAGGAGGCAGCCACCGCCACCGCCATCAGGAAGGTGTCGGGATTGACGTCCAGTGCAACGGCGATGCCGGCGGAGATCGGCGCCATCACCAGTGCGGTCGCGGCATTGTTCATCACGTCGGTCATCACCATGGTGACGACCATCACCAGCAGCAGCGTCACCGCCGCCGGCATGCCGCTGGTGACGCTCACCAGTGTCTCGGCCAGCAGGCTGGCGGCGCCGGTGGTCTCCATCGCCTGGCCGACCGGGATCATCGCCCCCAGCAGGACGATCACTGGCCAGTCGATGCTCTCATACAGATCGCGCAGCGGCACGCTGCCCAGCCCGATCATGCCCAGCGCGGCAATGCCGAAGGCGATCGGCAGGCTGATGAAGCCGGTCGTGGCGGCGGCCACGGCGGCGGCAAACAGCGCGACCGTGGCGAAGGCCAGGCTGCGGTTGCCGGCCTGCAGCTTGCGCGGTGCCAGCGGCAGGCCGCCCAGCTCCTGGATGATGTCGGGCAAGCGGTCGCTCTCGCCCTGCAACAGCATCACATCGCCGACCTGGAAGCGGAAGGAGCGCAGCCGCCCGCGATAGGGGCGGCCCTGGCGCGAGACGGCCAGCAGATTGACCCCGAAGCGCCGGCGCATGCGCATCAGGGCCGGGGTGCGGCCGATCAGCGGCGAATCCTGCGCCACCACCGCCTCCATCAGGGTCATGTCCTGGGCGCGCAGCCGGTCCTTGCGGTCGCCCGGCTCCGCGTCGCCGTCCTGCTCTTCCTTCTCCGGCGTGCCCGGCAGCTTCAGCTTGAAGATGTCGGCGACCCGGCCCAGCGCCTCGGGCGCCGCCTCGACCAGCAGCACATCGCCCGGCTGCAGAATCTCGTCGCGCCGCGCGGCCAGCACGAAGCGGTTGCCGCGCGCCAGGCCGATCAGCACGGCATCGACCTCATCAATCTCCTGTTCCAGCTCCTGGAAGCTACGGCCGATCACCGTCGATTTCTCGCCGACATTCATTTCGGTAACGTAATTTTCCATGTCGAACAGCTCGAGCGAGGTCGCTGCCGTGCGCCGGGCCTTGGGGATCAGGCGCCAGCCTATGGTGGTGACGAAGGCAATCCCGGCCAGCGCCACCAGCCCGCCAACCGGCGTGAAGTCGAACATGCCGAACGCGCCATTGCCGCTATCGGCGCGATAGGTGGCGACGATGATGTTGGGCGGTGTGCCGATCAGCGTCACCAGCCCGCCGAGGATAGAGGCGAAGGAAAGCGGCATCAGGATCGTTGCTGGCGAGCGCTTGGCGTTCAGGGCCGATTGGATCGCCGCCGGCATCATCAGGGCCAGCGCGCCGACATTGTTCATCACCGTGGACAGCAACGCCGCCAGCCCGGAAAAGGCGGAGATATGGGTGAAATTGGTGCGCGTGGCCGGCTGGATCAGGCCGGTCAGCATGTCCACCACGCCGGAATTGGACAATGCCCGGCTGATGATCAGCACGGCGGCCACGGTGACGGTCGCCGGGTGGCCGAAGCCCATGAACGCCTCGCCCGCCGGCACCAGGCCCAGCACGGTCGCCGCCATCAGCGCCGCGAAGGCGACGATGTCGAAGCGCCAGCGGCCCCAGATGAACAGCGCCATCACCACGGCCAGCAGGGTGAAGATGCTCGTGACCTCGAAATTCATGCGGCGTGCGTCCTTTCGGGTTGTACGGCAGGCATGGTGCGGCCTCGCGGTTGCGGGCGCAATGGGCGCGGGAAAGGATGAAACGAGCAAGGGGGGCGGTCGGTTGCCTTCAGGCGACCCAGAAACGCCGGCTGAACAGCACCAGCACGGTGAAGAATTCCAGCCGTCCCAGCAACATGCCGAAGGACAGCAGCCATTTCGCACCATCGGGAATGGTGGCGAAATTGCCCGATGGCCCGACCACCGGGCCAAGGCCGGGGCCGACATTGCCGATGGCCTGAATGGCGGCGGTGGAGGCTGTCAGCGCATCCAGCCCGAACAGCGTCAGTGCGATGGACAGCGCAATGCAGCTTGCCGCGAACATGAAGATGTAGAGCAGCACGGCGCGCGCCAAATCGTCGGTGATCGGCGTGCCGCGATAGAAGGGCACATTCACGCTGTGCGGCAGGATCAGGTTGCGCACATAGCTGCCGAACAGCTTCACCGCGATGTCCAGGCGGAACATCTTGATGCCGCCGGTGGTGGAGCCGGTGCAGCCGCCCACAATCATCAGCAGGAACATGAACACTATGACGAAGCCGCCCCACAGCGAGTAATCGTCCGAGGCGAAGCCGGTGGTGGTGACGACCGAGGTGACATTGAAGCTGGCCGAGGTCAGCGCCTCGCCGAACGGTATATCCCTGGTAACGGCCAGCCACAGCGCGATGGACAGGCAGACCAGCACCAGGAACACCAGGAAGGCGCGCACCTGCCGGTCGCGGAACAGCAGCATCGGCCGGCCCATGATCGCGCCGATATACAGCGCGAAGGGCAGCGCGCCCGCGATCATGAACAGGATCCCGACCCAGTGGATCGCCGGGCTCTCGAAATAGCCGAAGGAACTGTCATGGCTGGAATAGCCGCCGGTGGATAATGTCGTCATGGCGTGGAGCACGGCGTCGAAACCACCCATGCCGGCGGCCCAATAGGCCAGCCCGCACAATACCGACAGGCCCAGATAGACCAGGCCGATGGCAATCCCGAGCCGCCCGACAGACGGCAGAACCTTTTCCGAAGTGTCCGAGGATTCGGTCTTGAACAGCTGCATGCCGCCGATGCGCAGGAATGGGAAGATCACCATGCTCATGCCGATGATGCCGATGCCGCCCAGCCATTGCAGCAGCGAGCGCCAGAGCAGCAGGCCCGGCGGCGCCGTGTCCAGCCCGGTCATCACGGTGGAGCCGGTGGTGGTGAGGCCGGAGATCGTCTCGAACAGGGCGTCGGCCAGGTCCATCCGGTAGTCCGACAGCATGAAGGGCAGCGCCGAGAAGAAGGCGCTGGTTGTCCAGGCCAGCGTGGTCAGCAGGAAGGCCTGTTGCCGGCGCAGCACCAGCGGCATGCCGCGCGTGGTCAGCACCAGGCTGACCCCGACGAAGCCGGTGATGACGGCGGCGGCGAGGAAGCTCATCCAGTCCGTATTGCCGTCCGCCAGATCGACAACGACCGGAACCAGCATGGCGGCGCCGAGAACCGTCAGCAGCCAGCCCAGCACGAACAGGATGGGACGCAGATTGAGAGCAGGGGACAAGAGTCCAAACCCGGCAGTGATACCGAAGCGGCGGGAGCATCTGCCTGTCCGCCGGAGATTGCAAGTCTGTAAGGCGATGATACGGATGTGGGCGCTAGGCGGGTGGTCTGCTTCGGCATAGGATCGCCTCCCTTTCCGACCCTGTTCCGATGCCAGCCAGCGATACAGCCAGCATGCGCCAGCAAGACACCGCCGCCGACCTTGCCCCCATGAATCGCCGCGTCTGGGCGTTGGCCGGGCCGATCATCCTGTCGAACATCACGGTGCCGCTGATTGGCGTGGTCGATACGGCGGTGGTCGGCCATCTGCCCTCGCCACACTATATCGGCGCGGTCGCGGTCGGCGCGCTGGTGTTCAACTATCTGTTCTGGAGCTTCGGCTTCCTGCGCATGGGCACTACCGGCCTGGCGGCGCAGGCGGCCGGTGCGGGCGATACCGACGAGGTGCGCTCGACCCTGGCCCGCGCCCTGCTGCTGGCCGGCGCGCTGGGGCTGGCGGCCATTGCCCTGCAGGTGCCGATCCTGTCGCTGGCGCTGGGCCTGATCGATGCCAGCGCGGCGGTGACGGCAGAGGCCGCGGCCTATTTCGAGATCCGCATCTGGTCGGCGCCGGCGGCGCTGGCAAAATTTGCGCTGATCGGCTGGTTCCTGGCGCTGCAGAAGGCGCGGGTGACGCTGGTCATGCAACTGGCGATGAACCTGGTGAATCTTGTGCTCGACCTGTTGTTCGTGCTGGGCTTCGGCTGGGGTGTGGAGGGGGTCGCGGCGGCCAGCGTGATCGCCGAATATGCCGGGCTGGCGCTGGGCCTCATCGTCATGCGCCGGCTGCTGGCGGAAATGGGCGGCAGCTTCCGCCGCGCCCTCATCCTCGATGCCGTGCGGCTCCGGCAGATGGTGAAGGTGAACCGCGACATCTTCATCCGCACGTTGTGTCTGCTGACCGCCTTCGGCTATTTCACCGCGAAGGGCGCGTCGATGGGCGACATCACGCTCGCGGCCAACGCCATCATGCTGCAGTTCCAGGCGATCATGGCCTATGCGCTGGATGCCTTCGCCCATGCCGCCGAGGTGCTGGTCGGCCGCGCCGTCGGCAGCCGCGACCGGGCGGAGGTCCGCCGTGCGGTCCGTACCTGCTTCCTGTGGGCGCTGATCTTCGCGGTGCTGTTCGCGCTGGCCTGGCTTGCCGTGGGGCCGGCACTGGTGCGCGTGCTGACCGGCATCGAGGCGGTTCGCCTCGCCGCCTATGCCCTGCTGCCCTGGGCCATCGCCGCGCCGCTGCTGTCGGTCTGGGGCTACACCTTCGACGGCATCTTCCTGGGGGCCACGCGCACGGTCGAGGTGCGCAACGCGATGATCGTCTGTCTGGCGCTGTGCGTGGCGCTTGGCGAGGCGTTGATCCCGCTCTGGGGCAATACCGGCCTGTGGGTCGCTTTCATGGGTTTTCAGGCGGCGCGCGGCGTGGCCATGGCGCTCTATTACCCGCGCGTTGAGCGGTCGATCACGCTGCGCTAGGCCGCATGCGGCGTTTTGCCGCGGATATGGTGCTGGCTTTTGTCATCTTTCCTGACAATTGCTCTCCCTATTAAGCCTTTTTTATGAAAGCCCGCCTTATCCTCGTCAAGGAATAGGAATGTAATGGCTGAGCCTTCGCCGTACAGGTCAGGGCATCGCAGCCTGGGGCCCCGGGGCGAAGATACGGAGAACGCCCGTTATGAACGACACGGCAGAGACCGACCGGATGACCGTTACCAACCGCCGCTCCCGCGCGTGGCTGTTCCGGCTGACCGGATTCGGGCTGCTGGGTGTTCTGGCGATCGGCCTCGTGACATTGGGGGCCAGCGCCTTCCTGTTCGGCGCCGGCGACAGCGTGCGGGCGCAGGAGGCGAAGTTCTTCCGCATCGCCACCGGGTCGACCGGCGGCTCCTATTTCCCGATCGGCACCTCCATCGCCAATGTGATCAGCAGCCCGCCCGGGGCGCGTCCGTGCGACCGCGGCGGCAGCTGTGGCGTGCCCGGTCTCATCGCGCTGGCCAAGACCACCGGCGGCTCGGTCGAGAATGTCCGGCAGATCGCCGGGGGCGAGGTGGAATCGGGCCTCAGCCAGGCCGATATCGCCTATTCGGCGCTGAACGGCACCGGCATCTTCAAGGGCGAAAAGGGCGGCGAGAAGCTGCGTGCCATCGCCAGCCTGTATCACGAGGCGGTGCATCTCGTGGTGCGTGCCGATTCCGGCATCGAAACGGTCAAGGATTTGCGCGGCAAGCGTGTCTCGCTGGGCGAGAAGGGTTCCGGCACGCTGGTCGACAGCTTGATCCTGCTGAAGGCGTATGGCCTGACAGAAAAAAGCATGAAGCCGGTCTATCTGCAGCCGGGCGCCTCCGTTGACAAGCTGGTCGAGGGCGAGATCGACGCGCTGTTCCTGATCGCCGGATCCCCTGCCGCCGCCATTGCCGAGCTGGCGCAGCGGCTGCCGGTACGGCTGGTGCCGCTGGCCGGACCGGCGGTGGACAAGGTGCTGAAGAACTACCCGTTCTTCCAGACCGGCACGATCCCCGAGGGCGCCTATGGCGATTTGCCGGCCACCGAGACGCTGACCGTCGCCGCGCTGTGGCTGGTCTCGGCCGAGATCGATGCGAATCTGGTCTATCAGATCACCCGCGCCCTGTGGCACGAGAATTCCCGCGCCGCGCTGGACAAGGGGCATGCCGCCGGCAAGTTCATTCAGCTGGAAACCGCGCTGGACGGCGTGCCGGTGCCGCTGCATCCGGGGGCGGAGCGCTTCTATCGGGAGGCCGGGCTGCTGCCCGCCGAGCCGCAGGAAGCGCCGCGCACCCAATAGGGCGCCGCAGCCTCACTCATCCTGCCGTCAGATGGCCTGCCGTCAGGCGACCTCCTGCTCGATCATCCAGGGTTCCTTCTTCGCGGCGGCGATCCAGGCCTGCATTTCCGGCATTTCCAGAATGGTCTGGCAATAGGCCTGGGCATCCTCGCCGAGGGCCGGACGGTAGGTGTTGAAGCGCAGCACGACCGGCGCGTACATCGCGTCGGCAATCGTGAAATGGCTGAACAGAAAGCCGGTATCGCTCCCGAAACGACGACGGCAATCGCGCCAGATCGCGCTGATGCGGTTGATGTCGTCCTGTACGCCGGGCGCCATGCCGCGGTCGGGCATGCTCTCCCGCGCATCCATCGGCATGTTCCGCCGCAGCGCCTGGAAGCCGGCATGCATCTCAGCCGATACGGCGCGTGCCACGGCGCGTGCCGCCGGATCGGCCGGCCACAGCTTCGCGTCGGGATAGGTTTCCGCCAGATATTCGCAGATCGCCAGGCTGTCCCAGATCACCAGATCGCCGCGTTTCAGCGCCGGTACCTGGCCGGAGGGAGCGTGACGCAGGATCTGCTCCTTGCTGTTCGCCTGGTCGAGCGGGATCACCTCCTCGGTGAAATCCTCGCCGGTCATCTTTAGCGCCAGCCAGGCGCGCAGCGACCAGGAGGAATAATTCTTGTTACCGATGACGAGCGTGATGCCGTCCCCAGCTTCCGTAATGTCGCTCATGCCTCTCACTCCCTCTCGATGCCCGGCCTTTCGGCTAGGTTTTTCGATTTACCGTGCCGCCATATCGCGGCCAAGGCAATCTTCATCCCGATGCGCGCCATAGCGCCGTCGATTCGTTAACGCTTTGCAGGCGGCGCGGTTCGCGCCATCCTTGCGGCCGCCTTTCCTCAAGCTGGGAGAACCGACGTGCCGAGCTGTTTTGCCAACCGCGCCAATGCCGATACAAGGATTTTGCTGCCGGTCTTCACGACGGACTACAAGACATGGCTCAAGGAACAACCCGCCGAATGGCAGGCCTGGCTGGCGGCGACCGGCTTCAAGGGTGAGGCCGGCGAGGTCGGATTCCTCCCCGCAATAGATGGGCCGCCCATAAATGGGAAAGAAAAACGGCCAGCGCAAGTCGTGATCGCCGTCGAGGCGCCCTGGACTGTCTGGTCGCTGGCGGGGCTGCCGGCCAGCCTGCCTGAGGGGCGCTTCCGGCTGGAGGCCGATCTGACCCCGGACGAGGCGACGCGGCTGGCGCTGGGCTGGGCGCTGGGCTGTTATCGCTTCGCGCGCTACCGCAAGAATGACCGGCCGGCGGTGGAGCTGGTCTGGCCGGCGAAGGCCGACCGCAAGCGGGTGGAGAGCATGGCCGCCGCGATTGCCGAGGTGCGCGACCTAGTGAACATGCCGGCCGGCGACCTCGGGCCGGAACAGCTTGCCGAGGCCGCGCTCGATCTTGCGAAAAGCTTCAAGGCAAAGGCGAAGGTGACAGTCGGCGAGGCGTTGCTGAAGCACAACTACCCGGCGATCCACACGGTGGGCCGGGCTGCCGAGCAGGCACCGCGGCTGATCGATTTCAGCTGGGGCGACAAGAGTGACCCGAAGGTCACGCTGGTCGGCAAGGGCGTATGCTTCGATACCGGCGGGCTGGACCTGAAGCCGTCCGGCGGCATGCTGATGATGAAGAAGGATATGGGCGGCGCGGCGCAGGCGCTGGGGCTGGCGCGGATGATCATGGCGGCCGGCCTGAAGCTGCGGCTGCGCGTGCTGATCCCGGCGGTGGAGAATGCGGTTTCCGGCAATGCCTTCCACCCGATGGATATAATCCGGATGCGCAACGGTCTCAGCGTGGAGGTTGGCAACACCGATGCGGAAGGCAGGCTGATCCTGGCCGATGCGCTGGCCGAGGCGGATAGCGAGAAACCGGCGCTGCTGATCGATTTTGCCACCCTCACCGGCGCTGCCCGCGTGGCGCTGGGACCGGACCTGCCGGCCTTCTACTGCAATGACGAGGAAACCGCCGGCGGCCTGCTGGCGGCGGCGGAGCAGGAGACCGACCCGTTCTGGCGCCTGCCGCTCTACCAGCCCTACAAGCGCATGCTGAAGAACAAGATCGCCGATCTGTCCTCGACCGGCAGCGGCGGCTTCGCCGGTTCGATCACGGCGGCGCTGTTCCTCCAGCATTTCGTATCCGAGACGACCCCCTGGGTGCATTTCGACGTCTATGCCTGGAATCCGTCCGATCGGCCGGGCCGGCCGGAAGGCGGCGAGGCGCAGGCAATCCGGGCGGTTTTCGCCTATCTGGCCGGCAGGTACGGCAAGGGATAAACCGGGTCCCCAAGATTTCATTTTGCGGATGGAGCAAGAGCGGCTATTCTTCAGTACGTTACCGTAATGATAACGGCGGCTTTTGCGCAGACATGACCATTACGCAGACGACCATTACGCAGACACAGGCTCTCGACCTCTGGCGCCGCGCTCTCCTGGAGAGCGTGCGGGCGGATGCGCCTGACCTGTCGTCGCGCCAGATGGCCATCCTGCTGACCGTCTATCTGACGCCGCCGCCGCACACCGTGCGCGGCCTTGCCCAGACGCTGAGCATCTCCAAGCCGGCGGTGACGCGTGCCCTCGACCGGCTGGGCGAGCTTGGCCTGCTGAAGCGCCGGCCCGATGAGACCGACCGGCGCAGCGTGCTGGTGCAGCGCACCGTCAAAGGCTCGGTCTTCCTGTCGGATTTTGCCGGGCAGGTAATGGGGGCGGCGCAGCAGGCAGCCAGCGGCGGCATGGAGCCGTCCGTCGCTGTGGCCGGCCTGGGCCAGCCAGCGGCGAGCTTGCCGCACTAACGCGTGGAAGAGCATTCCGCCCAGCCCAAGGCCTGGCGCGACCACCCTCTTTTCCAGCGCCTTCGTGACCTGTCCGTCCTGCCGCTCGATACCGCGCGCCGGTTTCTGCAGCATGACGGCATGATGCGGGCGAGTGCCATCTCCTTCAGCAGCCTGTTCGCCCTGTTCCCTTTCCTGATCTTTCTGACGGCGCTGGCCGGCGCCGTCGGCAACAGCACGCAGGCGCTGAACTTCGTTTCGCTGAGCCTCGCCAACCTGCCGGACGAGGTGGCCGAAACGCTGCGCCCGGTAATTTCCGAGGTGGTGGGCGGCGACAAGGGCGGCATCCTGACGCTGTCCATGCTGGCCACGCTGTGGACCGCAGGGTCCGGCGTCGAGGCGCTGCGTGACGCGCTGAACAGCGCCTATGACGTGGAGCAGCTGCGCTCCTTCTGGCTGCGCCGGCTGCAGGGGGCAATCATCGTGATCGCGGCGGCGCTGGTTATCCTGTTCACCATGAGCGGCTTCGTCTTCCTGCCGTTGCTGTGGGAGCCGCTGACCAGCTGGCTGGATATCCGAGACGCCAGTTTTGCCGCCATCAGCACGGTACAGGGCCTGTTTGCCGTGCTGCTGGTGCTGACCGGCGTGACGCTGCTGTACCGGTTCCTGCCGAATGTGCCGCAGCGCCTGGCCGAGGTGGTGCCGGGCATGCTGCTGGCCGGGCTGCTGTGGTTCGCCCTGCTTTTCGGCTTTTCCTGGTACCTGTCCAGCTTCGGGCGCTTCGCCGTGGTCTATGGCAGCCTGGGCGGGATCGTCATCACGCTGCTGTTCTTCTACCTGTCGGCGGCGACCTTGATCCTGGGGGCGGAGTTCAATGCCGCGCTGCGCATCCGCCGCCTGGCGCGGCATAGTGCGCTGGCAGCGGGGGAGCAGGCGGCGGTGCGGAATACGGATACGCCCCAGCCGCCAAATCAGCAGCCCGATCAGTAGCCGGCGCTGCGATCCACAACATAGGCCGGCGGCTGGCCGGCCCGGGTGCGCAGGATGTTGTCGGCGACCTGCTTGGCGCCGGTGCGCGGGTTGGTCAGCGCCGCCGCGTGTGGCGTGACCAGCACCTTCGGATGTGCCCAGTAGGGATGGCTGGCGGGCATCGGCTCCTCGCGGAACACGTCCAGTGCCGCGCCGGCGATATGGCCGGAATCGAGCGCGGCGATCAGATCCTCGTCCACCACATGCTTGCCGCGTGCGGAATTCACGATGAAGGCGCCTGCCGGCAGCGTTGCCAGCAGCTTGGCGTCGATGATGTTCTCAGTCTGCGGCGTCAGCGGCAGCAGGCAGCACAGAATATCGGTACGCTTCAGGAACGGTTCCAGGCCGTCCTGGCCGCTATAGCATTCCACGCCCGCGATCTGTTTCGGCGTGCGGCTCCAGCCGGCGGTGGGGAAATCCAGCGCGGCGATCTTCTTCGCCGCATCCTCGCCCAGCGAGCCGAGGCCGAGAATGCCGACGCGGCGCTTGGCGGTGTCCGGGAAGGGCAGCGTGTCCCATTTCTTCTCCGCCTGCTGGCGGGCATAGATGTCGCCCTGGCGGTGGAAGCGCAGCACCTGCAGCAGCACATACTCGCTCATCGCCTGCGCCATCCAGGGATCGACGAGGCGGGTGATCGCTACGCCTTCCGGCAGGTCGGGATCGCGGAAGATGTGATCGACGCCGGCCCCCAGCGAGGCGATGCAGCGCAGATTCGGGAATTTGTGGAACTCGCCGGCCGGCATGCCCCAGACCAGCGCGAAGTCGATATCGGCGGGATCGCCGTAATCCGGCCAGACCCGGAAGTCGAGATCGGGGATGTGCGTCCGCAGCTCCTTCTCCCAGCGTGCGGCGGAATCCGAATTAGACTTGAACAACAGCGCCATGATCTCTGCCCCCGATCCTTGAGAAGTTGTTCAGGTCTTTAACACGTCCCCCTCTACCGCTTCCAGATCGAAGGCGGCTTTCAGCAAAGCTTTCGTATAGGGCTGCTGCGGGTGCTCGAAAATCGCCTCCGCCGGCCCGTGTTCGACCGTCTTGCCGTTGCGCAGCACGATGACCCGGTGCGCCATGGCGCGCACCACGCGCAGATCGTGGCTGATGAACAGATAGGCCAGCCGGTGCCGCTGCTGCAGCCCGCGCAGCAGATCGACGATCTGGCCCTGCACGCTCATGTCGAGCGCGCTGGTCGGCTCGTCCAGCACCACCAGCCGGGGTTTCAGCACCATGGCGCGGGCGATGGCGATGCGCTGGCGCTGGCCGCCGGAAAATTCATGCGGATAGCGGTGGCGCCAGGCCGGGTCCAGCCCGACCTCCTCCAGCGCCTGACAGATCATCCGCTCACGCTCGGCCGAATCCGCTGCCAGCCGGTGCACCGTCAGCCCCTCGCCGACGATCTCAGACACCGAAAGACGGGGCGACAGGGCCGAGAACGGGTCCTGGAAGACGATCTGCATCTCGCGGCGCAGCGGGCGCATCGCGGCATTGCCCTTGCCGGCGATATCCTGTCCCTTGAAACGGATGGCGCCCTGGCTGCGCTCCAGCCGCAGCAGCGCCAGCCCCAGCGTGGTCTTGCCGGAGCCGGATTCGCCGACGACGCCCAGCGTCTCGCCCTCGCGGATATCGACATCGACGCCGTCCACCGCCTTCACATGGCCGACCGTGCGGCGCAGCAGGCCGCGCTTAACCGGGAACCAGACACGGACATCCTGGCCTTCCAGGACCAGCGGCGCGCCTTCCGGCATCGGCTGTGGCGCGCCCTTCGGCACCGCGCCCATCAGCTTGCGCGTATAGGCGTGCTGCGGATCGTCGAAGACATTGCCGACCGGCCCTTCCTCGACGATCTCGCCTTCCGTCATCACATAGACCCGGTCGGCGATCTTGCGTACCACGCCGAGGTCATGGGTGATGAACAGCATCGACATGCCGGTCTCGCGCTGCAGCTTCTTCAGCAGCGCCAGGATCTGCGCCTGGATGGTCACGTCCAACGCCGTCGTCGGCTCGTCGGCGATCAGCAGTTTTGGCTCGTTGGCCAGCGCCATGGCGATCATCACGCGCTGGCGTTGCCCGCCGGACAGCTGGTGCGGATAGCTGGCGAGGCGCTGCTCGGCATCGTCGAGGCCGACCTGGCGCAGCAGCTCCAGCACGCGCAGCCGCGCCGCATCGTTCGACAGGCCGCGATGCACGAACAGGATTTCCGAGATCTGCTTCTCCACCGTGTGCAGCGGATTGAGCGAGGTCATCGGCTCCTGGAAGATGATCGAGATGTCATTGCCGCGCACCTTGCGCAGCGCGGCCAGGTCCTGATCCAGCAGCTCCACCCCTTCGAAGCGGATGCTGCCGCCGGGGTGCTGGGCTGTCGGATAGGGCAATAGCTGCAGGATGGACAGGGCGGAGACCGATTTTCCGGAACCCGATTCACCGACCAGCGCCACCGTCTCGCCCTGGCCGATCTCGAAGGCGATGTGCTTCACTGCGCGCACAGTGCGGCCCTGCACGGTGAAATCGACCGACAGATTATGCACCTGAAGCAAAGGCTTTTCGGTCGATTTGTCGGCCATGGGCGCCGTCATCGCCCCGCTCATCGCAGGGTCTTTCGCGGGTCGAAGGCGTCGCGCACCGCCTCGCCGACAAAGATCAGCAGGCTCAGCATGACCGCCAGCACCATGAATCCGGTGATGCCGAGCCAGGGTGCCTGCAGGTTGGATTTGCCCTGCGCCAGCAATTCGCCCAGCGAGGCCGATCCCGGCGGCAGGCCGAAGCCCAGGAAGTCCAGCGAGGTCAGCGTGGTGATCGAGCCGTTCAGAATGAAGGGCAGGAAGGTCAGGGTCGCCACCATGGCGTTGGGCAGCATGTGGCGGACCATGATGGTGGCGTTGGAGATGCCGAGCGCGCGGGCGGCGCGGATATAGTCGAAATTCCGCGCCCGCAGGAATTCCGCGCGCACCACGCCGACCAGCGTCATCCAGGAAAACGCCAGCATCAGGATCAGCAGCCACCAGAAATTCGGCTCCACCACGCTGGCCAGGATGATCAGCAGATAGAGCACCGGCAGACCCGACCAGATTTCGATGAAGCGCTGGAAGATGAGGTCGAGCCAGCCGCCAAAGAAGCCCTGGACCGCACCGGCGGCAATGCCGACGACCGAGCTGAACAGGGTCAGCGTCAGCCCGAACAGCACCGACAGGCGGAAGCCGTAGATCAGCCGCGCCGCCACGTCGCGCGCCTGGTCGTCGGTGCCCAGCCAGTGGTTGGCGTCGGGCGGCGATGGGGCGGGGCCGGGCAGGTCGGACGCCACCGTGTCGTAGCTGTAGGGAATCAGCGGCCAGATCGCCCAGCCCTTCTCGTCGATCAGCGCCTTCACCTCGGGGTCGGTATAATCCGCCTCAGTCGGGAAGAAGCCGCCGAAGGTGGTCTCCGGATAGGCCTTCAACACCGGCGCATACAGATCGCCATCGTAATAGACCAGCAGCGGCCGGTCGTTGGCGATCAGCTCGGCGCACAGGCTGAAGGAGAACAGGGCGAGGAACACCCACAGCGACCAGAAGCCGCGCTTGTTCGCCCGGAAATTCTGCAGCCGCCGCCGGGTCAGCGGGCTGATGCGCAGGCCCAGGAAGCGGTCTTCCGGGGTGGCGATGGCGGGCGCGAAGCCGGTGCCGCCTGGGGTGCCTGGACTGTCCGTCATCGTCCTAGACCTCCCGGCTTTCGAAATCGATGCGCGGGTCGATCGCGACATACATCAGATCGCCCACCAGGTTCAGCAGCAGCCCCAGCAGGGTGAAGAAATACAGTGTGCCGAACATGATCGGGTAGTCGCGGTTGATCGCCGCCTCGAAGCCCAGCAGCCCCAGCCCGTCGAGCGAGAAGATCACCTCGATCAGCAGCGCCCCAGTGAACAGGATGCCGATGAAGGCGCTGGGGAAGCCGGCGACCACGATCAGCATGGCGTTGCGGAACACATGGCCGTACAGCACGCGGTTCTCGGTCAGCCCCTTGGCCCGCGCGGTCATGACGTACTGCTTGTTGATCTCCTCCAGGAAGGAATTCTTGGTCAGCATGGTCAGGCCGGCGAAACCGCCGATCACCATGGCGGTGATCGGCAGCACCAGATGCCAGAAATAATCCAGGATGCGCGCCGGCCAGGACAGATCTTCCCAGTTGGCGCTGGTCAAGCCACGCAGGGGGAACCAGTCCAGGAAGCTGCCGCCGGCGAACAGCACGACCAGCAGGATCGCGAACAGGAAGCCCGGAATGGCGTAGCCGACAATGACCACGGCGGAGGTCCAGACATCGAAGGCGGTGCCGTCGCGCACCGCCTTGCGCACGCCCAGCGGAATCGAGATCAGATAGACCAGCAGCGTGGTCCACAGCCCCAGCGATATCGACACCGGCATCTTGTCCAGCACCAGATCGACGACCCGCTGGTTGCGGAAGAAACTCTCGCCGAAATCGAAGGTGAGGTAATTGCCGATCATCAGCACGAAGCGTTCCAGCGGCGGCTTGTCGAAGCCGAACTGGCGCTCCAGATCCTGGATCAGTTCCGGTGGCAGGCCGCGCGCGCCGCGATACTGGCTGGCGCTTTCGCCGCCGCTGTCCCGTCTGGACTGGCTGTCGGTCGCTTGCGTCTGCTCGCCGCCGCCACCGGTGATGCGCGCCGTGGCATCGACGGCGGTACCCCGGATTTCCGCGATCATGCGTTCGACCGGGCCGCCGGGGGCGGCCTGCACGATGACGAAATTCAGCACCATGATCCCGAACAGCGTCGGGATCATCAGCAGCAGGCGTCGGACGATATAGGCCAGCACGGGCGTTACCGGGCCGGCTAGTTGCTGCTGCGGCGGCGGGAGGCGTTCACCACCTCCGCCTTTGCCGGGTCGATCCACCACAGATCGAGGAAGCCCAGCGCGTATTTCGGTGCGATCTCAGGCTGCGCGAACTTATCCCAATAGACCGTGCGGAAGGCCCGGATATGCCAGTGCGGCACCACGTAATGGCCCCACAGCAGCACCCGGTCCAGCGCACGGGTGCGGGCGATCAGGCTCTCGCGGTCGGGCGCCTGGATTACCAGGTCGATCAGCTGGTCGATCACCGGGTCGGCAATGCCCGCGGTGTTGCGGCTGCCCGGTTCGTCGCGCCGGCTGGAGCCCCAGAAATCGCGTTGCTCGTTGCCCGGTGACAGCGACTGGCCCCAGCCTTCCACGGTCATGTCGAAGTCGAAATTGTCGGTGCGGTTCTGGTACTGCGCGGTGTCCACCGTGCGCACGCTGGCCTCGATGCCCAGCCGTTCCAGATTCTTGGCATAGGGCAGGGCGATGCGCTCGAAGGCCGGGCTGCTCAGCAATATCTCGAAGGCGAAGGGCTGACCGGCCGCGTTCACCAGCTTGCCGTCCTTGACCTGCCAGCCGGCCTCCTGCAGCAGGCCCAGCGCCTTCCTCAGATTGGCGCGGTTGTTGCCCGAGCCGTCGGTGACCGGCGCCTTGTATTCGGTGGTGAATACCTGGTCGGGAATTTGGCCGCGGAAGCCTTCCAGGATTTTCAGCTCCTCGCCCTCCGGCAGGCCGCGCGAGGCCAGCTCGGAATTGGAGAAATAACTCTCGGTGCGGCTGTAGGCGCCGTGGAACAGCGCCTTGTTCGACCATTCGAAATCAAAGGCATAATTCATCGCCTGGCGCACGCGGGGGTCGCTGAAGATCGCCCGGCGGGTGTTCATCGCGAAGCCCTGCATGCCGGTCGGCAGCTCATGGGGGATTTCCCGCTGCACCACCAGCCCCTGGCGCTGGGCAGGGAAATCATAGGCGGTCGCCCATTCCTTGGCGCTGTTCTCCTGGCGGAAATCATAGGCGCCGGCCTTGAAGGCCTCGATGGCGACGGTGGCGTCGCGGTAGTAGTCGAAGCGGATGCTGTCGTAATTATGGCGGCCCTTGTTGACCCCCAGATCCTTGCCCCAGTAGTCCGCCACCCGCTCGTAGGTGATGGCGCGGCCGGGCTCGAAGCTGGCCACCTTGTAGGGGCCGCTGCCGGGGATCGGCTCCAGCGTCGTGCGCTCGAATTCCCTCGGGTTTTCCGGGTCGGTGAAATAATGCATCGGCAGCACCGGCATCTGCCCGATGATCAGCGGCAGTTCCATGTTTACCGTGTCGCCGAAGCTGAATTTCACCTTGTGCGGTCCCAGCGCCTCGGCCTTCTGCACATCGGCGTAATAGGCGCGGTAGAACGGGGCGCCCTTGGCTTTCAGCGTGTCGAAGGTCCAGACCACATCCGCCGCCGTGACCGGCTTGCCGTCATGGAAGCGGGCCTCGGGGCGCAGCGTGAAGGCAACCCATTTGCGGTCGGCCGGCACTTCGATGCTCTCGGCCAGCAGCCCGTATTCGGTGAAGGCCTCGTCATAGCTGCCGGTCAGCAGCGTATCGAAGGCGAGGCTGAGGCCGGCGGCGGAAACGCCGCGCAGGATGAAGGGGTTCAGGCTGTCGAAGGTGCCGATGGCGGCCAGGATGACCTCGCCGCCCTTCGGGGCGTCCGGGTTCGCATAGTCGAAATGCCGGAAATCCGCCGGATATTTGGGTTCGCCATGCAGGATGATCGCGTGGCTTGTCGTCACCTCCTGCGCGGCGGCAGGTAACGTCAGGGCGGGCAGCGCCAGCGGCAGAACGGGCAGCAGCAGGAGAAGGAAGCGGGCGAGCGTCGGTCGCATGGGCTTGTGGGACTCCTCTCCGAAGGACGGGCCGGACTGGTATCCGGGTAACCGGCTTTAACGGCGATATAATGGCAGATCGCGCGCGATAAAGGAGGGAGGCGTACTAACTTCGCGTAAAAAAACCGCCAGGCGCAGTCGGAAGCGCCGGTTCAGCGGTTCAGCAGATCGAGGATCGTGGGCAGCAGGCGGCGGTCGCCGCAGGCCACTACGTCGAAGCTGCCGTCGCGGATTTCCAGCTTGTTGCCCTGCCAGTCGGTCAGGCTGCCGCCGGCATTCTCGATGATCGGGGCGAGCGCCACCCAGTCATAGAGCTGCAGCGAGGATTCGATGGCGATGTCGATGAAGCCGCTGGCCAGCAGGCCGAAGCCGTAGCAATCGCCGCCCCAATGGATGAATTTGCAGGCATTGCCGACGCGCTCGAAGGCGGCGTACTTGCCGTCCTTGAACATGTCGGGCGAGGTGGTCTGCAGCATCGCGCCGGCCAGCCCGTGCTCGGCGGTCCGGGTGCGCGCCGGTATGCCGTTCAGCGTGGTCGGATGGCCGGCACCGCCCACCCAGCGGTCATTGATGATCGGCTGGTTGATGACGCCCAGCACGGGTTCTCCCCGGTGCAGCAGCCCGATCAGCGTGCCGAACAGTGGCTTGCCGGTGAGGAAGGCCTTGGTGCCGTCGATCGGGTCCAGAACCCATACCCATTCGGCGTCGCGGCGCACGCTGCCATGTTCCTCGCCGATGATGCCGTGCTCGGGAAATTCCTTCTCGATCAGGGCGCGCATCGCCGTCTCGGCGGTGCGGTCGGCGATGGTGACCGGGCTTTCGTCGGCCTTGTCCTCGGCCTGCACGCCGCTGCGGAAATAGCGCTGGGCGACATCGCCCGCCGCGTCGGCCAGCTGGCCGGCGAAGCGGACGAAGGAATCAGGACAGGAAGCGGTCACGGGCGCGGGTTTCTCGACGGTAGGAGTCTTACGGCAGCGGCGCCGGATTGTCGGACAGCGACCGCAGATAGGCGATCAGGTTGGCGCGGTCCGAATCCTTCTTCAGCCCGGCGAAGTTCATCTTCGTGCCCGGCACATATTCCTTCGGGTTGAAGATGAAGCGGCTGAGGCTCTCGTAATTCCACTCGCCCTCGGCCGAGGCCATCGCGTCGGAATAGGCGAAGTCGCCGAGATGCGCCTTGTCGGCATTCACGATGTCATAGAGGTTCGGGCCGACACGGTTCGGGCCGCCCTTCTCGAAGGTGTGGCAGGCGGTGCAGCGCTTCACCAGCGCCTCGCCGGCCGAAGCGTCGGCAGAGGCCAGCATCGGCGCGATCGGCTCCGGCCACTGGAATTCCTGCGGAGCGGCGGCCGTGGCGGTGGCTTCCTCGGCAACCTCGACCTTGTAGGCATTTTCCTGCAGTGGCTTCGGCGCCACCAGCATATGCCCCAGGAAACCGGTCACCATGAACAGCAGGGCGCCGATGAGGATACCGGCAGCGGCCTTGTTCAGTTCAAGTGTTGACATGGGGAGACCTCGTCACGTCCCGTATTGCTTTTCCAGAGCGCGGGAGATTAGTGATTCCCGGCGCGCGTGTCCAAAGGAAAGCCTCGGCGCCGGTGAATCTTGGGGAAATCCGGCGCTGTGCTGTCCCTTGAGGCACCGATATATCGTCTTTCGCCGCCGACGCGACGCAAAACCGTCCTCGCGCCGGCGATTTCGCTGCGGCATTCTGTCGCGCATTGTCGGTCGATCGTTGCAGAAAGCTGTTCCAAATCATGCCTCATGCTCCCGTTTCCTCCCAGGTTTCGCGCCCGGTGGTGATCATTCCGGCCCGCATGGCCTCGACCCGGCTACCCGGCAAGCCGCTGGCCGAGATCGCCGGGCAGCCGATGATCGTGCAGGTCTGGCGCCGCGCGGTGGAGGCCGGCATCGGCCCGGTCTGGGTCGCCGCCGCCGAGCCGGAGATCGCAGAGGCGGTCGAGGCGGCGGGCGGGCAGGCGGTGCTGACCGACCCCGACCTGCCGTCAGGCTCCGACCGCATCTGGCAGGCGCTGGTGCGGATCGACCCGGAAGCCGCGTTCGATGCGGTGGTGAATGTGCAGGGCGACCTGCCGACGCTGGACCCGGCCATTGTCAGGCGGGCCTTCGATCTGCTGGCCGATCCGGCGGTCGATATCGGCACGCTGGCGGCGCCCATTACCATCGCCGAGGAGCGCACCGCCAGCCAGGTGGTGAAGCCGGTGGTGTCATGGAATGCCACAGGCGAGACCGGCCGCGCGCTCTATTTCACCCGCGCCACGGCCCCCTGGGGCGAGGGCGAGCTGTTCCACCATATCGGCCTCTATGCTTATCGCCGGGAGGCGCTGGCGCGCTTCGTGGCCTTGCCGCCCAGCCAGCTGGAGCTTCGCGAGAAGCTGGAGCAGCTGCGCGCGCTGGAGGCCGGCATGCGCATCGAGGTGGCGCGCGTTGACACGGTTCCGCTCGGCGTCGATACTCCCGCCGACCTCGACCGGGCCCGGCAACTCCTTGCATCCGCCCGCTAAATCAGGGCCTGTCATGACGCAATCGACCAACATCATCGCCTTCCAGGGCCTGCCCGGCGCCTTCTCGCACATGGCCTGCCGCGCCGCCCGTCCGGACATGGAGGTGATGCCCTGCGCCAGCTTCGAGGACATGCTGGAGGCGGTGTCCAGCGGCACGGCTGATCTCGCCATGGTGCCGGTGGAGAATTCCGTCGCCGGCCGGGTCGCCGATATTCATCATCTGCTGCCGGAATCCGGCCTGCACATCATCGGCGAGCATTTCCAGCGTGTAGAGCTGACGCTGCTGGCCGCGAAGGACGCCACCATCGAGGGGCTGCGGCAGGTGCGCAGCCACGCCATGGCGCTGGCGCAGTGCCGCAAGCTGATCCGCGAGCTGAAGCTGAAGCCCGTCGTCCATCCCGATACCGCTGGCGCCGCCGCCGAGATCGCGGAGCTGCACGATCCCGAGGTCGCCGCCCTGGCCTCGCCGCTGGCCGCCGATATCTACGGGCTGAAGGTGCTGCGCGCCAATGTCGAGGATGCCGCGCACAACACCACGCGCTTCCTGATCATGGCGCGCCAGGGCATCGTGCCGCCAATGGACGACCAGCCGGTCGTGACCACCATCGTGTTCGCCGTGCGCAGCGTGCCGGCGGCGCTGTACAAGGCGCTGGGCGGCTTCGCCACCAACGGCGTGAACCTGACCAAGCTGGAAAGCTACATGGTCGGCGGCTCCTTCGAGGCGGCGCAATTCTATGTCGATGCCGAGGGGCACCCGGAAAGCCAGTCGATGCAGCACGCGCTGGAGGAGCTGAAATTCTTCTGCCCCAAGGGCGCGGTGAAGATCCTTGGCACCTACCCGGCGAACCCCTATCGCCAGATCGCCAAGCAGAACGGGCGCTGATACAGAATACATAGTTAGTCATTCCCGGCCTTGTGCCGGGAATCCAGGGTTCAGCTTACTCGGCCGATGACCTAGTTAGCGGAGGCATGGACCCCCGCAACAAGTGCGGGGGTGACGGTCTCAGAAGTGGTTGGGCTACCAAAAAATCTGACTCCGCCGCGCTAACGCCTCACGCGTCTTCGGCCAGCCAGTCCTCGATCAGCCGGCGGGCGATGGAATCCGCGCGCGGCAGGCGCTGGTTCACCCCGTCGAAATCCCGCATCTCGGCGCGCGAGAACCAGCGCGCATCGGCCAGCTCCTCCCTGTCGATGGTGATGTCCGTGGTCTCCGCCGTGGCGTAGAAGCCCAGCATGATCGAGGAGGGGAATGGCCAGGGCTGGGAGGAGTGATAGCGCACGTTGGAGATTTTCACGCCGGCCTCTTCCTCGACCTCGCGGGCGACCGCCTCCTCCAGGCTCTCGCCCGGCTCGACGAAGCCGGCCAGCGTCGAATACATGCCCTCGGCGAAGCGCGGGGAGCGGCCGAGCAACGCCTTGCCCTCATGCTCGACCAGCATGATGACGGCGGGGTCGGTGCGCGGGAAATGCTCGGTGGCGCAGTCCGGATTGCTGCATTTCAGCACATGCCCGGCCTTCTTCGCCAGGGTCGGGTGGCCGCACAGCCCGCAGAAGCGGTGGCGCAGATGCCAGTACATCAGGCCGCGGGCATAGGCCAGCAGCGAGCCCTCCTCGCGCACCATCAGCGGACCTACCGCGCGCAGATCGACGAAATTGGCGCGCGGCCCGGCCAAGGCGATGCGGCGCTGCGCCTCCTCCTCATCCAGGTCGGAGACATCGAGCGCGATATAGGTCACGCCGTCGCGTACGCCCAGCAGCGCCGTATGGCGCTTGCCATCCATCAGCGCGCGCGCGGCTTCTGGCTCCAGCAGCACCGGCTTCGGCTCGTCGCCCTCGGCCACCAGATTGCGGTTGCGCCAGATCGGCACCAGCCGGGTCTCCGGCTCCATCAGGGTGTGTTCCAGCCATTCCTCGCGCTGGCGCAGGGCGGCGGCGCGGTCCAGCCCGCCATAGGCGTAATAGTTCATTCGCGGCATGGATGTTTCCCGGGGTGCTCTAGGGGCAGATCATTCTTGTGCAAACGAGCATAGCGCAATCGGACCGGGGTGCCAGCAACCCTTACGCGGCAGGCGAAGCTCTCAGCGGGCAGCGCTCCAGCCGTTCCAGCGTCTTGCCAGCGAACCGGCAGACTGACAGCGCGCCGATTCTTCCGGCAATGGCAAGCCCGTCTGTATTCCAGCTCTCCGCCGCCTGCCGTGCCGCATCGATGCCGGAGAAGGCGCCGATCGTGAGATGCGGCTGGAAAGGAAGATCGCGGCGCAGCGCCGCCGCCAGCGGGCCGCCATACAGGGCGGCATGCAGCGTGCGCATTGTCGGCTCCCCCTCCGCTGGCAGCAGATAGAGATGGGTAGTGCCGGGATGCAGCGGGTCCAGTACGGCGGCGGCGTCGCGCAGCACGAAATCGATGGCCGGCGTGCGGCCGGCAATGGCCGCGATATGCGCGCGTTCCGCCGCCTCGTCGATGGGGAGATGCGGGAAGACAAAAGTGACATGCGCCGGGACGAGAGGATGCTGGGGATCGTGGGCGGCGCGGAAGGCATCGATCCGCGCCCGGTCGGCGGCCCGGAGTTCGACTTCCGCCATCGCCAGCAGCAGCGGGGCAGTCATGGCGCCTCCCTCGTCAGTATGCGCATGCCGCCGCCCTTGCATCCGGCGGGCTCATGCGCGATATAGGGGCCGGGAGGCTGGCGCGGACGGAGTCCTCGCCAACCCGGTCAGGTCCGGAAGGAAGCAGCCGTAACGAGTTTCGCTTCGGGTCGTTGCCAGTCTCCTTTTCAGGAAAGAAACCAGCGGCCCCAAACCGGCTGCCCAAAACCGGCGGCCTGTGCGGCTTATCCCCTGCGGATCAGCGTACCGGCGCCGTGCTCGGTGAACATTTCCAGCAGCACCGCATGCTCGCCGCGCCCGTCCAGGATGACGGCGGCGTCCACCCCGCCTTCCACCGCCTGCACGCAGGTCTCCACCTTGGGGATCATGCCGCCCTGGATGGTGCCGTCGCGGATCAGCCGGTCCACATCGGCCAGCGTCAGCTCGTCGAACAGCCTCTTGTCCTTGTCCAGCACGCCGACCACGTCGGTCAGCATCAGCAGGCGGCTGGCGTTCAGCGCACCGGCGATGGCGCCGGCGGCGGTGTCGGCGTTGATGTTGTAGGTCTGGCCGTCCTCGCCGATGCCGACCGGGGCGATGACCGGGATGAACTTGGTGTCGTTGAAGACGCGCAGCACCTCGGTGTTCACCTTCATCGGCTCGCCGACGAAGCCCAGATCCAGCACCTTCTCGATGTTGGAATCGGTCTTCTGCCGGTGTTCCAGCTTGCGCGCCTCGATCAGGTTGCCGTCCTTGCCGCACAGCCCCACGGCCTGGCCGCCGGCGGCCTGGATGGCGCTGACGATCTGCTTGTTGATCGAGCCGGCCAGCACCATCTCGACCACCTCGACGGTGGCCTTGTCGGTGACGCGCAGCCCGTCGATGAACTCGCTCTGGATCTGCAGCTTCTTCAGCATCTCGCCGATCTGCGGGCCGCCGCCATGCACCACCACCGGGTGAATGCCGACCTGCTTCAGCAGCACCATGTCGGCGGCGAACAGGGCGGCCAGCCGCGCGTCGCCCATGGCATGGCCGCCATATTTCACGACCACGGTGCGGCCGGCATAGCGGCGCATATAGGGCAGTGCTTCCGACAATACCTTGGCGGTGGAGAGCCAGTCGCGCGGGCTGATGCTGGGGGCGGACGGAGTCTTGCTGGTCATGGCGCGGCGGTCCCTCATTGGCGGTCTTGCTGTTTCGTCAATGGCTAGCAGGCGCGCGTTACACCTGCAAGGCGAGCGTGGCCAGTTCGGCCCGCAATTCGGGAATGCCATCCCCGGTATTGGCGCTGGTCGGGAACAGCACGGGATAGGCGGCAGTGTGTTTCGCCAGCTCGGCGGTCAGCTTTGCCAGCGTCGCTTCCAGCTCGGCCGGCTTGGTCTTGTCGGTCTTGGTCAGCACCACCTGATAGACCACGGCGGCCTGGTCCAGCAGCGCCATCACCTCGCGGTCATTATCCTTCAGCCCGTGCCTTGCATCGACCAGCAGGCACACCCGTCGCAGCGAGACCCGGCCGCGCAGATAATCCTTCACCAGCCGGGTCCAGTCGCGCACCTGCGTCTTGGAAACCTTGGCGAAGCCGTGGCCCGGCAGATCGACCAGCAGCATCCGGCGGCCGAGATCGAAGAAATTGATCTGCTGCGTGCGGCCCGGTGTGTTGGAGGTGCGGGCCAGCGTCTTGCGGCCGGTCAGCGCATTGATCAGGCTGGACTTGCCGACATTGGAGCGGCCGGCGAAGGCAATCTCCGGCAGGCTGTCGGGCGGCAGCCGGTCAAGCGTTGTCGTTGCCGCCACGAAGCCGCATTCCTGCGCGAACAGCAGCCGTCCGGTCTCGATGGCGGCGGCTTTCTCGGCTTCGCTCTGTGCGGTGCTTTCCATCCGGCCGTCAGGACTTCTTCTTGGCGGGCTTGGTCTTGCCGGCGGGCTTACCAGCGGACTTGCCGGAGGAGTTGCCAGAGTCAGACTCGGTCTTCGGCTTGGCGACGGCCGGCGGGGTGACTGTCTTGTCCCTGCCGCCACCGATCTTCACGCCCATGCGGCGCATGATGACATATTGCTGCGCCATGGAGAGCGTGTTGTTCCACGCCCAGTAGATCACCAGACCGGCCGGGAAGCTGGCCAGCATGACGGTGAAGACGATCGGCAGGAACATGAACACCTTGGCCTGGATCGGGTCGGCCGGCTGCGGGTTCAGCTTCTGCTGCAGGAACATGCTGACGCCCATGATCAGCGGCCAGACGCCGATCATCAGCATCTGCGGCGGGTCCCAGGGGATCAGGCCGAACAGGTTGAAGATCGTCGTCGGATCGGGTGCCGAGAGATCCTTGATCCAGCCGAAGAAGGGGGCGTGGCGCATCTCGATGGTGACGAACAGCACCTTGTAGAGCGCGAAGAACACCGGAATCTGGACCAGGATCGGCAGGCAGCCGGCGGCCGGATTCACCTTCTCCTTCTTGTAGAGCGTCATCATCTCCTGATTGAGGCGCTGGCGGTCGTCGCCGATCCGCTCGCGCAGCTCCATCATCTTGGGCTGCAGCTCCTTCAGCTTGCTCATCGCCTTGTAGGACTTATTGGCGAGCGGGAAGAACAGCAGCTTGATGCCGACGGTCAGCGCCAGGATGGCGAGGCCGAAATTGCCCAGGAAATGATACAGCCAGTCGATGGCGTAGAAGATTGGCTTGGTCAGGAAGTAGAACCAGCCGAAATCGATGGCGAGGTCGAAATTGGTGATGCCGTACTGTTCCTCGTAACGGTCGAGGGTCCGCACTTCCTTCGCGCCGACAAACAGGCGGTTGACGGTTTCCAGCGTGGCGCCGGGGGCGACCTCGCGGCCGGCATCCAGATAATCGACCTGATAGCGGTCGTCATTGTTGCGCGTGGTATGCAGGAAGCGCCCCTTCACCTGCTCCTGCTGGCCGGGGATCAGGGCCACCAGCCAGTATTTGTCGGTGATGCCGATCCAGCCGCCGGTCGAGGGCGTCTCGACCTGCTTGTCTTCCTGGATATCGTCGTAATCGATTTCCTTCAGCGTGCCGTCGAACACGCCGAGCAGCCCCTCATGCAGGATGAAGAAGCCGGAGGTCTTGGGCGTGCCGCCGCGCGAGGCCAGCGCATAGCTGTGCAGGTTCACCGGCTGGCCGCTCTCGTTCACCACGCTCTGGGTGACCGTGAACATATAGTCGCTGTCCAGCGCGATCTTCTTCTCGAAGCGCAGTCCCTGGCCATTGTCCCAGGACAGCGTCACCGGCTGGCCGGGGGCCAGCAGTTCGCGGTCAGTCTGCCAGACCGTGTCCGGGCCGGGCACGACGATGCCGGTGCTGCCGCCGCCGGCAACCCAGCCGAGTTCGGCGTAATAGGGGTTGGACAGGCCGCGCGGCGTCAGCAGCGTGATGTTCTGGCTGCTCTTGTCCGGATTGACGCGGTAATCCTTCAGCGTGATGTCGTCGAGCCGCGCGCCGGTCAGCGACAGGCTACCGCGCAGCCTCGGCGAATCGATCCGCACGCGCGGGCTGGCGCCGATCACTTCTTCACGGGTTTGCGGCTGGTTGGCCGCGGTCACGGTCCCCGCCGTCACATCGGCGCCGGGCGCCGCCGGGCTGGGGCGCGAGGAATCCAGCTCGCGCGCCTGCTGGGCGATCTGCTCGGTCGTCTGCGGCTGCTGGCTTTCCTGCATCTTCGGGAATTCGAAGAAATACTGGAAGCCCAGCAGGATCAGCAGCGAGACGCCAATGGCGAGGATAAGATTCTTCTGATCGGTCATCGCAAATCAGCCCGTAACCGTTTCATGCCCGCCATGGGCGTGCTTGTGGGAGGAATGTGTGCAGGCAGGCGCGGCGGTGCCGTCCTGTCCGGTCGCCCCGGTGGAGGGCACGGGATCATAGCCCGATCCGCCCCAGGGATGGCAGCGCAGAATGCGCCGTGCGGCAAGATAGCCGCCTTTCAGCGCGCCATGCGTCGCCAGCGCTTCCAGCGCGTACTCCGAACAGCTGGGCGCGAAGCGGCAGTTCACGCCGAGCAGCGGCGAGATGACGTAACGATAGAAATGGATCGGCAGGCGCAGCAGATGGGCGAGCGGGCTCATGATGCCTCCCTTTCGCTTCGCAGCGCGCCGGTCTTGCGCAGAGCCAGCTTCAGATCCTCGACCAGCAGGGCATAGGGACGCGTCGGCGTGTCGCGGCGGGCGATCAGCACATAGTCGAGCCCGGGTTTGGCGTGCAGCGGCATGACCTCGTCCACAACGGCTTTCAGGCGGCGTCTGGCCCGGTTGCGCACCACGGAATTGCCGACCTTGCGGCTGGCCGTGAAGCCGATCTGGATCGTCGTGCCGCCCTGGTCCGGCCCGGTTTCGCCCGGCAGGGCGCCAGCAACCTGCAGCATCACGCCCGGCGTGACCCATTTGCGGCGCAGACCGGCCACACGCAGGAAATCCGCGCGCCGTTTGAGACGGGCAAGACGGGTTCGTTCGGCCTGCTGCTGGCGAGCCGGCTGTGGGTTGGCCTGTTGCGGGCCAGCCTGTTGCGGGTCGGCCATTGCCACCTCGGCCATCGCTGCCGCCGGCTGTTCAGCAGTGGCGGCAGCGGAACAGGTAATAGTGTTAGGCCGACAGGCGCTTGCGGCCGCGCGACCGGCGATTGGCGATCACCTTGCGGCCGCCAACGGTCGACATGCGGGAGCGGAAACCGTGCCGGCGGGCACGAACGATCTTGCTGGGCTGAAAAGTACGCTTCACGGGTTTTCTCCGTTGGCCAACGTCGAGAATTTCTGAAAATCGAGCGCCGGTGTATAAGCGCAACGCCCGCAAGAGTCAATGTGCGGCAGTCAATGTGAGTGCGTGCTTTATGGCGCAAAGAAAGCCAGCGCACCCCCCGCGGTGACCTCACAGGGACCCCACAGGACTCCGGTGAATTCAGTTATATTGCCACAAGTGCCGTTGCAACGGTATGACGGCATCTCCAGGCGCGACAGGAAAGCTTGATCCTCATGGCCGATACCGCCTCACCCCCTGCGACCGTTTCCGCCGCGTCCTTTGCCGCGCAGCCGGTGCGCGGCAGCGGCATTCTGCCGTCGCAGATGCTGCGCCACCTGATCGAATCCGGGGATATCCAGGCCGATGCGCCGATTGGCGAGGACCAGGTGCAACCGGCCAGCCTCGACCTCCGGCTGGGCGCCGTCGCCTATCGGGTGCG
Organism: Oceanibaculum nanhaiense; assembly: GCF_002148795.1. NCBI lineage: Bacteria > Pseudomonadati > Pseudomonadota > Alphaproteobacteria > Rhodospirillales > Oceanibaculaceae > Oceanibaculum > Oceanibaculum nanhaiense. The sequence continues at coordinate 51,411 of NZ_MPOB01000001.1, read as the reverse complement.
TGCCAGCTTCCTGCCCGGCCAGGGTGTCACGGTGCGGCAGAAGATCGACCAGTTCGGCATGCACGAGATCGATCTGTCGCGCGGCGCGGTGCTGGAGCGCGGCTGCGTCTATATCGTGCCGCTGATGGAGCGGTTGCGCCTGCGCGCCGGCATCGCGGGCCTCGCCAACCCGAAAAGCTCGGCCGGGCGGCTCGATATCTTCACCCGCGTCATCACCGATGGCGGGGAGGCGTTCGAGGCGATCCCCGCCGGCTATGAAGGGCCGCTCTATGCCGAGATCGCACCGCGCACCTTCTCGATCCTGGTGCATCGGGGCACGCGGCTGAACCAGCTGCGGCTGCGCAAGGGCCAGCCCGGCCTCAGCGCCACCGAACTGCACGCGCTGCACGCCGCGCAGCAGTTGACCGACCGGCCGCTGGAGCGCGACGATCTGCGCGGCGGCGTGCCGTTCAGCGTCGATCTGTCGGGCGAGACGGCGGCCCCCGGCTTTGCCGGCGGTGTCATCGGCTATCGCGCGCGGCGCAATGCCGGGCTGATCGATTTCGACAATATCGGCGCCTATGCGATCGAGGATTTCTGGGAGCCGCTGGTTGCCGTCCGGGGCGGGCTGGTGCTGGACCCGGACGATTTCTACATCCTGGCGTCGAAGGAGAGCGTGGCGGTGCCGCCCGACCATGCCGCCGAGATGGTGGCCTACGACACCTCGGTCGGCGAATTCCGCGTGCATTATGCCGGCTTCTTCGATCCCGGTTTCGGCCATGGCGCGGCTGGCGGGCGAGAAGGCGACGGCATCGGCTCGCGCGGCGTGCTGGAAGTGCGCTCGCACGACGTGCCCTTCCTGATCGAGGATGGCCAGCGCGTCGGCCGGCTGATCTATGAGAAGCTGGCGGCCGCGCCCGACAAGCTGTACGGGCAGGGCATCGGCTCCTCCTACCAGCGCCAGGGGCTGACGCTGGGCAAGCAGTTCAGACGGTAGGCAAGCACCCTCAGAACGGCAGTTTCATTCCCTCGGGCAGTTTCAGCCCGCCGGTCAGCTTCTGCATCTGCTCGGCCATGTGCGCTTCGACCTTGGCCTTGGCGTCGTTGGTGGCGGCGACGATCAGATCCTCCAGCACCTCAACATCGTCGGGCGTGGCCAGCGCCGGGTCGATCTTGATCGCCCGCATCTCGCCCTTGCCGTTCAGCGTGACGGTCACCATGCCGCCGCCGGACTGGCCGGTCATTTCGTGGCGCGCCAGCTCGGCCTGCATCTCCGTCATGCGGCTCTGCATTTCCTGCGCCTGCTTCATCATGTTCGCCAGATTCTTCATCGCCTCAATCCTCTTCGGTCTGATCGTCGCCGGTTAGGCCGTCTTCCATCACATCGTCCATCGTGTCGGGGGCATCGGCAACCGGCGGTTCGGCCGGCCGCAACGCCCGCACATCGGCGATGGCGGCACCGGGGAAATGGTCCTGCACGGCCAGCACCAGCGGGTGCCGGCTGGCGCGGTCGCGGCGTTCGTTCTCGGCCGCGTGGCGCTGTTCGGCAAGGGTCGGCTGGCCCGGTTCACGCGACACCGAGACGACCCAGCGCCGGCCGGTCCATTCGCTGAGATACCGGCCGATCTGGTTGGCGAGGTCCTGCCGGGCGCCGGGGCCGGGATGGAACTCGATGCGGCCCGGTTCGAAATGCACCAGCTGCACCTTCATTTCCAGCTCGGTCTGCAGCAGCACCTCGCGATTGTCGCGGAACAGCGCCACCACCTCGGCGAAGCTGCGCGGATCGGGCAGCGGCGCCGGGGCCGGTTCCGCCTGTACCGCGGGCTGCGGGGCGGGCTGGCGCAACGCCTGCGGTCCCCCGCCACCACTCCCGGCAGAGCTGCTGCCATCAGACTCGGTCACCCAGGGCGGCATGTCGTCCCCAATGCCGCCAGGGCTGCTGCCGACAGCATCGGCGGGCGCGGAGGCCTGCGGCGGTGCGGACGGGCGCGCCGGGGACGGTGTTGGGGGCGCCGGTTGCGCCATGCCCCCGCCCCCGCCACCGCCACCACCACCACCACCGCCATCCCGGGCCTGCCGGATCAACTCGGCCGGGGGCGGCAGCTCCGCCATATGGGCGAGGCGGATCAGCACCATCTCGGCGGCCTGTAGCGGCTGCGGCGCGGTCTGCACCTCCTGCAGCCCCTTCAGCAGCCCCTGCCAGGCGCGGGCCAGTGCGGCGATGCCCAGCCGGGACGATATTTCGCGGCCGCGCGCCAGCTCGGCATCGGACAGGCCGCTGGCGGCCACCGCTTCCGGTGCCACCTTCAGGCGGGTCAGGAAATGCGTCAGCTCCAGCAGGTCCTGGATGATCACCACCGGATCGGCGCCGACGCCATGCAGCCCGGCCAGCCGGTCCAGCGCCGCTGCCGGGTCGCCGCGCATCACCGCGTCGAACAGGTCCAGCGCCTGGTCGCGGTCGGCGAGGCCCAGCATGCCCTTCACCGACTCTTCGGTGACCGTTCCGCCTTCAGAGTCGGTTCCGGCCAGCGCGATCGCCTGGTCGAGGATCGACAGCCCGTCGCGCACCGATCCGTCGGCGGCGCGGGCGACCAGGCGCAGCGCGCCGTCCTCGATGCCGATGCCTTCCTTCTGCGCGATGGCGGCGAAATGGCTGGACAGCACGTCCAGCTCGACCCGGCGCAGGTCGAAGCGCTGGCAGCGCGACAGCACGGTCACCGGCACCTTGCGGATTTCCGTGGTGGCGAAGATGAATTTCACGTCGGAGGGCGGCTCCTCCAGCGTCTTCAACAGCGCGTTGAAGGCGGCGGTGGAGAGCATGTGCACTTCGTCGATGATGTAGATCTTGTAGCGCGCCGAGACCGGGCGGTAGCGCACGCCCTCGATCAGCTCGCGGATGTCGCTCACGCCGGTGCGGCTGGCGGCGTCCATCTCCAGCACGTCGGGGTGGCGGTCCTCGGCGATGCCGCGGCAGGCCTCGCACACGCCGCACGGGCTGACGGTCGGGCCGCCCTGGCCATCGGGGCCGATGCAATTCAGCGCGCGGGCCAGGATGCGCGCCGTGGTCGTCTTGCCGACGCCGCGCACGCCGGTCAGCATGAAGGCATGCGCCAGCCGGCCAGACGCGATGGCGTTGCGCAGCGTGCGCACCAGCGCCTCCTGGCCGATCATCTCGGCGAAGGTCTGCGGCCGGTATTTGCGCGCAAGGACGCGATACGGCCCCTGTAGGGCCGGCGTTGCCTCGGCGGTTGGCGTCGTCTGCTCTGTCATCATCCTGTTCGGGGACGGGGCGGGGGAAACGCCGTTAAGCTACGACAGCGGGGCGGCGGGAACAATCATTTGCCGCCCGCCGCTTCCACCGCTTAGGCCAGCTTGCCGTCCAGCGCCTTGCGGATCAGCGCCACCATGTTGTCGCGGCCGTAAAGCTGCACGAAAGAGCCCATGCGCGGCCCCTGCTCCTGGCCCAGCAGCACCTCATAGACGGTCTTGAACCAGCCGCGCAGATCGTCCGGCAGGATGGTCTTGCCGACCTCGTAGAAGATATTCTGCAGATCCTCGGCACTGGCGTCGGCCGGTGCTGCCTGCAGGTCGGCGGCAAGCTTTTCGAAGGCGGCGCGTTCGGCCTCGCTCGGCGCGCGGTAGGCCTTATGGGCGGCGACGAAATCGCGGTAGTAGTTCAGCGCGAAGCCGACCAGCCCGTCGAGCTGCGGGTCGCCCTCCGGCGTGGCGCCCGGCGCGTAGGATTTGATGAAGCCCCACAGCACGTCCTTGCTCTCGGCATGGCAGGCGCTGGCGAGGTTCAACAGGATGCCGAAGGTCAGGCCGGTGCTGTCCGGCGCCGGCGGATTGCCGGCATGGATGTGCCAGGCCGGGTTCTCCAGCTTCTTCGCCTCCTCCTCCTCGGCGAACTTGCCGACGAAGGTGCGGTAATCGTCCACGGCGCGCGGGATCACGTCGAAATACAGCCGCTTTGCCTTGCGCGGCGACTGGAACATGTACAGCGCCAGGCTCTCCGGCGGGGCATAGGTCAGCCATTCCTCGACCGACAGGCCATTGCCCTTCGACTTGGAAATCTTCTGGCCCTTGTCGTCCAGGAACAGCTCGTAGGCGAAGCCTTCCGGGGCCTTGCCGCCGAGGATGCGCACGATCTTCGCCGACAGCTCGGCCGAGGGGATGAGGTCCTTGCCGTACATCTCGTAATCGACGCCCAGCGCGAACCAGCGGCCGGCCCAGTCGGCCTTCCATTGCAGCTTCACATTGCCGCCGGTCACCGGCGTCTCCACCAGCGCGCCATCCTCGCCGCGATAGATGATGGTGCCGTCGTCCGGCCTGGTCTCGACCACCGGCACCTGCAGCACCCGGCCGGTCTTCGGGCAGATCGGCAGGAAGATGGAATAGGTCTGCTGCCGCTCGGCGCCCAGCGTGGGCAGCATGACTGCCTGGATTTCCTCGTAATGCCGCAGCATCGCCAGCAGCATCGGATCGAACCGGCCCGACTTGTACCAGTCGGTTGCCGACTGGAACTCGTACTCGAAGCCGAAGGAATCGAGGAAGGCACGCAGCCGCGCGTTATTGGCCTCGCCGAAGCTCGAATATTCGTTCGAGAACGGGTCGGGCACGGAAGTCAGCGGCTTGCCCAGATGCGCCGCCAGCATGTCCTTGTTCGGCACATTGTCCGGCACCTTGCGGAAACCGTCCATATCGTCGGAGAAGCAGAACAGCCGGGCCGGGATGTCGCTGAGGCGCTGAAAGGCCTGGCGCACCATGGTGGTGCGCGCCACCTCGCCGAAGGTGCCGATATGCGGCAGGCCGGACGGGCCATAGCCGGTCTCCAGCAGCACATAACCCTTCTCCGGCGTTTTGCCTGCTGTCCGTTCCACCAGTTTGCGCGCTTCCTCGAACGGCCAGGCGCGGGCGGCGGGGGCGAGTTCTCGCTCGAAGGGCTGGATGGGGATCATGGCACGTAACTTTCCGCTAATTTGAGCGGCGGAAGCTAGGCCGGAGTCCGGTTCGGGTCAACTGTCGCTATCGTGCCGATCCCAACCGTACATGCCCATCATCATCTGCACCGGTATCTTCACCGGGGCGTGAAGCGGGTTGATTTGCCGGCGGACAAGGCGTGCGGTACCCAGAAGCGGCAAGCCAGACCGCCAATGGAAGCCTGATGCACCGCCTAGCTGTGACCTGCCTGTTCCTGCTGTTGTTTTCTCTTCCGGCCACCGCCGCGCCGGAGGCCGAGCTGTGGGCACGCTGGACGGCTCATGACCCGGCCGCCACAGGCAGTGTCGATCACACGGCATGGGATGCCTTCCTGAAACGCCATCTGCGGCCCGGTGACGATGGTGTCACCCGGCTGGATTACGCTGCGGCCCAGGCCGATGCCGCGCCGCTGGACGCCTATCTGGAACGGCTGTCGGCGGCGCTGGTGTCACGCCTGAACCGGGACGAACAGCGCGCCTTCTGGATCAATCTTTACAACGCGCTGACCGTGCACACCGTGCTGGCACATTATCCGGTGGACAGTATCCGCGATATTCGCATCTCGCCCGGGCTGTTCAGTATCGGACCCTGGGGCAGGAAGCTGATCTCCGTCGAGGGCGAGCCGCTCAGCCTCGACGATATCGAACACCGTATCCTGCGTCCGATCTGGCGCGATCCACGGGTGCATTACGCGGTGAACTGCGCCTCCATCGGCTGTCCGGACCTGCTGCCGGAAGCCTTCACCGCTGCCAATACAGAGCGGCTGATGGAGGCGGGCGCGCACGCCTACGTAAATCATCCGCGCGGCGTCTCGCTGGCCGACGGTCGTCTCGTGATTTCCTCGATCTATGACTGGTTCGAGGCGGATTTCGGCGGTGGCGAAGCCGGCGTGCTGGCGCATCTGCGCCGCCATGCCGCGCCGGAACTGGCGGCCGCGCTGGCAGCGCGGCGCGGGATCGATGATCACCGCTATGACTGGGCGCTGAATGATTCCCGCCGCTGACCTGTCTGTTTGTCTGACCTGTTTATCCGGCCGGCGGTTTCTTCACGCTATGGTGAGTGGCTGTGTTTGCCCCGGTTCTTTATATACGCTGAGGATGATGAGAGGTGGGAAGTGAGCGGCATGGCACAGACCGAGGAGAAGAAGGCGGAGCGGGCGGTGCTCGCACCGGTGCTGCGCCGGTTCTGGCCGGCGCTGGTGTTGTTGGCCGGGCTGGCGGCGTTCCTTATCCTCGATCTCGGCCAGTATTTCTCGTTGGAGGCGATCCGCGACAATCGCGAGGCACTGCTCGGCCTGGTCCAGCGCAATGGCGCACTGGCGGTCGTTGGCTATATCGCGCTCTATACATTGTTTGTCGCCTTCTCGCTGCCGGCGGCGACGCTGCTGACCCTGCTGGCCGGCTTTCTTTTTGGACCCTTTCTCGGCAGCGCAATCGTTGTAACCGGCGCTACGCTGGGGGCCGTCGCGGTGTTCCTGGCCGCCCGCCATATGTGCCAGGATGCGCTGCGCCGGCGCGCCGGTCCCTGGCTGGCCAGGATGCAGGGCGGTTTCAACGAGAATGCGGTCTCCTACATGCTGGTGTTGCGGCTGGTGCCGCTGTTTCCCTTCTTCGTGGTGAACATTGTGCCGGCGCTGCTGGGTGTGTCCCTGCGCGTCTTCGCGCTGACCACGCTGGCCGGCATCATTCCCGGCAGCTTCGTCTATGTCAGTGTCGGCAACGGTCTGGGGGCGATCTTCGATCGGGGCGGGGCGCCCGATCTTGGCCTGATCTTCGACCCGGAAATCCTGCTGCCATTGCTCGGGCTGGCGGTGCTGTCGCTGCTGCCGGTGGCCTACAAGACATGGAAAAGATCCCGTAAATGAACGCGCGCATCGAGACCGATATCTGCGTCATCGGCGCCGGTTCCGCCGGCCTGTCAGTGGCCGCCGGCGCCTCCCAGATGGGTGCGCGCACCGTGCTGGTCGAGCGCGCGAAGATGGGCGGCGACTGCCTGAATTACGGCTGCGTGCCCTCCAAGGCGCTGCTTGCCGCTGGCCGCCGCGCGCGCATCGCCAACCACAGTGCCGGCTTTGGCATCGATAGTCACGCCACGGTCGATTTCGCCCGGGTGCAGGCGCATGTCGCCGGGGTCATCGCCGCCATCGCGCCGCATGATTCGGTGGAGCGGTTCGAGGGGCTTGGCGTCACCGTGATCCAGGCCGATGCCCGGTTCACCGGGCCGGACGAGCTGGTCGCCGGCGACACGGTGGTCCGCGCGAAACGCTTTGTCATCGCCACCGGTTCCCGCCCCGCGGTGCCGCCGGTGCCGGGGCTGGACAATTTGCCCTATCTCACCAACGAGACGATTTTCGGGGTGCCGGAAAAGCCCACGCATCTGCTGATCTTGGGCGGCGGGCCGATCGGGCTGGAGATGGCACAGGCGCACCGCAATCTCGGTTGCGAGGTCACGGTGATCGAGATGGCGTCGATCGCCGGCAAGGATGACCCGGAACTGGTCGAACTGCTGCGCAGCGGGCTCGCCGCCGAGGGCATCCGGCTGCTGGAGCATACGAAGGCGCTGGGCGTCGCCGCGAAGGGTGGCGGGGTCTGCGTGATGACGGAGAAGGATGGCGTCGCCGGGGAAGTCGCCGGCAGCCATCTGCTGGTTGCCACCGGCCGCGCGCCCAATGTCGAGGGGCTGGGCCTTGAGGCAGCCGGCGTGCGCTACGGCAGGAAGGGCATCGATGTCGATGCCCGGCTGCGCACCGGCAACAAGCGCATCTTCGCCATCGGCGATGTCGCCGGGCCCTACCAGTTCACCCACATGGCCGGCTATCAGGCCGGCATCGTCATCCGCAACGCACTGTTCCGCCTGCCCGCGAAGGTCGATTATTCCGCCGTGCCCTGGGTGACCTTCACCGAGCCGGAGCTGGCGCAGGTCGGCATGAGCGAGGCTGAAGCGCGGGAGAGGCATGGCGAAATTCGCCTCCTGCGCTGGGGCTTCCACGAGAATGACCGGGCGCAGGCCGAACGCGAGACGGAAGGCTATGCCAAGATCGTCACCCTGCCGAACGGCCGTATCCTGGGGGCGACGATCCTGGGCCCGCAGGCCGGCGAGCTGATCGCGCTGTGGGCGCTGGCGATCTCGCAGAAAATGAAAATCGGCGCCATCGCCTCGCTGATCCTGCCCTATCCGACACTGGGCGAGGTCAGCAAACGGGCCGCCGGCAGCTTCTATACGCCGAAGCTGTTCAGCGAGCGGACACGGAAGATCGTGCGCTTCCTGCTGAAGTTCGGCTAAAACAGGATCATGCCGTTCGACGCCTTCACCCGGTCGCTGTCCGCCCGCCTGCTGGTGCTGACCATCGGCTTCGTCATGCTGGCCGAAGTGCTGATCTACACGCCCTCCATCGCCCGGTTCCGCGAAACCTATATCGAGGAGAAGCTGGCCTCTGCCCATCTGGCGGCGCTGACCATCGATGCCGCCCCTGACCGCATGGTGACGCAGGATCTTGAACAGGCCCTGCTGGCCCATGTCGGGGCGCACGCCATCGATCTGTTCAAGGATGGCCGGATGACGCACATGCTGGGCAGCGAGGATTCGCTTCGCCCGGCGGATATCTTCGACCTGCGCGAGACGATGGCTTTCGATCTGATCCTGGACGCCTTCGCCGCCATGCTGCGGACCGAGGATCGGATTATCCAGGCGACCGGCGCCTCGCCCAAGGATGCCGAGGTCGTGGTCTCGGTGATCTTCGACGAACAGCCGATGCGTGCCGAGATGATCGCCTTCTCCGAGCGCATCCTGGCGCTGTCGCTGGTGATCTCCTTTATCACCGCGGCGCTGGTTTTCTTCACCCTGCGCACCATGCTGGTTCGGCCGATGCAGCGCATCACCGGGAGCATGACGGCGTTTCGCCGCGACCCGGAGGAAACGCCGGTCTTGCCGGCCAGCAACCGGCGCGACGAGATCGGCACGGCGATGCGCGAGCTGGCCTCGATGCAGACCGACCTGAAAGCGGCGCTGCGGCAGAAGACCCGGCTGGCGACGCTGGGTGCCACGGTCTCCAAGGTGAATCACGATCTGCGCAACATGCTGGCCACCGCCTCGCTGGTCTATGACACGCTGTCGCGCAGCGAGGATCCGCATGTGAAGCGCGTGGTGCCGACGCTGTACCGCACCATCGACCGGGCAATCACCATCTGCACCCAGACGCTGAACTTCACCCAGGAACATCCGCCGGTGAGCAAGGCGCCGGTGCGGCTGCGCGCCTTCGTCGCGGAGATCGCCGAGGAAATCGATACCGGCTTCTTTCCGGCCGAGCGCCAGGCCGAGCTGGTGCCGGACATCCCGGACGATCTGGTGGCCGAGATCGACCGCCACCAGTTTCACCGAGTGCTGGCCAATCTCGCGCGCAATGCCGCCGAGGCCGGCGCCGCGCGCATCCGCGTGACGGCGAGCCATACGGGCGGTCCTGAGGGTAAGATGACCGAAATCCTGGTCGAGGATGACGGGCCGGGCCTGCCTGAGTCGATCCAGCTGACCCTGTTCCGGCCCTTCGCCGGATCGACCAAGGCCAGCACCGGCCTCGGCCTCGCCATCGTGAAGGATCTGGTGCAGGCCCATGGCGGCACGGTAGAACTGGCGCGTACCGGGCCGCAGGGCAGCTGCTTCCGCATCCTGCTGCCAGTCGGCAAGGCGAGGCGATAGGGGGGAACGGGACATGGCGCGTGATGGGGACCGCTGGAATGCCGATCAATATCTGAAATTCTCCGGTCCGCGCTTCCGGCCGGGCCTCGATCTGCTGGCCCAGGCACCCATAGCCGACCCGGCAAGCATCGTCGATCTGGGCTGCGGCACCGGCGATCTGACGCTGGCGATCCAGGCGCGCTTCCCCAAGGCGCGCATCACCGGCATGGACAATTCGCCGGACATGCTGGCGAAGGCGCGCAGGCACGGGGCAGACATTGACTGGGTCGAGGCCGATCTGATGCGCTGGACCCCGGCGGACCCGGTCGATCTGGTCTATTCCAACGCTGTGCTGCAATGGATTCCCGACCATCCCACGGTGTTGCGCCATGTCGCCGGTATGGTGAACGCCACGGGCGGGCTTGCCATCCAGATGCCGCGCAATTTCAATGCACCGTCGCATGTGCTGGCGCGCGAGACGGCGGCGGGACCGCGCTGGAAGGACAGGATCGGTAGCGCGTTGCTGCGCGACCCGGTGGCCGATCCGGAGGTCTATTACCGGCTGCTCGGCGATCTGGGCTTCTCCCATGTCGATATCTGGGAGACCGAGTACCTGCATGTGCTCGACGGCGACGATCCGGTGCTGGAATGGGTGAAGGGCACGGCGCTGACGCCCGTCTTCGCCCTCATCGACGGGGCGGAGCGCGCCGATTTCGTTGCCGAATATGGCGCTGCCCTGCGCATTGCCTATCCGAAGCAGCCGGACGGCAAGACGCTGTTCCCGTTCCGGCGGATTTTCCTGACGGCGCGGCGTTAACGGTTCGCCTGCCGGCGGGCCGTTGGCTATAGTCGCGCCGATGAATGACGCCCCCACCCTTCTTCTGCCCCGGGCGCCGGTACTGGTCGCCGGCCGCACCGAAGCCGTCTGGATCGATGCCGATGGCGAGATCGAGACGCTGCGCCTTGCCGATGCCGCCGCCCGCGTCGTGCTGGAGCCGCCGATCCTGTGCCATGGCCGGGCCACGGCGGAGCGGCTCGGCCAGCAGGGCTTCGCCGCCTATGATTTGCTGGAGCTGTTCGCCTTCGTGCATCCGGCGCGCTTCTGCCTGCCCACACCACGCGGGCTGATCGCGGCGCTGGAATTGCCGGCGGCGGTAAGCCTCGCCGACCAGGCCGCCGGCCTGCTGCAGGTGGCGCAGCGGCTGCTGGCCGATCTCGCCGATCCGACGCGTGGCCCCGGCGGCATCGAGTATGATCGCCACGCCCGGCCGGTCGCGCGCGCCATGCATGCCTGCGGCTGGCGCTGGGCGCCCTATGTGCTGACGGCGCTGGGCGAGCCGGTGCCGGTCCATTCCGGTCCGGTGCGCCCGGTCGGCATGGATATCTGGCGCGACCTGCCGGAATGGTCGGAGGATGCGCCGCCGCCCGGCCCCAGCCACTTCCCGGTCGATCCCGCCGAGGCGCGCGCCCGGCTGGCGGAACTGCTGGGCGGGGAGGCGGAGGCGCGGCCCAGCCAGGCCGATTATGCGTCCGCCGTCAGCGCCGCCTTCGCCCCGCGCGAGGAGGAGGATGCGCCCGCCCTGGTGCTGGCCGAGGCCGGGACGGGTGTGGGCAAGACGCTGGGCTATGTCGCCCCGGCCAGTGTCTGGGCGGAGAAGAATGGCGGCACGGTCTGGATCTCGACCTACACCCGCAATCTGCAGCATCAGATCGATGGCGAGCTGGACCGGCTGTTCCCTGACCCGGCGCTGAAGGCGCAGAAGGTGGTGGTGCGCAAGGGGCGCGAGAATTATCTCTGCCTGCTGAATCTGGAGGAGGCGGTGCGCGCCCTGCCGATGCGCCCGCAGGACGGGGTGGCGCTGGGGCTCATGGCGCGGTGGGCGGCGGCAACCCGCGCCGGCGATCTGGTCGGCGGCGACTTCCCGGCCTGGCTGGCCCATCTGCTGGGCCGGCCGCGCACCAGCGGCCTGTCCGACCGGCGCGGCGAATGCGTCTATGCCGCCTGCCAGCACTACCATAAATGCTTTGTCGAGAAGTCGATCCGCCGGGCGCGGCGCGCCGAGATCGTCATCGCCAACCATGCGCTGGTGATGATCCAGGCGGCGCTGGGCGGCGGCGATGGCGGTGGGGAGAATGCCGCCGGCCTGCCGACGCGCTATGTGTTCGACGAGGGGCATCATGTGTTCGAGGCCGCCGATGGCGCCTTCTCCGGCCATCTGACGGCACTGGAGATGATCGAGCTGCGGCGCTGGCTGCTCGGCGCCGAAGGCCGCGGCACCAGCCGGGCGCGCGGCCTGAAGACCCGCGTCGAGGACATGATCGCCGGTGACGACCGGGCGGAGGAGGCGTTGCGCCGGGTGCTGCACGCCGCGCGCATCCTGCCGGGCGAGGGCTGGGGCAGCCGCATCGGCGAGGGTCAGCCGGATGGGCCGGCGGAGGCGCTGCTGGCGCTGGTGCGCAAGCAGACCTACGCCCGGCAGCCCGACCGCTCCAGCCCCTATGGCATGGAGACCGACGCGCATCCGCTCATCGACGGGCTGCTTGATGCGGCGACGGCGCTGGAGGGGGCGCTGGGGGCGCTGTTGCAGCCGATTCAGGAGCTGAAGAAACGGATATCCGCCAAGCTGGATGTCGAGGCGGACCAGCTCGACACCGCCGCCCGGCAGCGCATGGAGGCGGTGCTGCGCAGCCTCACGCGGCGCGGCGAGGTGCAGATCGGTGGCTGGCGCGCCATGCTGAAGGCGCTGGCCGGGGAAACCGCATCAGACAGCGATGCGGATTTCGTGGACTGGTTCGCGGTGGACCGCTTCGACGGGCGCGACATGGATTACGGCATGCACCGGCACTGGATCGATCCGACGGTGCCGTTCATCCGCGCGGTGGTGGAGCCGGCGCAGGGCGTGCTGGTCACATCGGCCACGCTGCGCGACGGGTCCGGCGAGGTGGAGCGCGACTGGGCTGCCGCTGAGGCGCGCACCGGCAGCCGCCATCTGTCGGCGCCGGCCGTGCGTGTCGCGGTGCCCTCGCCCTTCGACTATCCGGCGCAGACCCGCGTCTATGTCGTCACCGATGTGCGCAAGGACGATCTCGGTCAGGTGGCCGCCGCCTACCGGTCGCTGTTCCTCGCCTCCGGCGGCGGCGGACTTGGCCTGTTCACCGCGATCAGCAGGCTGCGCGCCGTGCATGGCCGCATCGCCGCCCCGCTGGATCAGGCCGGCATCCCGCTCTATGCCCAGCATGTCGATGGGCTGGACACCTCCACCCTGATCGACATCTTCCGGGCGGAGGAGGCGGCCTGCCTGCTCGGCACCGATGCGGTGCGCGATGGCGTCGATGTGCCGGGGCGCTCGCTGCGCCTGCTGGTGTTCGACCGGGTTCCCTGGCCGCGCCCGGATATCCTGCACCGCGCCCGGCGGGAGCATTTCGGCAAGCGCGCCTATGATGACATGATCACAAGGCTGCGCCTGAAGCAGGCCTTCGGCCGGCTGGTGCGGCGCGGCGACGATCACGGCGTGTTCGTGCTGCTCGACCCGATGATGCCGTCGCGGCTGGCCGGCGCCTTCCCGGAAGGGGTGGCGGTGCAGCGCGTCGGCCTCGCCGAGGCGGTGGCCGGCGTGCGGGAGTTCTTCGGCGCGGCGGACGAGGCAGACCGGGCGCGCGGGTGAACCCTACTCGATGCCGAAATAGACCAGCACGAAGGAGACGGTGACCACCGACAGCACGGTGGACATCAGGATCGTGCCGCTCATGCGCTGGGTGTAGATGCCGTAGCGCAGCGACAGCACGAAGGCCAGGCCGCCGGTCGGCAGCGCCGCCATGATGACCGCCGAGGCGGCCCAGAACGGGTCGAGATTCATCACCGGCACGGCCAGCCACCAGGTGATCAGCGGCTGCGCGATCAGCTTCAGGAAGGTCATGATGCCGACCTCGCCAAGGCCCGCCGTCATCGGCTTGCCATAGAGGAACAGCCCCATCGAGAACAGGGCCGCCGGTCCGGCGGCCGCCCCCAGTATCTTGGAGAAATTCTCGATCGGCACCGGCACCGCGATCTGCCAGGCGGAGAACAGGATGCCGATCACGGTGGACATGACCAGCGGGTTCTTCGCGATGGCCACGACCACGCCGCGCAGGATCAGCAGCGGCCGGCTGCCGGCCTTCATGTCCAGCTCGATCAGCACCACCATGACGCCGACCACCAGCGCGCCGTTATAGACGGTGGCGATCAGCGCCGGCAGCAGCATCTGCTCGCCGAACGCGGCGATGAACAGCGGCACGCCCATATAGCCGGTGTTGGAGAAGGTCGCCGCCATGCCCTGCATGCAGTGCAGCGCCGGCCGGCCGGGGAACAGGATCAGCCCGGCGATCATCGCCGCCGCGAACACCGCCAGCACGCCGCCGGTATAGGCCGCGAGATAGGGCCAGTTGAAGATCTGCTCCAGCGGCACCTGCGCCATCGACAGGAACAGCAGCGGCGGCAGGGCGAAGTAATAGACGAAATTGTTCAACGCCTGCGAGGCGCTTTCGCCCAGCAGGCCCAGCCGCCCGGACATGTATCCGGCGAACATGATCCCGAAGACGGGCAGGGCGACGTTGAATACGGCTTGCATGGCGCCGCGACCTTACAAGCCCCGCGCGCAGGGGTCGAGACTTCACATGCGTGATTGGCAGAGCGGGTCCGGCGCGCCATATTCCCGGCATGTCCGATTCCATGCTCGTCTTCGACCGCGCTGCCGTGCGTGCCCGCCGCGACCGGGCGGCCGCCGGCTATGCCGGCTTTTCCTTCCTGAAGCAGGAGGTCGCCGCACGGCTTGCCGACCGGCTGGACGGCATCAACCGGCGCTTTCCGCTGGCCCTTGACCTTGGCAGCCATGACGGTGCGCTGGCGGCAGCGCTGGCCGGCCGCAACGGCATCGAGCGGGTCATCGCCGCCGATCTGTCGCCGGCCATGGCGGATGCCGCGCGCGCGGCGGGCCATCCGGCGCTGGCGCTGGACGAGGAGGCGCTGCCCTTCGCTGCCGGGTCGCTCGACCTCGTCGCCTCCTGCCTGTCGCTGCACTGGGTGAACGATCTGCCTGGCACCTTCCTGCAGATCCGCCAGGTGCTGAAGCCGGACGGGCTGTTCCTCGCCGCCATGCTGGGCGGCACCACGCTGGTCGAGCTGCGCGAGGTGATGGCGCAGGCGGAGATCGATGTCGAGGGCGGGATGTCGCCGCGGCTGTCGCCCTTCGCCGATGTGCGTGACGCCGGCGGGCTGCTGCAGCGCGCCGGCTTCGCCCTGCCGGTGGTGGACAGTGACTGGTTGACCGTGACCTACGACAACGCGCTGGCGCTGATGCGCGATCTGCGCGGCATGGGCGAGACCAACGCGCATCTGGAACGCCGCAAGGGCTTCACCAAGCGCGCCACGCTGCTGCGCGCGGCGGAGCTCTATCAGGAACGCTTTGCCAGGCCGGACGGACGCATCCCGGCGACCTTCCAGGTGCTCTACCTCGCCGGCTGGGTGCCCGATGCCGCAACCCAGCAGAAGCCGCTGAAACCGGGCAGCGCCGCCGCCCGTCTGGCCGAGGCGCTGGGCGGCGTGGAAGTCTCTACCGGGGTGAAGCCCAACTAGGCGGAAGGGGAGCCTTGCACGGGGCGAGGGTGGCAAACCGCCCGATTTGTGCAAATTAGTAACCATCGACCGATAAGAACCGAGCTTTCGAGGAAACCGCCATGTCCAGCGCCGCGCCGAAATCCCCGCCAGAGGAAGCCGTGATCGCCGATCTGTTGCCGGCCTGCCGCGACGCGGTCGAGGCCGCCGACCGGCTGACCGATGCGGCGCTCCGCAGCGTCGGACTGATGGTGGCGCCGGACGGCAAGATCAGCGGTGCGCTGCTCGACCGGGAACAGCTGGCGGTGCACGGAATTTCCTGGCTGGCGACCTATACGGAATCGTTGCGGCAGTTGATGGGCTGGGCGGAACGGCTGGAGGCGCAGGGCGCGCTGCGTGAGTTCGAGGCGCTGATCCTGCAGGCGGGCTTCGGGGAATATCTGGCGCAGATCGCGGGCGGCATCGCGATCTCGCAGGTGGAGATCGTGCGACCGCGCGATTTCGGGCTGGAAGAAGCGGATGTCGCGGGTTTCCGCACGGAGGCGGTCGAAAAGCTGATCGCCGGCGGCTTCACCAATGCGGTGCGGCTGCGGCTTGCCGAGCTGATGGCGGACGGGCTGACCAGCGGCGATTTCGGCGCGCTGGGCCTGGATGACGAGATGCTGGAGATGATGCGCGACCAGTTCCGTCGCTTCGGCGCGGAGCAGGTGACGCCGCATGCCCATGAGTGGCACCTGAAGGACGAGCTGATCCCCATCACGGTGGTCGAGCAGATGGCGGAACTCGGCGTGTTCGGCCTGACCATCCCGGAGGAGAATGGCGGCCTCGGCCTCGGCAAGATGGCGATGTGCGTGGTGACCGAGGAATTGTCCCGCGCCTATATCGGCGTCGGCTCGTTGGGCACCCGCTCGGAGATCGCCGGCGAGCTGATCCGCCTCGGCGGCACGCCGCAGCAGAAGGAGCACTGGCTGCCGAAGCTGGCCAGCGGCGAGATCCTGCCGACCGCCGTGTTCACCGAGCCCAATACCGGCTCCGACCTGGCCAGTTTGCGCACCCGCGCGGTCCGTGACGGCGATGCCTATGCGATCCAGGGCAACAAGACCTGGATCACCCATGCCGCCCGCACCGACATGATGACCCTTCTGGCGCGCACCGGCTCGCCGGACAGCGGCTATCGCGGCCTGTCGATGTTCCTGGCGGAAAAGCCGCGCGGTACGGAGGCGGACCCGTTCCCCGCCGAGGGCATGACCGGCGGCGAGATCCATGTGTTGGGCTATCGCGGGATGAAGGAATATGAGCTGGGCTTCGACGGCTTCACCGTGAAGGCGGAGAATCTGCTGGGCGGCATCGAGGGGCAGGGCTTCAAGCAGCTGATGGCGACTTTTGAGAGCGCCCGCATTCAGACAGCGGCGCGCGCCGTCGGCGTGGCGCAGAACGCGCTGGAGCTGGGCCTCGCCTATGCCCGCGAGCGCCAGCAATTCGGGCGGCCGATCTACGATTTCCCGCGCGTCTTCGGCAAGCTGGCCTGGATGGCGGTGGAGACCATGATCGCCCGCCAGCTGACCTATTTCGCGGCGCGCGAGAAGGACAGCGACCGGCGCTGCGACATCGAGGCCGGCATGGCCAAGCTGCTGGCTGCCCGCGTCGCCTGGTCGAATGCCGACAATGCGCTGCAGGTGCATGGCGGCAATGGCTACGCCCATGAATATCCGATCAGCCGGGTGCTGTGCGATGCCCGCATCCTGAACATCTTCGAGGGCGCAGCGGAGATTCAGGCCCATGTCGTGGGGCGCGGCCTGTTGTCGCGGCGCATGGAAGGCCGCAACTAACGGGACTGCTAGGACGCCCTTGGCATTGTGACTTCGGGCCGGGCCGGCTTATATGGATGGCATGAGCGATATCTTCTTCACCCTGACCATCGTCGCCATGCTGATCACGCTGGCGGTGCTGGCAAGCGGCCTGTTCTCGATGGCGCGCGGCGGCGAGTTCAACCGCCGCAACGCCAACAAGATCATGCGGCTGCGCATCCTGGCCCAGGCCGTGGCGCTGGCGATGTTCGCCGCTGCCATGCTGCTGCGCTGAGCCCCCGGACGGTGTGCCTCCCATGGTCAAGCTGACCCGCATCTATACGCGCGGCGGCGACAAGGGCAAAACCTCGCTGGGCAACGGCAAGCGGGTGGACAAGCACGCGCTGCGCGTCGCCGCCTATGGCGCGGTGGACGAGGCGAACGCCGCCATCGGCCTGGTGCGCCTGCACACGGCCGATATGCCGGAGGCGGACGCCCTGCTGGCGCGCATTCAGAACGATCTGTTCGATCTCGGCGCCGATCTCTGCACGCCCGATGAGGGAAAAGACCTCGGCTATGAGCCGCTGCGCATCCTGCCCGGCCAGGTCACGCGGCTGGAGCGCGAGATCGACGCGATGAACGCCGACCTGGCGCCGCTCTCCTCCTTCGTGCTGCCGGGAGGCGTGCCGGCCTCGGCGCATCTGCATCTGGCGCGCACGCTGGCCCGCCGCGCCGAACGCGCCATTACCCGGCTGTCGCGGCGCGAACAGGTCAGCCCTGCTGCGCTGCAATACATCAATCGGCTGTCCGATCACCTGTTCGTGCTGGGCCGTTTCCTGAACGACAAGGGTGCTGGCGACGTGCTGTGGATTCCGGGCGGCACGCGCGACGCGGAATGACGGCCGGCAAGATCGTTGCCATGTGCCATGGTTTATTGTGCGTTGCCGAAAGAATCGGCTAGGGTCGCTTGACACAAAAAGCCGCCTCCCCTAACACAGGCGTCTCTATCGGAGGAATTTTCCTGAAGGAACCGCGCCACCATGAAGGTTCTCGTCGCCGTTAAGCGTGTCGTCGATTACAACGTCAAGGTCCGCGTGAAGGCGGATGGGTCGGGCGTTGAGACGGCCAATGTGAAGATGTCCATGAACCCCTTCGACGAAATCGCCGTCGAGGAGGCCGTGCGTCTGAAGGAGGCCGGCAAGGCCGAGGAGATCGTCGCCGTTTCGCTGGGAGTCCAGCAGGCACAGGAGACGATCCGCACCGCGCTCGCCATGGGGGCCGACCGTGGCATCCATGTGCAGACCGACGACGAGCTGCAGCCGCTGGCGGTCGCCAAGCTGCTGAAGGCCATCATCGAGAAGGAGCAGCCGCAGCTGGTCATCCTCGGCAAGCAGGCGATCGACGATGATTGCAACCAGACCGGCCAGATGCTGGCGGCATTGCTGGGCTGGCCGCAGGGCACCTTCGCTTCCAAGGTGGCGCCGGAAGGCGACAAGGTGCAGGTGACGCGTGAGATCGATGGTGGTCTGGAGACCGTGGCACTGAAGCTGCCGGCCATCGTCACCACCGACCTGCGCCTGAACGAGCCGCGATATGCCTCGCTGCCGAACATCATGAAGGCGAAGAAGAAGCCGATCGACCAGATGAGCCCGGCCGATCTCGGCGTCGATACCGCGCCCCGGCTGACCACGCTGAAGGTCACCGAGCCACCGAAGCGTTCGGCCGGCGTGAAGGTGGGCAGCGTTGCCGAGCTGGTAGACAAGCTCCGCAACGAAGCCAAGGTCATCTAAGGCAGCAGGACGCGAGGAACAGAAAATGAGCATTCTTGTCGTTGCAGAACACGACAATGCGTCGCTGAAGCCGGCGACGCTGAACACCGTGGCCGCTGCCCAGCAGATCGGCGGCGGGGACATTCACGTGCTGGTCGCCGGCACCGGTTGCGATGCCGCCGCGCAGGCCGCCTCCAAGATTGCCGGTGTCGCCAAGGTGCTGGTCGCCGACAGCGCGGAATACGCCCATGCGCTGGCCGAGAACCTGGCGCCGCTGGTGGTGAAGCTGGCCAGCGGCTACAGCCATGTGCTGGCCCCGGCCACCACCTCGGGCAAGAATGTCATGCCGCGCGTCGCGGCCTTGCTGGACGTGCAGCAGATTTCCGAAATCGTCGATGTCGAGGGTGCCGATACCTTCATCCGCCCGATCTATGCCGGCAATGCGCTGGCCACGGTGAAGTCCAGCGACGCGCTGAAGATCATCACCGTGCGCGCCACCGGCTTCGATCCGGTCGCCGCCGAGGGTGGTTCGGCCAGCGTCGAGAGCGTGGACTCGACCGGCGATGCCGGCACGTCCAGCTTCGTCGGCCAGGAATTGTCCAAATCGGAACGCCCGGAGCTGACCAGCGCCCGGGTTATCGTCTCGGGCGGCCGTGGCATGCAGTCGGGCGATAATTTCCATATGCTCGACAAGATCGCCGACAAGCTGGGTGCTGCCGTCGGCGCCAGCCGTGCGGCGGTCGATGCCGGCTTCGTGCCGAACGACTACCAGGTCGGCCAGACCGGCAAGATCGTGGCGCCGGAACTCTACATCGCCGTCGGCATCTCGGGCGCCATCCAGCATCTGGCGGGCATGAAGGATTCGAAGGTGATCGTCGCCATCAACAAGGACGAGGAGGCGCCGATCTTCCAGGTCGCCGATTACGGCCTGGTGGGCGATCTGTTCAAGATCGTGCCGGAACTGGAAGCCGAACTCGGCAAATAAGAAACAAAGGTGCGCCGCCCCGGGGGGCATTCTGATGCGGCGCGCCCGCCCCGTTAAACGGGGTTGGTGAGGGGTGGCCGGGTCGCGCTGTTGCGCGATGCCGGGAAACACAGGCGCAAGGGTGGGTGACATGAAGATCATCGGCATCATCGGCGCCGGGCAGATGGGCAGCGGTATCGCCCAGATCTGTGCCACGGCTGGCTATGACGTGAAGCTGTCCGACCTCGAACAGACGAGGCTCGATGCGGCGGTCGAGAAGATCGACCAGAATCTGAAGCGCATGGTGGCGCGCGACAAGATCGACGCCGCCACTGCCGAGGCCGCGATGAAGCGGATCGCGACCGGCACCGATTATACGATCTTCGGCGATTGCGACATCGTCATCGAGGCGGCGACCGAGAATGAGGAGATCAAGCGCTCGATCTTCAAGACGCTGGTGCCGGCGCTGAAGGCTGACGCGATCATCGCCTCCAACACCTCCTCGATCTCGATCACCCGGCTGGCCGCCACCACCGACCGGCCGGAAAAATTCATCGGCATGCATTTCATGAACCCGGTGCCGGTGATGCAGCTGGTCGAGCTGATCCGCGGCATCGCGACCGGCGAGCAGACCTTCGAGATCGTGCGCAAGCTGGCGCTCGACCTCGACAAGACGGTCGCCGTGTCGGAGGATTTCCCAGCCTTCATCGTGAACCGCATCCTGCTGCCGATGATCAACGAGGCGGTCTATACGCTCTATGAGGGTGTTGGCTCGGTCGAGGCCATCGATACCGCGCTGAAGCTGGGCGCCAACCACCCGATGGGGCCGCTGGAACTGGCCGACTTCATCGGGCTGGATACCTGCCTCGCGGTCATGCATGTGCTGTATGACGGGCTGGCCGACAGCAAGTACCGGCCCTGCCCGCTGCTGGTGAAATATGTCGAGGCCGGCTGGCTTGGCCGCAAGACCAACCGCGGCTTCTACGACTATAGCGGCGACAAGCCGGTCCCGACCCGCTGATCAGTCCTCTGATCAGTCCGCCGCCGCGCGCTGCAGGCTGGTGGGAACCGGCTTCTCCATATAGTACCGGATGAGGGCGACGGCGTCCGGCGAATCCCAGGCCGCCGCGCCCACCAGCTGCCCGACCATCTTCCCTTCGCGGTCGATCAGGATGCTGGTCGGCAGGCCCTTGGCGCCCAGCGCGCGGGTTAGCGCGGTCTTGGGGTCGAGATAGATGGCCAGACGCTTCAGCCCGTGCTTCTCGTAGAACGGCCGCACCTGCTTCGCCCCGCCGCGGTCGGTGGAAACCGCCAGCACCTGGAAATCCCGGCCGCCGAGCTTCGCCTGCAGCGCGTCCAGCGCCGGCATTTCCTCGACGCAGGGCGCGCACCAGGTGGCCCAGAGATTCACCAACAGCACCTTGCCGCGCAGATCGGCAAGCGTCAGGCTTTTTCCGGATTCGTCCGTGAAGCCCGTTTCCGGCGCTGGTCGCGGCGGCTGGATGGGGGTAAAGTCCGCCATTTCCGGCCCTAGCGGCGGCTGCGCCTGCGCAGGGCCGGCGAGAAGGCCGAGGCAGAACAGTGCGGCTGCGAAGGCCGTGTGCTTTGTCGTTACGCTGAACATTCCATCAATCCCGGTAGCCTGTCCGAGTTGCGAGCCAAGATGACCGCTGAAACCAAGAACGCCGAAACCAAGAACTCTGGCGCCGATGCCGGCAACAGCATGTGGGGTGGACGCTACACCACCGGCCCTGCCGATATCATGGAGAAGATCAACGCCTCCATCGATTTCGACAAGCGCATGTACGCCCAGGACATCGAAGGCTCCCGGGCGCATTGCCGCATGCTGGTCGCCACCGGCGTCATTACCGCAGAGGATGGTGGCAAGATTCTGGCCGGCCTTGACCAGATATTGGCCGAGATGGATGCCGGTCAATTCACCTTCAAGCGCTCGCTGGAAGACATTCACATGAATGTCGAGGCGCGGCTGACGGAAATCATCGGCGCGCCGGCCGGCCGCCTGCACACCGCGCGCTCGCGGAATGACCAGGTGGCGCTGGATGTGCGGCTGTGGGTGCGCGACGCCGCCGACCGCGCCGATGTGCAGCTGGCCGACCTGCAATCCGCGCTGGTCGCCCGCGCCGAGGAGTATGCCGATGCGGTGATGCCGGGCTTCACGCATTTGCAGACCGCGCAGCCGGTCACCTTCGGCCATCATCTGATGGCCTATGTCGAGATGATCGCGCGCGACCGGGGCCGCTTCCAGGATGCGCGCCGGCGGATGAATGAATCGCCGCTGGGCGCCGCGGCGCTGGCCGGCACCTCCTTCCCGATCGACCGGGAGATGACGGCGAAGGATCTGGGCTTCGACCGGCCGATGGCGAATTCGCTGGATGCCGTGGCGGATCGCGACTTCGCGCTGGAGTATCTGGCCGCCGCCTCGATCCTGGCGACGCATCTGTCGCGGCTGGCCGAGGAGATCGTGATCTGGTGCAGCGCGCAGTTCCGCTTCGTGCGGTTGAGCGACGCTTTTTCCACCGGCTCCTCGATCATGCCGCAGAAGCGCAACCCCGACGCGGCGGAGCTGGTGCGCGGCAAGGCCGGCCGGGTGGTCGGCGCGCTGAACACGCTGCTGATCGTCATGAAGGGCCTGCCGATGACCTATGGCAAGGACATGCAGGAAGACAAGGAGCCGGTCTTCATGGTCCGCGACACGCTGGACCTCTGCATCTCCGCCATGACCGGCATGGTGCGCGACCTGACGGCCAACCGGCAGTCGATGCGCGAGGCGACGCTGCCCGGCTTCGCCACCGCGACCGACCTTGCCGACTGGCTGGTGCGGACCCTGAATGTGCCGTTCCGCGAGGCGCACCATATTACCGGCCATATGGTGAAGCTGGCCGAGGATAACGGCGTCGATCTCTCGGAACTGAGCCTGGAGCAGATGCATTCCGTCGAGCCGCGCATCACCCGGGACGTGTTCGAGGTGCTGGGCATCGACAATTCGGTGCGAAGCCGGGTCAGCTATGGCGGCACCGCCCCGGCGCGCGTGCTGGAACAGGTGAAGGCATGGAAGGAGCGGCTGCGATGACCGCGCGCACCCTGATCGTGACTTTGCTGGCTACGCTGCTGCTGGCCGGCGGGCTGTCGGCCTGCGGCAAGAAGGGCGGGCTGGAGCCGCCGCCCTCCGGCGAGGGCCAGAAGGAAAACAAGTACCCGCGCACCTACCCGGCGCGCTGACCGGTTCGGGAATCAGGATCATGGACGCATTCACCTATCGCGATGGACGTCTGCATGCCGAGGGCGTGCCGCTGGCGCGCATCGCGGCCGAGGTCGGCACGCCGGTCTTTGTCTATTCGGCTTCCGCCATCGAGGCGCAGTACGATGCGCTGGCATCCGCGCTGGCCGACATGAAGATCGGCATCTGCTATGCGCTGAAGGCCAATTCGAATCAGGCCGTGATCGCCACGCTGGCAGCGCGCGGCGCCGGTGCCGATGTGGTGTCGGAGGGCGAGCTGCGGCGGGCACTGGCGGCTGGCGTTCATCCTTCGAAGATCGTCTTCGCCGGGGTCGGCAAGATGGCGGACGAGATGGCGTTCGCGCTGAAGGCCGGGATTCACCAGTTCAACCTGGAATCCGGGCCGGAGCTGGAGCTGCTGAACGATGTCGCCGGCCAGCTGGGGCTGATGGCGCCGGTCGCGATCCGGGTCAATCCGGACGTCGATGCCAAGACCCATGCCAAGATCACCACCGGCACCAAGGAAAACAAGTTCGGCATCGAGATCGAGCAGGCGAAATCGGTCTATGCCCGCGCTGCGGCGCTGCCGCATATCGATCCGGTGGGCGTGGCCATGCATATCGGCTCGCAGCTGACCGATCTGGCGCCCTACCGCGCTGCCTACCGCCGCATGGCCGATCTGGTGAAGGCGTTGCGCGCCGAGGGGCATGACATTCGCCGCGTCGATCTGGGCGGCGGCATCGGTATCGATTATCGCGGCGACCATATTGTCGATCTGGCGGGCTATGCGGCCATCGTGCGCGAAGAGATCGCGCCGCTGGGCGCCGAGATGATCTGCGAGCCGGGCCGCCTGCTGGTCGGCAATGCCGGCGTGCTGCTGACCCGCGTGATCTATGTGAAGCAGGGCACGGCCCGGCGTTTCGTCATCGTCGATGCGGCGATGAACGATCTGATCCGGCCGACCCTCTACGAGGCCCATCATGATATCGTGATGGAGCGCGCCGGTGCCCCAGAATCGCCGCATCCCGCCGATATCGTCGGACCGATCTGCGAAAGCGGCGATTATCTGGCCAAGGATCGCGTGCTGCCGGAGCTGAAGCCGGACGATCTGCTGGCGGTGAAGTCCGCCGGTGCCTATGGCGCGGTGATGGGATCAAGCTACAATACCCGCCTGCTGGCGCCCGAGGTGCTGGTGCGCGGCGGGGAGTTCGCGGTGGTGCGGCCCCGGCCCAGCTATGACGCGCTGATCGGCCAGGACCGCCTGCCAGACTGGCTCTCGCCGGCGCAGCCGGCCATGCGCGCGGCAGCCGGAGAAGATTAGCCCGGTTTCGGAAGGGGGTCTTTCCGATCCGGCGCAGCGCCCCATCTCGATTGTATGGGGTAAGAAGGAGCGGACATGGATCAGAGCCCTCTGGAACAGGATACGCGGCCGGCTGTCCCGGCTTTTGCCGGTGTATTGAAGCCGCGCCTGGCCTGGCTTGCCCTGTTCTGGGAGGCGGCCTGGCCCGCGCTGTGGCCCAGTGTCGGCGTTGCCGGCCTGTTCCTCAGCTTGGCATTGCTCGATATCCTGCCCTCTCTCGGCTTCGCGCTGCATCTGGCGGCGCTGGTGCTGTTCCTTGGTGTTTTCCTGTTCCTGACCGTGCGCAATCTGCGCCGGTTGCGCCTGCCCGAGGCCCGCGCCGCGCTGCGCCGGCTGGAAACCGCCAGCGGCCTCGGCCACCGTCCGCTGTCCGGCCTGCAGGACACGCTGGGCTCCAACCCGAAGGACCCGATGGCGCAGGCGCTGTGGCAGGCGCATCAGTCGCGGCTGGCCCGGCTGGTGCGCACCCTGCGCGTTGGTCTGCCCTCGCCCGGCCTCGCCCGGCGCGATGTCTGGGGGCTGCGCGCGGCACTCGGCCTGCTGCTGGTGGTCGCCGTCGCCGCCGGCTGGCGCGATGCCGATGACAGGCTGTTGCGCGCGGTGACGCCCAGCTTCGCCGGTGCGGTTCCGGCCGGCCCGCCGACGGTCGATGCCTGGATCAACCCGCCGGCCTATACCGGCCTGCCGCCGCTTTATCTGCGCAAGGCAGCCGATGCTGCCGTTCCAGCCGCCCAGCCAGCCGATCAGGCGCCGCTCTCCATCCCCACCGGCAGCAAGCTGCTGGTGCAGGTGCATGGCGGTACAGGCCAGCCGGTGCTGCGTCTCGACGCGGCGGAGACCGCGTTTGACAGCATCGATGCCAGCAATCACCGTCTGGAGACCGAGCTGACCGGCGGCACCCGTCTCGGCATCGCGCAGGATGGCGCGACCCTGCAGGAATGGCGCATCGAGGTGCTGCCCGATGGCGCGCCGCGGATCGATTTCGCCAGCGATCCGGCGGCCGGCGAGCGCGATGCGCTGAAGCTGGAGTATCAGGCCAGCGACGATTACGGGCTGGAAGCGGTGACGGCGACTATCCGTCGCGCCGCCTCGACCGAGCCGGGGGCCGCGACTATCGGCGAGGAGAGTATCGACTTGTCGCTGCTGCTGCCGGCGCTGGCGCCGAAGCAGGCGCGCGCCGCCTCCTACCATGATCTGACGCCGCATCCCTGGGCTGGCACGCCGGTCCAGATCGAGCTGACGGCGCAGGATGCCATCGGCCAGGAAGGACGCAGCGGACCGTTCCTGCTGGTGCTGCCGGAACGGCAGTTCACCCATCCGGTCGCCCGCGCCATCATCGAACAGCGCAAGCGCCTGACGCTGGAGCCCGAGGCGCGCGAGGACATTGCCGAGCAGCTGACCGGCATCGCCGCGCAGCCGCAGGCCTATAACGAGGATACGGTGGTGTTCCTGGCGCTGAAATCCTCGGTCACGCGCCTCTATGAGGAGGGCGGCGAGATCGCTGCCGTGCAGGATCTGCTGTGGGATACCGCGCTCCGGCTGGAGGATGGCGGTGTGTCGCTGGCCGAGCGCGATTTGCGCGATATTCAGCGCCGGCTGCAGGAGGCGCTCGCCCGCAACGCGCCGGAAGAAGAGCTCGAACGGCTGATGGACGAGCTGGAACGTGCCATGGACCGCTTCATGGAAGCGATGATGGAGCAGATGCAGCAGATGGCTGAACAGGGCATGCAGCCGGAACAGTTCGACCCGTCGCAGATGCAGCAGATCGACCGGCAGGATCTGCAGCGCATGATGGACCAGATGCGCGAGATGATGCGCTCCGGCGCGCGCGACAAGGCGCAGCAGATGCTCTCCCAGATGCAGCAGATGATGGAGAATCTGCGCTTCGGCATGATGCAGCAGCAACAGAACAGCCAGCAGATGCAGCAGCAGATGCAATCGTTGCAGGAATTGCAGGATCTGACGCGCCGGCAGCAGCAATTGCTGGATGAAACCTTCCAGATGCAGCAGCAGATGCAGGGCGATGCCGACCAGCCCTCGCAGCGCGGCCAGCAGCCGGGATTGCAGGGCCAGCAGGGGCCGGAGCAGGGTCAGCAGAACCGGCAGATGGGGCAGGAGGGCCGCAGCGGCCAGGCCGAGGGGCGTTCCCGCATGACTCCGGAACGCGGTGCCGCCCTGCAGGAAGCCTTGCGCCGGGCGCTGGGCGACCTGATGCGGCGCATGGGTGAGGTCGGCGAGATTCCGCGCCAGCTGGGCCAGGCGGAGCGCGCCATGCGCGATTCCAGCGATGCGTTGCGCGGCAACCAGCCGGGCGAGGCGATCCCGGCTGAGACCGAGGCGCTGGACCAGCTGCGCTCCGGCGCGCAGCAGATGGCCGAACAGATGGCCCAGCAGATGATGGCCGGCCAGCAGCCGGGCCAGCAGGGGCAGGACCGGCCGGGGCAGCAGGGCCGCCGCCAGGGCGAGCGCGATCCGTTCGGCCGGCCCTACAATAATGATGGCCAGTTCGCGACCGGCGATGTCGAGGTGCCTGAACAGTCCGACCTGAAGCGCGCCCGCGAGATTTTCGACGAGTTGCGCCGCCGTTCCGGCGACACCAGCCGGCCCGATTATGAGCTGGACTATATCGACCGGCTGCTGCGTCGTTTCTGATGAGGCGCTTCTGACCGGCCTGCGGCGATATAACCCCATGGCGCAGTGCCGGCGGATGGTCTAGATCATGCGTTTCTCCAACGCGCGCAGATGTTATCACCTTCCATGAGCAAGATTTTCGATATCGCCATCGTCGGCGGCGGCGTGAATGGCTGCGGCATTGCCCGCGATGCCGCCGGCCGGGGGCTTTCCGTCTTCCTGTGCGAGCAGCAGGACCTTGCCGGCGCCACCTCCTCGGCCAGCACCAAGCTGATCCATGGCGGGCTGCGCTATCTGGAATATTACGAATTCCGGCTGGTGCGCGAGGCGCTGATCGAGCGCGAGGTGCTGCTGGGCATGGCCCCGCACATCGCCTGGCCGATGCGCTTCGTGCTGCCGCACCATAAGGGTCTGCGTCCGGCCTGGCTGATCCGGCTGGGGCTTTTCCTGTACGATCATCTGGGTGGCCGCAAGATATTGCCGGGCACGCGGACGCTCGATCTGCGCAGCGATGCCGCCGGCGCGCCGCTGATCGACGATTTCGTGAAGGCCTTCGAATATTCCGATTGCTGGGTCGAGGATTCCCGCCTCGTCGTCCTGAACGCCATGGATGCGGCGGCGCGCGGCACGGACATCCGTACCCGCACCCGCTGCACCGGCGCCCGGCGCATCGACGGTCTGTGGGAGGTTACGGTGGAAGGTGCCGATGGCAGCCGCGAGACGATCCGGGCGAAGGCGCTGGTCAACGCCGCCGGTCCCTGGGTGTCGCGCTTCCTGACCGAAGGCGTCGGGCAGAATGCGGCGGCGCGCATCCGCATGGTGAAGGGCAGCCACATCGTGGTGCCGCGGCTGTTCGACCATGACAGGGCCTATATCTTCCAGAACAGCGACGGGCGCATCGTCTTCGCCATCCCCTATGAGCGCGATTTCACCCTGATCGGCACCACCGACCAGGATTTCCGCGACGATCCGGCACATGTCGCGATCACCGAGGAGGAGACCGCCTATCTCTGCGCGGCGGTCAGCGCCTATCTGAAAAAGCCGGTCACGCCGGAGATGGTGGTGTGGACCTATGCCGGCGTGCGGCCGCTCTATGACGATGGCGCATCGAAGGCGCAGGCCGCCACGCGCGATTATGTGCTGAAGCTGGATGCGCCGGAAGGTGCCGCGCCACTGCTGAACATCTTCGGCGGCAAGATCACCACTTACCGCAAGCTGGCGGAATCGGCGCTGGCGCTGCTGAAGCCGCGTCTGCCGGGCATGGGCCGGCCCTGGACCGAGGGGGCGACGCTGCCCGGCGGCGATTTCCCGGTGCTGGGCTTCGCCGATCAGGTTGCGGCGCTGCGCGCGGCCCATCCCTATCTGGCGGAGACTCACGCCAGGCGGCTGGTGCGCGCCTATGGCACGAAGGCGGCGGAACTGCTGGACGGCGTCACCGATGCCGCCGGGCTGGGGATTCATTTCGGCGCCGATCTCTATGCGCGCGAAGTCGCCTATCTGATGGACCGCGAATGGGCGGTGAGTGCCGCCGATGTGCTGTGGCGGCGCTCCAAGCTGGGCCTCAGGCTCACGAAAGAACAGGCCGAGGCACTGGACGGCTGGATGCGAAACCGTCCAAGCTGAGGCACTGAATCAAAAAAAGCAAAAGGGAGGACCATCATGCCGTCCTGCATCCTGGCCATCGACCAGGGAACCACCTCCAGCCGCGCCATCCTGTTCGGCAAGGATTACGAGGTGCGCGGCACCGCCCAGCGCGAGTTCACGCAGCATTTCCCGCGCTCCGGCTGGGTCGAGCACGATGCCGAGGAAATCTGGGACAGTGTGGTGGCGACCTGCCGCGAGGCGATGGAGAAGGCCGGCGTTTCGGCCGCCGACATTGCCGGCATCGGCATCACCAATCAGCGCGAGACGGTGGTGATCTGGGACCGCCGCACCGGCAAGCCGATCCACAGGGCCATCGTCTGGCAGGACCGCCGCACCGCCGATGCCTGCGCCGCGCTGAAACAGAAGGGACATGAGGCCGAGGTGACGGCGAAGACCGGCCTGCTGCTCGACCCTTATTTCTCGGCCAGCAAGATCGCCTGGACGCTGGACAATGTGGCGGGTGCCCGCGCCGCCGCCGAGGCCGGCGACCTGGCCTTCGGCACCATCGACAGTTTCCTGATCTGGCGGCTCACCCAAGGCCGGGCGCATGTGACCGACGCCACCAACGCCGCGCGCACGCTGCTGTTCGACATCCATCGCGGGCAATGGGACGAGGAGATGCTGGCACTGTTCCAGGTACCCGCCTCACTGCTGCCGGAGGTGAAGGACTGTGCCGCCGATTTCGGCGATGCCGCCGCCGACATTCTGGGCGGCACGATCCGTATTCTCGGTGTTGCCGGCGACCAGCAGGCGGCCACGGTCGGCCAGGCCTGCTTCCAGCCTGGCATGCTGAAATCGACCTACGGCACCGGCTGCTTCGTGGTGATGAACACCGGTAGCCAGTCGGTGATCTCGCGCAACCGGCTGCTCACCACCATCGCCTACCAGCTGGATGGCAAGCGCACCTACGCGCTGGAAGGGTCGATCTTCGTCGCCGGGGCCGCCGTGCAATGGCTGCGCGACGGGCTGGGCGTGATCGAACAGGCCTCGGAGACGGCGGCGCTGGCCGATGCCGCCGACGAGAATCAGGATGTCTATCTGGTGCCGGCCTTCACCGGTCTCGGCGCGCCCTACTGGAACGCCAAGGCCCGCGGCGCGCTGTTCGGCCTGACCCGGGGCACGACCCCTAAGGAGCTGGCGCGCGCGGCGCTGGAATCGGTGTGTTACCAGACCCGCGACCTGGTGCAGGCGATGCAGGGCGACTGGGGCCAGAAGGACAAGGGCGCTGGCGGCGATACGGTGCTGCGCGTCGATGGCGGCATGGTCGCCAGCGACTGGACCATGCAGTTTCTGGCCGACATCTTGAACGCGCCGGTGGACAGACCAGTTGTCTTGGAGACGACGGCGCTGGGGGCGGCCTATCTGGCCGGTTTGAAGGCCGGGTTCTATCCGGAGCCGGCGAAATTCGCCGAGCGCTGGAAGCTGGACCGCCGCTTCGAGCCGGACATGGATGAGGCCACCCGCGCCCGCAAGTTCGCGGGCTGGAAACGCGCCGTCAAAGCCACGCTGCTTGCTGCCGAGGAGTAGGGTCATGGACCGCCGCCTGCCGCCGCTTTCCCGCCGTGACCTGCTGATCGCCGGAGGGGCTCTTGGCGGGGCGGCGATGCTCTCCGGCCTGTTGCCCCGGCCCTCTCTGGCGGCCGATGGAGTCCGGCGCTTCGCGCTGAAGCCGATGCCGGCGGTGGCGCCCCTGGTGGGCAACGGCCATCCTGACACCGCGGTCTGGGGCTATAATGGCAGCGTGCCGGGGCCGGAAATCCGCGCGGTGCAGGGCGAGACCGTCGAGATCGATGTCGAGAACGGGCTGGATCAGGCGACCACCGTGCACTGGCACGGCATCCGCCTGCCCAACGCCATGGATGGCGTGCCGCATGTGACGCAGGAGCCGGTCGCGCCGGGCGGGCGCTTCACCTACCGCTTCAATCTGCCGGATGCTGGCACCTACTGGTATCACCCGCATCTCGGCAGTTCCGAACAGCTCGGGCGCGGCCTGTCCGGCGCGCTGATCGTCGAGGAACGCGAACCCATCCGCGTTGACCGCGAGATGGTCTGGCTGCTGGACGATTGGCGGCTGGGGCGCGATGCGCAGATCGTAGGCGGTTTCGGCGACATGCATGACCGTACCCATGACGGCCGCATCGGTAACACCGTCACGCTGAATGGAAGGCTGACCGAGCAGCTGCCGGTGCGGGCGGGCGAGCGGCTGCGGCTGCGCCTCGTCAATGTCGCCAATGCGCGGCTGTTCGCGCTGGAGTTCAAGGGGCACCAGCCGCAGGTGGTGGCGCTGGACGGCCATCCGGTCACGCCGCACGCGCCGAAGGACGGGCAGATCGTGCTGGGGCCGGGCATGCGCGCCGACATCATCCTCGATATGCAGGGCAGGCCCGGCGAACGGTTCGAGGTGGTGGACCGGTTCTACCGGCAGATGCACTACCGTTTCGTCGATCTCGCCTATTCCGACGAGGCGCCGCTCCGTGACAGCCCGCTGGCAGCCTCGATCCGGTTGCCGGCCAACAGTGTCCCGGCGCCCAATCTGGCCGATGCCGTCACCCACCGCGTGCATTTCGGCGGCGGCATGATGAGCCAGATGGCCAGCGCCCGCATGGATGGTCGTATGGTCGCCCTGCGCGAGATGGTCCAGCACGGCCTTGCCTGGACGGTGAATGGCGCGGCGGTCAGCGGCCATCTGCACGATCCGCTGTTCCGGCTGACGCGCGGCCAGAGCTGCCGCATGGTGCTGGAGAACGACACCGCCTGGTTCCACCCGATCCACCTGCATGGCCACGCCTTCCGGGTGATCGCCCGTAACGGCCAGAAGGTGGCGGATGACGCCTTCCTCGACACGGTGCTGCTGGCCCCGCGCGAGACGGCGGAGATCGCCTTCCTCGCCGACAATCCGGGGATGTGGATGCTGCACTGCCATGTGCTGGAGCATCAGGAAGCCGGCATGATGGGCCTGATCGAGGTGGCTTAAGCGCCTCTACTCGATCAGCCCGAAGCGGCGGCGGTAGGCGTCGATATAGGCTTCCTTGGAGGGCATCAGGTGGCGACGGCAGATCGCCATCAGGCTCTGCCGGTCGCCGTCGCGGATCGCCTGCAGGATGGCGCGGTGGTCGTCGCGGGCATAGGCGATGGTTTCCGGCTGCACCACCGAATAGAAGCGGATGGCGTGGGTCTTCTGCGCGAACTCGTCGATGACACCGGCGAGATAGGGGTTGCCGCAGCCGGCATAGAGCACACGGTGGAACTGCACGTTCAGCCGGAAGATGCGCGGCAGGTCCTGCGCCGCCACTGCGGCATCATGCTCGTCTTGCAGCGCTTCCAGCTCGGCGAGGCGGGCCGGGTCCATCGGCAGCGGCAGCATCTCGGCGCAGCTGGTCTCCAGCAGCGCGCGCACGGCGTAGAGCTGTTCCACCTCTTCCGGCGTATAGGCCTTCACCATGGCGCCGCGGTTGCGGAAGCGCTCGATCAGCCCGCGCCGTTCCAGATCGGCCAGCGCCTCGCGCACGATATGGCGCTTCACGCCGAAGCGTTCGGCCAGCGCCTCCTCGACCAGCCGCTCGCGCGGGTGCAGCCGGCCGAAGACGATATCCTCCTCGATCCGCTGCACGATGCGGTCCTGCGGGGTCTCCCCGCCCAGCGCCAGCGCCTCGTTCATCCCATCCCCTTATCGTTATCGCGCTGTTCCCTGCCTTGCAGCGTCAAGCTAAGCATAGGCAAGCCATGCGTAGAACAGGATTGTTGACAATTTCAAGGACGGTCTATTGTCAGGGCATGAGTGCAAACGGGGAGAAACGGGAATGAGCAGCGAAAAACGCGGCATGTCGCGGGGACTGACCAGTTATGGCGATGACGGCTTCTCGCTGTTCCTGCGCAAGGCCTTCATCAAGGCGATGGGCTACACGGACGACGCGCTGGGCCGGCCGATCATCGGCATCGTGAACACCTTCAGCGGCTATAATGCCTGCCATCGCAACGTGCCCGACCTGGTGGAGGCGGTGAAGCGCGGCGTCATGCTGCAGGGCGCCTTGCCCATCGATTTCCCGACGATCTCGCTGCATGAGAGCTTTGCGCATCCGACCAGCATGTATCTGCGCAACCTCATGGCCATCGATACCGAGGAGATGATCCGCGCCCAGCCGATGGATGCGGTGGTGCTGATCGGCGGCTGCGACAAGACCGTGCCGGCGCAGCTGATGGGGGCGGCCTCCGCCAATGTCCCGGCGATCCAGCTGGTCACCGGCGCCATGCTGACCGGCAGCCATCGCGGCGAGCGGGTCGGCGCCTGCACCGATTGCCGGCGCTTCTGGGGCCGCTACCGCGCCGACGAGATCGACGATCAGGAAATCGCCGAGGTGAATGACCAGCTGGTGCCGACTGCCGGCACCTGCTCGGTCATGGGCACCGCCAGCACCATGGCGCTGGTGACCGAGGCGCTGGGCATGATGCTGCCGGGTGGTGCGTGCCCGCCCGCCGTCTCCGCCGCGCGCCAGCGCCATGCCGAGGAAACCGGCGCTGCCGCCGTGCGTCTCGCCGCCGACCGGCTGACCCCGGACAGGATCATGACGCCGAAAGCGTTCGAGAACGCACTGCGCGTGCTGCTGGCGATCGGCGGTTCGACCAACGGGCTGGTGCATCTGACGGCGATGGCCGGCCGCATGGGGATCGAGGTGGATCTGGAGGCGGTGGACCGGCTGGGTGCCGATACGCCGGTGCTGGTCGATCTGAAGCCGTCGGGCAGCTACTACATGGAGGATCTGCACAAGGCCGGCGGGCTGGTGATGATCCTGCGCGAGCTGAAGCATCTGCTGAACCTCGACTGCCTCACTGTCTCCGGCCGCACGCTGGGCGAGGAGATCGAGGCCGCGCCCAAGCCCTGGCCGCAGAATGTGGTGCGCACCGCCAAGGACCCGATTTATGGCGAGGGCGGCATCGCCGTGTTGCGTGGCAATCTGTGCCCCGGCGGGGCCATCATCAAGCAGTCGGCGGCCGATCCGAAGCTGATGCAGCATGAGGGCCGGGCCGTGGTTTTCGCTGATGCCGCCGACCTCGCCGCGCGCATCGATTCCGACGATCTGGACGTGACCGCCGACGATATCCTGGTGCTGCAGAATATCGGCCCCAAGGGCCACCCCGGCATGCCGGAGGCCGGCTATCTGCCGATCCCGCGCAAGCTGGCGCGTCAGGGGGTGAAGGACATTGTGCGCATCTCCGACGGCAGGATGAGCGGCACGGCAGCCGGCACCATCGTGCTGCATGTGACGCCGGAATCCGCCGATGGCGGGCCGCTGGCGCTGGTGCAAACCGGCGACCGTATCCGGCTGGACGTTGCCGGCCGGCGGCTCGACATGCTGGTCGATGATGCCGAGCTGGACCGCCGCCGGGCATCGCTGCCGCCGCGCCCGCTGCGGCCGGAGGATGATCGCGGCTACCGCAAGCTGCTGATGGAGACGATCCTGCAGGCCGACAAGGGCGTCGATTTCGACTTCCTGGTGCCGCCGGCAACGACCAAGACGCCGCTGGCCGGGGACTGAGCCGTTCATGGATGAGGACACGGGAAGGCCGCCGGGCTGGCGGCGAACGGTCACGCGGATCTTCCTGTGCCTCGGCCTGGCGGCGATCCTCAGCCAGTTCTTCCGCTCGGCCACCGGCGTCATCGCGCCGGAGCTGATGCGCGACCTGTCACTGTCGGCCAGTGAGATGGGCATGCTGACGGCGGCCTTCTTCCTGACCTTCGCGCTGACCCAGATTCCGACCGGCATCCTGCTCGACCGCTATGGCTCGCGTCTCACCATCGCCGGCACCATGCTGTTCGCCGTCGCTGGTTCCGTGGTGTTCTACCTGGCCGAAAGCTACTGGCATGTGGTGCTGGCCCGGGTGCTGATCGGCATCGGCTGCGCCGGCGTCATGATGGGCGGCTTCGTGGTGCTGGCGCGCTGGTTCGATGCGCGTTCCTTCACCATGACGATGGGCTGGATGATCGCGCTGTCGAATGGCGGCAATCTGCTGGCCACCACGCCGATGGCGCTGGCCACCGAATGGCTGGGCTGGCGCGGTACCTTCCTGGTCATGGGGCTGGTGACGCTGGCCGTGGTGCTGGCGGTGCTGGCCGGTGTGCGCGACGCTCCGCTCGGCCACCAGTTCCTCGCCCGCAAGCGCGAGAGCGGAGCCGACATCTGGGCCGGGCTGAAGGCGGTGTTCCGCAATCCGCAGCTGCCCTACATTCTGGCGCCGGGCTTCGTGACCTATGCCTGCACCATCACCGTACTGGGGCTGTGGGCGGCCCCCTTCCTGCACGATGTGCACGGGCTGGAGGGTGTGGAGCGGGGCAATATCCTGCTGGGGATGAGCCTCGCGATCATCGTCGGCACGCTGATCTACAGTCCGCTCGACCGGCGCATCGCCAGCCGGCGCCGGCTGGTGCTGGTGGGCGGCAGCGGCAGCATGGCCTGCCTTGCCGGGCTTGCGCTGTTCGCGGAATCCAGCCTGTGGGTGGTCGCCGCGCTGTTGATCGGCTTCACCCTGTTCAACACCTATAACGTGATCGTCGTCGCCCATGGCCGCCTGTTGTTCCCCGATCATCTGGTCGGGCGCGGCATCACCACGGTGAACATCGCGGTGCAGACCGGCGCCGCCGCGTTGCAGATGGCCAGCGGTGTACTGATCGGCTTTGTCGCGGCATCCGTGCCGGGTGCGGCCGATCTGCCCTATCGGATCATGTTCGCGGCGCTGGCGCTGGTGACGCTGCTGGCGCTGGCTTATTACGCCAGGGCGGAGGACCGGGTTCCGACGCCACTAATGCAAGGGAGAAAATGATGCGCGCCGTCTGGTACGAGAAAAAGGGAACGCCCGATGTGCTGGTGCTGGGCGAGATGCCCGATCCGGTTCCCGCCGCCGGTGAGGTTCGGGTGCGGCTCGCCGTCTCCGGGGTGAACCCGACCGACAGCAAGCGCCGCTCGAACGGGCGGGAGCTGGACCGCTTTCCGCGCATCGTGCCGCATCAGGACGGGGCAGGCACCATCGACCAGGTGGGCGCGGGCGTCGATCCGTCCCGCATCGGCCGCCGGGTCTGGGTGTTTGCCGCGCAGGCCAAGCGGCCCTTCGGCACGGCGGCGGACTTCACCTGCGTGCCGTCCGATTACGCCATCGACCTGCCGGAGGGCACCGGCTTCGACGCGGGCGCCTGCCTTGGCGTGCCGGCGGTGACGGCGCATCGCAGCCTGTTCGCCGATGGCGACATCAAGGGTAAGACGGTGCTGGTGACGGGGGCGACCGGCCGGGTCGGGCGCTATGCGGTGCAGTTGGCGAAATGGGCTGGCGCGCGGGTCATCGCCACCGCCTCCACGCCGGAAAAGCGTGCCGAGGCTGAGGCACTGGGCGCCGATGTGGCGATCCCGCATGGCAAGGAGTTGCTGGAAGCGGCGAAAGAGGCCGCCCCGAAAGGCGTCGATCATGTGGTGGATGTTGCGTTCGGCACGAATATCGAGGCGGTGACGGTGCTGATGCGTCCGAACGGCACCATCGCGACCTATGCCTCGGACGCGGTGCCGGCCCCGGTGCTGCCGTTCCACCTGCTGATGTACAAGAACATCAACATCCGCCTGGTGGCGATCTTCGACATGCCGGAAGCGGCGAAGCGCCAGGCCTTTGCCGACATCACGCGCTGTTTGACGGAAGGTGGCCTGAAGCAGCGCATCGATCGCCGCTTCCCGCTGGATCAGGTTCCCGCCGCGCATGCCGCGCTGGAATCCGGCGAGATTCAGGGTTCGCTGCTGATCGATATCACCTAGAAAGTGCGGCGGGAGGGCGGCGTCAGATGCGCCGCCCCTCGGCCAGCATCTTGTCCACATGGCGGCCCTGGAACATGGTCAGGCCGAGCGACTGGCCGAAGCGCACTGCCTCGTCGCTGTCGCAGCGGCACAGGATGATGCGGGCACGGCCGCAGCGATCGACATGCTGCTTCAGCTCGGTCAGGCGGTTGCCCGAATTATCTTCCGCCATGTCCGGCGACCAGATCACCTTCAGCAGATCGAGGCCCAGCCGCTCGCGGTCGATGAACTGGATGGTCAGATGGTTCAGCCCGTCCAGGCAGATGCGGTAGCCGCGCTCGCGCAGGAAGTCGCGGGCGAAGACATAGGCGCCCATATCGCCGAAAATATCGATCTTCTGGAATTCCACCACCACGGTGCCGCGCGCCACGGCTTTCAGGCTGGAATCGAAATTCAGGAACTGCGGCGACAGCACCGTCGAAACATTCATGTTGATCGAGAAGGAGCTGGCGATCGAGCTGTCGTCGTTGCGCATCAGCAGCGACAGCATGCGGCTGTCCAACGTCTGCGTCAGATGCTGGAACAGCCACGGATTGGCGCCGATATCATATTCCGGCAGCATCGTGTTCTGCAGGTCGGGGATCGAGATGTAGAGTTCCTGGAACACCGGCTGCGGCGGCATGCCTGGCGTGATCGCGCAGATCGACTGCCGGCGCATCAGGTTCGACATGTCGGCGCGCGCCAGGAACTGCTCCAGCTTGCCCAGCTGCTCCGGCTCGATTGGCCGGCGGCCGCTGCGCTTGGCGGCGGCCTTGGGGTCGGCGGTGGCGGTCAGGCGGGCCTGGCGCTCGCGCTCCCGGTGCATTTTCTTGGAGACTTCCAGCACGTCATCGTACTGGCTCTCCATATTGTACCAGGTGCAGAATTTGTGGATGTCCTCTTCCTCGTCGCCCTGGGCCAGCGGGTCCTCGCTGAACAGGAACCGCACCTTCATGACGGCGGTGTCGATGTCCTGCAGCGTGGCGCCCTTGCAGATGAAGAAGATGTCGGAATTCGACAGGATGAAGGTCTGGCCCTCGTAATTCTGGACGATGCCCTCGAAGGTCGCGGCGGCGATGCGGATGTGATGGTCGCGCCGGTTGTTCGCCCGCAGACGCGACAGGTGCAGATGCACGGCCGTGCGGTCTTCCAGATTGTTGCGGCTCAGGCGCTGCAGATAGTCCAGCAGCATATATTCCTGGCTGGGACCTCGGGTGGTCTGCCCGCCCTGTGCTGCTTGCGTCAAAATAGCCATTTACCGCTCCCCGATTTGCGGATCGTATTTGCCGTTAGGCGCCGGTGCGCCACTCTGTAGGTGCGCCATTCTGATGTGCGCATTTTTCTTTTGGGTACCGTCCACACCATCGCAAGACGGCGATTTGGCATGGCCGGTTCGAACCGGGTCCCTTGCGCGACGGTTCGCGGTGGAACTTCTATCGATATGCAGCTCTTTTATCAAAGTTCGATCATTAAATCAGTGTTTCTCTTGCATTCCGCGAAGAATGAAAGGCAACATAATTACATATAATTTTATCTATATCCAGATAAAATGCGCATTCCGGGCATCACAATTCTGTCATTCTGCCGTGGATTCCAGATGGATAGTCGATGCGGCGATCCGGTTTCGCATCAAACCTCCATCTTGACCGGCCGAATGCGATATGATGCCGTCATTCCGGGCATTGGTTGGGGTGGGCGTCCGATGAAACGCAACATATTCGAAAGCGCTGCGGCCGCGATGAGGGCGTGGGCGGTGGCGCCCCTGCTCATGGCGGTTCTGGCGGGCTGTGCCGCCGCGCCGGAAAACGCCCCGGAAGCTGTGCCTGAGCCTGTGGCCAGCCTCGCCGATTATACACTGGCGCCGGGTGATCGCGTGCGGGTGACCGTCTGGGGCCAGCCCGACCTGACGACCGAGGCCGAGCTGGACGCCGAAGGGCGCATCGTCATGCCGCTGCTGGGGGCCGTGCAGGCCGCCGGAAGCACCGCGGGCGATCTGCGCACCGCCATCGCCGGGACCCTTGATGCCCGCTATCTGGTCGATCCGAAAGTGGCCGTGGAGGTCGTGCGCTACCGGCCTGTCTTCGTTCTGGGCAGTGTCGAGAGGCCGGGCCGCTATGGCTATCTGCAGGCGCTCGACGTGCGCCGCGCCGTGGCGCTGGCCGGCGGCTATCGGGGAGACGATCCCGTTCGGGCGGTGACGATCCTGCGCGACGGTGCCGAAGGCCGGCGGGAGATTGCCGGGCGTCCGGACACGACGGTGCTGCCCGGCGATGTCATCGAAATCAGCCGGCCGGCGCGTTAGACACGAGAGAAGGGGGAAAGCGGGCATGACGGAACTGACCCCCTACAGGGCGCGGCCTGTCTCATCGGCAGTTGTTTCGAATGGCATGGGCCGGGCCGGGCCGGCGCCCGCGCAAGCTGGTTTTGCCGCGGCAATCGGCCGGCGCAAGGGGCTGCTGATCGGCGTGACGCTGGCGGTGTTCGCGCTGGCGGCCGGCTTTATCCTGACCCAGCCGGCGCGCTATCGTGCCGAGGCGGTGCTGGTGCTGGAGCCGCGTGACGGTACGCAGAGCGGCGCGGGCAGTGTCGACCGCACCGTCCTGCTGACCGAGGCGGGGCTGCTGCGCTCCCGCGCGCTTGCCGGCCAGGCCGTGCAGGAGCTGGGGCTGGCCAATAATCCGGCACTTCTGGAGGGCGGGCGCGCCTTGCCGCTGCGATGGGCCGACCAGGCGATCGCGGTGGTGCGTCAGGCCCTGGCCGGGCTGATGGACCCGGCAGCGTCCACGACCGATTCCTCCGATCCGCAGGACCGTGCGACCGACGCCTATCTCGACCGGCTGAACGTCACGCCGGCCGATGGCGCCCGGCTACTGACGGTGGGCTTCACCGCTGCCGATCCGGCGCTGGCGGCGCGTGCAGCGAATCTGACGGCGCAGCTCTATCTCGACGGCCGGTTGACCCGCCGCGACAGCGCCGCCGAACGGGCCGGGCGCTGGCTCAGCCAGAAACTGGACTCCCTGCGTGCCGACGTGCTGGAAAGCGCCCGAAATCTTGAGGAATATCGCCGCCGCTCCGGCGTGGTCGAGGTTGGCGATGGCTCTCTGCAACGCGACCAGCTTGGCCAGGTCAGCACCCAGCTGGTCGCTGCCGTGGCACAGCGCACCGAGGCGGAGGCCCGCGCCCAGCAGGTGCGCCGCCTGCTCGACCGGCCCGGCGCCATCGACAGTGCGACCATCGTGCTGAACACCGAGCTGGTGCGCGAATTGCGCCTGCAGGAAGCGGTGATCCAGCGCCGCATTGCCGAGCTGCGCACCCAGTACCGCGAGGAGCATCCGCGCTTCAGGGAGGCGCAGGCGGAGCTGGAAGAACTGCGCGGCACCATCGCGCAGGAAGTGCGCAAGGTGGTTGCCAGCCTGGAGAATGAGGCCGAGGTGGCGCACGTGCGTGAGCGCGCGCTGCAGCTTGAGGTCGAGCGGCTGACCGCGCTGGTCGAAGGCCAGAATGAGGCGGAAGCGGCCATCCGTGCCCTGGAGGAGGAGTTGCGCACCCGTACCCAGCTCTATGAGGCGGTGCTGACCCGGGCCAATGAAAGCGAACTGACGCAGCGCGCCCAGCAGGGCTTCGATGCGCGACTGGTGTCGGCCGCCACCCTGCCACGCCAGGCGGAACCGGCGACGGGCTGGGGCAGCTG
This sequence comes from Oceanibaculum nanhaiense, assembly GCF_002148795.1. Classification (NCBI taxonomy): domain Bacteria; kingdom Pseudomonadati; phylum Pseudomonadota; class Alphaproteobacteria; order Rhodospirillales; family Oceanibaculaceae; genus Oceanibaculum; species Oceanibaculum nanhaiense. The sequence continues at coordinate 11,299 of NZ_MPOB01000001.1, read as the reverse complement.
GCTGCTGGCGGCAGCGGTGGCTTTGGCCGCCGGGCTGCTGGCTGCCGGGCTTGCCGGCCGTCGCGGCGGGTATTTCGACCGGGCGGAGGCGCTGGAGGCGGAAACCGGCCTGCCGGTGCTGGCGGTGCTGCCGGCGCTGCGCAAGCGGCAGCTGGCCGGGCAGGCGCCGCACGAACTGGCGCTGGAACAGGCGGACGATCCTTATGCCGAGGCGCTGCGCCGCCTGCGCACCACGCTGGCGCTGGCCGGCGAGGCGCAGAACATCACGGCCGGGCGCAGCGTGCTGGTCACCTCCTCCCTGCCGGGCGAGGGTAAGAGCGCTGTAGCGCTGGGCCTCGCGACCCTGGCCGCCAAGGGCGGCGCGCGGGTGCTGCTGATCGATGCCGATCTGCGCGATCCGGGCCTGCATGAGGCGCTGGGCGTGCCGAATGCGCGCGGCCTGTCCGACTATCTGGGCGGTGAGGCCGATCTTGCCGAGGTCACGGAGTTTCATCTCGCCCACGGGCTGTATGTCATCCCGGCCGGAGCCCGGCTGGAAGACCCGTCGGCCCTGCTTGCCCGCCCGGTCGCGCGGGACCTGATGGCGGCGGCCTCCAGCGGCTTCGATCTGGTGGTGATCGACAGTTCCGCCGTGCTGCCGGCCGCCGATGCGCTGCTGCTGGCGCGCCATGCCGACCAGACGGTCCATGTGGTGGCTGCCGGCAAGACGAAACGAGCGGCGGCCCTTGCCGGTCTCGCCAGCCTGGAAGGCGCCGGCGCGGCGCTGGCCGGCACGGTGCTGAACCGCGCCGATCCGAAGCGGATCGCGGACACGGCAAGCGTCCCCTTCGCCTCCGGCCATGTTCGGCTGGAACGCGGTGCCGCCCCCCGCCGGCTGACGGCCGGCGCCGATTGAGCCATGACCGCCCGCGACGCCCTCCCGGTGCCGGCCACGGTTCCTGAGGATACGCGGGTCTATGCCATCGGCGACATTCACGGACGGGCCGATCTGCTGTCCGATCTGCTGGAGACAATCCGCAAGGATGCGGCGCGCGCGCCGGAACGCCGCACGGTGCTGGTTACGCTGGGCGATTATGTGGATCGCGGCGACTGGTCGCGGCACGTGATCGATATGTTGCTGGAAGACCCGCTGCCGGGTGCGGAACTGGTCACGCTGAAGGGCAATCACGAGGAGTTGCTGCTGCGCTTCCTGGAAGAACCGGAGGATGTCGCGCGGCTGTGGATCGGCAATGGCGGCGATGCCACCCTGCGTTCCTACGGCATCGAACCGTCACGCTATCTCGGGCTGGCGGATGGCTGGCAGCGGATGAGCCGGCTGCTGGCCGAGGCACTGCCGGCGGCGCACCGGCGCTTCTACGAGGGGCTGCGCCTGCACCACGTCGAGGGCGGCTATCTGTTCGTGCATGCCGGCATCCGCCCCGGCGTGGCACTTGCGGAGCAGACGGCGGAGACGCTGCTCTGGGTGCGCGACCTGTTCCTCTCGTCAGAGGCCGATCACGGTGCTGTAGTGGTGCATGGCCATACCGTTGCCTGGACGCCGGAGGAACGCGCGAACCGCATCGGCATCGACACCGGCGCCTTCATGACCGGCCGCCTCACCTGCCTGGTGCTGGCAGGCGAGGAACGGCGGTTTCTTTCGACGTGAAGGGTCAGCTGCCCGCTACGGTCATGCCGTCGATGCGCACGGTCGGCGCATCGGTCGAGCCCTTGAATACCAGATCGTCGGCCGGCGTCAGCCTCAGGAACATGTCCTTCAGATTGCCGGCGATGGTGATCTCGCTGACCGGATAGGCGATCTCGCCCTTCTCGATCCAGTAGCCGGCAGCGCCCCGGCTGTAGTCGCCAGTGACCATGTTGGCGCCGTGGCCCATCATCTCGGTCACGTAGAAACCCTGCTCGATATCCGCCATCAACTGCTGCGGCGTCATCGTGCCGGCCGCCAGATGTGTGTTGCTGCTGGTCGGCGAGGGCGGTCCGCCGGTGCCGCGCCCGGCATGGCCGGTGGAGGACAGGCCGAGCTGGCGGGCGCTGGCGAGGTCGAGCAGCCAGGTGGTCAGCACGCCATCCTGGATGATATCGGTGCGGCCATTGGCCAGCCCCTCGCCGTCGAACGGCTTGGAGCGCATGCCGCGCGTGCGGTGCGGATCGTCGATGATGGCGATGCCCGGCGCGAAGATGCGCTGGCCCAGCCGGTCCTTCAGGAAGCTGGTGCCGCGTGCCACTGACGGGCCGGTGATCGCACCCAGCAAATGGCCGATCAGGCTGCGCGCCATACGCGGTTCGAAAAGGATCGGCACCTGCGCGGTCTTCGCCTTGCGCGGTCCCAGCTTGCGCACCGTGCGTTCGCCAGCGCGGCGGCCGACCAGGGCCGGGTCTTCCAGATCGGCGGCATAGACCGCCGAGGTATAATCGTAATCGGTCTCCATCTCGCCATCGCGCGCGGCGATGACCGAAACGCTGACGCCCTGGCTGGAGCGTGCATAGCGCCCGGCGAAACCGGCGGAGGTCACCAGGCTGACGGTCGCCCGGCCCCAGCTTGCCTCGGCCCCTTCCGAATTGCTGACGCCGGCGACGGCAAGCGCTGCCTCTTCCATGGCGCCGGCACGTTCGGCCAGCTGTTCCGGCGTCGGCTCGGCGGGGTCCAGCATGTCGATCTCCGGCCAGCTTGTCGCCAGCTGGCCCGCTTCGGCGATGCCGGCATATTTGTCTTCCGGCGCCAGCTTCGCCATGGCGATGGCGCGTTCGACAGCTTCGCGCAGCGCGTCCTTCTTGAAGTCGGTGGAGGAGACCGTGGCGGAGCGCTGGCCGACGAAGACGCGCAGGCCGAGATCCTTGCCCTCGGCGCGCTCGATCTTTTCCAGCTTGCCGAGTCGCTGGCCATGCGACAGCGAATCGCCCTCCACCAGCACGGCGTCGGCGGCATCGGCGCCGGCCTTCTTCGCCTGGGCGATCAGGTCGGACAGGATGGAGAGCGAGTCGGTGTTGCTGTCGGGCATGCTGTCTCGATTGGGTCACGGGGCAGGAAGATATGCCCCAAACAGATAGGCCGGGACGCGCGCCGCCGCAACCTGTGGCTTTTTCCTAGCGCTTCTCGGGGATGAGTATCCGGATTGCCAGCGCCGCCATCACCGAGCCCATGAACCAGCGCTGCCAGCGCCGGAAGCGCGGCCGTGCCGCCAGCCAGTCGCCCATTCCGCCGGCGAACAGCGCAACCAGCCCCTTCACCACCAGCGTCACCAGGTTCAGCACCAGCGCCAGCACGAAGATCTGCACCGCGACCGAGCCGGCCTCGGGCCGGATGAATTGCGGCAGGAAGGAGAGATAGAACAGCGCCACCTTCGGATTCAAAAGATTGCTCAGCATCGCCTGGCTGAAGATCGTGCGCCACTGTGCCGGCGCCCTGGCCGAAACGCCGAAATAGGCATCCCCGCCGGTGAAGGCGCGCCAGGCGAGCCAGGCCAGATAGGCCGCCCCGGCATAGCGCAGGATGTCATAGGCCAGCGGCGACCATTCGAAAATCTTCGACAGCCCCAGACCGGCCGCCAGCGCATGCACAGACGAGCCGGCGATCACCCCGAGCACGGAGAGCAGCCCGGCCGCCCGGCCCTGACCGATGCTGCGCGACATCACATACATCATGTCCGGCCCGGGCGTGAGGGTGAGCGCCAGGCAGGCCAGCACGAACACGCCAAGCAATGTGGGATCGACGATCATGACGTCCTCCGGTCGCTGGAGCCTAGAGTTTCAGCTTCATGCCGAGATGGCTGCCGACGAAGCCCAGCCGCTCGTAGAAGCGATGGGCGTCGGCGCGGCTCTTATCCGTGGTCAGCTGCATAACCCCGCAGCCTTCCTGTTTTGCTAGCACGAGACAGTGGCGCACCAGCTTCTCGCCGATGCCGTGGCCGCGTGTCGAGGAATCGACGCGCACACCCTCGATCTGTGCGCGTTTCATGCCGACCAGCGACAGGCCGGGCAGAAAGACCAGCTGCGCGCAACCGACCACCCGGCCCGCCATCTCCGCTAGCACGATACGGTTGCCGGCCTGTGCGGTCAGCGCCGCGAAGGCATCGTAATAGGCCGCTGGCAACGGGTCTTCATAGCGCTCGCGCTGGCCGCCCAGCGCATCATCGGCCAGCATGCGCACGATTTCCGGCACATCGGCGCGGGTGGCATCGCGGAAACTGATGTCGGTCATCGGGCGCTCACTTCCAGATCGGTTTGCCGGTGCCGGGCAGGCCAAGCTCGGCCCAGCGTTCCGTCACTTTTTCTACCACCTGCTTTTCCATATACAGCTTCTCGCCCCATTCGCGCTTGGTCTCGGGCGGCCATTTGTTGGTGGCGTCGAGGCCGATCTTGCTGCCCAGCCCGCTTTCCGGGCTGGCGAAATCCAGATAGTCGATCGGCGTGTTCTCGATGACGGTAATATCGCGCGCCGGGTCCATGCGGGTGGAGAGCGCCCACATCACATCCTTCCAGTCGCGCGCGTCGATATCGTCATCCACCACGATGACCCATTTCGTGTACATGAACTGCCGGAGGTAGGACCACACACCCAGCAACACCCGCTTGGCATGGCCGGGATAGGCCTTCTTCATCGACACCACGGCGATGCGGTAGGAACAGCCCTCTGGCGGCAGCCAGAAATCCACGATCTCCGGGAATTGCTGCTGGAACAGCGGAATGAACACCTCGTTCAGCGCCTCGCCCAGCACCGAGGGCTCGTCCGGCGGCCGCCCGGTGAAGGTGGAGAGGTAGATCGGCTTTTTCCGCATGGTGATGCAGGACACGGTGAAGACCGGGAATTGCTCCACCGAATTGTAATAGCCGGTATGGTCGCCATACGGCCCTTCATCGCCATACTCATCCAGCGAGACATGGCCCTCGATGATGATCTCGGCCTCGGCCGGTACTTTCAGCGGCACGGTCTTGCAATCGACCAGCTCGACCTTCTTGCCGCGCAGCAGCCCGGCGAACTGGTATTCCGAAAGCGTGTCCGGCACCGGCGTGACGGCGGCCAGGATGGTGCCGGGATCGGCGCCCAGCACAATGGCGGCGGGCAGCGGCTCCGACTTGGCATTCTTCCAGCGCTGGTGATGCTGCGCCCCGCCGCGATGCTTCAGCCAGCGCATCAGCGTGGTGTTCTTGCCCGTCACCTGCATGCGGTAGATGCCGAGGTTGAAGGCATCCTCGCGCTTGCCCGACGGTCCTTTGGTGACGACCAGCGGCCAGGTGATCAGCGGTGCGGGCTCGCCCGGCCAGCAGCCCTGGATCGGCAGTTTCGAGAGATCGATATCCTCGCCCTGCAGCACCACCTCCTGGCAGGGCGCGCGAGACACCGTCTTCGGCTTCATCGCCATGACGGTCTTCAGCAACGGCAGCATCTCCATCGCCTCGCGAAAGCCGCCCGGTGGCTCCGGCTGGCGCAGGAAGGCCAGGGTCTCGCCGACCTCGCGCAGCTGATGCGGCTCGCGGTCCATCCCCCAGGCCACCCGCTCCACCGTGCCGAACAGATTGACCAGCACCGGCATGCCGTAGGGTTTTCCGTCCGGCCCTACCGGATTCTCGAAAATCACCGCCGGCCCCTTCTCGGCCAGCAGCCGGGTCTGGATCTCCGTCATCTCCAGATGGGTGGAGACCGGCGCGGTGACGCGCACCAGCCGCCCGCTGGATTCCAGACGGTCGATGAAGTCACGCAGGCTGGCATAGGGCATGGGGTCACTCCGCAGGATGTGCGGAGATATGGATGGTGCAGGGGGGAGGCGGCGTCAAGGGTGTGGGCAGGTCAGGCTGATCGCGTCGCCCTGGCGAATCGGCCTTGCGGCTACGCCCTGGCGACATCGGCCCCGGTCAGGGTGTGCAGGGTCCGGCGGGCGTTTGATCTGGAATAGGCGGCACGCGCGGCATTCTGGATCGCATCGCGCAAGGCGTCGAAACCCGCGAGATATTCGGTTTCTCCCGCCACCGCCTCTTCAGAATCCTGGCTCGGCCCGGTAAGGGCCCGGGTGAGTGCGCTGGCCATGACGATGAACGGAATCTCGAACACGCCGTCATGGCCGACGAAGCGCACGCCGTTGCGGTTGACGTCGAAGCTGCGGCTGGGATTAGGGAAGGAGATCGTCACCGTCCGCCCGCCTGCTCCATCCGGGGCGGCGGCGTGAAGCGATGCAGCGGCAGCATCCGGTCGCTTGCCGTCGCCCGCGTGAGACCGGTCAAGTCCCATCCTCCCGCATTGGCCCCCGCATTGGCGGGGGCGCCACCTTCATTTTCCCAGACCGCCACCGCGGTTTTGGCCGGTTGCTTGCCATTGGTCCTGGTGCCGGTATTCATGCTGAAGAGCCTCCTGGCTGATCGTCTTGGCTTCGGGGCAGGGCAAGAAGCGTTCAGTTCTTGCGCTTGCCGGGGCCGCTGGTGTTGTTGTCGGGCTTTATCTGATTGGCGAATGTACCCTCAGGCTTCGGCGCGGCCTTTGCCTGCTTGGGCTTCTTGGCTTCGCGATTGCTGCGCTTTTGTGCTTTGGCCATGGCTTGATATCCTTTTTGAAAGGGGACGTGTCGGTTCTGCGTTCTCGCTACGCGTTCAGGGCATTCGCGCCGCTGCCGGGCCGGTTTCCGGCATCAGCGCGGCTTGCGGCTGGGCGGTGTCCCATCGCAGGGCGGCCTCGAGATCGGCTGTGTCGATCGGGACCATCTGGTGCTTCGGCCCCTGGACCCCGATTGCCGGCAGGTGGATGAAGGCACCGGTACGGCGCCAGGCCGTATAGGAGACGCCCTCGATCGCTTCCTCATCATGATCGACACGGTAGTCGCCGGCCGGCTGCGACGCCTCGAAGTCGGGCAGCTGGAAGGCAGAAGAAAAATGGACGATGGTCTGAGTGGTACGGGTGCTCATCGTGTGGCTCCCTATGGACAGGCCGGCGGCAATGTGACCGGGAGGCCAGCCTTTTCTGATTCAGCAGAATGTATATATGGCCCCGTGTCACGGGTGGATCAAGATTTCGGCGCCTGTGTTTTCTGAAGAAACGAAAGTAAGGAAAATACCCTGGTTCGGTTTCTTGATTATTTGATAAAATCAAAAAAATAACCGAATGATTGGGGCCAGTTTTTGGGTAACTTTATTGAATCTGTCCTGTTCTGATGTTGGGTTTTTACGAAAAGCAACCGTCCGCCCAAATGGCCTCGGGTCTCTTCAATCGCATGCCGCCTGGCAGAAACCACCCCTCCCTTGCCGCAGCGCGGCATTTTCGCTACAAACGCGCCATCTTTCCGCGAAAATCAGGAGAGCCTGCCATGGCGAAATACTGGGTGGTCGGCGGCGAGTACAAGGACACCTCCTTCAACGAGCTGGCGCGCGGCGAGGAGCAGCGCTTCGGCCCGTTCGACAATTACGAACTGGCGAAGAAGGAATGGGCCAACCGCACCTGGGCCAATGTGGATGACGCCCATATGCGCTTCCGCATCATCGAGGAGGATGGCCGCGCCTATTGGGTGGTCGGAGGCATCTATACCGACACCAGCTTCACCCAGATGGCAAATGGCGGGCCGGAGGAGCGGCACGGCCCGTTCGACGCCTATGAGCAGGCCAAGAAGGCCTGGCAGGAAAAGGCCTGGTCCACGGTGGATGATTGTAACGCCCGCTTCCGCATTGAGCGGCTGTAGGCTTTTCTCATGAGTGTGGTTCTGGGCGCGCCGGATGAGGCGGAGCTTCTCGCCCGCGCCTTCGATTATCCCTATGCGGCACCGGACGGCGCCTATCTGTTCCGCGCCGGCGAGGCCGTGCCGCTGCCCGATGGCTACGATCTTGCCGGCCGCGCGCCGGTGCTGGCGCATGGCTCCAACCGCGCGCCGGCGCAGCTGCTGCGCAAGTTCGGCCGCGAGGGCCAGGGTGCCGATGGCGAGCTGCCGGTCACGCCGGTCTGGCTCACCGGCTATGACGTGGTGTTCTCGGCGCAGTTCGCACTCTATGGCGCGCTACCGGCGACGCTGCACCCCTCGCCCGGGACGCGGGTGCGGGTGCATGTCACGTGGCTGACCGAGGCGCAGCGCGCGATCATGGACCGTTCGGAGGGGTTGGCGGCGGCGACGCCGCGCTACCGGCTGCTGCCTTTGCCCGGCTGTGTGGCCTGCGATCTCTCCGGCGGTCTGTCCGACGCGCCGGCCTATCTGGCGCTCACCGGGGCGCTGGCGCCGGACGGTGTGCCGGTCGCCTTCACAAATGTGCGGGCGGAGGGGCGGCGCTTTGCCGCCATGGACGGGCGCACGATGATCGCCCGCATCGCCCGCGAGCTTTTCCAGTGTGAGGCCGAGGCGTTGATCCGCCGGATTGTCGGCAATATGGAGGAGCGCGACCGCGCCACCGCCGTGCTGGAACGGCTGGCGCTGAAGCCCTAGCTGATGCCTTCGATGGCCAGCGTGCGGCGCACGGCGGCGCGGGCCAGCACGCGCTCGAAATGCTTGCCCACTTGCGGGAAGTCGCGCGCCGGACGGGAGAGGTTGCGGCCCCAGCGCGTCAGCATGAACAGGTACAGATCGGCGGCGCTGAACGCCTCGCCCAGCAGGTAGGGGCCGGCGGCCGACAGCTTGCCGTCGATATAGGCGAAATGCTCCTTCAGCGCGGTGTCGGCCTTCGCCTTCACCGCCGCCTGCCCGGCTTCGCCATCGATGAAATAATCGGCATGGTAGAAATTCATGAAGCGCGCCTGCACCGTGTTGGTCAGGTAGGTGATCCATTGATAGTACGCGGCGCGTTCGGCGCTGCCCGGCGCGGGTGCCAGGCCGGCTTGCGGGAAAAGATCGGCGATGTGCATCAGGATCGCCGCCGATTCGCAGATCACCCGGCTGCTGCCCGGCTGCTCGATCACCAGTGCCGGCACCACGCCATGCGGGTTCAGCTTCAGATAGTCGGGCTTGCGGTTGTCGCCGGCCTTCAGGTCCAGCTTCACGAAGCGGTAGTCCGTCCCCTCGGCCAGCCCGGCTTCCTGCAGCGCCGCGTGCGGCGCCAGATTGGCATTGCCGGGACCGCCATAGAGAAGATACATGCCCGTTTCCTCGTCGCTGGTTTCTTGTTCTGGAGATTTCCGGCTCAGCAGATGTCGGGCTTTTCCTCGCGGCAGGCCGCTTTTGCCGAACCAGAGGCGGATCCGGGGCGCGACGCCACCTGCATCTCGCGCCGGAGGTCGGCGATCTGCCGCTCCACACCCTGCCGTTCCTTCTGGAAGCGGGCGAAATCCTTTCCCTCCAGCTTCTCGCCGGCCGGGAATTTCACATTCATCGGATTCACCTGGCCGCCGCCCTTCAGCACTTCGTAATGCAGATGCGGTCCGGTCGAGCGGCCGGTGGTGCCGACATAGCCGATCACCTGGCCCTGCTGCACCCGTCCGCCCGGCTTGATGCCCGGGGCGATGCGGCTCATATGCGCATAGGCGGTGGAGAATTCGCTGTTGTGGCGGATGCTGACATAGCGGCCGTAGGCGCCGAACCATTGCGCCTTGGCGACTGTGCCGCTGCCGGCCGCCATGATCGGCGTGCCGGTGGGGGCGGCGAAATCGATGCCGCGATGCATTTTGCCATAGCCGAGGACCGGGTGTCGGCGCATGCCGTAGCCGGAGGACAGGCGGGCACCGTCGATCGGCGTGCGCAGCAGGGCCTTGCGCACCGATTCGCCGCGCGGATCGTAGAAGTCGAACTCGCCGGGCCGCGGCTCGAAGCGGTAGATCGGCATGGTCTTCCCGGACAGCGTCATGCTGGCATAGTGCACGGCGCCGGTGTTCACCACGTCGCCCGCCTCGTTGCGCAGCTCCTCGAACAATATGTCGAAGCGGTCGCCGGGCTGGATGTCGCGCTGGAAATCGACATCGAAGCTGAAGGCCCGCACCATTTCCCACAGTGCGGCGATCGGGATGCCGGCATCGATGGCGGTCTCGTACAGGCTGGAATTGATGCGTCCGCCGCGCAGCACGGTCACCGTCTGAAGCGGGAATTCGATCTGTTCGGCGGCGAAACCGCCATTGCCGTCGCGGCGCACCTGCACCTCGCGCGCCACATCGGGCTGCAGCGCGAGGCCGAGCAGCGCGCTCTTGCGCTCGATCTCGATCTCCAGCGGCAGCTTCAGGCTGGCCGGCGGCAGGAAGGTCAGGGTGATGTCCTGGCCGGGGCGTAGCTGGCGCGGATCGTAGACGCTGCTCAGCCCCTCAATCGCCTGATGCGCCTCGCCGCGCTCGATGCCAGCATCGACCAGCAGCTTCATCAGCGTGTCGCCGCGCTTTACCGTCACCACCTGTTCGGTGGGCGCGCGCTGTAGCGCGGCGACCACACCCTCGGGCAGGCGGGTGGAGGCGAGATGGGCATAGGTGCTGGGGTCAAGCTCACGCTCGGCGAAACCGCCCGGCCGACTGGCATTGTCACCGTCGCCGAACCAGCGGCTGAGCCAGGTCCAGTCGCGCGCCTGCTCGGCGCTGGAACCGCGCGAAGCGGTGCGCTCAGCCGGGGTGGCTGCCTGGGTGCCCACCTGGGCGGCTGCGGGGAAGCTCGGCGTGGCTGCGACCTGCGGCCGCTGCGTGACCGGATACGCGTCGCGCGGGGACGGCTGCGCATCGCGCGCGGCCAGATCCTGCGCGAAATAGCCGATCCCGAGCACCGCCGCCGTCGCGATCACGGCCAGAATCCGTCCCCTCATGCCATGCCATCGGCCCGCATGCGTGCCCCCCATCTTTCGCTTTAGCCGTTGCGATGCCGGCCCTGCTGGCCGCCATCCCCCACCGTTTGTATGGAATCAGGCACAACGATGCGGGTTTCAGCACGGGAAGTCAACGGGCTATCCTTATGAAACAAGGGCTTCCTCGTGATAGATGGAGCGATGCGTGAGGGGTCTGCCGCAGCATCCCCGCCAGTACCCACGAACAGGTACCCACGAACAGGTACCCGTGAACAGTTCCCCCCAAGGGCAGTTCCCCCAAGGGCCGTTCCCCCCCACCGGCAGTTCCGGCGGGAAGGGCGACCTGTTTCACTATCCGGGAAAGGCCCGGTAGGTAATGTCAGGCCGTGCACGAGGCTGAAGTCTTTCTATAAGGGGGGTTTTCCGGGCGTAACGAAACGATCGGAAAAAATCTGCAATAAACCGTTTGACAGGTCGGAACCAGCCGCCTATAACCCCGGCCTCGCCACGGTGCGGGGCCAACGAAACGGCCCGGCGGTTGTGGGGAAAGCCTGGGGGAAACCTCAAGCAAACGCTCATTGACAAGTTAATATTCTGAGAAGGGATGCGTGGGCGGCGGCCTGTAGGTTTGGCTGTCTGTCGTATCCTG